>NZ_AZSA01000297.1 GCF_000520555.1 Arthrobacter sp. Br18 | reverse complement strand
CAAACTCGCTCTGACCTACCGCGGCGGAGTCGTTCTCCGCGCCATCACCATCTGGCTCAAGGAATTAGGAGACACGCCCTAGGTGCCGCGCGTGATGGAGGCGTTTGTCGAGTGCCTCGAGGTCGACGACTGCCGCGCGCAGGAGTGTCTGGCGGTCACCTGCACTGGAGCTGATGTGCTCTATGGAGCGGCCGTTCGGGTCGCCATTTGTTGTTTCTGTCACGGCAGAGAGGATTTCCACCACGTCCGCCGCAAGCGATTCCCTCACTACTTCCAGTGACTTCAGCTCGGCTTGCCCCGGGGCGGGTTCTTGTTCGTACGGGTAGTGAAGTGACATGAATCGAGTCTTTCACGGGAAACTGAGAACAAAGCGGGTACTGCAGGCGGGCGGCGAAAAGGCCCACCTGAAAGTCCGGCGAGCCTTTTCGGGCGACTGAACCACTCATCGATGTGCGTCCGTTGACGTGTCACGTAACGGCACACCTTCCACTGTTTTCAAAGCTGCACGACGGGGCACGCCGCTCGAGCCGCCATCGCTGCCCGTGGTCCAGGACCGCCACGCGGAGTTGCTGCCCGCGGCGGCGCTTTTACCTTGTTCGGTGCGGCCGGGGCTTCACCACAGTCTCAACAGGTGCCGCGGATGCCGCGGGTGCGACTGTGTAGAGGAGCCTGTTCGGGGTTCTGGCACTGGTCGAGGACACAACGCCGGTAGTAGCAGCATTGTTGAGCGATGCCGTGACTTGTGCGGGGGTGAGCGAGGGCTGCTGGGAGAGCAGGAGCGCTGCCGCGCCGGCTGCATGCGGGGCAGCCATTGAGGTCCCTGACAGGGTCGCCGTCGCTGTAGTGGAGGTCGACGACGCCGACAGGATGTCCACACCAGGGGCGTAAAGATCGACGCAGGTTCCGACGTTCGAAAAATTGGCCTGCCGGTCTGATGAATCGCTCGCTGCCACGGTCAAGGCTGCAGGCAGCCTTGCTGGAGACGCTGTGCAGGCGTCGGCGGCAGAGTTCCCTGCCGACGCAACGGCGGTAACGCCGTCATCGATGACGCCCTGGAGTGCCGCATCCACCGTGGAGCTTGAGGCACCGCCCAGGCTGAGATTGACAACAGCCGGGGCTCCTGCGGTGTGGTGGCCGGCAATCCAGTCCAAGCCGGCGATCACATCAGAGGTGTAACCCGAGCCGGTGCAACCGAAGACCCGCACCGGGACAAGGGTCGCGGCTTTGGCCACACCGTAGGTCGTGCCCGCGATGGTGCCGGCGACATGGGTGCCGTGCCCGTTGCAGTCACTGGTGCCCCGGCCGTCGGAGACTGCGGACCATCCCTGTTCAACCCGGCTGCCGAAGTCCGTGTGGGAACTGAGGATGCCGGTGTCCACCACGTAGGAGCTGACCCCGGCCCCGTCCGCCGCGGTGGTGTAGGAACCGGACAGGGGCAAGGTGCGCTGGTCGATGCGGTCCAGCCCCCACGGTGCCGGCTGCTGGGTCGCCGAAATACTCATCACCGTGTCACGTTCGACGGCTTCCACCTGCGGTGAATCCGCCAGAGCGTCAGCCTCGGCCGGCGTCGCGGTGACCACGGCAGCACGCACCGCCTGGGAAAACTCCCGCCCCACCCCGATCCCCTTACCCCGCAAAGCCCGGGCAGCGGCTGAAACGTCAGTACCTGGAGCGTACCGGACCACATATTGGGCAGCCCCGCCCGCCCCGGCCTGCGCCGTCCCGGGTTCTGCCACCTCCGGCACGACGAGTGGCGCAGCGGACGCTGCAGGCGCCATGCCGGCGAGTACCAGGGATGACATGAGAGTGGCGGTGAGGAAACGGGGCACAGCTGGCAGCACGCGGGCCACCTTTCATTTCAGGAAGTCGTGGAAAGGAGAAGATCAAACACAACCGTAACTTTCTTCCCAAAAGTAACACGTCTACCACCAGTGCAGGCTGGTTCCGAGAGATCCTGCGCAAGTCTGCCCCTCCCTGAGATTTCCTCTGCAAAATGTGGGTCTGTCTGGCCAAACGGACACTTTCAAATGAACTGGCCGATGAAATGGGGATGCCTGCCCACCGCGGCATCTCCAGTGACTCGGCCCCGTGTAGCGGAAAAACGGGCCGGCTTCGACGAACTCTGAACGTAGCCAAATGAAAGGCCGTGCTGACTAAGCCTCTACGACAGAAGTGCCCGGGCGGGTCTCCCCGGCCGGGCACTTGTCAGGTCGTGCTGTTCAGTTGTGGGGTCGGGCTTTAGGCGTTGACGCGGTAGTAGGAGGGTCCTGATCCGATGTCGGCGCTGTTGACGACGGTCTGGCCGCCGTTGAAGCCGCTGTGGATTGCTTTGCCGTCTCCGATGTAGACGGCGTTGTGCGGAACTCCGGCGCCTCCGTCCTGGTAGTAGATGAAGTCGCCCGGCTGAGGGTTCGAGACCGGAGTCGCGAATTCCATCAGACCGGCCGGGGATTCATCCCCGACTCCGCTGACACCGGCGGCCTTCAGCGCCTGCTCACCCAAAATGGTGCAGTCCTGGCCCGCTCCCAACTGGGATTGCGCGGAGGCGAGGACAGCTGAGTTGGTGGAGGTCCCCGGGATCTCTGTCACTGCCGAGCTGGCCAGGTTCACGGGCGACGCGGCAACAGCCGGCACGGCTGGGTCCGAGGCCGCAGGAACGGTGCTGCCTGGGGCCGGGGCTACGGAATTCCCTGACCCTGAGACGATGATGCTGTCTCCGGGGTAGATGATCGAGCTGGCGCCCAGGCCGTTCTGCGAGAACACGTTCTGCAGGCCCACTCCATACTGGGTGGCGATTGCATTTAGCGTGTCACCGGGCTGGACCGTGTGGTTCGTGGCGCCGGCCACAGCTTCGGGTGCGGCACTGGCGGCAGGGGCTGGCGCAGGAGTGCTGGCAGCGGCAGCCGCAGCCGGTTCGGCACTGGCCGAGGCTTGGGCGGAGGCGCCGACGCCGAGCATCAGTGCCGACGCCGCCGCGAGAGCGGCAGCGGGACGGCCCACAGCCCCGGCATGAGTATTTACGGCTTTCGACGCAGACTTCAGCCCGCGGGCGAGAGTCGGGGTGGAGCGGTGGCGCGGTGCATGGAAAATTTCGGACATGTGTGAATAGCCTCTCCCAATGCCTGCGGGGTGAGCTGTCGGATGCGGATGGGAGTCACCCGGCCGGAGATGACCCAGATACCTTTTTTTGATCTGGGCCTCGTGCGGCTTAACCCCTAGGGC
>NZ_AZSA01000296.1 GCF_000520555.1 Arthrobacter sp. Br18 | reverse complement strand
ATAACCCGCAAAACCACCAACAGGAACCCGGAGCGCGGGTTGTCGATGCCCGCCCGTACAGTCCCTTCGTGTGGACCAGAACCAGAGCAAAAGGTACAAGGCACACTACGCCCGTTTGATGGATGACGAATCAACTCGGTCACCCCGGCCCCTCCGGACTGACCACGACATCTGCGCGGCTAATCTCTTTAAATGCTTCCGGAAATAGTGGAGCGGTGGAGGATCCGTTTGCGGGACGGCGGGCTCCATCGGTTTTGTCAATATGCGTCAGTGGCCGTCCCATGCCAATGCGTGTTGCTTGCGGTGAGCAGGTCTCGGGTGATTTCTGCTTGCCCTAGATGCTGGCACAACTCCTCGAACACGTGAAACAGGACTCCGCGGCAGGTAGCGGTCCAAAATGCTTCCCATGATGGCGGTACGGCCACCGGTGCCAGATCCATCTCGGTGTTTTGTATGTCGTCGGCGAATGTCGAGCGTGTTTCACGCGCCAGCATCGCGGCGTCAGTGACGGCCAGCCGGGCCGTAAACTCCGCCTCCCGATCCCGCGGGAGCGCCAGGCCAGGATTAACGCTACCGGACCAGCGACGCATCATGCCGCAACAGTGGACGAGAATGGCCACCGGAGAGTTAGCCTCCGGGACGTCGGGCGCAGTGTTAGCCAGCTCATCGTCCAGCCCGACTACGAGTTGTGTTAGCTCGTCGAATTTCATCAGACAGAACATAAGAAGAACGTCATCGCTTGCCATGGGCGGCCTCCTCGCACAGAAACAGGGTCGTTTCAATGCTCCCACCCCCGACGTTCTACAGCGGCCACTGAGGCTCGCCCTGAAGGCGTCACTTGCGGATCCTCCACCGCTCCACTATTTCCGGGGCTGACCGCCAACAAAATTTGTCATTTTCAGAAGTCGTCTGCACCAAATAGCAACAACTACAGGGTCGACACCTCCGCGGTGCCCGTTGTCGGGCCCTTGTTGCTACGAGTGCTGCCACTGAACCCGGTGCAGGTGACTTCTGACATTCCGTGCAGCCGACTTATGAAAATGACACAGGCGTTTGGCTCCGCGGGTCGAATTCGTTCCTCCCTTACGCAGGCGCTGGGCCAGGATGAACGGGGCCGTGTCCTTGGAAGAGACGGTGCCCAGCAGGGCGTTCAGACCGCGGACCCCGGAGTAACCGTATCCGGAGCCCTGTTTGGCGTAGCCGTGGACCTCGATGATCGTGTCGTCAACATCGACGAACACGAAGTCACTGGTCTTAAGTGCTCCCAGCAACGGGGCCCGGGCCGCAAGATTTGCCAGGAAGCGCGAGGCGACCGCGTCCAGTTGCCGGACATGCCCGAAGGTGAAGGACCGCAAGAACGAGCCCAGCGTAGAGGGCGCATAGCAGGCGTTGAAAAGCCGATCCATTCCGCCGTGGCGCAATAAGGCCATGTCATCGATGCTGTCCGCGCGGGCGACCATCCCCGCCACCAGAGACGCGACCTTCAGCCCGGCGTTCGCGCCCTTGTCCGTGGGCACTGACAGCCATTCATCGGCCAACTCCTGCAACCCGGCATCGCGGGCCAATGTCATGACCGGCAGCAGCCCGGCGGCCGACACGAGGTTCGGCTCGTCAAAGGAAACTGACACCGCGGACGGCTTATGGGAAACTTGCATCTACGGAATGTCCTCTTCTGGCCGAAAATTCTGACTGTGGTAAGCCATATTTTTCCCCAGAAGACGGGCATTCGTGTTTAAAACGCCGGACCCGACACCAAACTCATCGGTGGATCAAGGCTTAGGGGTGGAGGAGGACTTTGGTCCACCCGTTTTCGCGCTTGTCGAAGCTCGCGTAAGCCTCAACTGCTTCATCGAGGGACAACTCGTGGGACACGATCCATGAGGGCTTAGATTTCCCGCGGATGATCAGATCCCTCAGTTCGCGGTTGTACTTTTTCACCGGGCATTGCCCGCCGGCGATGCTGATGCCCTTGGCGAAGGCTGCGCCGTAATTGAACGCAACCCGACCTTCCTTGGCCAGGTCATTGCTGGCTCCAGGATCCTCTGGCACATACACCCCGAGAACACCGATATGTCCGGTCGCCCGGACGACTTTCACCAGGTTATCCAGCACCATTTCGGGGTGCTCTTCCCCGGTATGGTCATGTGCCTGGTAGCCGACTGCTTCAATGCCACAGTCGGCACCGAAACCATCGGTTCCCTCCAGAATCGCTTCAGCCGGGTCGGTGTCAGCGAAGTTGATCGCCGTGGCCCCGATCTGCTCTTCACCGGGCATTGCCCGCCGGCGATGCTGATGCCCTTGGCGAAAGCTGCGCCGTAGTTGAACGCAACCCGGCCTTCCTTGGCGAGGTCATTGCTGGCTCCGGGATCCTCGGGCACGTACACCCCGACAACCCCGATATGCCCGGTGGCCCGGACTACTTTCACCAGGTTGTCCAGCACCATTTCGGGGTGCTCTTCCCCGGTGTGGTCGTGTGCCTGGTAGCCGACTGCTTCAATGCCGCAGTCGGCACCGAAACCATCGGTGCCTTCCAGAATCGCCTCAGCCGGGTCGGTGTCGGCGAACGCAACCCGACCTTCCTTGGCCAGGTCATTGCTGGCTCCAGGATCCTCTGGCACATACACCCCGAGAACACCGATATGTCCGGTCGCCCGGACGACTTTCACCAGGTTATCCAGCACCATTTCGGGGTGCTCTTCCCCGGTATGGTCATGTGCCTGGTAGCCGACTGCTTCAATGCCACAGTCGGCACCGAAACCATCGGTTCCCTCCAGAATCGCTTCAGCCGGGTCGGTGTCAGCGAAGTTGATCGCCGTGGCCCCGATCTGCTCTGCCAGGGCAAGGCGGTCGGGTTCCTTATCGACAACAAACACCTGGGAGGCACCTTTGAGGAACGCACTGTGGGCGGCCATCAGACCAACCGGTCCGGCCCCGAAGACAGCAACGGATTTGCCCGGAGCAACCATCGCCAGCTCCGCAGCGTGGTAGCCGGTGGGAAACAGCAACGGATTTGCCCGGAGCAACCATCGCCAGCTCCGCACCGTGGTAGCCGGTGGGAAGAACATCCGACAGCATCGTGAAGTCAGCTTCATTCTCGGTGCCCTGCGGGAGTTTGAGCAGGTTGAAATCCGCCCACGGCACGCGAAGGAGTTCTGCCTGGCCTCCCCAGTAGGGTCCCATCATCGGGTACCCGTATCCGGCTCCTGGGTGGCCTGAAGGGTTCGCGCGGAGACAAGCGGAGGTGTATCCGTTGTTGCAGTTCCGGCAGGTACCGCACGAGAGGTTGAACGGCACTGACACCCGGTCGCCGACCTTGATCCGGTCAACCCCGGCCCCTACGGCTTCGACGATGC
>NZ_AZSA01000295.1 GCF_000520555.1 Arthrobacter sp. Br18 | reverse complement strand
GCTATCCAACCGAGTGGTTCTCTGCTTACAGTGAGGATCGGCACCCCGAACCTGCGGGTGCTGGAGTTCCGGGGTAGTTGTTGGGGGAAACCAATCCGCACCGGAAAGTGCTCCGAATCACCACCTGAGCGCGTCCATCTGGGACGCGCGTTCACCGCACAGTGAAGGAATTACTTTCATGAACAAGGCAATGCGTTTCCTTGCAGTTCCCACCCTCGCCCTCGGCGCCCTGGCCATGGCATCGTCGCCGGCAATGGCAGCGGATGGCTCCTACTCCTCGACCCTGGGCCAGCTCAACGGCACCACCGGTTCAGGCACCGTCACCCTGGACGTCACCGGCGACAAAGCCATGCTGAAGCTGCAGGTTTCCGGTCTCGCCGAGACCTTCATGGACGCACCGTACCCCCACGTCCAGCACATCCACGGCGGAGCCCTCGGCGAATGCCCCACGACCGCTGATGACGAAAACGGCGACGGCATCCTCAACACCACCGACGGCACACGCGCCTACGGCGGAATCCAGACCACGCTGACCACCTCCGGCGCCACGACCCCGGCTGAGGGTTGAACCTCGAGCTGGCTGGCATGGGCGGCAGCTACCAGATCCAGCGCGACGATGTGCAGCTGAACGCCGAAACCCAGGCAGGACTCGAAGCCGGCAAAGCCGTCGTCGTCGTCCACGGCCTGGACCCAGCAACCGCCGGGGTCTCCGAGGAAGTTTTCAACTCACCCAGCGACATCGCCCCAGAACTGCCCCTCGGCGCCACTTCACCGGCACTGTGTGGAGTGCTCGTAGCCTCACAGATGGGCGACATGCCTGAAGGTGGCGCCGACACCGGTGTCGCCCAGGAAACCGGTTCCAACACCGCCGTCCTCGCCCTCGGTGGCGGCCTGGTCCTGGCAGCAGCAGCCGGCGGAACCTTCCTGGTTCGCCGCAGCAACGCCAAAGCATAATTTCCAAGCACCACGAACTGATCGGACCTGATTCCTCACATGATTAGTTCACCCAGCGACCGTCGCAGAAGCCATCTGGCCTCTGCGGCGGTCGCTGTTCTAATCCTCACCGGTTGCTCCACCAACACCCCCGCCCAAAGCCAAGGAACGACAGCTCCGACTCCGACCGTCTCC
Source organism: Arthrobacter sp. Br18 (assembly GCF_000520555.1). GTDB lineage: Bacteria > Actinomycetota > Actinomycetes > Actinomycetales > Micrococcaceae > Arthrobacter_D. The sequence continues at coordinate 2,250 of NZ_AZSA01000295.1, read as the reverse complement.
GCTTCGTCCACGCCCGCAGTACCAGCCCCGACTCAACCACCCACAGCCCCCGCACCCGGAACACCTGCGCCCGCGCCGGCCCTGTTGCCGGTCCTGCCGGAGTCGGACCCGGTATCATTCAGCATTCCCGTCATCGGCGCGGGATCGGAGCTACTCAGCCTCGGGCTGCGCGATAACGGCTCGCTCGAGGTTCCACCCGGTGATCCAGGCGCACCCGCCAGCTGGTACAACGACTCCCCCACACCCGGTGAACGCGGACCCGCGGTCCTCCTCGGACACGTCAACGCCACCGACAGCGGCCCCGGAGTCTTCGCGGACCTCCGCAAACTCAAGGCCGGTGACACCATTGATGTGCTCCGGGAGGATGGCACCACAGCAACCTTTACCGTCGACCGCGGCGAACAATACTCGAAGGACGAGTTCCCCACCCAAACGGTGTACGGCAACACCGAAGGATCCGAACTACGCCTGATCACCTGCGACGGTTACGACCCGGACACCGGCGAATTCGACGACAACTACGTCGTCTACGCAAAACTAGTCACCTAAAATCATGAATTCAACAGTCACTGCTGCTGTCCCGGTCACGGATCGGCTAACGGGGCCTGCAGTTCATCGAAGTCATAAGCAACGTCTTTACCCTGACTTCAACCACTGAGCTTGAGCGACCCCGCAGACGAACGCTCAACGTCCGTGCTGAAGGTAGTTCACCGGGCATTCATTCTCCGCTGCGATACTGGGAGCCGAGCCAGGGGCCGTTCCGGTTTGGGAAGCAGGAGAGGATAGTCCATGCGGATCAACAGAGAAGATCAGGAGTGGGGCCGGGCCCGTGATACCCCGGTAGCGCCGCATCCTTTCCTCGACCGGTCCTGGCAGGAGCTAAAGAGCGGTGACTGGGTTGTCGTTGAAATCATTAGTGGTCGTCCGGTCTCAGGACATGTCGATGCCATCACCGAGGACCGTAGTGTGTTGTGGGTGCAGTTCGATGAAGGTCAGGGCCGTCGGCTGTTTCACGCGCAGGACAACGTCCTTCTGGACCGCGGGTATGTAGATAGTCCTCAAAAACGCCGCCGTTGATGGTGAAGGCCAATTTGAAGTGGACCATAGAAGAGAAGGACCAGGTCGGGTCACAACACGTAGCTGATACCTGCTGGCGGGGCGATAGGCAGCTTCGTATCCGCCTGTCCCTGTGCGTCAGGCTGGGGTGAGACACATTCACTGATTCCTTCCCTTGCACGGGGTGAGAAGCGAGACGAACAACGATGACTATGACGACGGCTGATGTGGCCACCGATGATGGAGGTATGGGACCTCGAGCGGATCGACCGAAGCGGCGCAGTTTCAGTGCCGAGTACAAGGCCGGGATTTTGGCAGAGCATGACGCCGCTGACCGCGGTGGACGGGGGGTGATCCTGCGGCGGGAGGGCCTGTATTCCTCTCATATCATCGAGTGGCGTAAGGCGGCTGACGCCGGTGCGACGGCGGGTTTGGGTCCAGCAACTCGTGACCGACGCGATCGGGAGATTGAGCAGCTCCGGGCACGGGCGGACAAAGCCGAGGCCGAACTTGCTCGCTCGAAGGCGGCGCTTGATCTGATGGGAAAAGCACACGCGCTCTTGGAGACGCTCTCCGAGAGCGCGGAGCCACCGGCGCGGTCGAAACGGTGATCATCCCGCTGGTCGAGGACCTCGCCTCGCTGACCGGCGTGTCCGAAGCGTGTGCGTTGTTGGGCCGTTCACGGGCTGGCCATTACCGCGCCCGGAAGGAGGCCGAACGACGAGCTGCGCTGCCGTTTGGGGGCTCTCCGTGGTTCGTGGTGATTTCCACTGCTGAGGAGATGATCAGCGTGCCGTTCTGGCGGCGCTTCTCAATAGAATACGGGTTCTGTAGTTAGCGCTATTCACGAAGCCGCGTCCGGTGCGTTTGATGTTCTTGATGGCGGTGTTATTCGCCTCGACTTTCGCGGTGGTGGCTCTGGTGATGACGAGGACTTCAATTTCGTCCCACCATCGGCAGACTGTTCGGAACAGCCGGGTAGTCTCTGGTTGTCCTGCGCTCTCTACCAGGTCCTTGAGGATGGCTTTGGCAGCGTCGGCTTCTGCGAGGGACCCCACGCCCAGGAGTGCGCGCAAAGCTTCTTTCACTCGCCACGCCGTCTCGAGCTTCCCGGTAGGATCATCGACGGCGAACACGACGTCCAGGCGGTTCCTGGCCCGATCGGAGAGCTTTTCCGCGCCTTTGAGCAGCAGC
>NZ_AZSA01000294.1 GCF_000520555.1 Arthrobacter sp. Br18 | reverse complement strand
TCCGCCGCAAACTCATCCACATCCCCGCCAGGATCGCCCGCAGCGCGCGGAGAATACGGCTCCACCTCCCAGAAGCCTGGCCCTGGCAAACACACTGGGAAAAGCTGGCCACCAGCGTCCACCCACCGCCTGCCGCAGCGTAACCATCCCATCCACCAAGCCCGGCAACGGCTCAACCAGGACACCAGTGGAACACCACCGGCAGGAAGGCCGAAGGCTACCTCGCGCCCAACACCGAGACCGCCGCCGATTCCCAGAATGCTCTACAACCAAGAGCGGGTCGGTGGATCAAGGCTAAGCGGCGGTTGATCGCTCTGGCGAAGGAGGGCAGGAACGAGACGGCGACCAAGCTTGACCGGTTGCCGTACGAGAAAAAGATCGCCACACTGCTGGCCACGGTGCGGTGGCTGGAATTTAGCGCCACCGACGACGCCCTGTTCCGCGCATGCCGCGGCTTGGCTCGGCTCGGTGCGGGGGTAGTTCAGTTCATGTGACGTCGACTCGAACAGGGCGGGATTGCCCGAAAACCCTGACCGCACGGCTCAGCCCCGATCGCCGGTCCCACCAGCTCTCCGCTCGCGCAGCCAGGGGATGAGACCACCGGCGAGGAGCATGTCGACCTGGCGTGTCGAGAGGCGATGCCTCGCTGCATAGTCCTCATCGCGGGTCTTATTGTGCACGGTGATCCCGGTTCCGGCGGCGAGGGCTTCGCGGATGCCGGCCAGCACCACTACATCGCCCCGCTGAACACGGTCGTGATCGGCCGCATCCGCGAACTCGATGGCGAGCACACCGAAATTTGTGAGGTTCTGCCAGTGGATGCGTGCGAATGAGATGGCCAGCACCGCGCGCAATCCGAGGAAGCGCGGGGTGATCGCGGCGTGTTCCCGCGAGGAACCCTGCCCGTAGTTGGCGCCGGCGACCACAATGTGGCCGGACGTGTCGCGGGTTTCTGCGGCGCGGGCGGGGTAGGTTTCGTCGATCTGGTCGAACGTGAATTCGGCAAGCTTCGGGATGTTGCTGCGGTAGGGCAGAACCCGCGCGCCGGCCGGCAGAATCTCATCCGTCGAAACATCGTCGCCCACGACCAGGATGACCGGCGCCTCGATACGATCGGCGAGGGGCTCGAAGTCCGGCAACGAGGAGATGTTTTCGCCCTTAACCAGCGCCACTTGGGAGGCCTCCTTGTGAAGCAACGGCTCCTCGAGCATGGCAAGGTTCACAATCGACATCGCAGGCAGCTGGGGTGCGGGATACTCCAGATCGAACAGCTTTTCCAGGTCCCGCGGGTCGGTGACCGTCCCGGTGAGCACCGCCGCCGCCGCCGTCTCCGGCGAGCACAGGTAGACCGAGTCCTCCTTGGTTCCTGAGCGGCCTGGAAAGTTGCGCGGCATCGTGCGCAGGCTGTTGCGCCCGTTCGCCGGGGCCTGGCCCATGCCGATGCATCCCATGCAGCCGGACTGGTGCAGCCGTGCACCGGCGCTGATCAAATCCAAGGTGGCACCCATTTTGGTCAGATCCTGCAGAATCTGCCGAGAGCTCGGGTTGACGTCGAAGGACACGCCCGGGTGTGACTGGCGTCCCTTCACTATTGCGGCGACGATCGCGAAGTCGCGCAGCCCGGGATTCGCGGATGACCCGATCACGACCTGCTCAACGGGTCGGCCGGCGACCTCCCGCACCGGCACGACGTTGCCCGGCGAACTGGGCAGCGCGATGAGCGGCACGATGGTGGAAAGGTCAATCTCCTCGGCCACGTCGTATCCGGCATCCGGATCAGCGAGCAGTTCGGTGAAGTCGCCCTCACGCTGCTCTGAGCGCAGGAACGCGCGCACCTGTTCGTCCGCCGGGAATACCGTGGTTGTCGCCCCCAATTCGGCGCCCATATTGGCGATCACATGCCGGTCCATCGCGGTGAGGGTCGAAAGGCCCGGTCCGTAGTACTCAACGATCCGATTGATGCCGCCCTTGACGCCGTGACGGCGCAGCATCTCGAGAACGACATCCTTAGCGCTCGTCCACGGCGGCAACTGGCCGGTGAGCCGCACCCCCCAAATCTCAGGCATCCTGATGTACAGCGGTTCGCCGGCGATCGCGAGAGCTACCTCGATACCCCCAACGCCGATGGCCAGCATCCCGAGGGAGCCCGCAGCCGGGGTGTGGCTGTCCGAGCCGACCATCGTCTTGCCCGGGATACCGAACCGCTGCATATGCGTCGGGTGCGAAACCCCGTTTCCGGCCTTCGAGAACCACAGGCCGAACCGTTGACACGCCGAGCGGAGGAAGTCGTGGTCCTCCGCGTTCTTGCTGTCGGTTTGCAACAGGTTATGGTCGACGTACTGCACGGACACTTCCGTGCGCGCACGATCAAGTCCCAGCGCCTCCAACTCAAGCATGACAAGAGTTCCTGTTGCATCCTGGGTGAGGGTCTGATCGATGCGCAAGCCGATTTCGGTCCCCGGTGTCATCACCCCGCTTAGCAGGTGAGAGGCGATGAGCTTCCGAGCGACGTTATATGCCACGGTGAGCCTCCTTGCTCGAATGCCGCCGGGAGAGTCTCGAACCGCGGCCATCCGGCGAAGAGTTCCGCAGTAACCACCAACCTAGGCCACCATCTTGAGAACGGCCACCCCAACTTCGAGCTCAGGGGTGTTTCCCGGCGTTCGGGCGGGAAATAGCAAACACGCCATGACCGGCAGCCCCCGCCCGGATCAAGGACGACTTCCTCGCGCTCGAACAGCGTGATCGCCTTCCTGCTCCTGCTCGGGTTCTCCAACGAACTGCCGGAGTTGCCCGAGCACTATGAGAACCACCCTGACCTGTTCGAGCGGGTAGAGGAATGCCAGGGCGCCGTGTTCATCTTCGTCGAGGTGGACGACGACAACGTCGTGTACCTCGATACGACGGCATCCAGTCAAACACCCAGCACACGAGGCTTCGCCCCCATCCTTGCCCAGGGTGTGGACGGGCTGAGTGCCGGGCAGGTACTGACCGTGCCGGACGATTATCCGCAGGAGCTCTGACTCACCGAAGCGGTGGGGGTCTGCTGGGCTGGAATTGTCCGCTGTCATCCGTTTTTGATCTTTCATTTTTTGGTCTTAGCCTGAATCCACCGGTCGGGTTTGGGCCGGGTCGGCGTTTTAAACGCGAAATGCCCGTCTGATCAAGGAAAATTTGACTTGTCTAGAGTTCAATTTCACCGATCAGAGGAGCATCCCGCAGATGCAAGTTTTCCATAGACCGGCCGCTGTTTCCAGCGCCTTTGATGATCCGAATCTTGTGTCTTCTGCCGGGCTGGTCCCGGCCATGGGCCTGGCACAGGCGACCGGGCTCGGCGAACTGGCCGACGAACACGTGAAACTACCGGACTACTTCGGGGC
>NZ_KI914901.1:3994-5728 GCF_000520555.1 Arthrobacter sp. Br18 | reverse complement strand
CGTGAATGAGGCCAGGACTTGGATGGAAGGATTCATCACCTACTACAACCATGAACACCGCCATTCGGGGATCGGACACCATACCCCGGCCAGCGTGCACCTCGGCACTGCGGCAGCGGTGCATGAACAACGCCAAGCCACCCTGGACCAGGCGTATGGCAAGCATCCTGAACGGTTTGCCCGCCGTCCTGCCGCACCACCGCTACCGGTAAAGGCGGCGATCAACGACCCGGCGCAACGAGCCTAACTATCGGCTCATTAACTACCCCGAGCATGTCTCATTTGACTTGACAAGTTCCGCTTTCCGCTGCCATCGACGCCGTCGACGGCTGCAAAAGACGCGCCAGATAACTCTGCGATTCGCAAGTATAAACAGTCATTTTTTGCCAACAGTTACACCACGGTTATCGGTTTATCGCGGGATTCTCGGCCCCGCGTTTCTTGGTTTCTCAGATGGGGCAACCTTCTTGCAGAATTGTGGACCGCTCCGAGCTTTCGTCGACGTTCACAGGTCCTGCCCCTATGCGAAAACCGGTCCTACTGGCATGACGCCTCACTGTAGACTTTTTTTGAATTTAACCCTGCGGTTTTTCGCCTGAAAGCAGAGCATTTGTCAGTCATCGATATGCCCGCCGTTTCACTGCGGTCCCGTGCTATCCACGACTTGATGAGAATGTTCTCCCGGCTGCGTTTGGCCGAAGCGGAGCTGCTGGGTCTAAGCGCTGTGGTCCGCCCTGGTGATCATGTGTTCGACGTTGGCGCAGCCTATGGCATGTACTCCTTCCCTCTTGCGCATCTGGTGGGTGCCGACGGTTCCGTCCATGCGTTCGAACCACAGCGCAGGCAACACCAAATATTGGGGGCATTGAGCCGTTTGATGGGCACAGGGCACCTCACCATTACCCGGTCCGTCCTGGGAGCAGAGCAGGGCGAGCATCTCATGCTGTTGCCGTTGCGTTTTGGGGTGCCGATTCATGGACACGCGCACGTGGCCCACGGCACGGAACACGCGTTCATCACGCAGTCCGCTCGCACCAGGCGCTGGATGACCTCGATGGTCACGATCGATTCCTGGTGCGAGCTTCAAGACGTAAAAAAACGTCTCCTTCATGAAAGTAGACGTCGAGGGCTTCGAACCGGATGTTCTCGCCGGTGCCGTCCGCACCATCACCCGGCACCAGCCCAGTCTGCTGCTTGAAATTGAGGACCGGCATACCGGCCGCTACGGCCGGGACGCCAACAGGTTCGCCGAAGAAATCCTTGATAAATGGCCCGATTACCGAATGTACATATGGTCCGGCGGCTCCTGGACGCCCGCTGACCGTGTCCGGGCGGAGATCCGCAACTATCTCTTCGCCACTCAAGAAGCCTTCCGGCGCGCTGAAGGGGCGGTTAGTCAGCAGCACGCCGATTCCTAACCTTCCACCCCGTGATTACACGTGCAACGCAAAGCAGAGTGTCCTGCAGGTGCATGTTTCGGCTTTTTCTGAGAATATAAGCCTGCTTATGATGAGAACTCGCACACTGGCCAAGTGCACCAGTACCCACCGATCGCTGATTTCAGTCACCGCCCGACCGCCGAGTCGATCAGATACCTGTCCGGGGATGACCGGATCCGGATCGCGGAGCTACGTCGGGCAGGTGAGGGTGTTCGTCGGATCGCGGCACTGCTGGGCCGCTCACCGTCGACGATCAGCAGGGAGCTGCGGCGGAACGCGCGAGCGTCCGGGGGGG
>NZ_KI914901.1:0-3894 GCF_000520555.1 Arthrobacter sp. Br18 | reverse complement strand
GGGGGGGGGGGGGTATACGCCGTTCCATGCGCAGCAACTCGCCCGGCAGCGTCGCCTCCGACCGAGGGGAGGGAAGATCGCGTCGACGCCGGAATTGCGGGAGCAGATCCAGCAGCTCCTCGAGAAACGGTGGAGTCCTGCGCAGATCGCTTGGCATTTGAGAGCGACGTTCCCCACCGATGAACGGATGCAGGTGGCGCCGGAGACGATCTACCGAGACCTCTATAACTGGCTCTTCACGAATGAGGGTGTAGGCGGGGTGGGCGCGTCAGGGCGGGGTAGGGGTCGAGGTCTCCCGGAGGATGGAAGTTCTCACACTGACCAATCCGGCCGAAAGACCTCGACGTGCCCAACCCTACTTTCACGACTCCCGACCTGACGACGTTCTGTTCCCTCGACGAGCTCGGCTTGGTAGCCGTTGGACAGCATCTGGACCCGAATCGTGCCGTGCTGGAATGCCGCGTCGTTGAGCCAGACGGGTGGTGCCGCAGATGCGGTGTGGAGGGCGTGCCGCGAGACACCGTGGTGCGGGAACTCGCGCACGAGCCGTTCGGTCACCGGCCCACGACCTTGTTGGTGCGGGTACGCCGGTACCAGTGCTCGGGATGTCGGCGTGTGTGGCGTCAAGACACATCCAAGGCGGCTCGGCCACGGGAGAAGATCTCCCGCGGCGGACTGCGCTGGGCATTGGCCGGGGTCGTGGTCGATCACTTGACCGTCACCCGCGTCGCGGCCGGGCTGGGAGTGTCGTGGAGTGCTGCGAACGATGCTGTTCTCGCGGAGGGCAAGCGGCGGCTGATTGATGACCCGACCCGGTTCAAGGGGGTCACGACGATCGGGGTGGATGAGCATGTCTGGCGGCATACCCGACGCGGGGACAGGTACGTGACCGTGATCATTGATCTCACCCCGATCCGTGAGAAGACGGGCCCGGCACGGTTGCTGGACATGGTCGAGGGCCGATCCAAGGCCGTGTTCAAGGCCTGGCTCGCCGACCGACCGCAAGCGTGGCGGGACGGGGTGGAGGTGGTCGCGATGGACGGGTTCACCGGGTTCAAGACCGCCGCCTCTGAGGAGCTCCCCGACGCGGTTCCGGTGATGGATCCGTTCCATGTTGTTCGCCTCGCCGGGGACGGGTTGGACAGGTGCAGGCAACGAGTCCAACAGGCCACGATCGGACACCGTGGTCGAGCCGGCGACCCTCTCTACAAAGCCCGACGAACCCTGCATACCGGCGCTGACCTGCTCACCGATAAGCAGCGGGCCCGCCTGGAAGCCGTGTTCGCGAGCGAGGAGCACCTCGAGGTCGAAGCGACCTGGGGTATCTATCAGCGGATCGTCGCCGCCTACCGGGAACCGAACAAGACCCGAGGGAAGGAGATGATGCAGGCGGTCATCGACTCCGTCACCAGCGGCGTCCCCGCCGCGCTGACCGAGATCCGCCAGCTCGGACGGACACTGAAACAGCGCGCAGCCGACGTGCTCGCATTCTTCGACCGCCCCGGTACCAGCAACGGCCCCACGGAGGCGATCAATGGGCGACTCGAACACCTTCGCGGCTCCGCCCTCGGCTTCCGGAACCTCACCAACTACATCGCCCGATCCCTCCTGGAATCCGGCGGCTTCAGACCCCAACTACACCCTCATCCGTGAAGAGCTGAATATTCGCCTTTGTGGGCTCCGGTTGCGGGGCGGGTGAGCACCGCTGTTCAGTTTCGTGATGCGAGTTGTTCAGCACCACTGTCGGTGTGGTTGAGCACCATCTGAGAAGCTCCTTCCACCATGTGAGGGCCACGTGGTGGAAGGAGTACCGGTAATGGTACGGAAGATTAAAGCGAAGCTGGTTCTGCAGTTACGTAATCAAAACCTGTCGCGGCGAGCAATCGAGTCCGCGCATGGGATGTCCCGGCACAGTATTCAGGCGGTGCTCGATGCTGCGGACCGGCTGGGGCTTGGCTGGGGCGATGTCGCGGAGATGTCCGAGGCCGAAGTTTATGCGGCGTTGTTTCCTGGCCGAGGGGTCCGGGAAAGTGTTTTCGCGCAACCGGATTGGCCCCGGGTGCACCGGGAGCTGGCCCGGGTCGGGGTGACGTTGAAGCTGTTGCACCAGGAATACGTCGACACCACCGCCCAGGCAGGGCAGGCAGTGATGAGCTATGACCGGTTCTGTCGGCTCTACGGCGACTACGCGGCCGTAACGGGGGCGTCGTCGCGGGTTGGCCATAAGGCCGGCCGCAGTATCGAAGTCGACTGGTCAGGGCCCACGATGGAGCTTCTGGACCCGACCACGGGTGAGATTTCGAAGGTATATCTTTTTGTCGGCTGTCTGCCGTTCAGCAGATACGCGTTCGTTGAGGCGTGCCTGGACATGCGCCAGGAGTCGTGGCTACGCGCCCACGTGGCGATGTTCGCTTCCTTCGGCGGCACCGTCCCGCGCCTGGTGCCCGACAACCTGAAGACCGGGGTGATCTCCCATCCCCGCGAGGGTGAAGTCGTCCTCAACGACGCTTACCGGGAGATGGCCGCGCACTATTCGGCCGCGGTGCTACCGGGCAGAGTCCGGGCACCGAAAGATAAAGCGAGTGTTGAGAACACTGTCTCTCATGTTGCTACGTGGGTCATCGCGGGCTTGAGACACGAGCAGTTCACGTCCCTGGCGCAGCTGCGGGGCCGGATCCGAGAGCAGATCGATGCCTATAACCGGCAGCCGTTCCAGAAGCGGGACGGGTCTCGGCTGAGCGTGTTCACCACCGAGGAGCTACCGCTGATGCAACCGCTGCCGGCGGTTGCGTTTGAAATCAGTTCATGGGCTTATAAGCGCAAGGTCGGCAGGAACGGCCATGTGGTTTGGGCGAAGAACTTCTACTCCGTCCCTTTCACCCATATCGGTGCTCATGTGGACCTGCGCGTGACGGAAACCCTGTTGGAAATTTACCGGGGCGACGAACGTTTAACGAGTCACCTGTTACTGCCCGCGACGACAACGAACCGGTATCAGAGCAACGCTGCGGACCTTCCCGAAGGGCGCAGCTTCCAAGCCTGGACCCGTGCCCGGATCGATGAGTGGGCTGACCGGATAGGGCCGGCGACGGGGACAGTGATCGGCAAGATCTTCGAGTCCGTGTTCATCGAGGAAGCAGGCTACGACCCGGCGTTGGCAGTCTTGCGGCTCTCACGCCGGTTTTCCCCGGCCAGGGTGGAAGCGGCTTGCGCACTGGCTTTACGGGGACCGATCCGGTCACCGCGCTACGCGCATCTGCGGCCGATCCTTGACACCGGGCAGGACAAGATCGGGCATGTCCCGGACAGGCCGGAAAGTGATGATGGCGGATACGTCCGTGGCAATGCTTACTACGCTGGAGGGACCCGATGAGCCGGCTCGATGGAGAAACCAAACGCAAGCTCCGAGAGATGAACGCCAGCGAGTTGTTGGACGCGATCAACACTCAGGACGAGACGCTATCGATTGGCTTCTCCTTCGAGGAACGCGTCCGGTTGGTCGTCGATGACGCCTACTCCACGTTCACCCATTCCAAGATCGCTGGACTCATCCGGCGGGCGGGACTGCGTTACCCGAACGCGGACATGCGCCGCATCGACCTGGTAGACGAGCGCGGCCTGAACCAGCAGCTACTCAGTCAGCTCGGCACTTGCTCGTTCGTGGACCGGCAGCAAAACGTTGTCTTCCAGGGATTCACCGGATCAGGGAAGTCCTATCTGGGCTGCGCGATCGCCAAGCGCGCCTGCGAGAACAGGATCCGCGCCCACTACGTACGGATGCCGGACCTCGAGGACGCATGGGTAGCCGCGCAAGACACCCCCGGCGGGTCCGGGAAGTTCCTGCGAAAGTATGCGGCCTTCACCCTGTTAGTGATCGACGAATGGTTGCTGGAC
>NZ_AZSA01000291.1 GCF_000520555.1 Arthrobacter sp. Br18 | reverse complement strand
CGGGGTGAGCCCGACCGACCAACAGCCAGGACCGGGCGCGACCGTGTTTCACTATGCTCTGGGCATGCTGCCCGGGGCCCTTTACGGTGCAGTACGCCGGATACGACCGTCGGTGCGCACCGGATCCGGTGTCCTGTACGGTCTGGCGCTGTTTGTGGTCATGGACGAAACCGCCGCGCCGCTAACCGGGATTGCCTCCGCACCGGGCCGGTATCCCTGGCAGGCACACGCACGCGGCCTGGCCGCCCACGTCGTGCTCGGCGTAACGACCGAAATCCTCCTGCGCGCAACGGACCGCTTCCGATGAACACCGCTTCCAACGAACACCGGCCGGTACACAGCTGCCAGCGAAGCCTTCCCCGGGAGGGCTGCTTACCCGGTAATACCGCCGGAAGCTCCACGGAACATCAATCAATGATGGCCCCACTGGCTTCTGCGGTGGTTGCGGATACTGCCAGGCAAGACAATAATCGACAGCATGCTTACTAAAGAGAAGTCTTCCATGATGGGATCGATCGTTCGGGGTATGGCGGCAGGTGTTGCCGGAACCGTGGTGATGACGGCCTTCCAGAAATTCGTTGAGATGCCTCTGACCGGACGTGAAACCAGCTACGCGCCGGCGGATTTCGCGGAACGGATCCTGCCCATCCATCCAACGACCGAGCAGGGGCGCGAACAGCTGAACTGGGTCACCCACTTCGCACTGGGAACCATGTGGGGCTCGGCCTACGGCGTCACAGCTCACACCGGCATGCATGGGGCCAAAGCAATCGCCGTCGTTTTCCCCGTCGTTTACACCGGTGATGTCCTGCTCAACACGGCCCTCGGGCTGTACAAGCCCGGCACCTGGACCGCGGAGGACTGGACCGTGGATTTGGTCAACAAATTCGTCCAGGCCACAGCGACCGGCGTGCTCTACGACCACGTTTTCAAACCAACCCAAGCATCCTAGATAATCTCCCGACAGGAACCCCCAGCCCGGACATCCGCCAGCGAAGCACGCGGCCCCAGAATCTCCCGGATGGCTGGATTTACAGAGTAAGCGACAGTAAAGCCAAGACGACTGCGGGTGCGTGGCCATGAAGTGGGGCGCCCAGGAGGGCTAGTCTCAGGCGCCCACAATCGCTACCGATTTCGTGTAGCGCGGGGATAAAGACTGTCGGTGGGGGTGGATCCGGGGTGGATTACAAGTGCTGGTTTGTAGCTGTCAGCTGATGAAGGCCGCGAATTCCTGCTCGAGGACCTGTTTGGGTTTCGCTCCGATCGAGGTCGCCGCAATTTCGCCGTTGTTGAAGACGTAGACGGCGGGGATGGAAGTGATGCCGTATTTGGCCGCGATCGCGGGATTATCGTCTACATTGACCTTCACGACATCAACTTTTCCTGCGTGCTCAGTGGCAATGTCGTCCAGGATGGGAGACATTGCGGCATGGTCCGCACCATTCTGCCCAGAAATCTACGATGACCGGTTTTGTGGCCTGAAGTACGTCCGCGTCGAACGACGCATCGGTGACGTTTTTGGTGCTCATCTTTGTCTCTCCCTCGTCGGGTTCTCGTTGGGTTTGCGGTTGCCTGGGGTTAGCCTTGGCGTGCCTTGATGCGGGGGTTTTTCTTGTTGATGACGAAGGTCCGTCCGCGGCGTCGGACGACCTGGGAGCCCGGGATTTTCTTCAGTGCGCTCAATGAGTTTCGTACTTTCACGTGGTGCTCCTTTGACGGGTTCCTGAGGTGTTCAGTGGATTCAACTGGGGTCATAAGGGTCATGTCACAAAGCGGTCTCCTGCCGCGGGCACAGGAGTGGGCCTCCTAGAAGCGGTGCGGGGGCCGAGGCCGCCAAGCGGTGTTCTTCAATCTTCACACTCCGTGCAGTACCTGTCGCCGCTGGTTTCCCGCGCCAGCTGGCTGCGGTGGTGAACCAGGAAACAGGACATGCAGGTGAACTCGTCGTCCTGCTCGGGAATGACCTGGATGAGCAGCTCTTCGTGCGACAGATCAGCACCGGGTAAATCAAAGCCTTCAGCCGTGTCGCTATCCTCGAGGTCGATGACCGCTGTCTGAGTGGTTGCGCTGCGCTGAGCCTGAATCGCTTCGAGCGACTCATTGACGGGCTGATCTTCTTCCCTGACGCGTGGTTCGTCGTAATCAGTTGCCATGAAGCGGTTTTCTCCTTCGGATGAGCTTCACCATCGCAGGTGTGCAGGCAACAACCCGGCAGATGCTGCGCCTATTCCCGCACTGGTCAGGGCCCCGTCCAGCCCGGCCCGTTCATTCACGCACCCATCGTTACGAGCAAGGAGGAAAGGCCTCACGCGGCGTCGCTGGTGGACCGTCGCGGCTAGCCCTTCCATCTCGGGGTTGAGCGGGCGCTTTCCCCAGTGCACCTGTTGCGACGGATCCGGGTGAGGTGAAGCCGCTCTTCTTAGGGGACCGGTTCCAGGCAGTACGGGGGAAGCGTTTTGCCGCGGCGGTGGGATCGGGAGCCGGGCGTGCAGGAGCTTATGAGGAAACGTGTGGGTTGTGTCAGTCTTGGCGGGACTGTTCGTGCTGGTGTCCGGGTTGTGTCGGGGCGGGGCTGCGGCGCGGGGTTACGGCGTGAATGACTGCGCCGAGGATGAGGATCGCGCCTGGCAGGGTGGTCCAGGACAGTGGTTCTGCGAGGATCAGCCATCCCAAGGCTACGGCGATCAGGGGATTGACGTAGGCGAAGGTTGCCGCTTGATGGACCGGTACGTGACGCAGCAGCCAGGCGTAGGCGGTGAAGGCGAGCACGGATCCTGGAACGATCAGGTAGACAAGGCTCCACACTGAGGCGGCGCTTGCCTGTACTGGTCCTTCCAGTTCCCCCAACACGGCTGATATGCCCGTCAGGACTACCCCGCCAAAAAGCATTTGGTAGGCACTGGTAGTCAGTATCCCGGGCGGCAGCCTCAGCCGACTGGAGAGAAAGGAACCCGCGGAGTAGGACAGTGGGGCGATGAGCATGAGGAGAACTCCGAGCCAGATTCCTTCGGATGACCCCGTCCAGGGAGCCACTAGACGCGGCAACACGAGCAGCCCGACCCCGATGAATCCGGTAAACATTGCGTACCAGGCGCTCCTACTCAAGCGGTTACCAGCCAAGAAACCCCAGAGCAGGACCCAGATTGGTACGGACGCGGCGATCAGAGCTGCCAGGTTCGACGGGATGTGCTGTTCCGCCACGGTAGTCATTCCTGGCCCGCCCACGATCAACAGCAACGACGTCAGCACCAGGGGCCTGGCCTGGGCCCGGGTGAAGCGAAGTGATTGTGGGCCGTTCTTCATGAGGAGCCAAGCGGCCAGAATAGATCCCGCGGCAAGGAAACGCAGGCCAGCCCCGAGGAACGGCGGAACAGTCTCGACCATGATTTTGATCGCCAGGTAGGTCGACCCCCACACAAGATAGACAGTGCCAAAAGCCAACAAGACCAGCCAACGGGGCGGAACCGCCACCCGATGAGCACCCTCAACGGGCACATTGTTCTCCATAGCAACCAACGATAACCGGGAAAACGAACCCAAAACCGTCCTACGTGGCGGGTCTACGGACCCCAAGAGTTTCGGTACGGTCGATGGAAGGGCATCTTCCGGGGGTTTATGGGACGAGGCTCCGTGTCCGTAAGCCGGTCCTCCACCGCTCCATTATTTCCGGGGGCATTTGAAGAGGTCAGCTACGCAGATGTCGTGGTCAGTCCGGAGGGGCCGGGGTGACCGAGTTGATTCGTCATCCATCAAACGGGCGTAGTGTGCCTTGTACTTTTTGCTCTGGTTCCGGCCCACACGAAGGGACTGTACGGGCGGGCATCGACAACCCGCGCTCCGGGTTCCTGTTGGTGGTTTTGCGGGTCAT
>NZ_AZSA01000290.1 GCF_000520555.1 Arthrobacter sp. Br18 | reverse complement strand
GAAGCTGGCACCCTGGACAAACCGGCAGCAGGTACACGCCGTGGCCGGCCGAAGAAAACATCCGAACAGGCCCAGATTGATCAGCTGACCAAGGAGCTAAACGCGGAACGCACCGCGCACGAGAAGACCCGCGGCAAGCTGGTTTCTTCGGATGCCGCCTTGGATACCTTGGGAAAAGGAGTCGCGTTCTTGGAAGCTCTCTCATCGAAGGACGCCTCATCACCAGCACCGGCTACCAGTGCTGGCAAGCAGAGAGCGTAGCGGAGCTCAGCCCGCTGATTGGGGTGGTGAAGGCCTGCAAGCTGGTGGGCCGCTCGCGGGCGACCCAACACCGCCAGGGGAATCCGAAACCCCGGGTGCACGGGCCCTGGCCCAAGGCACAGCACCCGGCCGAGCTCTCACCGGCCGAGCGCGCCAAGATCCTGGCGGTCCTGAACCGGCAGGACTACGCGGATCTTTCACCAACCCAGGTCTATGTCCGCGAACTGGACGAGGGACGGTACTGGTGCTCCCAGCGCACCATGTATCGCGTTCTGGCAGAGGCAAAGATGGGCGGGGAACGGCGCCGGCAGGCCACCCATCCGCCGCGGAAGATCCCCGAGCTCATGGCCACGAAACCGTGCGACGTCTGGAGCTGGGATATATCCAAAATGCGTGGTCCGGCCAAGGGCATCTGGTACCACGCCTACGTGGTGCTCGATATCTTCTCCCGCTACGTCGTCGGCTGGCGGATCGAACGGATCGAAGACGGGCAGCTGGCCGCTGACCTCGTGCAGGAGATCGTTGCGGACACCGGAGGCAATCCACCGGGGTACCTGCATGCCGATGGCGGGGCCGCGATGACGTCGAAGGCACTGGCCTCGCTGCTGGTGGATATGGACATCACCCGGTCACACAACAGGCCGCGCACGAGCAACGACAATCCGTTCAGCGAAGCCCAGTTCAAGACCATGAAATACGTCCCTGACTACCCGGAACGCTTCGCTTCCGTGAATGAGGCCAGGACTTGGATGGAAGGATTCATCACCTACTACAACCATGAACACCGCCATTCGGGGATCGGACACCATACCCCGGCCAGCGTGCACCTCGGCACTGCGGCAGCGGTGCATGAACAACGCCAAGCCACCCTGGACCAGGCGTATGGCAAGCATCCTGAACGGTTTGCCCGCCGTCCTGCCGCACCACCGCTACCGGTAAAGGCGGCGATCAACGACCCGGCGCAACGAGCCTAACTATCGGCTCATTAACTACCCCGAGCATGTCTCATTTGACTTGACAAGTTCCGCCCGTCCACCTCCATGACAACGGCGCAACCCTGGGAATCGTCGGTCTGACTATCAGCCTCCACGTGGCGGGAATGTACGGACTGTCCCCCCTTTTCGGCTGGCTCTCGGATCGTGCAGGCCGCACCCGGACCATCGTCCTGGGATAGATCTTGCTGCTTGGGGCGCTGTTCCTCGCCTGGACCGGAGCGGAATCCCAGAGCGTGGTGGCAGCGAGCCTGATCCTGCTGGGCCTGGGCTGGTCGGCTTCGGTGGTGGCAGGATCAACCCTCCTCGCCGACTCCGTTCCCCTCAAGGAGCGCGCAGCGGTGCAGGGCTCATCGGGGACCTCCTCATGAACTCCGCCGGCGCCCTGGGCGGCGCGCTGGCCTGGCCGGTCCTCATCCTCGTGGGCTATGCGGGACTGGGGCTCTGCGCCACGGCCCTGATGGTGACCGTGCTTGTGTGGACGGCGCTGCGATCGCGCTAAGCCGTACCTACTGGGCGGAACCGGTCCAGCCGGCCTGTTCCTGTCCGTCTCCAGGGTTCAGTGCCGCAATTTTGAGGACCGTAGCCGATGCTTTCTGGACTGCCGCGTCCGAACCCCTGCGGCCCCTGGTGGGCGCTGAACCGGCGGCATAGCCGACAAGGAATGCACTGATGGCTCCGGCATTCGGCGAAACCGACTGCGACCGCTCAACAACCTCGACGATTCTCTTGTGGTCCACCTCAAGGTCAAGGATCTGCAGCGCCTGAGTCAGCTTCCGGCTCCACCCGCTGAGCTCGCGTTCCTCGGCATCGATATTGACGGTCATTGCATCTCCTTTGTCGGCGATTGATTCTCCTTCCAGGAATAGCATCAGCGGGCGCGGGGCACAATGGAATTTTGATCGCACCGTGGCTCAGGCGCTCCCGCGTTCGGAGCGGCAGCAAGGCCCCGTGCCCGGACCGCACGCGGCGTCGCCCCGAACCACCGCCGTACACACCGGGGCAGCGCGGACTGTTCGGATAGCCCCACGAGTGCGGCAACCTGCACGAATGGGAGATCAGTCCGCGTGATGAGCCGCAGCGCCGATTCGCGCCGGGCGTCGTCGAGCAGGATGCCGAACGATGTCCCTTCAGCGGCCAGCTTCCGCTGAACCGTCCTGGGATGCATCCCCAGCAGGCGGCCCGTGGACTCGATCCGCGCTGGGGACGGTCCGTGGGAATAGCAAGTTGATTTGGCCCCGGGTTCACCGAGCGTCAAACTCCACAGGTCCGGCCCAAAATTTTTTTGCGGTGGAGGATCCCGCAGCGGGCACACCGGTCCCCCAGTTCGCCCGCACCCCCTACGCCGCCGGCTTCACCCGCGGCACAACAGGCTTCGTGTTAACCACCGTGCACGTCCTATGGGGCAACAACACCGCCGACCGGCTGCCCGAAATCACCGCCTTCGCCCAGTGGATGCGTGATTGGGCCAAACGCCCCGATGACTGGAACGAGAACCTCCTCGTCCTCGGGGACTTCAACCTCGACCGCATCGGCGACCCCCTCTACGAAGCGTTCGTCTCCACCGGGCTCTGGCCACCGGCCGAACTCCAGGACGTGCCGCGCACGATCTTCGACCACGACAAAACCCGGCACTTCTACGACCAGATCGCCTGGTTCTCCGAACCCGACGGAACCACCATGCTCAAAACCCTCACCTACACCGGACACGCCGGCCACGTCGATTTCCTCCCCCACATCTACACCGAACTCACCAAACAAAAAATCTCCTGGCGAATCTCGGATCACTACCCACTCTGGACCGAATTCACCACCCGGACACCCTGAACCCACCCCTCCAACTGAGCGACGGCGTGACACAGCGTCCACCGCACGCCTCCTACTGCCGCCGGTTCAACGGACCTCGACGCGCAGTCACCAGACCGGGTCAGCTATTTTCGGTGTTCACGAGGCTGGTCTCATCTTCTTCGAGAGCGGGGGTCTCTTTGAGCCCTTCAGGATTTGCATCGATCGCCTCGACGGGTGGCTCTTCGCAGTCTCCGGGACCGTCCTGCTTCTCGTCACTGGATACATCCGAGGCAGCCAGTAACTTTTCATCGTCAGCCGTCTGGCCTTTCTGCGCTGCCAGATTTTCGTCGTTCACAGTGCTCCACCCTTTCAGCACAGTCCGGGTCCGTCGTATCTGCTCCAGGATCATGTTTCGTGGCCTCAACCTATCCGACCGCCCAAATTATTTGGTCGCTTTTCTTGAGCCGGCACCGCTTGTGTCCGCTCAAGTCACCGATGAGCGCCGTTGACGCGCATTCCCTGATCCCGTTGACCCCCAGGATAGTTGTTTCCTTATCGTTGTAGGTTTCACTCGTCACCAGGGTCGCTCCGTTGTCCCTTGTCAACCGCACCTTGAACCGACCAGGTGGGTAGAGATCAGTTGCTGCTGTTCCGCCGGTAGACAACGTAGGTTCCGCTGGCTGCGGCGAGGAGGAGCAACCCTCCACCGAGAGCGATAGTGATTGACTCCTCGCTCGTACTCTCGGTCGATACTCCGGTGTCGGCGCCACCCTTGGGCACCGCACCCATCTGGTCCATCCCATTGCCTTCCGCACTACCGGACTCCGCGCCGCCCATCATCATCTGGTCATGCATGCGCGCCATGTCCGGATGGTCCGCCATCATCTGGTCATGCATGCGCGCCATGTCCGGATGGTCCGCCATCATCTTCTCGTGCATCTGCGCCATCCCCGCGCCGCCCATCATCATCTTCTCGTGCATCTGCGCCATCTCGGGATAGTCCAGCATCATCTGGTCGTGCATCTGCGCCATCTCGGGATGGTCCAGCATCATCTTCTCGTGCATCTGCGCCATGCCTTCGGCTCCGACAGTGAGAGAGCCCTTCATGTTGCCGTGGAATTTGCAGAAGAACCCATAGGTTCCTGCTTCACTGGGAGCCGTGAAAGTGGCGCTAGCCCCACCCGGGATGGTGACATCGAAGGAACCATCATCGGCGGTCA
>NZ_AZSA01000289.1 GCF_000520555.1 Arthrobacter sp. Br18 | reverse complement strand
CCGGCGAAGCAGCCGCGCGCGCTGACCGAGCTGGAGTGCGCCGCTGTTCTGGAGGTGCTGCGGTCCAAGCGGTTCGTGGATAAGGCGCCGGCGGAGATCCAGGCGATCCTCCTCGACGAGGGCACTTACCTGTGCTCAGTGGCGACGATGTATCGTCTGCTCCGCGCCCATGGCGAGACCGGGGAGCGTCGTGCTCAGGCCGAGCACCCGGCACGGGTCAAGCCCGAACTCATCGCGACGGGACCCAACATGACCTGGTCGTGGGACATCTCGAAGCTCAAGGGTCCGGCCAAGTGGTCGTACTTCCACTTGTATACGATTATCGACATTTACTCGCGGTACGTCGTCGGGTGGATGGTCGCGACCCGGGAGTCCGCCGAGCTGGCTGAGCGGCTCCTACTCGACACGATCGAGAAGCAGAACATTCGCCGTGATCAGCTGACGATCCACTCCGATAACGGGTCCTCGATGGCGTCGAAACCCGTCGCGTTTCTGCTTGCCGACCTGGGCGTGACCAAGTCGCACTCCCGCCCGCATACGAGTAATGACAATCCATTTTCGGAGTCGCACTTCAAAACTTTGAAGTACCGGCCCGAGTTCCCCGATCGGTTCCACAGCCTCGCCGAGGCACGCTCATTCTGCACCGAATTCTACGACTGGTACAACGGTGAACATCGCCACTCCGGCATCGGAATGCACACCCCCTTCAACGTCCACCACGGCCGCGCACGCGCCATCCAGCACGCTCGCGCCCGCGTTCTTAGGACCGCCTATGCCAAGCACCCTGAACGCTTCGTTCAGAAGCTTCCGCAGCCGCCAACATTCCCGACGACGACGTGGATCAACGAACCCGAAAAAGAAGGAACGAACTCAATGACCACCTACAGGAAACTGACTCACTTAGGTTGACATCTTCCGGTACCGTCAATCGACGAGGCTTCGTAGAGCTCCTGGGGAAGGGTCATCCCTGGGAACCTCGACCTCGACATGCCCCGTTGCCTTGGTCAGGAACGTCTTCGACCGAGACCCGTTGCGCACATTCGAGGAACCCCGGTCAGGGTCGGCCTGGTTCTTCTCATGGCCGAGGTGCCCGGTCATTTCCTCGTTGAGGGCGGTCTCGAGGACCGTTTTGGTGAACTGCTTCAGCAGCCCATCCGGGCCAGTCAGGGACAAGCCCTGCTCGGCCGCTATCCGGACCAGTTCCTTGGCCGCCGTCTCCTCCGCAGAGGGCTCCGGCTTGTTTCTCTTCACAGCATCCAGTGTCGTCATCACGGCACCTTTCCCGCCACACTCATGCGCGGCGCGTCAGGCCAAAAACACCGAATTCGGAACAGTCCCTACCGGTGACCGGTGGTGGTTGGGGCTTCAGATGGGTGTGGCACCCTCCCCGGGTGGGGGTGGGTGCCACATCGTGATGCAGGGGTTTGGCTAGAGCAGTCCGCCTAGCAGGCCCTGATTGTCCTCACCGCTGTCGGTGGAGTCCTCGACCGAGTTATCGGCATCGACGTCAGCGTCATTACCGCTGAGATTGCCGTTCGCGTTATCCGACACATCGGTGTTGATCCCGTTGAGCACATTGTTGTTACTTGCGACATCACCAACATCCAGTGCATCGCCCAGGATGTTGTCCAGCGACACGTTGCCGCTGTCGGAGATCTGGTTGTCGGTCACCTGGGTGGTGACCCCGTCCACACTGGTTCCGGTGCTATCGGCGCTGGCCATGCCGGCGGCTCCGAGGATCATCACACCGCTGATGGCGGTTGCGGCCAGGGACTTCGTCAAGAAATTCTGCATATCGTGCCTCCGTATATCTGTTGGGGTTGAAGGACAGTACCCATTCGAGACCCATACCGTGACCGGATTGGTATGCATCCGAAATACTGTCGTGACCACCCAAACCGCCCCGCAACCGCTCCAACACCCACACGCGCCATTCCGCCCAGCACAGGAACTGCAGGTCACCCACACGAGGAAAGCTCTGAACTCACCCCTTGCGGACTCCACCCGCCCGCGGGTGGATGACCCACAAAACCTACGACAGCCAGTCACCGGCGGTTGAGTTGTCCGCCAGCCTGTACAGTCCCTTCGGACGAGCCAGAACCAGAAAACCGCTGATGTGCGAGGGGTTGAGGAAGTCATCGGCGTGGATGACGATCACGGGCCGATCCTGAATTTCGACTACCAGGTCGGCGGTGAAGAAAGTCTTGCCTGGTCGTTCAACGTGGATCGGCCGCTTCCGGCCGGCACCGCCTGATTTCGCCGGTGATGAAGAAGCAACCACTGCTCTGCAGCGCGGTCTTCACCCAACAAGTCTCTCTCTAACCCGTGTCCGTCCTGGGCGCTGACCCTTGAAGCGGCAGACCGGTTTATCGTTTCTGGTGGCGGGGGCTGTTGGGGTTCATGAGGGAATGTTTGCGCCCGTAGAAGAAGTAGATGGCCAGGCCAATGAGGAGCCAGATTCCGAACCGGACCCAGGTCTCCCAGTGCAATTGCAGCATGAGGAAGGCTGATGCGAATACCCCGAAGGCGGGCACGAACGGCATCAGGGGAAGCCTGAACGATCGGGGAACCTCAGGGCGGGTGCGGCGGAGCACAATCACCGCAATGCAGACAACGACGAAAGCAGCAAGGATGCCGATATTCGTCAGATCAGCCACTGCCCTGATGGGGAACACTCCTGCCAGCAGGGCTGATGTGATGCCGGCAATCCAGGTCACCCGTTGAGGTGTGCCATTGCTGTCCGTTGTGGAAAACCATGCGGGAAGGAGCCCGTCACGGCTCATGGAGAACCAGACCCGGCTGACACCGAGAAGAAAGGTCAGCATGACCGTCAGAATCGAAAGAACGGCGAACCCCGAGATGATCGTGGCGATCACGGGTAGCCCGACTGATTGGAACGCCGAAGCGAAGCCCGCGGTAGGGCTGATCTCGGTGTAGTTCTGCATGCCGGTCAGGACCAGTGTTGCCAGCACGTACAGCACCATGGCGATCAGCAGCGACATCAGGATTGCCTTGGGCATGTGTTTTTTCCCGTCGGTTGCTTCCTCGGCTGCGGTGCTCATCGCGTCGTAGCCGAATACAGCGAAGAAGACGGTTGCTGCGCCGGTGAAGACCGCCCCGAAACCGGAGGGCAGGAACGGTGAGTAGTTTTCGGCGTCGACATAGAAGAAACCAAGGCCCACGATGGCCAGGATGAGGATGATCTTCAGCCCCACCGCGATGAGTTCAAACTGCCCGAAAGTCTTGGTGCCGCGGCTCAGGATGAAGGTGATGAGCAGGCAGACAACGATAGCGGGTACATTAGCCACGCCGCCCTCGATCGTGTCAGGGGTGCCCTGCATCCAGGTAGGAACGATGACCCCGATGCCGGACATGAATTCTGTGAAGTAACCGGAAATCCCTATGGCGACGACGGCGACAATCGCCGTGTATTCAAGGAGAAGGTCCCAACCGATGAACCAGCCGATGATCTCCCCGAGCGCTACATACCCATAGGTGTAGGCGGACCCTGCCCGCGGGATCATCCCGGCGAATTCGGCGTAGGAGAGAGCGGCCGCAGCGCTGGCGAGACCCGCGACAAGGAAGGAGATCAGCACAGCAGGTCCTACTGGAGTTCCGTCCTCTCCCCCGTTGGCGACCAGCCCCGCCAGGGTAAAGATCCCGACACCGATGATCCCACCGACGCCGATGGCAGTGAGCTGCCACAACCCCAGACTCTTGAACAGGCCGGTGCGCCCTGTCTCATCCTCGACATTGTCAATCGGCTTACGACGGAGGACCGACTGGGTCGAGCCTCCGCCCGAGGATCCTTGGGAACTAGCCTCGGGCTTTCATGAGGGTGGTTCGGTGGGTGTGTGTTTAAAAGCTGAAAGGTGCTCCTGACGTGGGAAAGTGTTGTTACCACACAGCAATTTCCAGTACGTCGAGGGAGCACCTTCCAGGTGAGTAATGTTACCGGTCTCTACCCGTCCGTCCGCGTTGATGCGGCAGGCTCTGGGGTGGTGTCTCAGGCCGGTGGGCTGATCCTGACGGACACGGTCCGCGTCTCGGGGCTTGGTGCCGGGCTCTCGGACGCGTTATCGCCGTGGCGCAAACCGTTCGCAATGCACGACCCGGGCAAGATCCTCACCGATCTGGGCTTGTCGCTGGCCACCGGCGGCGACTGCCTCGCCGACGTGGACCGGCTCCGTGCCCAACCGCAGGTCTACGGCCGGGTCCCCTCGGACCCGACCGTCAGCCGGCTGATCACGACCCTGTCCACGATAAAACCAGCCAAGGCATTGGCGGCGATCAACACGGCCCGGGCCGCAGCG
>NZ_AZSA01000288.1 GCF_000520555.1 Arthrobacter sp. Br18 | reverse complement strand
CGTTCTCGCTGTCTCCGACGTCGAAGCCGAGGACTTCCCGGCGCCCGTCGGCGGCGACGCCGAAAGCGACCACGATCGCCTGGGACACCACACGGTGACCGACCCGGGCCTTGCAATAGGTGGCGTCCAGGAACACGTACGGGTATTCCAGGGCCGAGAGGTCCCGGTCGCGGAACGCACCGACTTCATGATCGAGGTCCTCACAGATCCGGGACACCTCAGACTTCGAAATCCCGGTATCCGCACCAAGGGCTTTGACCAGGTCATCGACCTTACGGGTAGAAACCCCGTGGAGGTAGGCCTCCATCACGACCGCGTACAGGGCCTGATCAACCCGGCGGCGGCGCTCCAGCAAGGCCGGGAAAAACGAGCCGGCCCGCAGCTTGGGAATCTTCAAATTCAGATCCCCCGCGGTGGTCGTCAACGTCCGGGCCCGGGACCCGTTGCGCTGGGTCGTGCGCGCCTCGGAGCCTTCGAACGGGGCAGCACCGATGAACGCGGTAGCCTCCGCCTCGATGAGCTGCTGATACAGAGTTTCGGTAGCGGTACGAATCCGGTCGGGCACGTCGGTGAGTTTCAATTGTCCAAGCAGGTCAAGCAGGGCAGACTGGTCTAGAGCCATCGTGTGTTTGTGTCTTTCTGTGAGTGACTTTGATCGGTACTCACTGACCATCGCACGATGGCTCACTACCTTGCCGGAGCAGCGCGCTCACCGCGGGAAACTACACCACTCCACGGGACGTAACCGAGCGCGCCCTCTATATTCGGCTCCTGAAGCAAGGGCTCAACAATTCCGAGGCCTGCCGGATCGTCGGCGCGGGGCGGAAGACCGGTTCTCACTGGCGTAACGGTCGGACGGTCCGGGATCCGGTGACCGGGCGCGTCCGTACCTACCCGGCCATCACTTTGGTGCGGGAGCAGTCGGCCACCATTTCTGCCCGGTACCTGTCCGAGGATGAGCGGATCATCATTGCTGACCGGCACCGCGCAGGGGAGAGCCTGCGCTCGATAGCTACTGAGCTAGGCAGGGCACCGTCCACCGTAAGCCGCGAGTTACAACGGAACCAGAACCTCGCGGGACAGTACCGCCCGCACTACGCGCAGAAAAAAGCCCGGATCCGTCGCCAGCGTCCCCGGATGGGGAAAATCTCGCAGATGCCTGAACTCAAGGCGTATGTTCAGGCGATGCTTGACCGGTGGTGGAGCCCTGGCCTGATATGTCGACAGCTCAAGAAGACCTTCCCTGACCGTAAGGACCTGCACATCGTCCACGAAACAATCTACCAAGCCCTCTATATCCAAGGCCGGGGAGGGCTGTCCCGGGAGCTCGTGAAGTGTCTGCGCACCGGTCGGGATCGCCGTAAACCCAATCGGGCAATTCCCAGAAGAGCCTCACGATTCGCCGGCGATGTCCTCATGATCGATGACCGTCCGGAGGAAGTACTGGGACGCAGCGTTGCCCGGCTTTGCGGCAGGGCTGCCGGACTGCCCGCCCGGTGCGCAGACACGCACTCAGATCACGCTTCAGTGCCCCGCGGGACTGCACGTACAGGGACTGGTAAATGGTCTCGGGTGACACCCACATCTCCGGTTGGTCAGGGAACTCCACCCGCAGTCGTCCTGTGATCTGCTCGGGTGGGTACTTCTTCTTCAGGTCCTCTTCCACCTTCGCACGCAACACGATATTCGTGTGGAGTTTGGCCGGTTTGGGCCGTGAGGCCCGCTCGTACGCCAGTGCGTGGGCCGAGGTAGCCCGGTAAGCAGAACCGGGCCGAGTGTTCCGCCGCAACTCCCTCGACACCGTCGACGGGGACCTCCCGATCACCACGCCGATGCGCCGCAGTGAGAATCCCTGGGCCCTGAGCACGGCAATCTCTTCACGCTGGGTGAAGGTCAGACACCGGCCCTTCAAATCCCGACCCCGGCGGGGCCGGACCCCGCCTGCTTCGACCAGGACTCGGCGCCCTGTCCGCCGGCTCGTGTTCAACGGGACCACAGCGTCAGTAATGAAATCCCCGGCCTGCATGCCAGCCCAAAACACCTGCAAAAGATCCGGTCTTATGAAGATTGAATAACCCGCCACGACAACACCCATCCGCTAAGTGTTGCAACCACCGCAAGAACCCAAGGATCGGCTAACGGGCGCCCTTCGCCCTCAAAGAAGATTGCCATTACTCCTCCTATGGTCGTAGAGCCGAGACGTAGATGTTGGTGCGATAACACCAAACGATGTTGTCCAGAATCTGACGACGAATTCTGCGACCTCTAATCTCCTCTACTCCGTTTCGGGAGAATCTTGCTCTCCTGAGACTTTATCCTCGGTGTCGGGGCCTTCGGCGGGATCTTGGGCGTGTTCCCGAGTGTCGGTCGGATCAGCCGTTGTGTCACCCTTGTCGGGGCCTTCGGCGGGATCTTGGGCGTGTTCCCGAGTGTCGGTCGGATCAGCCGTTGTGTCCCCCTCAGCAGGTGCTTCGTTGTGATGACGTGCGGTTGGTTCCAGTTCCTCTGTCATTGCTAAAACCTTTCCTTGTGGCTCTCGCCCGAAGACCACTGAGCTGCTTAAGCGTGTTGTGTTCAGTGTAGGCTCCGGCCTCCAGTGCAGGTCAGGCGGTTCTCGCACGACACTGATGGGGCACAGCACGGTAGTAAAGGATGGCAAGGAACGCTGCGGGTACGGCCGGCGTCAGCAACGCCGGTGATAGGTTTGCGCATACCCCCGAAGCAGTCAGGAAAACCGATGACAGCCAACGATCCGCCAGTCCGCCGAGAGCAGGTCATAGTCAATGGAACCACTCTGTCTTACCTCAGCTGTGGAGATCCCAGCGCCAGGCCCCTCCTGCTTCTGCACGGCACTTTTTGGAGCCGGGTTGGCAGCCGGGTTGGCAGCCGCACTGGGACAAGAAGTGCATTGTATTGCGTTGGACCTGCCTGGATTCGGGCGAAGTGAAGGTGAACTGGATGTTCTCGACGCCAGCGTTCCGGCACTCGCGCAGACCGTCCTGCAGGCCGCAAGCGCCCTGAGACTGGAATCATTCGACCTGGCAGGCCACGACATCGGTGGTGGAATAGCCCAGCACCTTACCGCCTACAGCGGACAGGTCAGTCGCCTGGTGCTCATGAACGCCGTCATGTTTGATTCCTGGCCCGTTCCCGCGGTGGAACGGTTCCGCGATCCGACTGTGCGCGCAGCGGCCACCGACGAGCAACTGCTGCAGGGCCGCAGCAAAGCGACCCGACTGGCTGTTGCCAGGCAGCTGAGCGATGAAGAACTTGCCGATTACCTCTCCCCCTGGCAAAACCCTGCCCGGTCCCGGTCATGGATGGCGATGGCTGCCGCCGCCGATGCCAAGTACACCCTCGAACTGATTCAGGCGCTGAAAGCAGCAGCGGTCCCCACCCGGCTTATCTGGGGTCGTGACGACGAGTTCCAGAAAATCAGCTACGCTCGCCGCTACGTGAATGAAATCCCGGGTAGCGACCTCGTCGAAGTACATGGCAAACACATTCCCACTGAAGACTCACCCAAAGAGGTCGCCGCCGCCGTCCTTGAGCACCTCCGGAACTAAAAAGCGTAGTCGATGAGAACCGACCATACTGTTAAGGGCCGATTTCGTGTTGGGCGACTTCGGCTAGCTTCCGGCAGGGCCTGTTCGTCTTCTGTCGTGAAGCCGCGGGGCTTTTGGTCGATGACACACAGAGTGCCGATGGTCCAGCCCCCTGGTCCTTTGAGCGGATAGCAGGCGTAGAAGCGGATGTAGGGCTCTCCGGTGACGAGGGGATTGGTGGTGAACCGTTCATCGGTTTGGGCGTCGTTGACCACGAGCAGACCCGCGTTGCGGATCGTGGCATTACAGAATGAGATTTTCCTCGGCATGTTTTGAAGTACCTGCCCGACCACTGAGTTGAGGAATTGCCGGTGGTCATCGATCAGGGAGACGGTCGCCATGCTGACATCGAAGTCCCTCATTCCTGGCTTCCTGCCGCCCGGGCACGGTGACCCATTCCGTGAAACACCCGTGACGGTTCGTATCAGCCTGTGATAATTCTCAGCGGGTGAGGTTCCGGACAAAGGTTGCAAGGCGTTGACGTAAGGAAGGAGCCGCTGCCGGGTGAACGGACGCGTCCGGCTCCTCACGGCCTACCGGAGCCTCCACTGCTCTTTTCGGTGACTTGGTCGTGCTGTCGTCGCTTTCCTGCTGAGGTTTTGAAGAGGACCTAAGGGATGAAAGAGTTCGTTCGAAAACGGTGCCCGGCCCGCGCTGGTCATCTTCGTGTTCTCCGACGTCCACGAAACCGTACTGGGTCACCAGCCGCCAGCAGAGCGGGTCATCGACGCTCAGACTGGTCCGCACTGTGCGGACTTCCGGGAGGGCTTCAGCCTTCTCCAGAAGGATGACAAGGGCAGCCCTGGCATAG
>NZ_KI914900.1:2900-4422 GCF_000520555.1 Arthrobacter sp. Br18 | reverse complement strand
TCACGCACCAGCTCCCGGGCCAGCCTGCGGTCCGGACCAGCCACTCACCGGGTTTCCCATCCAGTAGGAGCCGGCGGGCACCAGCTCCCCCCGCATGACCAGCGATGCCGGACCGACCGTTCCCCCGGCGTCGATCTCCGCTGCGGGAAGGATCACGCTGTGCGGGCCGAGGGTGGCTCCTTCTGCGAGCGCCACGGTGTCCATGCTCATGATCCTGTCATGGAAGAGGTGGGTCTGCACCACGCACCCGCGGTTCACGGTGGACCCTGCGCCCAGGCTGACAAGGTCGGCCTCGGGCAGCCAGTAGCTCTCGCACCAGACGCCGGAGCCGATCTTCGAACCGAGCGCCCGCAGCCACCAGACGAGCGCCGGGGTTCCACTGGCCGCACGGGCGAACCACGGCGCGCTGACGCTCTCGATGAAGGTGTCCACCACTTCGTTCCGCCAGACGAAGGAGCTCCACAGCGGATGCTCCCCCGCCCGGATCCGCCCGACGAGCAGCCATTTCGCGGCCACTGCGCTGCCCGCCGCCACGGCCCCGAGCAGCAGGAACACGATGCCGCTCAGCACTGCCGCCAGGCCGTGGCCGCCCCAGCCGGCCAGGGCGTCGAAGATGACGAGCGACGACGCCGCGATGGCGACTGTGAGGAGGATCGGCACGACGCGGCACAGCTCCCAGAACGCCCGTGCTGCCCTGAGGCGGCGTGGCGGCTGGAAGGTGCGGCTCTGGTCGGAGTCGAGGGCCAGGCGGCGCAGGCGCGACACGCACCAGCTCCCGGGCCAGCCTGCGGTCCGGACCAGCCACTCACCGGGTTTCCCATCCAGTAGGAGCCGGCGGGCACCAGCTCCCCCCGCATGACCAGCGATGCCGGACCGACCGTTCCCCCGGCGTCGATCTCCGCTGCGGGAAGGATCACGCTGTGCGGGCCGAGGGTGGCTCCTTCTGCGAGCGCCACGGTGTCCATGCTCATGATCCTGTCATGGAAGAGGTGGGTCTGCACCACGCACCCGCGGTTCACGGTGGACCCTGCGCCCAGGCTGACAAGGTCGGCCTCGGGCAGCCAGTAGCTCTCGCACCAGACGCCGGAGCCGATCTTCGAACCGAGCGCCCGCAGCCACCAGACGAGCGCCGGGGTTCCACTGGCCGCACGGGCGAACCACGGCGCGCTGACGCTCTCGATGAAGGTGTCCACCACTTCGTTCCGCCAGACGAAGGAGCTCCACAGCGGATGCTCCCCCGCCCGGATCCGCCCGACGAGCAGCCATTTCGCGGCCACTGCGCTGCCCGCCGCCACGGCCCCGAGCAGCAGGAACACGATGCCGCTCAGCACTGCCGCCAGGCCGTGGCCGCCCCAGCCGGCCAGGGCGTCGAAGATGACGAGCGACGACGCCGCGATGGCGACTGTGAGGAGGATCGGCACGACGCGGCACAGCTCCCAGAACGCCCGTGCTGCCCTGAGGCGGCGTGGCGGCTGGAAGGTGCGGCTCTGGTCGGAGTCGAGGGCCAGGCGGCGCAGGCGCG
>NZ_KI914900.1:0-2800 GCF_000520555.1 Arthrobacter sp. Br18 | reverse complement strand
CCAGCTCCCCCCGCATGACCAGCGATGCCGGACCGACCGTTCCCCCGGCGTCGATCTCCGCTGCGGGAAGGATCACGCTGTGCGGGCCGAGGGTGGCTCCTTCTGCGAGCGCCACGGTGTCCATGCTCATGATCCTGTCATGGAAGAGGTGGGTCTGCACCACGCACCCGCGGTTCACGGTGGACCCTGCGCCCAGGCTGACAAGGTCGGCCTCGGGCAGCCAGTAGCTCTCGCACCAGACGCCGGAGCCGATCTTCGAACCGAGCGCCCGCAGCCACCAGACGAGCGCCGGGGTTCCACTGGCCGCACGGGCGAACCACGGCGCGCTGACGCTCTCGATGAAGGTGTCCACCACTTCGTTCCGCCAGACGAAGGAGCTCCACAGCGGATGCTCCCCCGCCCGGATCCGCCCGACGAGCAGCCATTTCGCGGCCACTGCGCTGCCCGCCGCCACGGCCCCGAGCAGCAGGAACACGATGCCGCTCAGCACTGCCGCCAGGCCGTGGCCGCCCCAGCCGGCCAGGGCGTCGAAGATGACGAGCGACGACGCCGCGATGGCGACTGTGAGGAGGATCGGCACGACGCGGCACAGCTCCCAGAACGCCCGTGCTGCCCTGAGGCGGCGTGGCGGCTGGAAGGTGCGGCTCTGGTCGGAGTCGAGGGCCAGGCGGCGCAGGCGCGACGGCGGACTGCCGAGCCATGAACTGCCCGCCTTCGCCTTGGCCGGCGTCGCGGAGAGCACCGCAACGAGCGAATTCTTGGGGACGCGCCGGCCGGCGGAGGTCATTCCCGAGTTGCCGAGGAACGCCCGGCGGCCGATTTTCGCCGGAGCGATCCGGAGATAGCCGCCACCAAGTTCGTAGGTGCCGACCATCGTGTCGTCCGCGAGGAAGGCACCCTCGCCGATGGTGGTCATCTTCGGTATCAGCAGCACGGTGGACGCCTCGACATTCCGACCCACCCTCGCACCGAGCAGTCGGAGCCAGACCGGGGTGAACAGACTCGCGTAGAGCGGGAACAGGAGGTCCCGGGCGAGATCGAGGGTGCGTTCGGTGGCCCAGATCTGCCAGCCGATCCGGCTGTGCCCGCTGTAGTACCCGTCCGTGAGGCCGAGGCCGAGGAGGCGCACCGTTCCCAGGACGAGGAGACCGTTGACCGGAAGCCACAGCAGGGCCGTGACCGCCACCGGGCCGATCAGTGTGGGCCACGCGGAAGAAAGGGTGGTGGCGCCGCTGAGTGCGGCGACGACGGGCAGCGAAGCGAGGACGGCGGCAGCGTAGGGAATGAGCGCCAGCAGGCCGGACGCCGCTGCGAAGGCAAGGAAGGAGAGCCGCTGGTGCAGCACCGAGGGGACAGCAGGAGGCGTCGGCCACCCCTCCCGGGCCCTGCCCGTGCGCACCGCAGGAGAACCGGCAACCCGCAGACCGGCCTTGATGCGCCCCTGCACGGCCGATCCGGGGGCCACCTCCGCTCCGGCGCCGATAACGGTGCCGGGCATCAGGGTGCTCCGGGCCCGCACCACTGCACCGGCTCCGACGGAGACCGCACCGATGTGGACCCGGTCGCCGTCGATCCACCACCCCGAGAGATCGACCTCGGGCTCGATCGACGAGCCGTTGCCGAGGGTCAGCAAACCCGTGACCGGCGGAACGGAGTGGAGGGAGACGTCGCGCCCGATCTCCGCGCCGAGGGCCCGCGCATAGACGGGCACCCACGGCGCGCCGGCGAGACCCACCGCGGCGACTCCGTCGGAGATCTGCTCGGCGAGCCACAGGCGGAGGTGTACCCTGCCGGATCGCGGATAGGTGCCGGGTGCCACGCCCCTCAGAAGGATCCGCGCGGCGGCGGCGGACAGGGCCATCCGGCCGAGCGGACTGACGAAGACGAACCACGATGCGGCGACCCACCACCACGAAACCGTCACGGCGCCGGTCAGCACACCGAGTGCACCGAGCACGTTGCCGGCAATCATGGTGTAGGTCAGCCACCGCATGCCGGCCAGGAACTGGAGGGGTATTCCCATCAGGGTCTGGAACACCTGGGACTTCCGGGTCGTCGGCCGCACCGCGCGCGGCGGCGCGGCGGCGGGCACGGTGCCGTCGCCCGTACCCGCGGCGAACCCGGCCAGGGCCCCGAGGCGGGGGTGGGCGTAGATGTCGGCCACCGTGACCGTTCGGTAGCGCGCCCGGATCAGCGAGACGAGCCTCGCTGCGGCCAGGGAACCTCCGCCGTGCAGGAAGAAGTCGGCGTCCTCGTTCGCAGGCACCGTACCCAGGACCGCCGCCCACTGGTCGGTGATCCACTGGGTTGCCGGGCTCATGGAATCCGACGTACCGCCTGGTTCACCCATGTCCGCAAGCGGCCAGGGCAGGGCATTGCGGTCCACTTTCCCGCTGGTCTTGGTGGGCAGCGAATCGGTGATCGTAAGGAGGGGGATGAGCGCCGCCGGCAGCCGGACGGCGAGCAGGTCCCGCAGCACCGCGACGTCGGGGGCGTCGGGTCCCGGCACCAGGTAGCCGACGAGGAGCTGGTTGCCCGAGGGCGTCACCTGGACCGCCGCGGCCGCCCCCACCATGCCCGGCAGGGACTGAAGCGCGGCGTCGACCTCCCCGAGCTCGATCCGCCGCCCGCCGAGCTTCACCTGGTCGTCGGCTCGGCCCGCGAAGACCAGCCCCTCCCGCTCCAGCGTCACCAGGTCACCGGAGCGGTAGGCCCGGTCCCAGCCGAGCGTGGGCAGAGGGGCGTACTTCTCGGCGTCCTGGGCCGGATCCAGATATCGCGCAAGCCCCACGCCGCCGAT
>NZ_KI914899.1:106547-109309 GCF_000520555.1 Arthrobacter sp. Br18 | reverse complement strand
CCTGATCGGTTGAAATGTGGTTACTTCACCCTGTCAAAGCGGGGCCCACCTCACCGGGCCGTGCAGCATCGAAGGTTTGCCGGGAGATCTTTGGTAACGATGGCAGGGAGCCATGCCCTGTGGTGAGAGACGCTATCTCGTCGATGATCTCGTGGACGGTTTCAGCGATAGTCACGCTCGTCCGGGCAGGACGATGAGCCCCACCTGTCCCACGATTGAGGTGTCAAGCAGTACGGCTCGAAACTAATAAGTCGGCTGATCAATTTACTTGTTCGTTACCAGGGAGTAACGTAGATAAAATAACGGGAAGCATCCCAACCGTCTTTTGAAGGAGATAAACCGATGCAGACCATGAAGAAGACTCTTACCACTGTCGCACTCGCTGGAGCCCTGACCCTTGGCGGAGCCGGAATGGCGCAGGCAGCACCGAACCAGACCGCAGGTGCAATCGGTGGACTGGTAGCAGCCGCCGTGAACGTCGACCGCACGGTGGACATCGATCAGATCCAGATCCTCAGCCCCGATGGAAGCATCAACATCATCCGCGACGTCGACGTGGACGTGAACAACGTCCTCAACGGGCTGACCATTCAGATCCTGAACAACAACGACATCGACGTACAGGACGTCGTGGACGTCACCATCGTCGACAACGTGCTCGTTGTTGTGGTGGACGTTCTCTAGTCCTCGCTGATAATAACTGCCTGCTAAAAGGGGAAGCCCGCGCTGCGAAGCGCGGGCTTTTCTATTGGGCGGGCCAATCATTGAGGTGTATCAATGATGTGAGACACGGTTTGAGAGGATTGTGCTTATGTCTGAGAAAAAGTCTCGGCCGGTCTTTACCGCCGAGTTCAAGGCCGATGCTGTGGAGCTGGTGCTGACGTCGAAGGAATCAGTGTCGGCCGTAGCCCGCCAGCTCGATGTTTCCGATGGGGCGCTGCGCCGGTGGGTAAAGGATTTCAAACTTGAGCACCCCGAGCACGATGACGGGATGCCAGGGCCGGTGGACTGGCAAAAATACAAGGCCCTCGAAGCACGCAACCGTGAGCTGGAAAGGTCCAACGAATTCCTAAAAAAAGTTTCGGCGTTCTTCGCAGCAGGACAACGGTAGAGGAGTTGTTCACCGTTATCCACGCGCAGAGCGCCACCGAAGACGTCACCTGGATGTGCGACCAGCTGAACGTACCCAGAGCTTCCTACTACCGCTCCCTGGAAACACAACCAACCGCCACGACGGTCAGGCATGAACAGCTCACCAAGGCCGTACAGGTGGTTTTCAAGGCCTCTGAGCAGATCGCCGGGCACCGGATGGTCCAGCAGAAACTCACTGCCGCGGGAACGGAAGTCTCCGTGGGCACGGTCGCAGCGATCATGGCCGAGAACGGGTGGCAGGCCAAGAGAATGCGAGCCTTCAAACGCACCACCATCAGCGACGATTCTGCACCGATCTTCGAGGACCTCCTCAAACGCGACTTCACCGCGCAGGCACCCGGGACGAAACTCGTCGGTGACATTACCTACCTACGCACCGACCAGGGCTGGCTTTACCTGGCGACCGTCATCGATCTCTACACCCGGATGGTCATCGGCTGGTCCATGGCCCCACACATGAAGACCACGCTCATCATCGACGCGATGACGATGGCCCGGGACCACGGGCATCTTCAGACCGGCGCTATTTTCCACTCCGACCACGGATCGCAATACACGTCCAAGGCCTTCGGCTCCTGGTGCCGGGGCAACCAGATCCGCCAGTCCATGGGAATGACCGGTCAATGCTGGGACAACGCCGTCGCGGAGTCTTTCTTCTCCACCCTGAAAAATGAGTTCTACCACCACTACAGCTTCCAAACCCACAAGGCCGCCAGGACGGCCGTCATGCGCTATATCGAGGTGTTCTACAACCGGTGGAGACCCCACACCATAAACGCCGGACTACCGCCGGCAACGGCACTGGCCAACTACCGTCAAAACCAGCTGCAGCAAAAGACTGCCGCTTAACCCGAAAAACGACTATCCCGTGTCTCACTTACTTGACACACCTCATCACTTACTTGACACACCTCACATTTGCATCAGGTTCCTCCCTCGCTGATCGACACGAACCGCCTCACAAGCTGCAGGCACACGCCCGTGACAATCCACCACAACTCTCTTAGCTGTCGATCCCGCCCGCTTTGAACAAGGCGTTGCCGCAGGCGTCGTACTGGGTGACTTCTGTTCAACTACCCGAAGCCTGGCCACACACGGGCCTTTCTCGCTGCCAATCCTCACACCCCGGCCCCCAGACGTGTCAGTGGTTCACTAGGGGAATTCTTGGTCCCGAAGAAGATCCCTCCGGTACTGCACACACTAAGCAGTGGGTCCCACTTAGACCGCCCCCATGGGTCCCGCTTAGGTTGACATAGTCAGTCTCCAGACCAACCCCATACATGGTGGCGATCGAATTCAGCGTGTCACCGGACTGAACCGTGTGACTTGAGGCGCCGGTCACCACCTCGGGTTCGGCGCTGGCGCCGGTCGGGGCCGGCGCAGCAGTGCTGGCAGCGGCAACCGCGGCGGGCTCGTTGGCCGTGGCAGAGGCTTGGGCGGGGGCACCGACCCCGAGCAGCAGCGCCGACGCCGCCGCGAACGCGGCAGCGGGACGGCCCACTCCCCCGGCGTGGGAAGAAACAGCCTTCGACACGGACTTCAGCCCGTGGGTGAGAGCCGGAGTGGCACGGTGGCGCGCTGCATGAAAATTTTCGGACATGTTGATAACG
>NZ_KI914899.1:103872-106447 GCF_000520555.1 Arthrobacter sp. Br18 | reverse complement strand
CCCCCGCCGCGGCGGGACCGCGTGGGTGATCCCGCTGAAGGCCGACGGCGAACGGATTCCGCCCGACGGCAGGCTCGCAGTGCATCGGACCGACGACGCCGGCACCACCTGGCAGCAGCTGGACCACGGGCTCCCCGCCCGTGAGTACAACGCGGTGCTGCGTGACGCCGCCTGCGTCGATACCGCCGAACCGGCAGGCGTCTACTTCGGCACCCGGGGCGGCACCGTCTATGCGAGCCCCGACGAGGGCGCCACGTTCACCGAAGTGGCCTCCCACCTGCCGGACGTGCTCACGGTGCGTGCCGCCGTCGTCGCCGGGTAGGTTCCGATGACCGAAAGTGCCGTCACCGTGCTGATCCCCACCCTGCTGCGGCGCTTCGTCGACAGGCGCAGCGAGGTTTCGGTCCGGGTCAGCGGACCCACCACGGTGGACGAACTGCTCGATACCGTCGGGGACGGCAGGCCGCTGCTGGGCCAGCGCATCCGGGACGAAACCGGAACCCTGCGCCGCTACGTCAACATCTATGTCGACGGGGAGGACGTACGCGGGCTGAACCTGCTGGACACCCCGGTGAATCCCGGCGCCACGGTGACGATCATCCAGTCGGTAGCGGGCGGGTAGATTGAGGCGATGGAACCAGAAGACGCCCCCTTTGATCCCGACGATCCGGGTGTGCAGTCCGACGCTGCGCTGAACTACCTCGTGAACCGCATCGAGGCGGAGATGGCGGAGCTGCAGCTGGAACACTTCTCCAACAGCAGCGCCGTCGCCCTCGGCATGCTCCTCGTGGAGCTGGGCACTGCCCGGGCGTTGCCCGTCGCCATCGGCATCCGGCGCTCCGGCCAGGTGCTGTTCCACGCCGCACTCGACGGCGCCACCCCGGACAACGACCTCTGGCTCCTGGCCAAGAGCCGCACGGCCGAACGGTACGCCGTTCCCTCACTTCTCGTGGGCCTCCGGGCACGGCTGACAGGTGGGCGGGCCGAGGACAATCCGCTGTTCGATCCAGCAGTCTACGCCGCCCACGGCGGTTCATTCCCCCTCGCCGTCCGCGGTGCAGGCCCGGTGGCCACGGTTACCGTGTCCGGGCTGCCGCAGCTGCAGGACCACGATCTGGTGGTCGAAGCTTTGAGGCTTCACCTGCACGCCGCTGACGCATGAGCATATCTGTCGGGGGATTTTTCGACTTCGGGTTGAGAAGACACCCGCGCGCCTTATGATGAGCTAGACCGCACTGGTCGGCACCATGACGCTTTCCACGCAACCGCCGCTCAGGTGGGTGCAGACGGTTACCCCCGGGTGATCATCAGGATATTTGCGGAAATCAGGTCTGTGCCCCATTCGTGGGGAAGTTTACGGGGTAGTAATGACACAGGTACGGCCGCTTGCCGGCGCACGCAAAGCTGCGGGAAGTTTCCGGGTTGCCGCCCAATCAGGCCTGACCGTGTTCGTTGTTCTGGCCGCGGTGTCCACATCCGGCTCTCAAGGTTCCGGGCCGACGCCGCAGCTACAAGGCGCCTCCTCCGAAAGCCGGGCGCTCTCCGGCTCCGGAACGCCTCCCTTCTTCCTCGCCGGACGCGGCATTGCCGCACCCCCTGCCGCATCGGCGAGCGCCGCGCCCGACGACTCCCTGCCCGTGGACTCCGGGCCCCCGAAGGCCACACCGTCGGAGGCCCGCTTCGACATCGTTGAAGACCGGAGCGCCCAGGCCCTCCTCACCGGTTCCATGGTCGAGTCCGCACAGGTGGAGCGGCCGCGCCCAGGCACACTGGTGGCGCCGCTCAGGGACCTCAGCCCCAGTTCGTCCTTCGGGCTCCGCACCAATCCGCTCGACGGCTCGCCCGGGGAATTCCACTGGGGCCTGGATTTCGCGGCGGACTGTGGAACACCTGTTTTCTCCGCTGACGCCGGCGTGGTCGTTGCTGTCGGCTGGCATGCGCGGGGTGGAGGCAACCGCGTAGAGCTGGACCACGGAAACGGGCTGGTGACCACCTACAGCCACCTGGAAAGCATCGCCCTCACAAAGGGTGACGCGGTGAACGTCAGCACGGAAATCGCCAGGGTCGGAACCACGGGGTCCTCCACCGGGTGCCATCTCCACTTCGAAACGATTCTGGATGGCACCTATGCCGATCCGGACAGCTGGAGGCTCATTCCCATCGGGCAGCAGAGCTACCGGCCGGGACCCGTTCGGGCCGATTATGCTCCCGGGTTTACCCTCCGACCCGAATTCGTCCCCGTCTGGGCCATCCCCGTCTTCAGCAGGGCCCTCGAACAGGGGGCAGAGACGTCCACCCCACCCGCCGCTGCTCAGGGCTCTGCCTCCCCGGCGGCTGAGTCCGTGGCACGGCCGCCGGCACCCCGCGTCGACTGGACACCCGACGAGTCGCTGTCCCCACCGCCGTCGCCGTTGCGGCCATTTCTGCCATTCCTCCCATTGCCCCCGGATAACCAAGGACCCGACTCCGCCGCACCACCGCGTCTATCGGACGCGACGCCGAAACCAGAGCAGTCGCCGGATCCCTCACCTCGGCCCGAACCAGAGCAGTCACCATCGCCGTCGCCACGGCCCGA
>NZ_KI914899.1:101835-103772 GCF_000520555.1 Arthrobacter sp. Br18 | reverse complement strand
CGGCCCGAACCAGAGCAGTCACCATCGCCGTCGCCGGAACCAGAGCAGTCACCATCGCCGTCGCCACGGCCCGAACCAGAGCAGTCACCATCGCCGTCGCCACGGCCCGACCCAGAGCAGTCACCATCGCCGTCGCCGCAACCTCAACCCTCGCCGCAACCTCAACCCTCGCCGCAACCTGAAGCGGAGGCGGTTCCAGAGCCCACCCCGAAACCTCAACCAGAGGCGGAACCCGAACCAGAGGCGGAATCCGCGCCGGCACCGTTGCCACAACCTGAACCACAGCCCTCGCCGGAGCCAGAACCAGAGCCGGCGCCCCAACCAGAGCCGGCACCGCAACCGTCTTCCGAGTCAGCTCCTGAGCCAGCACCGACCCCTGGACCTCAGGTCTCCGCTGAATGCCCTGCACGGCCGGGTGAGGAAGAAGGTGCTGCTGAGACAGATCCGGACCAGGCACCACTGCCCGACGCGCTGCCCGGCGATCCGCCACCACCAACCGGTGCCGACTCGCCCCCAGCAGGCGGATCCCCAGCCGACACGCTGCCGGCCGTCGACCCGGCAGACGGCGAACCACCAGCCGACGGGCCCCCGACCACCCTTCCGGCGCCCTGTGATGAACCGCCCGCCCCTGGAGACACGGACCTGACGCTCCCGGCCACTCCCGGCCTCAGGGAAGCTGGGGACTGACTGTCGACAGCGACGTCGGATCCCCCGCTGTCGACTCCCCCGCACGGGAATCGCACAGGAACCGCACCCGCGAACCCGGAGGCAGTTGGGCTGCGCGGTCGAGGTCGTCGGACCTCACTACCGCGATCACCGGGTACCCTCCGGTGACCGGGTGGTCCGCGAGGAAAAGGACGGGCAGCCCCGACGGCGGCACCTGCAGCGCCCCGCTGACTGTGCCCTCACTCGCCAGCTCGCCATGCCGGAACCGCCTCAGCGCCGGCCCATCCAGGTGCAAGCCGATGCGGTTCGATCGGGCCGTCACGGTCCATTCCACCGCACACAAACGGTCGATCTCGCCCTGCTCGAACCAGTCGGTACGCGGTCCGGGGATGATGCCGAGCATCTCTGGAGTGCGGGGGTCCCGTGGCAGTTCGGGATCGCCCACTACCGAGCCGGGCAGGGGTTTCCCGCGTGGTAGCAGCTGCCCGCCCACAAGCGCCGCCGGCCCGATACCCGACATCGAATCGGTGGAGCGGCTGCCCAGCGAGGCCTTGACGTCGAAGCCCCCGCGTAGGGAGGTGTAGGTCCGCAGGCCGCGTCCGGGCGCAGCTATCCTCAGCTCGTGCCCGGCCGGCAGGAGAAAGGGAGCGCATCCCCGAAACGGACGCACGGCCCCGGTGGGATTCGCCACCGTCAGCCCGGCCTGCGCGCCCGTCACCGCGAGCACCTGATCCGTGAGGGCTTCCAGCACGAGCCCGCCATTGAGCGATTCGATCACCGCGCTCGACGCCGGATTGCCGACGAGCCGGTTCGCCTGCCGGAATGATGCCAGGTCGAGCGCTCCGGACCGGGCCACACCGAGGGAGGCATACCCGGGCCGGCCGAGATCCTGGAACACGCTGTGCAGACCGGGTGAGATGACGCGGAGCGCGGCCTCTGCACCGCCGCGCTCCGCGGTGGTGCGGGCAGCCTTCGGAGCGGTGGTGATGACCTCGCGCACGCTGGTGAACCGGACCCGGTTGCCAGGGGTGATCAGTGCGGGCTGTGGCCGGTCGATGTTCCAGAGTTCCGCTGTTGTCCGCCCGATGAGCTGCCACCCGCCGGGGGACTCGCGGGGGTAGACCGCCGAATATCCTCCTGCGAGCGCCACGGACCCGGCCGGTACGGCCGTGCGGGGGCTGCTGCGGCGGGGGACCGATAGCCGGTGGTCACCGCCGGTGAGGTAGGCGAATCCGGGCGCGAACCCGCCGAACGCAGCGGTCCATGTGCCC
>NZ_KI914899.1:100440-101735 GCF_000520555.1 Arthrobacter sp. Br18 | reverse complement strand
GCCGGTGGTCACCGCCGGTGAGGTAGGCGAATCCGGGCGCGAACCCGCCGAACGCAGCGGTCCATGTGCCCGCGGTATGGGCCGTCACCACTGCCTCCTCGCTGAGGCCGGTGAGGTTCGCGACAGCGGCGAGGTCGGCGCCGTCGTACTGGACGGCGATGGATACTACGCTGTCATCCAGGGCAGGGGCTTCGGTGATGTCGAGGTGCCGGA
Organism: Arthrobacter sp. Br18; assembly: GCF_000520555.1. Taxonomy (GTDB): domain Bacteria; phylum Actinomycetota; class Actinomycetes; order Actinomycetales; family Micrococcaceae; genus Arthrobacter_D. The sequence goes on along the minus strand of NZ_KI914899.1, from coordinate 101,522 downwards.
TCCGGGCTGCGATGCGCCTGGCATGGGCTGTGCTTTCGGCTGTCACGAGAACCGTCCGGGCGGCGGCGACGACGTCGATCTGGCCCGGGCTGCGCTCGCTGGTCAGCTGCGCCTGCAGGCTCAGGACCTCGGGCAGCTCCGGCAGCTCGACGAGAATGGCGCGGTCCCCGACGGCGAGGATCCTCCGCCCGGGCGACTGCGCTTCAGGCAAAACCCGCCACCGCTACTCCGGCGCGCGTCAACGCCGACCGCACGGCGGCCGCGAGATCGGCAGCTCCCGGTCCGTCACCGTGGACACAGATGCTTTCCGCCTGCACCTGCAGCAGTGAACCGTCGATGGCGCGGATGCGTCCTTCACACGCAATACGCAGGACATGCTCCTCCACTGCACCCCTGCCGTCGAGTACCGCCCCCTTCTCCCGGCGGGAGACGAGGGTGCCTGGTCACCGCCGGTGAGGTAGGCGAATCCGGGCGCGAACCCGCCGAACGCAGCGGTCCATGTGCCCGCGGTATGGGCCGTCACCACTGCCTCCTCGCTGAGGCCGGTGAGGTTCGCGACAGCGGCGAGGTCGGCGCCGTCGTACTGGACGGCGATGGATACTACGCTGTCATCCAGGGCAGGGGCTTCGGTGATGTCGAGGTGCCGGATCCGGGCTGCGATGCGCCTGGCATGGGCTGTGCTTTCGGCTGTCACGAGAACCGTCCGGGCGGCGGCGACGACGTCGATCTGGCCCGGGCTGCGCTCGCTGGTCAGCTGCGCCTGCAGGCTCAGGACCTCGGGCAGCTCCGGCAGCTCGACGAGAATGGCGCGGTCCCCGACGGCGAGGATCCTCCGCCCGGGCGACTGCGCTTCAGGCAAAACCCGCCACCGCTACTCCGGCGCGCGTCAACGCCGACCGCACGGCGGCCGCGAGATCGGCAGCTCCCGGTCCGTCACCGTGGACACAGATGCTTTCCGCCTGCACCTGCAGCAGTGAACCGTCGATGGCGCGGATGCGTCCTTCACACGCAATACGCAGGACATGCTCCTCCACTGCACCCCTGCCGTCGAGTACCGCCCCCTTCTCCCGGCGGGAGACGAG
>NZ_KI914899.1:90994-100340 GCF_000520555.1 Arthrobacter sp. Br18 | reverse complement strand
GCCGTCGGGGTTGTACGCGCGGTCGGCGAAAGCCTCGGGTACCGTCCGCAAGCCGGCGTTCCCGGCCACCCGCTCGATCACGGACCCGGGAAGTACGAGGAGGGGCAGGGCCGCGTCGACGTCGGTGACCGCTTCGACGACTGCCCGTGCCTGCTGCTCGTGATGGACGATCGTGTTGTACAGCGCGCCGTGCGGCTTGACATAGGCAACTGCGGTGCCCGCAGCCTTCGCGAGGGCCTGCAGCGCACCGATCTGGTAGACGACGTCGTTGGTCAGTTCGGCGGATGACACATCGATGAAGCGCCGCCCGAAGCCGGCGAGATCCCGGTAGCCCGGGTGCGCCCCCACCGCAACGCCGGCTGCCGCGGCGGACGCGCAGGTGGCGCGGATCCCCACGGGGTCACCCGCATGGAAGCCGCAGGCCACGTTCGCGCTGGAAACCGACTCGATGATCCGTGCGTCGTCGCCGAAGCTCCAGTTGCCGAAGGATTCCCCGACGTCGCTGTTGAGGTCGATCGCGCCCATGATGAACTTCTTCCCGCCGCTAGGGCGCCGCCTTGAACCCGATCAGCTTGTGCGTGCCGTCGCAGTACGGCTTCAACGCGGACGCTCCGCAGCGGCACAGGGCAATGGTCCTGCGCCGTCGAGGGAGTGCGGCGCCCTCGGGGTCCACGAGCTCGAAATCCCCGCGCACCAGGAGCGGACCGTCCGGGAAGGCCACGATCGACGCGGCCGCCTCCTTCGGAGAGGGTGCGGCGTCGTCGGCGTGGGCACCGGCCTCGACCGGGATGCCGCTCATACCGGCGACGCCGCGGAATGGAGCAGCGAGGTTCTTCCACCCGCCCAGGCGTCCATCACCTGAACCGTCATGAGACCGTCGACGTAGAGCGCCGCCGCTGCTCCGAACAGTACGTCCTCCAGGAGGTCCGGCTCGGATTCGACAAGCCCGCCGGCCATGTCCCGGGACGCGATCTGTTCATGAACCGCGTCGGCCTCGACATGCTCGTCGAAGTACTCCCGGGCCTCCTCGCTGTACCCGTGGCGCTTGAAGCCCCGGGAATAGAGGCGGTTGGGCTGCGAAGAGGTCATCTCGTACACGGCGAGGTGGCCCACTGCGGCGCCGCGGAGGCGCCGGCTGAGCCCGAAGAGCGACATCAGGTTGCTCGAGGCGAGGGTGATGGCGGGGGTGGTGTCGAGGTAGGCGCCGTAGGTGTCGTCGAGGTCGAGTTCGCGGAGCGTCTTCGCAAACAGCGCCGAGTGCATGCGCGCCGGGCGTCCTCCACCGTATTCGTCGGCCTGGATTTCCACCAGCGCGGCTTTGGCGCGCCCGGTGAGGCGGGGGATGGCGAACGTGTGGGGGTCGGCTTCCTTCAACTGGTAGATGGACTTGTTGATCAGGAACTCCCGCAGCTGCTGGTCGGTGGCTTCCTTCGCCACGAACCGTGACATGCTCGGACCTCCGGCCTCGCCGGTCATCCGGAAAAGCTCGGCAGCGACGGCTTCGCTCTTTGCCGCCGGCAGCTCGCCCAGGGCCACCTCCTGCCGGATCCGCGCCTCCATCGCCGCGCTGATCCTGCCCCTCGCCCCGATGAGGGTAGGGTTCCACTCCCAGTCGGTGCTCGCACCGTCGATGCCGCTGTAGTGGAGTTCGTACAGGCAGAACAGGGCCAGCTGCAGGTCGTCGTCGAAAAGGAGATCCGGCGTGGACACCACGGCACGGTCCACGGCGTCCGGCAACCCGTCGAGGGCCGGCTGTGCCGGTCCGACGCCGGTGATGATGCCGAGAACCAGCTCACTGACGGTCCCGCGTGCTGAAGGTTGCTTCATCAGTCGCTCTTTCTCTTCGACAATGCCCTCCGTACGATCGGGGCCCGATAGTAAGCTTACTTGGCTTCACTGCCGGACAGGACGGTGCGGGTAGTGGGTCCCACTACAGGGCAGGGCCGGGGTGGCCGCCCTGCAGGCGGACCACCCCGGCCCTCGGGCGGCGTCGGGCCTAGACCCGGTCCGCGGTGCGGTTGCTCTTCCTCGACAGGGCCAGCGCGAGGCCGATCATCCCGATGCCCAGGAAAAGGTGAAGCCAGTTGTCGGCGTTGTTGAGCGGGACGAAGTTCGCCGCAGAGTCCATGTCGATGAACAGGCCGTACAGCCAGAGCACGAGGTAGATGACCCCGCCGCCCAGCAGGTAGGCCCTGGATCCCGAAACGGACTTCGCCATGGCCAGTCCGGCCACGCCGAACAGCAGGTGCACGATGTTGTGGAGGATGGAGACCTGGAAGAGGCCGAGCAGCATCGCGCCCGACTCGTGTCCGGCGAAGGCCATCTGGTCATAGCCGCTGGTGGTCCCGGGAGTGAATCCCAGGACACCCACGAGCAGGAACACGGCACCCACGGCCTGCGCCGCCTTCTGGATCGCCGTCTTGCCATGGTGGACGGTGGTGTCGCCTGATGTTGTCATCTGGTTCTCCTTACGACTATTCGCGGTTCAGTTTGTCCTGCATGGTTCCCGCGGCCTTTTCCACGACGTTGGGAACTTCGGTGGTGCCGTAGAAGCGCGCGTCCGGGTGCGTCGGAGGCGGCATGGGGGCACTCGTCGTCGGACCGTCATGGTACGAGAACTCGCCATATCCGTCAGGCGTCGGCCCTGACGCCCAGCTGCCCTCGGACGCCGGCGGGCCGTCCGAGAAATTGAGGTACTGGTAGGACACCGAGCGCTCCTCCTTCTTGAGGGGGAAGTTGCTCGGTACCGGCATCATTTCGAGTTTGTCCTCCTGCAGTTCGCGTGCCGCTGCAATCCACTGGTTCTGGTGCATGGTGTCCCTGGCGGGGAGGAAGGACAGCAGGTCCCGGACTCCGTGATCATCCGTCATGTGGTGCAGCCGGGCCACCTGGAGCCGCCCCTGCATCTCCGCGTTGGCATTGGCCGTGAAGTCCGCCAGCAGGTTCCCGCTGGCGGTGATGTAACTGCCCTGCCAGGGGTTGCCCATGCTGTCGGCGGCCCGGGCTCCCGCGCCGGCGACGATTGCCTGCTGCAGGTCGGTTCCACTGACCACCGCCGCAACGGCAGGATCGGACTGGACAGCGTCGGCGGTGATGCCCAGCGGTGCCTTTTCGAGCAGTTGTGCGATCATCGTGGCCAGCATCTCCACATGGCCGAACTCTTCGGCACCGATGCCGAAAAGGAGATCCCGGTACTTGCCGGGGGTATGCGCGTTCCACGCCTGGAAGCTGTATTGCAGGGCCACGGTGATCTCGCCGTACTGGCCTCCGAGCACCTCCTGCAGCTTGCGCGCATACACGGCGTCAGGCTTGGTGGGGCTCGCCCCTCGTGTGGTCCGGTCACCGTGGGTCCGTGTCGTCGAGGCAAGGGGAAACCGGTCCTCCTAGAACGACGTCAACTCCGTCCACAGGGAATTCGGTAGATACTAAGCTCACTTATTTGGGACTTGCCATCTCCAGAAAAGAGCTTGCGAGATTAAGCTAAGCATGCTTAGCTTTGGAGATAAGTCCAGCAAAACATTGCAGGACGCACGCATCGGGAACTCGATGGAACGTCCGTTTTACCGGCAGAATCAACGTAAGGAACGAACATGACTACGCAGAATTGGCCACAGGACCCCCTGGTTCCGTCAACTACCGGTAACCAGTCTACGGCCGGCGAGTTCGGAGCGACCGGTACCAGCGGGGCCGGCAACGACCAGTCCAAGACCTCGGCCGCCAAGGGCCAGGCGAAGGACGTCGGCAGGGAAGGCGCGGACGCTGCAAAGAACGTAGCGGGCACCGCCGCCTCGGAGGCGAAGAACGTTGCAGGCGAAGCGGCGGCGAAGGCCAAGGGCTTGCTCGGAGATCTCGGAGACGACATCAAGAGCCAGGCCGGCACCCAGCAGAAGCGCGTGACCGAAGGCATCCGCGGTATCAGCGACGAACTCCGGTCCATGGCCGACAAGTCCGAGAACCCGATGGTCTCAAAGCTCGTTCACCAGGTATCCGACCGCACCGGTTCGGCGGCAGGTTGGCTCGAAGGACGCGATGCAAGTGACATTCTTGAGGACGTCAAGGGCTTCGCGCGGCGCAAGCCCGGCATGTTCCTCGGAATTGCCGCAGGAACGGGCGTGCTCGTCGGGCGGCTCACCAAGGGCCTCACCGGAGGGTCCTCGCAGGGATCGGACCAGTCCTCCACGACTGGCCGGTCCACGGGAACCTACGACACCGACTCCTACAGGACCAACACGTACGTCACCGACACTTCCAGCACGGGCCTGGGCGGAACCGGGTACGAGACGGGAACGAGCCGCGGACAACACGTCGCCGATGCCGCTCCGGCCTACGTGGATCCGGCCGTTGAATACCCGACCATTCCCCCCGGCACCCCACCCGTCGGAACCCTTCCGGGAGAGAGGGACCTGCGCTAATGAGCGAGGCATACTCGGGCGGGGCGCACCCCGCCGCTCCACCACCGCCCTCCGAGGCCGAGGTGATGTCGGCCAACCTTTCGGTCGGAGAGATCCTCAGCGAAACCACGAGGGATCTTTCCAAGCTGATGCGGCAGGAGGTCGCCCTCGCGAAGGCGGAGGCCACCGAATCGGCGAAGGAGGCCGGAAAGGGTGCCGGCATGTTCGCCGGTGCTGCTGTCGGTGGGCACTTTGTACTCCTCTTCCTGTCGATCGCCCTGATGTGGGGCCTCGGAGCGCTCATGCCGCTCGGCTGGGCAGCAGTGATCGTCGCCGTCCTGTGGGGCATCATCGCGGCCGTCCTTGCATCGATGGGCAAGAAGGAAATGAAGAAGGTCAAAGGCCTTCCCCTCACGGCTGAGACCGTCAAAGAAATTCCGCCGACACTGAAACCAGGTGAAGAAAGCCCATGAGCCAAACCCCAGAAGAAATCCGCGCTGACATCGAGCGCACCCGCCAGGAGCTCGGCACCGACGTTGACGCCCTGGCGGACAAGGTCAACCCGGCCAACATTGCACACCGTCAGACCGAAAAGGTAAAGACCAGTTTCAGCAACGTCAAGGACACGGTAATGGGCAAAGCGGAAGATGTAGCGGACACTGTCAGGGGCAAGGCCCACGACGTCAAGGACACGGTTCAGGACAAGGCCGGGAACGTGAAGGGTTCGGCCAGGGATAAAGCCGGTTCCGGCAAGGGCTCAGCGCACTCGGCGGCCGACCAGGCCAGGCTGAGGGCGCAGCACGCCGGTCACGCCGTGCAGGGCGCTCCCCGCGAGCTCAGCAACAAGGCAGCGGGAAATCCGCTTGCCGCGGGCCTCATCGCCTTCGGCGCCGGGCTTCTGGTAGCCTCCCTCATTCCCGCCAGCCAGAAGGAGAGGGAAGCAGCATCCGCGCTGAAGGAGCAGGCTGCGCCGCTGAAGACCGAACTGGCAGATGCCGCGAAGAATATCGTCGAGGACATCAAGGAACCCGCTCAGGAGGCGATGGCGTCCGTCAAGGAGTCGGCCACGCAGTCCGCGCAGAACGTCAAGGACGAGGGCCAGCACGCCGCTTCCGACGTCAAGGACAAGGCACAGGACGCCAAGAACCAGGTAAAGAGTCAGTAGAAGAGCACGGCGGTCCTTCCGGGCCGACGCGGCATGGAAGGCGTGGAACATAGGATGTTCCACGCCTCCTGCAACGTCCTCGCGACGCCTGTAGCGGGAGGATGCTCCACAATCCTCGAAACTTGATAGTAAGCAGGCTTTGCATCGAGTACTAAGTGTGCTTACAGTAGAGACCGGTGGTCCTTTGGGGGGAAGATCTGCATCCCGCCACCGCTGACCGAACAGCCAGTAATTCCAGGCCCCTCATCATGAGACAACTCAGAAGGAGAAGGAAATGATCAGCCAGAACAACATCGACACCATGCTCAGCAGCGGCGGAAACGTCGTCGGATCAGACGGCGAGAAGATCGGTTCGATCGGGCAGGTATACCTTGACGACCAGACCGGCGAGCCCAGCTGGGTGACGGCGAAGACGGGGCTCTTCGGAACTTCCGAGTCCTTCGTGCCCCTGCAGGGCGCTGACCTCGACGGTCACGATGTGCGCGTTCCGTACTCGAAGCCCCAGGTCAAGGACGCTCCCCGCGTCGACTCGGACGGCAGCCTGAGCCCGGAGGAAGAGGAGCGCCTGTACCGCCACTACGAGCTCGGTGGCACCGGAACCCGCACCGAAACCACCACCGGTACCGCTGGGACTAGCGGTCTGGAGACCGCCGGTGTTGGTGGCGTAGGCGGCATGAACCGGGATAACGACCTGGACCTCGACGCACGGGGAGGACGCCATGAGGCGGACCTCACCGGCGACAGGGATCGCACCAACGACAGTGACCGCAACGCAGTGGGACACGACACCTCGGGCCCCACCACCGACGAGGCGATGACCCGCTCGGAGGAGCAGCTCCGCGTCGGCACCGAAACCCGCGAAGCCGGCCGTGCCCGGCTGCGCAAGTATGTGGTGACAGAAAACGTCACCCAGACGGTTCCGGTCAGCCGCGAGGAAGTGCGCATCGAGCGCGAGCCCATCACCGAGGCCAACCGCGGCAACGCCATGGACGGCCCGGCCATCAGCGAGGAGGAGCATGAAGTAGTGCTCCACGCCGAGCGCCCGGTCGTCGAGAAGGAAGCCGTCCCCGTCGAGCGCGTGCGCCTCAACAAGGAAACGGTCACTACGGACGAGACCGTCAGCAGCGACGTCCGTAAGGAAAAGATCGAGACGGACGACGTCGACGGCGTCAACGGAAACGACACCGACCGCCGGAACCGCTAAATAAGGTCCCACGGAAGGGCCCGGAGCTTGTCGAGCTCCGGGCCCTTCCGCGTCTCCGGTGCGATTGGGGACAGCTGCCAGCGCCTCCGCACAAATGCTAAGCAAGCTTCCTATTTGGGTCCAGACTGTCTAGAGTGGGTAAGGGACGAAGAAGTCCATGAATGATTTTGAGGAAGGAAATGCCACAATGCCGGAGTTGAATGAATGGTCCACGAGCCGCCTGCTCACGACAGCCGCGCGCATCGTCGAGCACTCCTGGAACGAGAAACTCCTGAGCATCGGCATCACCCATGCGGGCCTCACCACGCTCGGGGTGCTCTCGCGTGAAGGAACCATGACCGGGGTCCGTCTGGCCCAGTTGGTGCACGTCCAGGCACAGACTGTCGGACGTACGCTGGACCGGCTCGAGAAGCGGGGACTCGTGACGCGGCTCCGCAACACCGCCGACAGGAGGAGCCAGCGGATCACCATCACCACCGCCGGCTCCGAAGCGTTGGAGCGGGCGGAGAATATCGAGAACGAGCTGATGGCTGAGGACGGGCTCGCATCGCAGGACCTGCGGAAGCGCCTGCAGACGGTCATCAACGAACTCGGGCCGAACAAGGCACCTGCGAAGACCGACTAGGCCGCGTTCCTGATCCCACACGGAGGTCAGGCGGGAAAGGCGGGCCTAGTAACCGCCACCGTCCGCCGCCATGTTGTTGAAACGGGAGTAATGGCCCTGGAAACCCACCACGATCGTTTTCGTCGGCCCGTTCCTGTGCTTGGCCACTATGACGTCAGCCTCACCGGCACGCGGCGACTCCTTGTCGTACACATCGTCACGGTGCAGCAGGATCACCATGTCGGCATCCTGCTCGATCGATCCTGACTCACGCAGATCCGACACCTGCGGCCGCTTGTCGGTTCGTTGCTCCGAACCTCGATTGAGCTGGGACAGGGCCACCACGGGGACATTCAGTTCCTTGGCCAGCAGCTTGAGGGCACGGGAGAATTCCGATACCTCCTGCTGGCGCGACTCGACCCGCTTCCCGGACGACATCAGCTGAAGATAGTCCAGGACCACCAGCTTGAGGTCGTGACGCTGCTTCAGGCGCCTGCATTTGGCCCGGATCTCCATCAGCGACATGTTGGGGCTGTCATCGATGAAAAGGGGGGCGTCGTTCATCCGCCCCATGGTGGTGGCGATCTTCCCCCACTGCTCATCCTTGATCGTGCCCTTGCGGAGGTCCTGAAGCCCGATGGTGGCCTCTGCCGAGAGCAGTCGCATGGCGATCTCGTTACGCCCCATCTCCAGGGAGAAGAAGACGGTGGTCTGGTTGTGCTTGATGGCAGCCGACCGCGCCCAGTCGAGGGCGAAGGTCGATTTACCCATGGCGGGCCTCGCGGCGATCACGATCATCTGCCCCCCGTGCAGGCCCTGGGTCAGCTCATCAAGCTCGTAGAAACCCGTGGGCACGCCCGTCATGCCCTCGCCGCGGTGGCCGGCCGACTCGATCTCATCGACGGTTCCCTCGATGATGTCCTTCAGCGCCACGTAATCCTCGGCTGAGCGGCGCTCCGCCACCGCATACACCTCGGCCTGCGCGGCGTTGACGAGGTCGTCGACCTCCCCGTCGTTCGAGTAGCCCAACTGAACGATCTTGGTGCCGGCGTCCACGAGGCGGCGCAGGACCGCACGCTCCCGCACGATCTCCGCATAGAAACCGGCGTTGGCCGCGGTCGGCACCGACTGGATCAGCGTGTGAAGGTAGGCGGGACCCCCGATCCTGGAGATCTCGCCGCGCTTGGTGAGCTCGTCCGACACCGTCACGGCATCGGCCGGCTCACCCCTGCCGTACAGGCCGATGATCGCCTCGTAGATGCTCTCGTGGGCCGGGCGGTAGAAGTCGATGCCGCGGAGCACCTCGACGCAGTCGGCGATCGCGTCCTTGGACAGCATCATGCCGCCGAGCACCGACTGCTCGGCCACCAGATCCTGCGGAGGTGTCCGGGCGAAATCGGGTGAGCGGACGTCCTGCGGGGATTCGGCGTGGGCCAGGGACACGTCAGTGCCTTTCACTTGATCAATTCCCGGAAGGACGGGTCGGGTTGCCAATGCAACGAGCCGTTCCGGGGTCTTCATGGATGGTTTACCACCCGGCACCCCCTATTTTCCGAGGGACCTCCGCAACGGTAGCCGTGCAGCACACCGATGCATAGCCACCAATCGACAGGCCCTGTGGACAACCTGTGGGAACTGCGGCGTGTCTTGTGCACAGGATGGGGACAACGCTGTGGATAACAAAAAAGATTCCCGACAATAGTGGCTCTGACATGGGTGAACTTTATCCAGCCCATGTGGATGGAAACTATTTCGGGCCAACCTTCATCCACAGGTTGCGTGTTGACAAGGGGCGGAAACCGCCGCGCTTAAATGCGTTCTGCAGCCGCGGACCTACCGGTGGCGGAGTGCGGCGCATCGTCTGCCGGCCCTCCCCCGCGTGACCAGCACCTATAGCCCGCCACGTACCTACCGCGGGAGCATTACCGGTTCAACACCACCCGGAAAGCGGGGTTAAAAGCGGATCGCCCCCGCAGTATTCC
>NZ_KI914899.1:79921-90894 GCF_000520555.1 Arthrobacter sp. Br18 | reverse complement strand
GTATTCCTGCGGGGGCGATCCGTCACGCGGGGTGTGCGGAAGGACTAGCCTGCCACAACGTCGAGGTCGATGACCGCAGCCACGTCCTCGTGAAGACGCACGTTGGCCTGGTACGAGCCGACCGACTTGATGTGGGCGGGAAGCTCCACCTTGCGCTTGTCGATACGCCCGAGACCTGCGGCCTCGACGGCCTTGGCGACGTCGTCGGCCTTGACCGTGCCGAACAGGCGACCTGAGTCGCCTGCCTTCACCATCAGCTTGACCGGCTTCGCCGACAGCGAGGCAGCCTGCTTCTGGGCATCCTCGAGCGATGCGTGCTCACGTGCCGCACGTGCCGCCTTGATCGAGTCGACCTGCTTCTCGCCGCCCTTGGTCCACATCAGCGCGAAGCCGCGGGGAAGAAGGTAGTTACGCGAGTAACCGTTCTTCACCTCGACAACATCGCCGGCGGCACCGAGACCGGTTACTTCCTGGGTCAGAATGAGCTTTGCCATGAAATAGGTTCCTTTCCCTTAGCCGCGGCCGGCGCCGGAGTAGGGCAGGAGCGCAACTTCGCGGGCATTCTTGATTGCCTGGGCGATCTTGCGCTGTTCCTGCACAGTGACACCGGTGACACGGCGGGCGCGGATCTTTCCGCGGTCGGAAATGAACTTACGCAGCAGGGCTACGTCCTTGTAGTCGATGACGGTGACGTCAGCGGCCTTCAGGGGGTTGGACTTTGGTTTGGGCTTACGGAGTTCAGCCTTTGCCATCGTGGTGCTCCTTAATTCCTTGGAGCCCGCAGAACGATTCTGCGGGATGGGAACTACTGGTCAGCAAGTGACCATCGCGGGGGCCCCGGAATCGGAGCCTTGCCGCACCTAGAAAGGGGGCTCGGAATCAGCGCCGTTGCCCCAGCCCTGCGAATTTCCGCCTGCGGGTGCTCCCCAGGGGTCATCCGCCGGTTGCTGGGCCTGCTGGCCGCCGCCCCAGCTCGGATTGGATCCCGAACCGGAGTTCGCACCGGAGTTTCCACCAGTGTTCCCGCCGAAGCCTCCTCCGCCACCACCGCCTGAGCGCTGGGTGCGGCTGACTTTCGCTGACGCATAGCGCAGGGACGGACCGATTTCGTCCACCTCGAGCTCCATGACGGTGCGCTTTTCGCCTTCCTTGGTGTCGTACGTTCGTGACTTCAGGCGGCCCTGGGCGACCACGCGGGTGCCCTTGGTGAGCGTCTCGGCAACGTTCTCCGCAGCTTCACGCCAGACCGACGCCCGGAGGAACAGCGTTTCGCCGTCCTTCCAGTCGTTGGACTGGCGGTCGAACGTGCGGGGTGTCGACGCGATGGTGAAGTTCGCCACCGCAGAGCCCGACGGCGTGAAGCGAAGTTCAGGATCGTTGGTGAGATTGCCGACAACCGTAATGATTGTTTCGCCTGCCATGGTGCCTCCTTGGGTCACATCCCGCCGAAGCGGGTTTGTTGAAAACTGAAAGAACCGCCGATACTATTCGGCGGAAACCTTCTGCTCCTCGGGGCGGATGATCTTGGTGCGCATGATGGTCTCGTTGAGGCCAAGCTGGCGGTCAAGCTCTGATGCCACGGCGGGCGTCGCGGTGAAGTTGACCACGGCGTAGATGCCTTCGGTCTTCTTCTGGATCTCGTACGCCAGCCGGCGACGTCCCCAGATATCCACCTTGTCCACGGTGCCGCCGCCGTTGCGAACGACATTCAGGAACTTCTCGAGTGTTGGGTCGATGGAGCGTTCCTCGACGTCGGGGTCGATGATTACCATCAGTTCGTATGCACGCATGTGTGAACCCACCTCCTTTGGGCTGAACGGTCGCGGTCTTTCCGCAACAGGAGGTTCTTTAGCGTGAATGCGCCGGCGCGCCCGGTATTTCCCGGGTGCTGATCCAGCGCAGACCTGTCAATGCTACCGGATTCCAGCGGCAGGTCGGAAACCTGTGGACAGTCGGCTAGGCCGGACGGACGAAGAACCGATGCACGGCGGCGGCCAGGTACGCCGGGTCGTCCACTCCACACAGTTCGCGCGCCGAATGCATCGACAGCAGCGGGGTACCGACGTCCACGGTGCGGATGCCCAACCGGGTGGCGGTGAGGGGCCCGATGGTGGAACCGCAGGGCATCACGTTGCTGGACACGAACTCCTGATAGGGCACACCCGCCTCGCCGCAGAGTCGCGCCCAGTACGCAGCTCCGGGAGCATCGGTGGTGTACCGCTGGTTGGCGTTGATCTTCAGCAGCGGCCCGCCGTTCAGCACCGGGTGGTTCGCAGGGTCGTGGCGCTCGGCGTAGTTCGGATGCACTGCGTGCCCGGCATCGGCCGATACACAGAACGATGCCGCCATCGCCCGCATCCTGTCCTCCGTGCCCGCGCCGAGTCCGCCGGAAATGCGGAGCAGGACGTCCTCGAGGAACGGCCCGCTCGCGCCCGAGCGCGAACCGCTGCCGACCTCTTCATGATCGAAAGCCGCGAGCACCGCGATCGGCGCTCCGGCGGTCTCCGCTGACGCCGCTTCGATCAGTGCCACCAGGCCGGCATGCACGGAGGTGAGGTTGTCGAGGCGCCCGGAGGCGAAGAACTCGCCGTCAGCGCCGAAGACCCGGGGTTCCTGCGTGTCGGCGACGACGACGTCGAACCCTCCGACGTCCGCGGCGTCGAGCCCGCACCGCTCCGCCAGTACGCCGAGCAGATCGGCGTCCGCGGGCGCTCCAAGACCCCACACCGGGTTCATCTGATGTTGTTTGTCGAGCGACAGCCCGTCATTGACCGCGCGGTCGAGGTGGATGGCCAGCTGCGGAAACCGGAGGAGTGGACCGGTGGCTACCAGGTGCTCCACGCCGTCGTGCGTCATTAGCCTGCCCGCGAGCGCCAGTTCCCGGTCGAGCCACGAATTCAGCAGCGGGCCGCCGTAGACCTCCACCCCGGCCTGCAGCCAGCCGTGGCGGCCGGTGGTCGGCTTCGGTTTGAGCTTGAAGGAGGGCGAGTCGGTATGCGCACCCAGGATGGAGAATCCCGTGACCGGCGTCGCGCTGTCCGGCACCAGCCAGGCGATGAGGGCGCCGTCACGGATGACGAAGAAGCGGCCAGGCCGGACGGTCCACGCCTCCGCTTCCCGCAGCTCGAGGAATCCGGCGGCCGTCAGCCGCCGCCCTCCCTCGGCTGCTGCGTGGAAGCTCGAAGGAGACGCTGATACATAGGTCCCGAGGTCGGCGATGTGCTGGGCTGCGGAAGGCATACTGTCGATTCAACCAGATACCGGGGAGCCGGCGCGCTACCCGGCGCACCGGCGTGCACCCCGGCCTAGATATCCCGCCTCTTGGTGACCGCCAGCGATACCACGAGGAGCACCAGCGCCCATGCCGCCATCACCAGGCCGCCCTCGAGCTGGGTGAGCGCATCCTCGGCGATGGTGATCGCGACGAGCTGTTCGCCGGCGTTGGTGGGCAGGAACCGGGCCGCATCAGGGATCCAGTCGGCGAGGTTCGACAGAAGCGTGACGACGATCGTGGGAACCACGAAGAAGAGTGCCACCGCCGTCACCACGCCGCCGGCGGTATTGCGCAGCAGCGTTCCTATCCCCATCGCGATCACCGCGATCAGGGCGAGGTACACGCCCGTGTTGATAATGCTCGCCGGAACACCGTCAGTGGTGAGGGAGAAATCCAGCTCCTGCCCCGCGAGGATGGGTTGGCCCACCACGTAGGACAGCACCGCGGCAAGGGCGCCGATGACGAAGGCGAGGGCGGCGATGACGACATTCTTCGCCAGCAGGGCGGGTATCCTTCTGGGCACGGCGACCATGGTTGAACGAATCATGCCCGTGGCCCATTCGGAGGCGATCAGGACGACGGCCAGTGACGCGATGAGGAGCTGGCCGAAGATGAGCCCCGAGGAGGCGATCGTCAGGGCCGTCTCGCTGAAGTCGGGGATGCCCTGCCCCGGGGGTGGGCCGAAGTTCTGTCCTTCAGGCGCGGCGTCGAGCTGCTCCTGCCCTGTTGCGAGCGCCCAGGCGAACAGCGCGGCGAGTCCCACCATGACGGCGAAGGTGGTGACCAGCAGCACGATGGTTGACGGGACGGTGGTGACCTTGATCCATTCCGACCTCAGGATCCTGCCGAAATTGACTCCGCTTCCGGCGGAGTGCCGCGTGGCTGTCGAGGTGGTCATCAGTTCTCCTCCCCGATCCCTGCGCCGGCGGGCCGCACCGGGAGGTCGTGCGAGTGGTATTCGACTTCGGACTGGGTGAGCTGCATGTACGCGTCCTCGAGGGAGGCCTGGAGCGGTGTCAGTTCGTAGACCAGCACGCGCTCACGGAGTGCGATTTCCGCGATCCTGCGGGAATCGACTCCGGTGATTTCGAGCAGTTCGGGTTCGAGGAGCTTCGATGAGACGCCGTCGCCCGCCAGGGCGTGCAGAAGATCCTGCGGACGGTCCGCACGGACGCGTGCCCGCACCTGGCCTTCGCCCGCGATGATCTCATGCACCGGGGCATCAGCGATGATGCGTCCGCGCCCGATCACGACGAGGTGATCGGCGGTGAGTGCCATCTCCGACATCAGGTGGGAGGAGAGGAAGACGGTACGCCCCTCGGCCGCGAGGCGCTTCGCGAGATGCCGCACCCACTGGACACCCTCGGGGTCCAGTCCGTTCACCGGCTCGTCCAGGATCACCGTATGGGGATCTCCGAGGAGTGCGCATGCGATGCCGAGGCGCTGGCCCATGCCGAGCGAGAAGCCGCCCACGCGTTTTCTGGCGACGGGGCCGAGGCCCGTGAGCTCGATGACCTCCTTCACCCGGCTGTTCGGGATGCCGTGGGTCGCGGCCATCGCACGCAGGTGGTTGTAGGCGGAGCGTTTGGTGTGGACCGCCTTGGCGTCGAGCAGGGCGCCGACTTCGCGCAGCGGCGCCCTGTGATCCGCATACTGGCGCCCGTTCACGCTCACCCTTCCCGAGGACGGGGTGTCCAGCCCCACGATCATGCGCATGGTCGTCGATTTTCCGGCACCGTTCGGGCCAAGGAAACCCGTCACCCTGCCCGGCTGGACGGTGAAGGAAATGCTGTCCACTGCGGTCTTGGATCCGTAGCGTTTACCCAGGTCATGTGCCTCGATCATTCCGGTGTCCTCCCCATTGATCCTCAAGGCATCGTTTCACACCGTCCGCGTCCAGCGGGATCCAGCTAGCGGGAACTGATCGACGCGAACTTCCGGATGCAAAGCGGCACGAAGATGATGAGCATCAACGCGGCGCCCAGCAGCACCGTCAGAAGGGCGTTCTGCATGGGCCAGACGTCTGGTACCGGCGCCGTCCCCACGTTCCCGAACAGCTCCCGCACTGCCTGCACGAGCGCCGATACCGGGTTCCAGTTGGCGAAGGTTTCCAATGGTCCCGGCAGGGTCTGTGACTGGACGAAGGCGTTCGAGATGAACGTCAGGGGGAACAGAATCATGAAAGAGGCGTTATTGATCGTTTCGGGTGATTTGACCGTCATGCCGAGTAACGCCATGACCCAACTGAACGCGTAGGAGAACAAGAGCAGGAGGGCCACGCCTGTCAGGAAGCTCCCGACTGACGAATTCACCCTCCAGCCCACGATGAATCCCGTAGCCATCATGATGAGAACCGAGATCGAGTTGAGCGCGAGGTCGCTGTTGGTCCGGCCGATGAGGACCGACGATGAACTCATGGGGAGGGTGCGGAAGCGGTCGATGATGCCGTCCTTGAGGTCCTGTGCCATCGCGGCTCCGGAGAACGTGGACCCGAAAATGACGGTCTGCGCAAAGATCCCCGCCATCAGATACTGCGTGTAGTCGGTGCCTTCGACCGCGATCGATCCTGCGTAGATCTGGCTGAACAGCAGGACAAACATGATGGGCTGCAGGACGGCGAATATGAGCATGTCCGGCGAGCGCTTCAGCTTGGTCAGGTTCCGTCTGGTCACGGTCCACCCGTCTGAAATCCACATGGAACCGGCGCTCGGCGCAACAGGCTGCTGCGCCGGATGTGTCTGTGGAGCAAGGACGCTCATCTGGCTTTCTCCTTCTTGTTCTCGCTGTTCGACGGGTCTTCCTGCTTTTCCGTGTCCTCCGTGCGGTGTCCCGTGAGCTTGAGGAAGACGTCGTCGAGGCTCGGGCGCCGCATCCCAGCGTCGTGGAGTTCTATGGCTTCCTGCCCGAGATCCGCCAGGATGTACTGGAGGGCACGTGGACCGTCGATAACGGGCACCTCGAGGGTGCGGCCGTCGTCGGCGAGGGCTGGTACGCCATCGCCGTGCCGGCCCAGCACCTCGAGGGACACTGCGGCATCCCCCTCGTCCACGAGGGTCACGACCACCCGGTGCCCGCCGATCTGCGCCTTCAGTTTGTCCGCCGTTCCTTCGGCAATCACTTTCCCTCCGTCAATGACGGCGATGTCATCGGAGAGCTGGTCGGCTTCCTCGAGGTACTGGGTGGTAAGGAGCAGTGTGGTGCCGTCGCTGACGAGGTTCTTGATGATGCCCCACAGGGCGAGCCTGCTGCGCGGGTCCAGGCCGGTGGTCGGCTCGTCCAGGAAAAGGATCTTCGGATTGATCACCAACGCTCCGGCGAGATCGATCCGGCGCCGCATGCCGCCCGAAAACCCCTTGACCGGCCGGTTGCCGGCCTCTGTCAGTTCGAACTGGTCGATCAGCTCCTGCGCCCGGCGCTTCGCGGCGCGCGCTCCCAGATGGTAGAGCCTGCCCACCATCTCCAGGTTCTCGAACCCCGTGAGGTTCTCGTCCACGGCAGCATACTGGCCGGATACCCCGATGATCCGCCGCACGGACTTCGGGTCTGCGGCTACATCGATTCCGTCAACGATGGCAGTGCCGGCGGTGGGCTGGATCAGGGTGGTGAGGATCTTGACGACCGTGGTCTTGCCCGCTCCGTTGGGTCCCAGCAGGGCTTTCACCGTCCCCTGCGGCACCAGGAGATCCATGCCGTCCAGCGCATGGACAGGACCGCTTTTCGATTTGTAGGTCTTGACGAGACCGTGCGCCTCAATAATTTTCATGCAACAGAGCCTAGAGCCTCCAGGCCTTCGGCAGGAGGAGATCAGGTCAGGTTTTGTCCTGATCCGCGGTCGCCGGAGCATCAGCCGGAAGAGGCAGGTGGCGCTCGCGGGCCGCGGGGGCAACCAGGAACGACGCGAGCACCGCCACGCCCACCGCAAGGAGGGCGGTGCGGATTCCGACGTAGTCGCCGAGGTAGCCCAGCAGCGGCGGCCCCGCGAGGAAGGCCGTGTACCCGATGGTGGAGACGACCGAGACCCGGGCCGCGGCCCGCACCGGGTCGTCCGCGGCAGCTGACATGCCCATGGGGAACCCGAGCGCTGCACCGGTGCCCCACAGAATGGCCCCGAAAGCTGCCAGCGGAAGATTGGGGGCGAAGACGAAGACCACCAGTCCCACCAGGGATGCCCCCAGACTCACCTGCAGCACCCTCACACGTCCGAACCGGTCGATGAAGCTCCCGCCGATGAAACGGAAAGCCGTCATCGCCGCCACGAACACCGCGAACATGACGGCACCCACACTTTCGCTGGTGCCCAGGCCGTCGACCGTCGCTTTCGCGACCCAGTCGTTCGCCGCCCCCTCCGTGAGTGCTGCTCCGAGGACGACCAGACCGATCAGCAGGGTGCGGGGTTCACGCCACGCGTCGAGCCTCCCGGGGACGGGACCGGTCCCGGCGTGCACCGGGTGACCGGCCTCCGGGAGGAAATACCGCGGGATCCACAGCGACACACCGAGCGACACGATGGAGACCCCGACCAGGTGCGCCGGCAGTGCCACTCCGAGCGCCGACAGGAGGGCACCCGCCATCGCACCGACGAAGGCTCCACCGCTGAACGCCGCATGGAAGCGCGGCATGATGGTCCGCCGGAGCCGGCGCTCCACGTCCGCCCCCTCGATGTTCTGGGCGACGTCCCACAGCGCAACCCCCGCACCGAAGAGGAACAGGCCGACGCCTGTCAGGGGCACGGACTCCAGCCACAGTCCGGAGGCCACGGTACCGGCCGCGAGCGCCGCTGCCGCTCCGCCGAGCCGCACCGTGTTGGCTGTTCCCACACGTGCCGACACTGATCCCGCCAGCGGCAGGGAGATGACCGATCCCACCGCGCCGACCAGCAGCAGTGATCCGATCTGGCCTGACGACAGACCGAGGATCGAGGAGGCTGCCGGGATCCGCGCCGCCCAGCTGGCAAAGACCAGGCCGTTGAGCGCGAAGATCGCATAGGTGGCCCACATGGCCGATTTGAGGTGGGGGTTCACCCTGCAACCGTAGCAACGGAACAGGGCGCTCCCAATTGCCGCCTCAGCGCGTCCGTTCCACCCGGCCCTCGTCCCAGACGGGATCCTTCGATTCGTACACCTTGCCGTCCGAACCGAAGACGAGGAACCGGTCGAAGCTGCGGGCGAACCAGCGGTCGTGCGTCACGGCGAGGACTGTCCCCTCGAAAGCGTCGATGGCCCGCTCCAGGGCCTCGGCGGAATGCAGGTCGAGGTTGTCGGTCGGCTCGTCGAGCAGCAGGAGCGTCGCGCCCGAAAGTTCCAGCAGGAGGATCTGCAGGCGAGCCTGCTGGCCGCCGGACAGTGAGTCATACACCTGCTCCGACTGGCTCGCCAGGCCGTAGCGGTCGAGGACACCCGACGCCGCCTCACGCCCGAGGCCCGAGCGGTGTTCATCCCCGCGATGCAGGATGTCCAGCAGGGTGCGCCCCAGGAGATCAGGACGCGAATGGGTCTGTGCGAAGAACCCCGGCCGGATGCGCGCCCCGAGCTTCACCGAACCACCATGCGGCACCTCGGCGATGTCGACGTCGGACACCGGCAGGTGCTCCTTGTCCGGATCGCTTCCGCCGCCCGCGAGCAGCCGCAGGAAGTGCGACTTGCCCGAACCGTTGGAACCCAGCACTCCCACGCGGTCCCCGAACCAGATCTCCGAGCTGAACGGCTTCATCAGCCCGGTCAGTTCGAGTTTCTGTGCCACCACCGCCCGCTTCGCCGTCCGGCCTCCCCGCAGGCGCATGGTCACGTTCTGTTCCATCGGGATGGCCTCGGGAGGACCGGCTTCGAGGAACTTCGCCAGCCGGGTCTGGGCGGCGTGGTACCGGTTCGCCATATCGGAACGGAAGGCGGCCTTGTTCTTGTACATGTTCACCAGCTCCCTGAGCTTGAGGTGTTCCTCGTCCCACCGTTTCCGCAGCTCCTCGAAGCGCTCGTTGCGGTCGGTCCGGGCCTTGAGGTAGGTCTCGAATCCGCCGCCGTGGGTCCAGGACGACGCTCCCGATACCCCGGGCTCGAGCGTGACGATCCGGGTGGCGGCGTTAGCAAGGAGCTCGCGGTCGTGGCTTACGAACAGCACCGACTTCTTCGACTCGTTGAGCTTCGCCTCGAGCCAGCGCTTGCCGGGCACGTCGAGGTAGTTGTCGGGTTCATCGAGCAACAGGAGGTCGTCCGGTCCGGTGAAGAGTGCCTCCAGCACCAGCCGCTTCTGTTCGCCACCGGACAACGACGACGCCGCCCGGTGCTGCGCGCGGTCGAACGGCACGCCCAGGGCCGCCATGGTCACTTCGTCCCAGGTGGTTTCGAGCTCGTACCCGCCGGCGTCGCCCCAGTCGGCAAGGGCCTGGGCGTACCTCATCTGGGTGGGTTCGTCGTCGGCCTCCATCATGGCGAGTTCGGCGTCGTCGACCCCTTTCGCCGCCGCAGCGAGCGCAGGGGGAGCCGCGGAGACGAGGAGGTCACGGACCGTGGTGTCGTCGCGGACCTGTCCTACGAACTGGCGCATGATGCCCATGTTTCCCGAGCGGCTCACCGCTCCCTCATCCGCGCGGAGGTCGGCGGCAATGATGCGCAGCAGGGTTGTCTTGCCCGTTCCGTTAGGTCCGATCAGGGCGGTCTTGTGTCCCTCGCCCACTTTGAACGACACCGCATTGAGGAGCTGCCGGCCGTCGGAGAGGAAGTAGTCGATGTTGGAGATGTCCAGGTGTGCCACTGCCCAAGTCTTTCATCCGCTGGCAAACCGGCCACGTCACTCTCCCGGAGCAGCGCCCCCCGGGGACGTCGCTGCGCCCAGAGGAATCATCCGGTAGCCCACGCCCCGGACGGTCCGGATGAAGCGGGGCGTGCCGGCGTCCTCGCCGAGTTTCTTGCGGAGATTGCGGATGTGCACCTCCACGAGGTGGTGGTCCTGCCCCCAGCCGTCACCCCACACCCGGGTGAGCAGGGACTCCCGGGTCCAGACGCGCTGCGCTCCGGCAAGGAGTGTTTCGAGGAGGTCGAATTCGATGCGCGTCAGGGCAAGTTCCACCCCGTCCAGGGTCGCCGTCCGCCCGTCGGCGTCAACGAGCAGGCCGTCATGCTCGAGCACCGCATTCCCGTCCGCGGCCGGCGGCGACTGGTCGGCACCGGTGCGGGGCCTGCGAAACATGGCGGTGACCCGCGCGGAGAATTCGCGGGGGCTGAAAGGTTTGCCGATGAAATCGTCAGCTCCGATCTCGAGCCCGATCAGCCGGTCGATCTCCTCCTGGCGCGCGGTGACCATCACGATATAGGCATCACTGATGGCCCGCGCCTGCCGGCACACTTCCACACCGTCAAGATCCGGCAGGGTGAGGTCCAGGGTGATGAGATCGGGTTTGTACTGGCGCACCAGCGCAAGGCCCTCGTGGCCGGTCCGGGCTTCGAAGGTGAGAAACCCGTTCATGCGCAGCGTCGCGGACAGCAGATCCCGGATGTCATGGTCGTCCTCGACGATGAGGGCGGTGCGCGGCGGCGGTACGGGCATACCTCTAGATTGCCAGAAATCACCGTCGAATATCGCCTGGTCTTGAACAAGCCTTGAAGATTCCCTTGTACTCATGCCCGTACAATTTCGTGGTGACCAAACCACTGCTGCAGTCCCTCACCGTCCACGGCCATTCCGTGGGGATCTACTCCACGGCGGC
>NZ_KI914899.1:0-79821 GCF_000520555.1 Arthrobacter sp. Br18 | reverse complement strand
TCACGAAGCTGCATGACGAGCTGTCCGCCACCGCGGAGACCTACTCCCTTGATCTGCCCGGATTCGGCGCAAATCCGCGGCCGAAGCACACCCTGGCCGTCGAGGAACATGCGGCAGTCCTTGTCCAGGCGCTGCAGGATGCCGGCGTGTCCCGCTGCATCCTGGTGGGACACTCCATGGGAGCGCAGATCGTCGCGGCCGCCGCACTGCAGGCCCCCGAGCTCGCCGCCGGTGTCGTCCTGATAGGTCCCGTGGTGGATCGGAGGCGGCGCAACGTGCTGCGTCAGAGCCTGGCCCTGGCTCTCGACTCTCTCCGCGAATCACCCTCGGCAAACCGCATCGTCTTCACCGACTACCTCCGGACGGGCATCCGCTGGTACGTCAGCGAGTTGAAGCCGATGATGAACTACCGGCTGGAGGAGTCCCTGCGCAGCATTCCGGCCCCGGTGCTGGTCCTTCGGGGATCCCGGGACCCTGTGGCGCGGGAGGCCTGGTGCCGTGAGCTCGCCGACGCAGCGCCGGCGGGCCGGTTCAAGGAGATCGAAGGCCACCCCCACGTGGTGCAGCACAGCGCGCCTGCCGCCGTGGCCGATCCGATCCGGGCCCTTGCCCTGTCGATCGGTACCCGGGCAGGGGCAAGCTAGGTTTTGCGGCAAGCTTCAGCGGCACCGCAGGGAAAACTTGAAGATTGAAGTGCATAGTAGGGGTACGGGTGGGAAGTGCCCTGAGCGTCATCCACCAGTAGCCAGGCACCTGGCCGGCCCCGCCTTTGCAGGGCCGGCCAGGTGTTCCAAAGATCGGGAAGAAGTGCCGACATGCCTGAAATGAACGAGTGGTCCACAAGCCGCCTCCTCACCACTGCCGCACGACTGGTGGATCACGCCTGGAACGAGCGCCTCCTCGACATCGGCATCACCCATGCGGGCTACACCACGCTCGGCGTCCTCGCACGCGAGGGGACCACGACGGGCGCCAAACTCGCCCTGGCCGTCCACGTGCAGGCGCAGACGATCGGCAAGACGATCGAGAAGCTGGAGCGCCAGGGGTTCATCTCACGGATCCGCGACACGGTGGACCGCCGCAGCCAGCAGATCACCATCACCCCGTCCGGCACCGATGCGCTGATCAACGCCGAGAACATCGAGCGGACCCTCATGGCAGGCGAGGGCCTCGAGTCCTTCGAGCTGCGCGCCCTGCTCCGCGGCATCGTGGGCGAACTCGCCCCCCAGCGCCAGAAGCTCGCGGCAGCAGCGGTCTGATCCGCAGCGGGAACGGGAAACTGGGGATCGCCGGTGAACCGGTTCGCTGGGCGAGCCGGCGACGGCGCGCTCGCCGGGCTCGCTGAGCGCATCCTCGGGATCGCCGCCTCCCATTCCGGGCGTACCATCCTCGGGATCGCCGGGGTGCCCGGAGCGGGGAAGTCGACCCTCGCCGCGGCGCTGGTCGACACCCTCAATGTCGGGCGGAAGGACGAGGACCGGGCGGCCGTCCAGGTCCCGATGGACGGATTCCACCTGGCCGACAGTGAACTGGAACGCCTTGGCCTGCTCGCGACGAAGGGCGCCGCGGCCACCTTCGATCCGTTCGGCTATGCCGCCCTGCTGCAGCGGCTGCGCCGGGATCGGGGGCATACCGTGTACGCGCCCGGGTTCGACCGCGGAATCGAACAGCCGGTTGCCGGTTCCATCGCGGTGAGCCCTCAAACCGGCATCGTCGTGACGGAGGGCAACTACCTGCTCCTCGACGCCCCGGGCTGGCGCGAGGCCCGCGCGGAGTGCAGCGAAACCTGGTACTGCGAGCAGGACGATCAGCTGCGCATCGAACGCCTCGTCGAACGCCACGTCCGGTTCGGCAAATCCGCCGACGCCGCTCGGGCCTGGGTCTCGCGGGTCGATGGGGAGAACGCGCGGCTGGTCGCCGCGACCCGGGGTAGCGCAGACCTGATCGTCGACGCCGCCGTCGTCGGGCCGGTCAGCACTCCACCACGTTGAGGGCGAGGCCTCCGCGTGCTGTTTCCTTGTACTTGTCCATCATGTCCGCACCGGTGTCGCGCATCGTCTTGATGGCGATGTCGAGGGAGACGTGGTGCTGGCCGTCCCCTCGTACTGCCATGCGGGCCGCCGTGATCGCCTTCATGGCCCCGACGGCGTTGCGCTCGATGCAGGGAATCTGCACCAGCCCGCCCACGGGGTCGCAGGTGAGGCCCAGATTGTGCTCGATCCCGATCTCCGCGGCGTTCTCCACCTGCTCCGGCGTGCCGCCGAGGACTTCCGCGAGAGCTCCGGCCGCCATGGCGCAGGCCGAACCGACCTCACCCTGGCAGCCGACCTCCGCCCCCGAGATCGAGGCGTTCCTCTTGAACAGTGATCCCACGGCCGTGGCTGCCAGCAGGAACCGCACCACGCCGTCGTCGTCGGCTCCCGGTACGAAATCGACGTAGTACTTGAGGACCGCGGGAATGATGCCGGCCGCACCGTTGGTCGGCGCCGTGACCACGCGCCCGCCCGCAGCGTTCTCCTCGTTGACGGCGAGCGCGAACAGCGTGACCCACTCCATGGTGCCGAGGCGGTCGTCGGGATCATTCACCTTCTCGAGCAGTTCGAGCTGGCGTGCCGCCCTGCGTCGGACGCTCAGCCCGCCCGGAAGGATTCCGCCGGTGGAGGTGCCGCGGCGAATGGTGTCCTGCATGACGTCCCAGATCTCCAGCAGGCCGGCCCGCACCTCCTCCTCGGTCCGCCAGGCAAGTTCATTGGCGAGCACGGCGTCGGAGAAGGACATGCCGGTGGTCCTGCAGAGTGCCAGGAGCTGGTCGCCCGTGGTGAAGGGATGCGGAACGGGGACGGGCTTCTCGATGGCCGTTCCCGACCCGATCTGGTCCTCGTCCAGCACGAAGCCCCCGCCCACGGAGAAGTAGTCGCGGGCCCTGAGCAGCTCACCGGTGGAGCGATACGCCTCGAACCTCATGCCGTTGGTGTGGTAGTCGAGGCGCTCCCTCCGATGCAGGATCAGATCCGCGGTCGGATCGAAGCGGATGGGCCGATCCCCCGCCAGGTTCAGCGACAGCGCCGCCCCGATGCCGTCGACGCGGGCGTCGGCGGTGGTCGGATCCACCAGATGCGGCTGTTCACCCTCAAGCCCCAGGAGAATGGCCTTCACCGTCCCGTGGCCGTGGCCCGTCACCCCGAGGGAACCGAACAGCTGGACGTGCAGGCGGTCCACACTGTCCAGGAGTCCCTCGGAGCGCAGCAGCTCGGTGTACAGGTAGGCGGCCGTCATGGGTCCGCCGGTATGGGAACTCGACGGGCCGATCCCGATCTTGAACAGATCGAACGCACTGATCATCATGAGGTGCCTTCTCCGGCCGCCTGCAGGAACGGCTCGACGCCGGTATAGAGCGGGTGCGCGTCGGCGAGCTCGGCGACGCGCCGGGCGAGCGCGGAGAGGTCGGTTCCCTCGGCCGCGACGAGGGCCTCAGCAATGATGTCGGCCACCTCGTGGAAGGCATCTCCGGCGAACCCGCGGCTCGCCAGCGCCGGTGTACCGATGCGCAGGCCCGAGGTCACCATCGGTGGGCGGGGATCGAAGGGGACGGCGTTCCGGTTGACGGTGATGTCGATCGTGGCGAGGCGGTCCTCGGCCTGCTGGCCGTCGAGCGCGCAGTTCCGCAGGTCGACGAGGACGAGGTGCACGTCGGTGCCGCCGCTCACCACGGAGATGCCGGCGGCACTGACGTCGGGCTGCATCAGCCGCTCGGCCAGGATCCGGGCACCGTCGAGCACCCGCTGCTGGCGCTCGGCGAACTCCTCGGAGGCGGCGATTTTGAAGGCGACGGCCTTGCCGGCGATCACGTGCTCCAGCGGGCCGCCCTGCTGGCCGGGGAACACTGCGGAGTTGATCTTCTTCGCGATGCCGGCGTCATTGCTGAGGATGATGCCGCCGCGCGGCCCAGCGAGAGTCTTGTGCGTGGTGGAGGTGGTGACGTGGGCGTGCGGCACCGGGGACGGGTGCAGCCCGGCCGCGACGAGGCCGGCGAAGTGGGCCATGTCGACCATCAGGTACGCCCCGACCTCATCGGCGATCTCCCGGAACCGCGCGAAGTCGAGTTGCCGGGCGTAGGCGGACCAGCCGGCCACGATCAGCTGCGGCCGATGCTCCCGCGCGAGGCGCTCGACGTCGTCCATGTCCACGCGGTGATCGTCCTCGCGCACCTGATAGGGCACCACGTTGTAGAGCCTGCCGGAGAAGTTGATGCGCATGCCGTGGGTCAGGTGCCCGCCGTGGGCGAGATTCAGGCCCATGATCGTGTCGCCCGGCTTGATGAGCGCGTGCATGACGGCGGCGTTCGCCTGCGCACCGGAGTGCGGCTGCACGTTGGCGAACCCCGCTCCGAAGAGGGACTTCACGCGGTCGATGGCGAGCTGCTCCAGCACGTCCACGTGCTCACAGCCGCCATAGTAGCGGCGGCCGGGGTAGCCTTCCGCGTACTTGTTGGTCAGCACCGAGCCCTGCGCCTGCATTACTGCCTGCGGCGTGTGGTTCTCCGAGGCGATCATCTCGAGGCCGCGGCGCTGGCGCCCCAGCTCGGCGTCGATGCCTGCAGCGACCTCGGGGTCGAGGTCGGCCAGGCCGGCATTCAGGTGGTCGACGGCGCTGATGCGCCCGGTCGCGATGCTCATAGCTCAGTTCCATTCCGTTGCGCGTATTCTTCAGCGGTGTCTAGAGCCCAGGGTTCGATCAGTCCCGGGAATATGTTGATCAGGGCATAGAACGAGGGGATCACTTCTGCCGCCGGTAGAACGGGGTGTCCACGACGGTGAAGGGCTCCGGCTTCCCGCGCAGGTCGATGTGCACATCGGTGCCCGGCACGGCGAGGGACGCCTCCACATAGGCGAGCGCCACCGGGTAGCCCAGCGTGGGGCTCGGAAGGCCTGACGTCACTGTTCCCACGGCATTCCCGTCCACGACGACGTCGTACCCCGCCCGCGCCGAACGGCGACCGGAGCCCCGCAGGCCCACCAGCCGGCGTGCCGGGTCCTGGCCCTTGAGTGGTTCGAGGACGGAGCGCCCGACGAAATCCTCGGTCTTCTTGAGGCTGACCACGGGGCCGAGGCCGGCTTCGAAGGGGTTGGTGTCCAGGCCGAGCTCGTGGCCGTACAGCGGCATTCCCGCTTCGAGGCGCAGCGAGTCACGGGAGGCAAGGCCGCACGGGATCAGGCCGTGCTCCGATCCGGCCTGCATCGCCGCATCCCAGAGCCGGACGGCGAACGCGCTGCCGAGGAAGATCTCGAAGCCGTCCTCCCCGGTGTAGCCGGTGCGGGCGAGCAGCACGGGAAGTCCCGCGAGCTCCACCTCGACTGCCGCGTAGTAGCGGAGCCCGGTAATGGCTTCCGCCGCTTCGGGTGCGGCCAGCGCCAGGAGGATCGCCTCCGCGGCGGGGCCCTGCACCGCGATCAGTGCCGTGTCCTCCGACTGGTCCTCGACCGCGACGTCGAAACCGTCGGCGCGGATCCGCAGCTGCCCGGCGACGCTGTCCGCATTGCTCGCGTTGGGCACCACGAGGAAGCGCTCCTCGGCCAGGCGGTAGACGATGAGGTCGTCGATCACTCCGCCCTCGGCGTTGCAGAGGAGGGAGTATTTGGCCTTGCCTACCGCCACCACCGCCAGGTTGCTGACCAGGGCATAGTTGAGGAAGTCTGCGGCCTGGGGACCGCTGATGAGCACCTCGCCCATGTGGGAGAGGTCGAAGATCCCGGCGGCCCGCCGTACCGTGTGGTGCTCGTCGAGTTCGCTGCGGTACTTCAGGGGCATCTGCCAGCCGCCGAAGTCGGTGAAGGACGCCCCGAGGGCTTCGTGCCGGGCGTAGAGCGCTGTCTGCTTGGTCATGGTGGGGCTGTCCCTAGTCTTCGAAGGCTTCGATCGGCGGGCAGGAGCACACCAGGTTGCGGTCGCCGTGTGCGCCGTCGATGCGGCGGACGGGCGGGAAGTACTTGTTCTGGCGGAGTGAGCGCAGCGGGTAGGCTGCGAGCTCGCGGGCATACACCTGGGTCCACTCGTCGTTGATCAGCAGCTGCGCGGTGTGCGGAGCCTGCCGGAGCGGGCTTTCCTCGAGGGTGAAGTCCCCGTTCGCCACGCGGTCGATCTCACCCTTGATGGCGATCATGGCGTCGATGAAGCGGTCGAGCTCACGGAGGTCCTCGGACTCGGTGGGCTCCACCATGAGGGTTCCGGCGACGGGGAAGGACAGCGTGGGCGCGTGGAACCCGTAGTCGATCAGGCGCTTGGCGACGTCCTCGGCAGTGACTCCCGTCTTCGCGGTGAGCGGCCGGAGATCGAGGATGCACTCGTGGGCCACGAGGCCCTGCGTTCCGGTGTAGAGCACGGGGAAGTAATCGTTGAGGCGGGCGGCCACGTAGTTCGCCGTGAGCAGCGCATGCGCGGTGGCGCTCGTGAGCCCCTCGGATCCCATCAGGGCCACATAGGCCCAGGAGATGGGCAGCACGCCGGCCGATCCGTACATCGAGCCCGACACCGGGGCGCCACCGGTCGCCTCCGCGCCGCCGTCGTCGGCGATGCTGCGGTTCGCGTCCCCGGGGAGGAACGGCGAAAGGTGCTCGGCAACGGCCACCGGTCCGACGCCGGGACCGCCGCCGCCGTGCGGGATGCAGAAGGTCTTGTGCAGGTTCAGGTGCGAGACGTCGCCGCCGAATTCACCGGGCTTCGCAAGGCCCACCAATGCGTTGAGGTTGGCGCCGTCGATGTAGACCTGGCCGCCGGCGTCGTGCACCTGATCGCACACCCACCGGACGTCCTCCTCGAACACGCCGTGCGTGGACGGGTAGGTGATCATGATCGCGGAGAGCTGGTCCGCGTGCTTCTCGATCTTCGCCACGAGGTCATCGTGGTCGATGTTGCCGTTGGAAGCCGTCCCTACGACCACCACCTTCATGCCCGCGAGGACCGCCGACGCCGCGTTGGTGCCGTGGGCGGAGGACGGGATGAGGCAGACCGTGCGGGCGGTGTCGCCGCGTGAGCGGTGGTAGCCGCGGATGGCGAGCAGGCCGGCGAGTTCGCCCTGCGAGCCGGCGTTCGGCTGGAGGGAAACTCTCGCGTAGCCGGTGATTTCGGCGAGCCGCTCCTCGAGGTCGGTGATGAGCTCCCGCCACCCCTCGGTCTGGCTTGCGGGCGCAAAGGGGTGGATCGAGGCGAATTCGGGCCAGGAGATGGACTCCATCTCCACGGTGGCGTTGAGCTTCATGGTGCACGAGCCCAGCGGGATCATGGTGCGGTCCAGCGCCAGGTCCTTGTCCGAGAGGCGGCGCAGGTAGCGCAGCATGGCGGTTTCGGAGCGGTGCATCGAGAAGACAGGGTGGGTCATAAACGACGACGTCCGCTGCAGGTCCTCGGGAATCCGGCTCGCTTTCCCGGTGCCGGCGGATTCCGGAGTCCCGGATCCCAGGATTCCGGCGAGTGCCTCGACGTGCTGCACCGTGGTGGTCTCGTCGCAGGAGATGCCGAAGGAGTCGGCGTCGATGCGTCGCAGGTTGAAGCCCTGCTCCTCGGCCTGCTGCACGAGGTCCGCGGCCCTGCCCGGCGCCCTGACCAGCAGGGTGTCGAAGAAGTCGGCGTGGACGACGGTCGCGTCGGTTCCGGACAGCAGCTGCGCAAGGTGCACGGCACGCTCATGGGTGGTGCGTGCGATGGCCTTGAGCCCTTCCGGCCCGTGGTACACCGCGTACATGCTGGCGACGATCGCCAGCAGTGCCTGCGCTGTGCAGATGTTCGACGTCGCCTTCTCACGGCGGATGTGCTGCTCGCGGGTCTGGAGCGCGAGGCGGTAGGCGGGTGCGCCGTCGGCGTCCTTAGACACCCCGACGAGGCGCCCGGGGAGCATGCGTTCGATCCCCTTGCGCACGGCCATGTACGCGGCGTGCGGCCCGCCGAAGAACAGCGGGACGCCGAAGCGCTGCGCCGAGCCGACGGCGATATCGGCGCCCTGCTCGCCGGGAGGCGTGATGAGGGTGAGCGCGAGGAGATCGGCGGCGACGGCGACGAGCGCGCCGCGTTCCCGAGCGGCGTCGATCACTGCCTGATGGTTGCGGATGGCTCCCGAGGCGCCGGGCTGCTGGAGGACGATGCCGTTGATGTCGTCGCCGTCGGGCAGTCCGCCCGAGAGGTCGGCGATCTCCACCTCGAAGCCAAGGGCTTCGGCGCGGCCGCGGACGACGGCGACGGTCTGCGGGAGGGCGTCGGCGTCGATCACGGTGCGGCCCTTGTTCTTGCCGGAGCGGCGCATGAGAAGGACGGCTTCGGCCACGGCGGAGGCTTCGTCGAGCAGTGAGGCGTTGGCGATGTCGAGGGCAGTGAGGTCCTGCACCATCGTCTGGAAGTTGAGGAGCGCTTCGAGGCGGCCCTGGGAGATCTCGGGCTGGTAGGGCGTGTAGGCCGTGTACCAGGCGGGGGATTCCAGGACGTTGCGGCGGATCACCGGGGGCGTGACGGTGTCGAAGTAGCCCTGCCCGATCATCTGGACCGCGGTCCTGTTCTTCCCGGCCATCGCGCGCAGCTGAACGAGGACTTCCGGTTCGCTCAACGCGGCGGGGAGATCGAGCGCCCGCTCGGAGCGGATGCTGGCGGGCACGGCCAGATCGACGAGCTTGTCGATGCTGGGGTAGCCGAGCACTTCGAGCATCCGGCCGGCGTCGGACGGGCGGGGGCCGATGTGCCGGTCTGCGAAGGTCGAAGCCGTTTCCGGGGAGGCTGTCATGGGAACTCCATACGTCAGGTGGGTGCGCGTGGGTGCGCCTACGTGGTGGGTTCCTCCCCGCTCTGTAGGGAACCTGAGAGTTTCCGCAGGGCGTACGCCTGCTTGCACCGTCGGTGAGCACCGCAGGTTCCGCGGAGAATCGCGGGAGGATGCAGTGCTGCTTTCCAGAGTTGCCTAACCGCAGCGGTACTGGGCCTGAGAGATTCCTGGGGAGGATTTGCTCCTACGGCGCCTACCGGAGTCGACTTTCGCGGTAGAACTCTCCCGCTGCAGGTCAATGGCGTATTCAGTTGTGGTCCTTCTCACAAGCTTACCGCGTGCCGCTGGGGCGGGCAAAAGCCGCCCTCCTCCACAACCGGAGCCGTGGGTCGCGGAAGGACAGGAGTGAACCCCGGGAGCCGTCCTTTATTTCGGTGTCGCCGTCAGCAGTTCAGGATCAGACTTGACCCATGGGTGTGGAACCGAGGCTCGCAGTCCGATGGCAGCTGGAACTCCTGCGCGACGCTCACGAGGACGCCCGGCGGCATGCCGGTCGAGGTCGTCGCGGCTCATGAGGGTCTGGACCACCGATGGTGGGGGGATCGACACCATGTCGCTGATCCAGGTCCCGCTGCCGATACCGGGCCCGCAGGAGGTCCTGGTCCGGATCTCGGCCCTCTCGCTGAACTACCGTGACCTGCTGGTCATCAACGGCAGGGGAGGCTGGAATCCCCGCAACCGCATCGTGCCGCGCTCCGACGCCGTCGGCACGGTGGTGGAAATGGGAGAGCGCGTCGACCGATTCAGGATCGGCCGCCGGGTCGCCCCGATCTTCATACCTCGGTGGCACGCCGGACAGCTGACCCGCGACACCTACGTGAACCCGACAGGCGGCCCGACCAACCGCGGCATGCTCGCGGAATATGTGACGATCCACCAGGACGAGGCCGTTGACATTCCCGACGGAATCGACGACGAGCACGCCGCCACCCTGCCCGTCGCGGCAATCACCGCCTGGCACGCCGTGGCACGGCGAAGCCGCGTACAACCGGGGGAGACCGTCCTGATCGCCGGACATCGCCGCCCAGGTGCTCGGCTTCACCTCGGGAGCAAGGGCCGACCACGTCATGGAAACGATCGGGGGCGAGATCCTCAACTCCTCCCTCAGGGCGGTCAGGATCGGGGGAACGATCAGCTTCATCGGCCTCCTCGCCGGGACAGCCGCGCACATCAACACCTACGACATCGTCACCAGGAACGTGACGATCCACGGCATAGAAACCGGTTCCCGGGAGATGTTCGAGGAGATGACGGGCTTCATCGCTGAACATCGGATCGAGCCCGTACTCGATTCCACCTATTGGACCAACGAGGTGCGGGACGCCCTGCGGCACCTCGAAAGCGGCAAGGCCTTCGGCAAGATCGTCATCCTCCCGGCCCACGCAGAAGAACCTGCTGAAGGGCGGTGACCAGGAAGAGGCGGTGGCACGTCGAAGGGCGCGCCACCCGGACAGCATGCGCCAATACATCATGCATCTGCATGCAAAACGGGAATGGGGCTCCGAACTGCCGCGTTGTAGGCAGCAGGATCCAGAGCGGATCGGCTACGAGAGCACGGGAGCGTCAACCATGGCACGGCACCTCGAACTGGGACTCGATACCTTCGGCGACGTCACGAGGGGCAGCGACGGCACACTGGTCCCCTACCCGCAGGTGATCCGCAACGTGATCGAGGAAGCCGTGCTGGCCGACGAGGTGGGGATCGATTTCTTCGGCGTCGGCGAACACCACCGGGACGACTTCGCCATCTCCGCCCCCGAAACCGTCCTGGCGGCCATCGCCGGCAGGACCTCGCGGATTCGGCTGGGATCGGCGGTCACCGTCCTGAGCTCCGACGACCCCGTCCGGGTATACCAACGCTTCGCCACCCTCGACGCGGCGTCGAACGGACGCGCCGAGGTGATCCTGGGCCGCGGATCCTTCACCGAGTCCTTTCCGCTCTTCGGCTTCGAGCTGTCGCAGTACGAGGAGCTGTTCGAGGAGAAGCTGGGCCTCTTCGCGGAACTTCTCAAGGAAGAGCCGGTGAACTGGAGCGGCCGCACCCGCCCGGGACTGACGGATCATCGCGTCTATCCGCCCACGGAGTCGGGGCGCCTGAAGACCTGGATCGGCGTCGGTGGCAGCCCCGAATCAGTGGTGCGCGCCGCGCGCTACGGCATGCCGCTCATGCTGGCGATCATCGGCGGCGAACCCGCCCGCTTCGCCCCCTACGTGGATCTCTACCACCGGGCGCTGGGCCAGCTCGGCCAGCCCTCGCTGCCCATCGGCGTTCACTCCCCCGGCTACATCGCCGACTCCGACGAGCAGGCCCGCGAGGAATTGTGGCCGGACAACCGCATTCTGCGCGACCGCATCGGTGCCGAGCGCGGGTGGGGCCCCACCACGAGGGCGGAGTTCGACGCCGAAGCCGACGGTGGCTCCCTCTACGTCGGCTCGCCGGAGACCGTTGCCCGCAAGATCGCTGCCACTGCAACCACGCTCGGTATCGACCGCTTCGACATGAAGTACAGCGCGGGGCCGTTGCCGCACGACAAGCTGATGCACAGCATCGAGCTGTACGGCACGAAGGTGATACCGATGGTGCGGGAGTTGCTCGCGTGACCCGTTAGGGTGGCGTCATGCCGAACTTTCTCAGCCAGGCCCGCATGGTGCCGCGGGTTGCCCTCCTCTCGACGCGGGCGCCCAGGAATCCCACCAAGGCGTGGGAAGTATACTGGAGCCGCGTGCAGCACACCGGTGCAGGCGGCGAGGTGCTGTGGGACTCGGCGTCGGACACGGAGTGGAACCAGTACGGCGGTCCCATCCGGGAGCATATGGATCTCACCCTCCCCGTCATCGACGTAGGCTGCGGCAATGGCACGTTCACGCGGCGGCTCGCGGAAGTCTTCCCCCTGGCGCTCGGCGTCGACGTCGCCCGGAGTGCGGTCGACCGCGCCGAACAGGAGTCGACAGGGATAGCCCGGACCCGGTACCGCACGATCGACTTCACGACGGCGGGCACCGGTGCCGCACTTCGCTCGGAGTACGGGCCGGTGAATGTCTTCGTCCGCGGTGTCCTGCATGTGCTGCGCAAAGAGCAGCAGCGGGCGCTCGCGCGGAATCTTGCTGATCTGGTGGGCACCACGGGGAGGGTGCTGCTGACCGAGACGAATTTCCGGGGCAATCCGCTCGCCTACCTGCAGAGTCTCGGCGCGAGCCCCGGCAACATCCCGCAGCAGCTGGAGCGTGCTATCGCCGGGATCCCCGTGCCCGGGCGGTTCGGTGCGCGGGAGCGGAGTGCGGCCTTCCCCGCCCGGGACTGGCACGTGGCTGCGGAAGGACCGGTCACCATCGAAGCGGTCACCATGACATCCGGCGGACCCACCGCCATCCCGGGCTACTTCGCGATGCTCCGCAGGAATCCTTGACCGAGGAGTCGCCGCGGACGACGATCGACGGCGGCAAGGCGACCCTTGAACTGCGAACCGACGGGATCGTCCACCTCGCGTGGATCCGAGGTGTCCGCATCGAGGAGCCGGATGCGCGAGCCGCGATGGCAGCTGTCGATGAGCTGTGCCGGTCGGACGCGCACCCCATGCTGGTCGACATGGAGACCACCGAGGCGGTCAGCCGGAGTGCACGGAGCGTGTTCTCCATCCCCTGCGCGGCGTCCCGCATCGCCCTGCTGGGGAAGTCTCCGGTCGACCGCCTCCTGGCCAACTTCTTCCTCGGCGTGCACACCCCGCCGTGTCCCACACGCTTCTTCACCTCACGGGCAGATGCAACGGCGTGGCTCCTTGCCACCGCGGCCGCTCCTGAACCTCGCTAGGCGGGCCCGAGCGCGGGCACCTTCAGCCCGAATTCCCGCCTGAGGGCGAGCCGTGCGGCATGGAAGCCGGCCATTCCATGGACGCCGGGCCCCGGAGGAGCCGACTGTGAGCACAGGTACACGCCCTTGAGCGGTGTGGCCCACGGGTACAGCGACGGCACCGGCCTCGCCAGCATCTGGCGCAGGGTGACGGCACCGCTCCCGAAGTCACCGCCCACATAGTTGGCGTTGTACGTCTCCAGACCGGCCGCTGTCGTCGTGTACGAGCTCACGACGACGTCGCGGAAGCCCGGCGCGAAGCGCTCGATCTGCCGGGTGACGGCCTCGGCCATGTCCCTGGTGGAGCCGCCCGGGACATGGCAATAGGTCCAGAGCGTGTGGCGCCCCTCCGGAGCGCGCGTCGGATCGAACAGGGAGGGCTGGGACACCAGCACGTACGGGCTGTCGGGATGCTTCCCCGCCGCCACGGCCGCCTCTCCGGCAGCGATCTCGGCCCTCGTGCCGCCCAGGTGCAGCGTGCCCGCCCGGGCCGCCTCGGCATTGGCCCACGGGACGGGCCCGGACAGGATGTAGTCGACCTTGCAGGCGGCGTTGCCGTACCTGAACCTGTTGATCGCCCGTTCGTAGGCAACAGGAAGCCGGCCCCTCGCAAGGCGGACCAGTGCCTTCGGTGCAACGTCGAGGAGCACAACCTTCGCGGACCCGAGTTCGGCCAGTGAATCGATGCGGCTGTCCACCACCATCTCGCCGCCGTGCGCGCGGATGTCGGCGGCCATGGCGTCGACGATCGACTGCGAGCCGCCCACCGGGATCGGCCAGCCCACGGTGTGGGCCAGTAAACCAAGGGTGAGCCCGGCCCCCGCACCTGTCAGCGACGGCAGCGGACCCACCGGATGGGCCATGATGCCGGTGAGCAATGCCCGTGCCTCCTCGGTGCGGAACCGCCGGTTCCAGAAGGGCGATCCCTGGTCCAGCACCGCGAGTCCGAAGCGAAGCGCCGCCTCGGGTTTTCCGGGCAGCCGGAGGACATGGTTCAGGACGAAGGCGAGGATTTCCTCCTCGCGCTGCATCAATGGCTCCATCAACCGGCGGTACGCCTGCCCGTCGGAACCCAGCCCCTCGACCGTGCGGTCAAGGCTGCGGAAGGCGACACCGGCGCGTCCGGAATCGAGCGGATGCGCGAAGGACACCTCGGGCACAGCGAATCCGATCCGCCTGCTGAGCCCGAACGCCCGGAAGAAGGGCGATGCCAGCGCCATGGGGTGAACGGCAGAGCAGACGTCGTGGAAGTGCCCGTCCTCGACGAGTTCGAGCGTGCGTGACCCTCCGCCGATGGTGCCCGACGCCTCGTGCACGCGGACCGTGAGCCCCGCTCGGGCCATCACGACGCCGGCGGCCAGCCCGTTGGGTCCGGAACCGACGATCTCGACATCAGCCACGGGAGGACCGCTTGCGCCGCGCCCGCAGCAGCGCAGCCACCGCGCGGTAGCGGAGGGGGTGCAGGGGAATGTCGTAGGTGGTGGGAAGCGTGACCACATTCTTCGAGAAGTTGCGCTTGAAGGTGGTGACGTTGATGAGCTGCGGGTAATTCTCGCTCACGATTCCCGTGAGGCCGCAACTGCGGGCGCCTGCAGCCTTCAGCGCACGGAACGCCTCCCAGAGCAGCAGATAGGGAGCGAAGGTGCGGCGGGCATCATCGGTGCTGCCCGCGAAGTAGTACACGGCGTGCCCCCGGTACAGCGTGGTGATCAGCCAGCTGACCGCCCTGCCGTCCTGGTAGGCGACCAGAAGGCCCGCATGGTCCGCAAGCTGCACCAGGAAGGCCTCGTAGTACGTGGAGTCGAAGCTCGAGAATCCGTCGCGTTCAGCGGTTTCCTGCAGGATGGGGAAGAGTTCCTCCCGGAAAACCGCGATCCATTCCTTTCGCGGAATGCTTCGGATCTCCACTCCTGCCTTCCGCGCCCGGCGGATGCTGTTCCGCGCGTTGGGACGAAAACCGGCAAGCAGAGCCTTCTCGTCGGGCTCCAGGTCGACCACGATCTCCCGTTCGTACCACCCGTGCTCCAGCGGACCGGCGGCGGGGAGCTGCGGCGTCGCGACCTGCATGCGCACATAGAGGGGCGCGGCGCCGTCGTCGTGGCGGAACTGGTGCCGGACAGTGTGCATCAGGACGCGTTCGGCCGCCGGTGTCCTTGCGGTGAACCACACCGGTCCGTTGACCACCACGAGTGACTCCCGCAGCCGGCGCTGGATGCGAAGGAAACTCGCGGTGGCCACCAGTATGCCGTCCGCATCGCGGTACGCCCAGATGCCGAAGGGCTTGCGGCCCAGTGCAGCCTCGAAGCGGCCCCAGGCCGGGGTCTGCTCGATGGGAACCAGGACGTCGGGATGGTGGTCGGCGAGGGCGCCGAACTCCGTTTCGTCAAGCCTGTCGTAGCGGAACAGCGGTGCACTCACATGGATTCTTTCACTGGGGAACCTGGCGACCCCAAGCCTACCCGAGGGCTATCGCTCCCAACGGGGCGGCCGGCCCACCGGCCGCGCAGCGTGAACCGGTCAGGAGACTGATCGAAGGGACCTCCGCCGGGGTCGTCGATCCCCGCCCGGCGGACCGGGTCGGTTCGGGGGTCGAGTACCTCGAGGACCACTCTCAGCAGAATGTATGCCGTCAGGATGATATGCGCTGCCACCGCCAGCGCATAGTAGGGCAGGTCGATGTTGGTGTAGATGGACCCTCCGCTCGTTTGCAGGGCAAGGTACATCCAGACCGCCCACCAGTGCATCACCTCCGCCAGCTGCCAGAGGGCGAAGGTCCGCCACCGGGGGTAGGCGAGGGCGACCAGCGGCACGAGCCAGAGCGCGTACTGGGGCGAGTACACCTTGTTCAAGAGAATGAAGGAGCCCACGATGAGCAGGGCGAGCTGCGCGAGGCGGGGCCTCCGGGGGGCCGCGAGGGCGAGGACCGCGATGCCGAGACAGGCGAGAAGGAACAGTCCTGCGCTTGCTGCATTGACGAAGCCCGGGGTCAGCGGGGCAAAGCCGCCGCGCTCGGCGAATGCGTTGTAGAGATACCACGGGGAGGAGAACCCCGGTTCCCTCATCCCGCTGAATTGCAGGAAATAGGCCCACGCCGAGTAGTCCCGGAGCAGGAAGGGAAGGTTCACCGCAAGCCAGGTCGCCGCGAGCGCCCCGCCGGTGACGATCGCCGGGCGGAAGCGCCCGGATCGAAGCGCGAGGAGGATGATCGCTCCGAGGATCAGCACGGGATACAGCTTGACGGCGGTGCCCAGCCCGAGCAGGATTCCTGCGGCGACCGGTCGGGAGCGTGCGAAGGCGAGCATTCCGAGGATTGAGAGGAGGACTGCCCACAGATCCCAGTTGATGGTGCCTGAAACGATGATGACGGGGGCCACGGCCACCATGGCTGCGTCCCACGGCCGTCGGTTGGCGAGGCGCATGGTGGCGAGGACCGTGAGAATCCAGACCCCGGCGATCAATACGGCATTGATGTCGAAGTACTGCAGGGTCCTGGCGCCGCTGCCGAGCCCCGTCTCCTCACCCGGGGCCACCAGGAGAGCGGTCACCCCGGCGATAACCCCCAGCAGCACGGGATATTCGAACGGCGCGTCCAGGGAGAGAAAGGGGAAGTTGCCGGCGCCGAGGTTCCTGCTCCGGAACAGCTCTGGCCAGTCGGAGTAGCACGCCCGATAGAACTGCTCGGGCGTGGTCCAGCCTCCGGTCCGGCAGGGGGTTTTCACAGCGATCGCGGCAAGGGCAGCAAGCGTCGTCAGCAGGAGGAGCACGCGCTGGACCGTGAAGAATCCCGGTGCCACGAGACCCGGCGCCGTGTGGCGGCCCATCGGGCCGCCGAGAACCTCGGCCAGGCGGGACAGGAGGGGGTCGGCGCGCGTGGGCACGCTGATCCGGGAGGGCGCCCGCCGGCCGGCTTTCGACGTCATGATCCGAGCCTATCGGCTCCTGGCCGGCGCACCCGTCTCTCCGGTCGGTGGTGCGATCCACGTAGACTGGACGTTCTACCCGGCCTCGACGGCGACCTGGGGTAGATCAATTTCTTGGCTTTTGAGGAGAACTGTGGGAAACAACCCCATCCGGGTAGCAATCATCGGAGTCGGCAACTGTGCGGCGTCGCTTGTCCAGGGCGTGCACTACTACCGGGATGCTGACCCTTCGGGCACTGTTCCGGGCCTGATGCACGTCCAGTTCGGCAAATACCATGTGAGCGATGTGGAGTTCGTCGCAGCCTTCGACGTCGACGGCAAGAAGGTGGGCCACGATCTCGCCGAAGCGATCGGCGCCAGCGAGAACAACACCATCAAGATCGCCGATGTCCCGCCCACCGGCGTCATCGTGCAGCGCGGCCACACGCTCGACGGACTCGGAAAGTACTACCGCGAAACCATCGTCGAATCCGACGAGGAAGCCGTGGACATCGTCGGACAGCTCAGGGCCACCCGGGCGGACGTCCTGGTCTGCTACCTGCCGGTCGGTTCGGAACACGCCGCGAAGTACTACGCCCAGTGTGCAATCGATGCGGGAGTCGCGTTCGTCAACGCACTTCCCGTCTTCATCGCCGGAACCAAGGAGTGGGCGGACAAGTTCACCGCAGCCGGCGTGCCGATCATCGGTGATGACATCAAGAGTCAGATCGGGGCCACCATCACGCACCGTGTCATGGCCAAGCTCTTCGAGGACCGCGGCGTGACACTCGACCGCACCTACCAGCTCAATGTCGGCGGCAACATGGACTTCAAGAACATGCTGGAGCGCGACCGCCTCGAGTCGAAGAAGATCTCGAAGACGCAGGCCGTCACCTCCAACGTGAAGGCCGAGCTGCACGCCGACGATGTGCACATCGGGCCGTCCGACTACGTCGCCTGGCTCGATGACCGCAAATGGGCGTTCGTGCGCCTCGAGGGACGCAACTTCGGCGACGCCCCCGTGTCGCTGGAGTACAAGCTCGAGGTCTGGGACTCCCCCAACTCCGCGGGTGTCATCATCGACGCCATCCGGGCGGCCAAGATTGCGCTGGACCGCGGAATCGGAGGCCCGATCCTCTCCGCGTCGAGCTACTTCATGAAGTCACCGCCCCAGCAGTTCGCTGACGACATCGCCCACGAAAAGGTCGAGGCGTTCATCCGCGGCGAATAAGCCGCACGCGTTCCGGACCGGCCATTGTGCCGGAGCTGTGGACAACCTGTTGACAACACCTGCACGGGGGCGCTTTCCTGTGGATAAGCGCCCCCCGGCCGTTACGACAGCCCCACCGTGTTGCCGTCGGCGTCCACGTCCATCTTTCCGGCAGCGGGCTCCTTCGGCAGCCCCGGCATGGTCATCACTGCCCCTGTCAGGGCGACGATGAAGCCCGCTCCCGTCTTGGGAATCAGGTCCCTCACGTGGAGGGTGAAGCCCTTCGGGGCCCCGAGGAGCGCGGGGTCGTCGGAGAAGGAGTACTGGGTCTTGGCCATGCACACCGGCAGGTGCCCCCACCCGTTCGCGGTCAGTTCGCCGAGGCGCCGTAGAGCCTGCGACGAGAGCTCGACGCCGTCGGCTCCGTAGATCTCCTGGGCGATGACCCGGATCTTCTCCTCCACGGGAAGCTCGAGCGGATAGAGGTGGGTGAACTCGACCTCGCGTTCCAGCGCACGCAGCACCGCGGCGGCGAGGTCGTCTCCGCCGGGCCCGCCCCCACCCCTGCCCCAGACGTCGGCCACCGCCGCGTCGATTCCCTCGCCGGCGCACCAGTGCAGCAACCAGTCCAGCTCCTCTTTCGTGTCCGTCGCGAAGCGGTTGATCGCCACCACCGGCCGGATACCGAACTTCTCCACATTCCGCACGTGCCGCAGCAGGTTGGCTGTGCCGTCGTGCAGCGCATCGGGATCGGGCCTCGCGAGATCACTTTTCGCGACGCCGCCGTGCATCTTGATGGCGCGGATGGTCGCGACGACGACGACGGCGGAGGGTGCCACGTCGGCCGCCCGCGCCTTGATGTCCATGAATTTCTCGGCGCCGAGGTCCGCGCCGAAGCCGGCCTCGGTCACGACGATGTCCGCAAGCCGGCGCGCCGTCTTCGTGGCGATGACGGAGTTGCAGCCGTGGGCGATGTTCGCGAAGGGTCCGCCGTGGACGAGGGCGGGAGTTCCGGCGATGGTCTGGACGAGGTTCGGCTTGATGGCGTCCTTGAGCAGCAGCGTCAATGCTCCCTCTACACCGAGTTGTCCCACTGTGACCGGTTGGCGGTCGTAGGTGTAGCCGATGGTCATTCCTCCCAGCCGCTCCCGGAGGTCCGGCAGGTCCTCGGCGAGACAGAAGACGGCCATGACTTCGGAGGCCACGGTGATGTCGAACCCGTCCTGGCGCGGTATGCCGTTGGCGGGGCCGCCCAGCCCGATGACCACTTCCCGAAGGGCCCGGTCATTCACGTCGAGCACCCTCTTGAAGGTGATTCGCCGGGGATCGATGCCGAGCGCGTTGCCCTGGTGGATGTGGTTGTCGACCAGGGCCATCAGCGCGTTGTTCGCCGAGGTGATGGCGTGGAAGTCCCCGGTGAAGTGGAGATTGATGTCGTCCATCGGCAGCACCTGCGAGTAGCCCCCGCCCGTTGCCCCGCCCTTCATCCCGAACACAGGGCCCAGCGACGGCTCGCGCAGGGCGATCATCACCCGCTTGCCCGCCCGGGCAAGCGAATCGGCCAGCCCCACCGTGCAGGTCGACTTTCCCTCGCCCGCCGGTGTGGGGCTCATCGCCGTCACCAGCACAACCTGTCCCGACGCCTTCGATCCGGGCGGCCGCAGGCCTGCCGAGTCCACCTTGGCCTTGTACTTGCCGTAGTGTTCGAGTGCCTCGGGCGGAATACCCGCGGCATCCGCGATGTCCTCGATGGGGCGAATCAGGGCGTTACGCGCAATCTCCAGGTCGCTCATCAGGCCAACCTACCAGCGGGTTGCGCCGACCCGAGGGATGGCTTGGCCACATCGGCTCGCTCCAGAATATATTCGATGATTGGTATATAAAGGCCGGAGCATACGTTGTCGTCGAGGGGAACCGCGACCTCCAGCTGCCCTTCAGCTTCCGAAACGAACAGGCCCGGATCATTGCAGTCCGCGAAGCCGAGTGCCGCGAAGCCCTCACTTGCCGCGTAGCCTGCCCAGCCGTGGTCAGCGACCACCAGCTCAGGTGCTGCAAGTCCGCGGTCCCGCAGAAACGCCAGACTCAGTTCCATCGGCTCGGGGGAATGGGTGTGCATGAGGTTGCCGTGCTGGTGCCACATCAGCACTCCGAAAAGCTGGCGGATGTCTCCTGAGCGGAAACGGTTGCCCTCAGGCACTTCCACGATCGTGGCACCGGCATCCCGCGCCGCCTGCGCCAGCGCGGCGTGCACCGGCAGCAGCCCGGCTGGATGGCCCGTTGCAAACAGGATCCGCCGGCGCGCGCGCACTGCTGATCCGAAACGGTCCGCGAAACGGTCCAGTGCAGCGATGCACTTGGCGGCGTCGATCGTGTCCTGTCCTGATTCGAGCGAGCGGTCGGCGCTGATACCAACCCTCTCCTGCATCAGGGTGAACACCTCGTCGTAGGTCCAGTTCCGGGTGGTACGTACTCCGAACTCCAGGTGTTCATTCCCGTCGAGGAACAACTGGATGTGGCGCAGGTTGTCCTGCCGCGGCGTCGCGACGTTTCCGGTAATGCGTGCGGCGTCAAGGTATCGGGCTAGCTCAGTGGGGTTCACGCTCCAATTCTAGGCGGGAGCCGGGGACCGGGGACGTCAGAGCGCCGCGGCCGCTTTCAGCTGCTCGACCGCGGTGCGGTAGCATTGCGCGGTCAGGAGGGCCGTGCGTTGCCAGCCGAAAGCCAGGGCATGGGTGGCTGCTCCGCGGCCGAGGCTCTCCCTCAGTGTCCGGTCATCGTGGAGCTTCTCCAGCGCTGCCGCCCAGGCTGCAGGCGAGTGCCCGTCGACCAGCAGGCCCGTCCGTCCGTCGCTGATCGCCTTCGGCAGTCCTCCGACATTCGCCGCCAGAACCGGGGTGCCGCAGGCCTGGGCTTCAAGGGCTACCAGTCCGAACGATTCACTGTAGGACGGCATCGCCACCACGTCGGCTGCGCGGAACCAGTGCGCGAGTTGGGCCGCCTGAACGGGCGGAT
Organism: Arthrobacter sp. Br18; assembly: GCF_000520555.1. GTDB lineage: Bacteria > Actinomycetota > Actinomycetes > Actinomycetales > Micrococcaceae > Arthrobacter_D. Next base: position 59,050 of record NZ_KI914899.1, on the reverse strand, counting down.
AGAGCCGGACACTCCCGTGGAGCCCGGCATCGTCGATCATCGGCTGCAGCTTCAGGGCTTCGGAGCCGCTGCCCGACCCGAGGATGCTCACCAGGAGGGGAATCTCCGGCCGTCGTGCCTTCAGCTCCCGTACGGCCGCCACCAGCACCTGGGGTCCCTTCAGCTTCTGGATGCGGCCCGCGAAGACGACATGGAACACCTCGGTCGGGAAATCGAGGAGGGAGCGCGACCGCTCCCGGGACCCCGGATGGAAGGTGGACAGATCGACGCCTGGCGCCACGACGTCCACCCGCTCCCGCGCCGCCCCATAGAGCGAGGTGAGCTCGGACGCCTCGGTGCTGGTATTGGCGATGATGCGTGCCGCTTCCCGAGCCAGCAACTGCTCACCGACGATGCGGTCGGACGGCTCGGGCGAGGTCAGGTTCTTCATCCGGAGATTCTTGACCTTGGCCATGGTGTGCATCGAATGCACCAACGGGATATCGAGGTTGCGGCTCACTTTCAACCCGACGATCCCCGACACCCAGTAGTGGGAGTGCAGCACATCGTAGTGGCCGTCGGCCAGGAGGTCGGTCACCTCGGCAATCGCCTCAGCGAAGGTGTCCGAAAGTTCCGGCAACGCTTCCTTGGGCAGTTTCCCGCGGGGGCCGGCCGTGAGGTGGTGCACGACGACGCCGTCGCCGAGTTCTTCGTGTCGGGACAGACCGTCACCGGTTTCCCGGGTGAAGATCTCCACCTCGATGCCGACCTTGGCCAGCTCGAGCGCGGTGGACCGGACGTAGACGTTCATTCCACCGGCGTCCCCCGCTCCCGGCTGCTCCAGAGGAGAGGTATGGAGCGACAGCATGGCCACGCGTTTGACGGGGGGCACGCCCACTCCTTCCGGGAACTCGTGCTCGTGGTACGGGGAGAACCGCTTCTGAGCCTATAACGCACTGGCGCCGAGCGGCATTCCGGAGCGGGAGCAGCCGTCCCCGCAGGAATGCCGCCGACCCTACTTGATGTACAGGGCGTACTGCGGGAGGACGAAGCGCTGGACACTGTCCCGCGCGCTGCCGACGCGCTGGATGCGGATCCGGTCCCGGAAGGACAGACTGTCCCTCCATTTTCGCAGGATGAGCTGCACCTCCTTCCGATGGTGGAATCCGGGCATCGGCGTACCTCCGCCGTCCTGGGGTGACACCGGCGCGGACGGGGCGGCTGTGAGTGAACCCGACATGAGAAATTCACCGTTTGTCGGAACCTCCTGCTGCAATTGGGCAGGGGAAAGCTGGGAATCGGGCATGATCGTCTTTCAAAAAGGAATTAACGGACCAGGAACTGGTGAATTACCAGAAGGTTCGAGGAAACGACGGCCGTCCACAGGGGCTGAACCCTGGAATGCCGTGCCGGGAAGAGGCCGACGGTGAGCCGGCGGGCGCAATCCTCAGGACAGGCGGAGAATGAAGGCGGGGCCGGTGCCGAGGGTCAAGATGCCGCTCGCTGTTGTATTCACAATCCCTACCTCCTGTTCCTGTCGTGCGCTGATAGCTGCGATGCCGTGCATCCCTCCGTCAGGTGATCCTTCGGTTGGGAATGCCCAATGGCATGTAGTAAAGCTACCGTAGGGGAGAACCATTCGTACAGTAATCCGCGAAGAATTGTTGGATTTTTTTCCCGGACACCGGGATTCGGAGGCGATTCGATCATGGCGAACCTTCGGATCCGGGAATTGGATGCGCTGAGATCCTTCGCACTTCTGGGGATCCTGATGGTCAATGTCTGGTATTTCGCGGACCCGTGGGCGCTCTCCGGTTCGACCAGCCCCACGCTGGAGGAACCGGACACCCTGGTGCGCTTCCTGGTCACCCTGCTGTTCGAGGCGAAGTTCTACCTGCTGTTCTCGTTCCTTTTCGGCTACAGCTTCGTCCTCCAATGGGCCTCCGCCGCCGATTCTCCGGCGCCGGTGGTTCCCCGCACCCTGCGGAGGCTGGGATTCCTGGCGGTTCTCGGGATCCTGCACGGGCTCTTCCTGTTCTACGGCGACATCCTCCTGACCTACGCCGTGCTCGGATGCATCCTGCTCGCCACCAGGGCCGCCGTGCCGCGGACGGCCCTGGCGGCGGGCATCATCCTCACCGCTGCCTTCGCGCTGCTGTTCCTGCTCGCGACCCTGGGGATGATCCTTACCTCCCTGGCGGACCCGGCGTCCCCGGAATTCCGGGCCATTCCGGGGGTGGGAACACCGGCGACGACGCCCGCGGCGGCCCTGCAGGACAATGCCGACACCTACCTGCGCATCCTCCCCTCAGTACTGTTCTTCCAGGGGCCGTTGGCTCTGGCAGCGCTGTACGCCGGGCTCGCGGCAGGAAAGGCACGCCTTCTCGAACGGGGCATCCCAGGGCGGGTTCTTCGAGGAACAATCCTCGCCTGCTTGCCGCTGGGCCTGGCCGGGGCAACCGTACAGGCCTATCTCATTCACTACTCCGACGGCGACACCTCGACCACGCTGGCGACCGCGATCTCCGTTGCTACCTCACCCCTGCTGACCGTCAGCTACGCCGCGGCCCTGCTCCTGGCCTTCCGGGCGCGATCCGGCAGGATAATCCTGCAGTTCCTCGAGCCCGCGGGAAGGATGGCCCTCACCAATTACCTGGCGCAGTCGGTCGTTCTGTCCCTGGTCTTCACGGGTTACGGGCTGCGGCTGACGGATCGGGTACCGACGCTCCTGGTGGTGCTCCTCGTCGTCGTCGTCTTTGCGGTGCTGCTCCTGCTCAGCCGCTGGTGGCTTTCCCACTTCCCGCAGGGTCCCGTGGAGTGGGCGCTGCGGAGGGTGACCTACTGGAAGGAGATTCCGCAGGCCTGGGACGCCTGAGGTCGGGCCGGCAGGATACCGGGAAACCTACAGGTTCCAGTGGACGATCGCCGGGGTGTGCTTGTCCCAGCCCAGCGCGCACACCGCCGCGGTACCCAGCACGAAACGTCGTCCCTCGATCGCGGAGAACTGGAGCCAGCGGGCGGCAACAACCCGCAGGAAGTGCCCATGGGCCACGAGGAGCGCGTTCTGCACAGGGTGCGCCTGCGGATCCCGGTCGGCCTGCGTTCCACACCCCGCCTGCACCAGTGAGATAACGCGGTCCGCGCGCTCCGCCACCGAATCGAGCGATTCGCCCTGCGGCGCCCCGTGCGTCCAGATGAGGTACCCGGGATTCTGCTCCCGGACCAGGGCGCTGCTTCTCCCCTCGTTGTCGCCGTAGTCCCATTCATGGGCGTACGGAAGCACCTCGGCGTCCGGGAAGCCCGCGAGTTCGGCAGTCCGCGTGGCACGCTGCAGCGGCGAGGTGTAGACGGCGTCGAAGGCCACACCCTGGAAATGCCGCTTCGCCTCGACGGCCTGCCGCTCGCCGTTCCCGGTCAGGGCCAGGTCGGTCAATCCGGTATACCTGCCATCGCGGGACCACTCCGTTTCGCCGTGCCGCAGGAGCCACAGCCGCGGCAGGGGTGTCCCTGCAGGGGTGAGGTCGGGTGTCGCAGCGCCGGTGGACGGGTTCATGCTTCGCCGCCTTCCTGCGGGTCGCGGCCCGCCTGGGATTCGGGCTGCCCACTCCACCACGCGCGCAGCTTCACCTCGGCGGTATCCCGACCGAGGGGACCGTGGTCCATTCGCTCCTCCATCAGGAAGCGGTAGGCGCGCCCCACTACCGGGCCGGGGCTTATACCGAGCAGCTCCATGATCGCCGCGCCGTCGAGATCCGGCCGGATCGACGCCAGTTCCTCCTGCTCGGCGAGCACCGCGATCCGCGCCTCGAGGTCATCGTAGGCAAAGGCGAGCCGCTCGGCCTTGCGCCTGTTCCGGGTGGTGACATCGGAGCGCGTCAGCCGGTGCAGGCGCTCGAGGAGCGGACCGGCGTCGTTGACGTACCGGCGGACCGCCGAATCGGTCCACCCCGCCTCCCCGTATCCATAGAAGCGCATGTGCAGTTCCACGAGCCGCGAAACGGCCTTGATGGTGTCGTTGTCGAACCTCAGTTCACGCATGCGTCTGGCGGTGAGCTTCGAACCAACGGCGTCATGGTGGCGGAAGCTCACCGCGCCGCTGGGCTCGAATTTCCGGGTGGCGGGTTTGCCGATGTCGTGCAGCAGCGCCGCGAAGCGCAGGACGAAATCGGGGGCCGGCACCGCGCCGTCGTCCCCGGTTTCGAGACCGCACGCCTGTTCCATCACGGTGAGCGAGTGCTGGTACACGTCCTTGTGCTTGTGGTGCTCATCGATTTCAAGGCGGAGAGCCGAAACTTCGGGCAGCACGTGGTCGGCGAGGCCGGTTCCCACCATCACGTCGATCCCGTCCGAAGGCGCGGCCCCGAGGATCAGCTTCATCAGCTCGTCCCGCACCCTCTCCGCGGAAATGATCCCGATGCGTTCAGCCATCGACGTCATCGCCTCGAGGACCTCGGGGGCCACCCTGACGCCGAGCTGCGACACGAACCGCGCCGCGCGCATCATCCGAAGGGGATCATCGGTGAACGACGACGACGGCGCGCCCGGCGTGCGCAGCACCCCCGCACGGAGGTCCTTCACCCCGCCCGAAGGGTCGACCAGCTCCAGGGAGGGCAGTCTCAGGGCCATGGCGTTGATGGTGAAGTCGCGACGGAAGAGATCCTCCTCAAGGCTCGTGCCGAAAGCAACGGTGGGATTCCGCGAGCCGGCATCATAGGATTCGGCGCGGTAGGTGGTGATCTCGAGCTGGTGGCCGTCCTTGCGGAGGCCGATGGTCCCGAAAGCCCTGCCGATTTCCCAGTGCGTGTCAGCCCAGCCCCGGATCACAGCAAGGGTCTGGTCCGGATCCGCGTTGGTGGTGAAATCAAGGTCAGGGGACACCCTGCCCAGAAAGAGATCCCGCACGGGTCCGCCGACCAGGGACAGCTCGAAACCCGCGCTGCTGAACAGCTCCCCCAGTGCGGGCACGACGGCCGGTAGCGGGGCGGTCAGGGTCGACAAATCCAACAGGTGCGCCATAGTCCTTTAAGGGTGCCAGACCGGAAGCCAATTCCCACCACGCCCGCTTCAGGGAACGGATCTGGCCGCGCCGAGACGCACTTCGCCGCGTCGGCGGGCATCCGTCGCCGTCATCACCGGCAGTTAAAGATCGTTAGAGTGGTGCCATGGACCGCCCCGTTCCAAGTGCACCGAAACGCACCCCTTTGACTGTGTCGATGGGTGTGACGGGTGTGCCTGCGGTGCATCATCAGTTGCCCACCGTCGAGGAAGTCTCCGCCGGCGGAATTGTCATCGATACTTCGCGGGAAACCCTCGATGTCGCCATCATCGCGCGCCTGAATCGCGGCGGCCGCCTGGAGTGGTGCCTGCCGAAGGGCCATCCTGAGAACAAGGAGAACAGCGAAGAGGCTGCCATCCGGGAGATCGAGGAGGAGACCGGTATCCAGGGCCGGATCCTGACGGCACTGGGAAGCATCGACTACTGGTTCACCGTCAGCGGCCACCGTGTGCACAAGACGGTCCATCATTTCCTGCTCGCGGCAACGGGCGGTTACCTCACCATCGAAAACGATCCGGACCATGAGGCCGTGGATGTGGCCTGGGTGCCGCTGCATGAGCTCGGCCGCAGGCTGTCCTTTCCCAATGAGCGGCGGATCGCCGACCTCGCCCGGGAAGTCCTCCCCGAGTACCTTTAGCGCAAGCCGCGCCGGGGGCGACAGCCGCTGCCCGCACAGATTGCCGCAGCACCGCGATTGAATGAGACGATGATGTGCGATGTCGGAACACAACACAGCCTCAATTCCCGTCCAGGACGCCGGCGTCGGCCGTCCATACGCCGCACCTCCGGGACCGAACGCACCACGCCAAAGCGCGCCCCCTGACGAATCGGCTGATTCCAACACACCGGTGCCGGACACCACCGCGCGTTCGAGTGCCATCATGGCGGCCGGCACGCTCGTGTCCCGATTGCTCGGTTTGGTCCGGGTCGCCCTTCTGGCCACCGCGATCGGTGCCTCCGGACAAGTATCGGACCTGTTCACCTCGGCCAACAACCTGCCGAACTTCATCTACCTCATGGTGGCCGGGGGTGTCTTCAACGCGGTCCTGGTGCCGCAGATCATCCGGGCCAGCAGATTACCCGACCGCGGCGCTGACTACGTGAGCCGCCTGATGACGCTCGCCGCGGCCGTCCTGCTGGTCCTCACCATCCTGGTGACGCTCGCTGCGCCCTTCATCGTGGGGATCACCACCAGCATCACGGGCGACAGGCTTGCCCTGGCCGTCACCTTCGCCTACTGGTGCCTGCCGCAGATCTTCTTCTACGGGATGTACGCCGTCACCGGTCAGATACTGAACGCCAACGGTTCTTTTGGCCCGTACATGTGGGCTCCGGTGGTCAACAACGTCATCTCGATCGCCTTCCTGATCGTCTTCATTTCGCTGACCGGGGCGGAGCAGAGCGAGCAGCACACCCCCGAAACGTGGACCACCAACCAGACGCTCCTCCTGGCCGGCGGCACCACGGTGGGCATCATCCTCCAGGCCCTCGTCCTGCTGGTCCCCCTGAAGAAATTGCATCTCGGGCTGCGTCCCCGCTTCGGCCTCCGAGGTACAGGCCTTGGCCGGACGGGCAAGCTCGCGTCGGTGACCATCGTGACGATGCTCGTGGGCAACGGTCTGTACCTGATCAACCAGAAGGTCGCGACAATCGCCTCGGAGGCCAGGGCGGGCTTCCTCGCGCAGGATCCGCCGGTACTGATCGCGGGGCTCACCAACCTCGAATTCGGAGCGCTCGTCTACCAGTTGCCCCACTCCGTCATTGCGCTGTCGCTTGCGACGGTGATGTTCAACCAGCTTTCGAAGGCACACGCGGAGAACGACATGCCCGCCGTCAAGGCCACGCTGTCCCATGGACTGCGCACCATCGGCGTGGCCACCGTCTTCGGCGCCTCCGTGCTGCTGGCCTTCGCGGGCCCTCTTGGTGCGCTCTTCAGCGAATCGAGGGAAAGCGCCGCCCTCAACGGGGTCATCATCACCATCCTCGCCCTGGGCGCCCCCTTCCTCAGCGCGAACTTCTTCCTGAACCGGGTCTTCTACGCCAGCGAGGACGTGAAGACCCCGCTGAAGATCCAGCTCATCCTCTCCGCCATGGGGGTCGGCTTCGCACTTGTCGCCGGGTCCTTCTCACCGGAACTGATCGTTCCCGTGCTGGCTGCGTCCTATTCGTTGGGGAACGCCATCGCCGTCGTCGTCAGCCATCTCTTCCTGACCCGCCGGATAGGACCCTACGGGGCGGGTCGTATCTTCGATGTCCATGTGCGCTTCATCCTTGCCGGCATGGTGTCCGCCCTCGTGGGAACCGGGATACTGTGGCTTTTCGGCGGCTACGAGCCCGTCGGCTATGTCTGGAATTCGAAGCTGAACGCCGTCGTCGTGCTGGTGCTCGGCGGCACGGCCATGGCCGGTGCCTATCTGCTGATGCTCAGGCTGCTCAGGGTGCGTGAACTCAGCGATTTCCTTGCTCCGCTGCTGACCCGTTTCCGGCGCTCCCGGAACTAGCCCCAGAACCGGGGGTTCCGCGCGGCGAACGGTAGCATGGGTAGAAATCAACGAGTTTTTGCGGGAGGAACACGTGCCAGAAGCAGTGGATGTCGGGTCAGTATTAGGGGGCCGGTACAAGGTCACCGCCTACGTCCTGGCTTCTGCTGAGAAGGACCTGGTGCTCGACGGCATGGATCAGGTCCTGAACCGGCAGGTGAGTATCCTGGTCGCTTCTTCCGGGAACGGAACCAGGGTCGCCTCCAGCGCACGCGAGCTCGCGACCGGTGAGCGCCCCGGCAGCATCCAGGTGCTCGATCTCGCGATCACCGACGATGCCACGTATCTCGTGACCAACCGCGCATCTGCCGCCGATCTGCTGGACCTCATTGTTCAGCAGGAGCCGGTTCAGCCGGAGCCCGTCTACACCGAACCCTTCTTCACCGACACGTTGGGCTCGGAGATCTTCGGGGTTGCCCGCTCGACCGACCCTGAGGACGACGACGAGGAGGAGGGAGAGGAGCCGGAGCGCCGCTCGCGTCTCTCGGGTTTCTCGAAAAGGTTCAGCAGGCAGGCCGGCGCGAACGAGGATACGGCGCCGAACAGTGTGAACCAGCCGAAGCGGGAGGGTCCACGATCCCCGGCGAACGGATCCAGCCCGGCTCCCCGGACTGTGCCCGCACCTCCGAGCGGACCGCCGCGCGCGGTCCCCGGGACAGAGGCGCCGGACGGAATCTCACCTGCTGCATCCGGTGTCCAGGGAAACAGTGCCAAAGTGACGCGGCTGCCTGACGAGGACTCACCGCACGGCACGCGGCTGCCTGCCGCCGGTGTTCCTGCAGGTGCAGTGCTGGCCGGTGGTGCGGCTGCGGCGGTATCCCGCCACCCTGAACGGGCCGCGTCACATTTCCCTGCCGGCGCGAACGACCAGCGGTGGGACAGCGACGACGATAGTCCCGACACCGACGATACCTACGACGACACGGCGTACGACACCGACCCCGGTGTGTATGACGACGACTCCGACGACAGCAAGAGCCGCAAGTTCAGCCGCATCCTGGTGGGTGCCGTACTCACCCTCGTCCTCGTTGCGGCGGTATTCCTCGCCGCGACACAGCTCGGCAACTTCAGTAGCGACGTCGCCGGGCCCGCCGGACCCACCCCGACCGAACCCCAGGCCACAGCCGAGGCCACATCCGCCCAGCCCAGCGCCTCACCGGAACCGGTTCCCGACGCGGTGGCGCCCGTTGCGACCGGCGTGACGCGGTTCGTGCCGAACAACCCGGCGCTGGACGCACCGAACGACACCAATCTGCCACTGATCATCGATGGCAATCCGGCTACTTTCTGGGGCAGCTACGTCTACGCCAATGAGGTGTTCGGCGGGCTGGCGCAAAGCCTCGCGCTCGTCGTCGAACTGGAGGAAGAATCAACCATCTCCCAGGTTGACATCACTCAGCTCAACGGATCCGGGGGAAGCTTTTCCGTCCTGATCAACGACGAGCCGACGCTCACCGGCGCGGAACAGATCGCCCAGGGCGGGTTCACTGCACCGACGGTGTCCCTTCCGGTGCCGGCGGGAAGCGACGGGCCTCCTACTGCGCAGTACGTGATCATCAACTTCACCCAGCTGCCCCGGCTCTCCAACATCCAGGCGCAGTTCCCGTGGGGCCTCAGGATCGCCGAGATCAGCGTCTCCTAGAACCACGCCGGGCGCTGGTTCCACGCCCTCGACGGGCCGCCGCCGCAGGACAGCTCTGGAATAAGCGGAGGCCCGACGCCGTTGGACAAGGTGTCCGCAGCTCTGTGAAAAGCATGCAAGCCAGCGTAGACAATGACAGGAAGGTCCACAGTAACCGTGACTACACTCTCCGACGTGACCGTACAGGCATCGCCTGGTCAGGATCGGCCGGACGCAGGCCAGAAAGTCCACGATGTGATCATCGTCGGCTCGGGTCCCTCCGGCTACACCGCCGCCGTGTACGCTGCGCGCGCCAACCTCAAACCGCTGCTCATCGCGAGTTCGGTCAAGGCCGGCGGCGAATTGATGAACACGACCGATGTCGAGAACTACCCGGGATTTCCGGAGGGCGTCATGGGGCCCGACCTGATGGAGAGCTTCGAGAAGCAGGCGACGCGCTTCGGTACGGAGATCCTCTTCGAGGATGTCGTCTCCGCCGAGCTCTCCGGCGAGATCAAGCGGCTCACGATCGCCACAGGTGAGGTCTTCCTGGCCCGCGCCGTCATCATCTCGACGGGCTCCGCCTACCGCGACATCGGGCTCGACGACGAAAAGCGGCTTTCCGGCCATGGCGTGAGCTGGTGTGCAACCTGCGACGGCTTCTTCTTCCGCGATCAGGACATCGTTGTCGTCGGCGGCGGGGACTCTGCCATGGAAGAAGCGCTGTTCCTCACGAAGTTCGCCCGGTCGGTCACGGTGGTACATCGCCGGGACACGCTGCGCGCCTCCAAGATCATGCAGGACCGCGCCTTTGCCCACGAGAAGATCAGCTTCGCCTGGAACTCTGAAGTAGTCGCCATCCAGGGCGCGGACAAGGTGGCAGGCGTGACCCTCCGGAGCACCGTCGATGGGTCAGTGCAGGAGCTTTCCGTCACCGGCGTCTTCGTGGCCATCGGCAATGATCCCCGGGTCGAGCTCGTGAAGGATCAGCTGGCCCTTACCTCGGAGGGAACGATCGCAGTCCAGGGCAGGACGTCGAAGACCTCCGTTGCCGGTGTCTTCGCCGCCGGCGACGTCATCGACCCGACCTACCGCCAGGCGATCACCGCTTCCGGGTCCGGCTGTGTGGCCGCGATAGATGTCGAGCACTACCTCGCCGACATCGGTGACACGGTCCCGACTGCTGCCACGGTGCCTACACCCCCCGCCGAGGCCGTGTCGGAGAACGCAACCCTCTGAGAACCGCAACCAGCTATCCAAAGGAGTTTGAATGAGTTCCGCAAAAGATGTAACCGATGCTTCGTTCACCAGCGACGTGCTCGAATCACCGAAACCAGTAATCGTTGATTTCTGGGCCGAGTGGTGTGGACCCTGCCGAAAACTATCCCCTATCCTCGATGAAATCGCTGCCGAGCACTCGGAGAAGATCAACGTGGTGAAGGTGAACGTCGACGACAATCCTGCGATCGCTGCAAAGTACGGGATAACTTCCATCCCGGCCGTGTACGTCTTCAGCTCAGGCGAAGTGGCTGCGACCTCCATCGGCGCCAAGCCGAAACATGTTCTCGAGCAGGAGTTCGCGGCTTTCCTCTGACCCGACGATCGCCCCTCAGCACTCCGCAGAGCATTCAACGACCCGGTCACCTCCAGGTGGCCGGGTTTCTGCATGGGGCTGTCAAGCGGCCGTCATGCGTCGTGATCGATGTCCTTCTCGATCAGCCCGGGGTCACGCGCCGCGTGGTACCGCTCACCGGCGGCAACCCGCCCGGTACCGTCCATCGGTAGACCCGACTGTTTCACGTGAAACGTAGCGCCTGGAAGTTCGACCCCTCGCCCATTGAGGGCACCGTGCGGCTGGAACCACGGCTGCCGTCGCCCCCGCTGTGATACCGAGGGCAACCGGCCGTCCGTGAAGGAAAGATCAGAAGAAAGCGCCGGTCGGCTGAGGAGGATCGTTCTTGTTGAACAGGGACTGCCTTTCGCTGGGGCGATCAGCTGCGGTCTCGGGAGCATCGGTCTCAGGAAAGGACCCACGGTTCCGGCGCCTTGGGATAGGAGCGCCGGGGAAGAGGCGCCGGGAAGAAGCTCCCCGGCTCAAGTACCAAAACCTGAGTCTCCGGAGACGATCGACATTTCACATCCGGGTACGCGACCAGTCTCGCCCGAGCGTCTTGCAACCTTGTATTGTCGCAGCACGCGAATCTGCATTTGTCCGCAACGACCCGAATTCATTGGTACGGGCGATGGTTGCAGCCGCCGATGGCACCTCGAAGGCACTGGATGTGACCCGGTCGCCGCCGGACTGCCTACCCCGTTCAGCCGCTTGCGCAGGTCTGGTTTCACGTGAAACACCATTCGCCTTCTGATCATCGATGATCATCCTGCGGGAAACGATGTAGGCCCCCATAGCGCGCTCAGGGCACCCGGTCGGCTATGCCGTTTCGGAATTGTCACGAGACGCTGTTCCACACCGAGAACCTGGGTCGCAGAACGGATCCTTCTTTCCGGACGTCAGCCTAAGGCTACGCAGCACCCTGTTAGGTCCCGTTAACACGCCATCGGCTGCGGACTGGCGGATGCGACAAGGCGCCGCTCCTATACTGGCAACTGCTGACCCGCGGGAAACTGACGCGCTGACACTGCGCAATTCCGCAGACCGGGACACCGGGCGTGAGCGGGAGGGCCAACTTTTTAGGTCGGATGACACCGGTGCGATAAGTCGCTCAAAGTGCGGACCCGCCCCGCGCGAATGCACCTTTTGGCGTCCTTCCAGCGATTCCGCAGCGGTGAAGAGAGTTCTCCTCATAGCGTGCGAGCCCGGTGTTCCAATGAGTCCGGCAGATCAGCAATCATGGGTCAAATTAGCGAGACGTAACTGCCAGCAGAACTTCGCGCACTGTAAACACCTGACCATCCGTGCCAGCCCTGCATGTTTCACGTGAAACGATGTCCACCCAATTGACGCCTGAATCTCGCGAAGCCGCTCCCGAGAAGTACGAAGCGGGCTCGAACGTCGGGAAGGAGTCGGCAATTCCGGAGGGAAAGGGACCGTCAGTTCTCAGTTGGCGCGAGCACGCCCATGATCCTGTTCAGGTCATCGACGGAGGCGAACTCGATGCTGACTTTCCCCTTCCGTGCGCCGAGGGTGATCTTGACGCTCGTGTCCAGGCGGTCGGACAGAGAGGAAGCGAGGTAGTCGAGCCTCTCGTGGCGTGCCCCGGCTTTCGGGGTGGACTCTCTCGCCGGCCGTCGTAAACCATCGCTCATGGCCACGATCTCCTCGGTGGAGCGCACGGATAGCCCCTCAGCGACGATCCGCTGGGCGAGCTTCTCCATCTCGGCCTGATCCGCGAGTCCGAGGAGCGCACGCGCGTGACCGGCCGAGATGATTCCAGCTGCCACACGACGCTGCACGAGGGGAGGAAGCTTCAGGAGACGAAGCGTATTCGATATCTGGGGTCGTGACCGACCGATTCGACCGGATAGCTCCTCATGGGAACATCCGAAGTCATCGAGGAGCTGCTGGTAGGCAGCTGCCTCCTCGAGGGGATTGAGCGAACTTCGGTGGAGGTTCTCCAAGAGAGCGTCCCTCAACAGGTCATCATCACCCGTGAGGCGAATGATCGCAGGGACGGTTGTAAGTCCCGCCTCCCGCGTCGCACGCCATCGACGCTCACCCATCACCAGTTCGTAGCCGGTAGCTCCGTTTTCCTGCGAAGGCCGGACGACGATGGGCTGAAGTACTCCCACCTCGCGGATGGAGTGCGCCAGTTCCGCCAACTCGTCGGCATCGAATTCCTGCCGGGGCTGCTTACGATTGGCATGGATCGAATCAATGGGCAGCTCAGCAAACTGCGCTCCAGGAACCTCCACAAGAGCGCCGGGCGATTCCCCCGGGGCCGCGGAGGCAGTATGCGTCACTGTTTCACGTGAAACACTTCCATTCCGGGCAATACCAGGTACAACAACGCTATCCTCGGCAATAGCACCGTCGGTCTCGGTGGCAGGAACACCGGCCTCGAAATCAGGAACGACCTTCTCGACCAGACTCGCCGGCGGTTCGACGTGCGACTCACCGTTCGATACGGCCTTTTCGGCGCCACCTGGGACGTCCTCCTTGGTTTCACGTGAAACAGCAGTCTTATCGTCACTGCCTCCGATGACCGCCCGCGCCGCCTTTCCCGCTTTCAGCGAGGGGACACTGGTGCGGGGAGTGGAGCGTGTCTTCGACCGCAGCGTGGTCGATGCATCCTTTTCGCTCGGCACGCCGTCCGCACCGTCCTGCCGGGCCTGCTGCCGGAGTGCTTCCTGATGGTTGCGGGACGCCTCGAAGAAAAGGTCCGCCGGACGACTTCCCGCCCGCCGGCTCTCCACTTCGACAGGAGCAGCCTCTTCGACTGGAGCGCTGGGGATAAGTGCCCCGAGTCCCCGGCCTAACCCTCGGCGCTTCTCAACCATGACGATTCCTCCAATAAGCAGGGACAACCCGTGCGGTAAACCTATAGGGACAGGACATGCTGCGTGTTAAGCCTTATCTACCCGCGCTCGGCGATTTCGCCAGCAGCTTCCAGGTAGGACAACGCTCCACTTGATGACGGATCGTAGGTCATCACGGTCTGCTGGTAGCTGGGTGCTTCAGAGATCCTCACCGATCGCGGGACAAGTGCCTTCAGCACTTGTTCAGGGAAGTGTTCCCGCACTTCCGCTGCCACTTGGGCGGCAAGATTCGTCCGTCCGTCATACATGGTGAGCAGGATGGTCGACACGACGAGGTCCGCGTTCAGGTGCTTCTGGATCATTTCGATGTTCTTCAGCAGCTGGCTCAAACCCTCCAGAGCGTAGTACTCACACTGGATGGGAATGAGTACCTCCTGGGCGGCAACGAAAGCGTTGACCGTCAGCAGGCCGAGGCTCGGGGGACAGTCGATGAAGATATAGTCCAGGCGTGCCTCACCGGATGCTTCGCGATCCCTTGCGTAGGCATCGATGGCCCGGCGAAGGCGTTGTTCCCGGGCCACCAGTGAGACGAGTTCGATTTCTGCGCCGGCGAGGTGAATGGTTGCCGGAGCGCAGATGAGATTCTCCACATCGGGACAGGGGGCAACCACCTTCCCCAGTGGGAGGTCGTCGATCAGGACATCATAGATACTGTCCACCTCGGCGTGGTGGTCGATCCCGAGTGCGGTCGAGGCATTTCCCTGGGGGTCGATATCGATGACCAGAACCTTCAGTCCGGCCGAGGCCAGCGCGGCGGCTATATTGACGGTCGTCGTGGTCTTGCCCACTCCGCCCTTCTGATTACTCACCGTCATCACCCGGGTGCGGTCCGGGCGGGGGAGCTTCCTGCCCAGCAGCTTTGCCCGCCGCCGGGTTTCCTGTGCCAACTCCCGCCCGAGCGGTGAGGAGTCGTCCATGGTTTCCATGACACTCCTGGTTCCGCTCGCTTTCTTGCCGGCGGGCAACGGCTTCGGATCCGTCAAGATAGCTTTCGTTTCACGTGAAACAATTCCTACAATCGGTTTGACAAATGATTTGGTTGGTTTCTCAATCGGGCCGGCCGCCGGGTTCGAGCCAGGGGCCGGAGAGAAAGTTCCTCCGGTCGCGGCGTCTTTTCTGGTCACTCAACTGCTCACTCTCGAGATGCCGGACACTATCAGCTACAAGACTAACGGGTGGACCGCTTCGCTACAGCGTTCTGCCTGTCAGCCGGCTCGCTATATGGTCCGCGGCGGTGACAATCCGGGCTCCGGAACTCAGCCGACCCGGACGCGCACCACTGTCGTCGGCTCTTCGAGGATCCCGGCTCCAACAGTGATGATTTCTGCCGCTGAACCGCCCAGTTTCCGGATCGCCCGGCCGGCCTTCGCCACTTCCTCCGAGGCACTTCGACCCTTGATCGCCAGGACCTCGCCGTGACCGTGCAACAGCGGAATGGTCAGTTGCATGAGGCCCCCCAGGGCCGAGACGGCACGGGCGGTGACCACGTCGACGTCGACGTCGTCCACCACCTGCTCGGCCCGCGCCCGGCGGACCACCACATTCTTCAACCCAAGGTCCCGGACGACCTCGTCGAGCCAGGTGACCCTGCGCTCCAGCGGCTCCACCAACTCGAGGGAGAGATCCGGCCGGGCGATCGCCAGGGCGATGCCGGGCAACCCCGCACCGCTGCCCACATCGCAGACCGACACCTGCTGCCCGATCAGTTCCGACACCACTGCACAGTTCAGCACATGCCTGCTCCATAGCCGGGGTACTTCGCGGGGGCCCAATAGACCCCGCTCAATCCCGGACGTGGCCAGATGGAGCACGAAGCGCTCCGCCAGCCCCACCCGATCCCCGAAGATTGCCGAGGCAGCCGTTCTCTCGGCATCGGTCATCACCGGCACCACGGCGGGCGCAACGTCCCCCGTGGGCACGTCAGGCATCGCCCTGTGAGATGACAATATGCCGACCGGGACCTTCTCCCTCGGACTCGCTTGCCATTCCCAGTTCCGCCACAGCGTCGTGGACGATCTTCCGTTCGTACGCCGTCATGGGCGGGAGCGCAGTATCGTCACCTGTTTCCTTCACCTCGGCGACCGCCTCCTCCGCCATCTTCCGCAGCTCTTTTCCGCGCACATCTCGGTAGTTGTCGACGTCGAGTACCAGCCGTGACCTGTTCTCGGTGGCCGTCAGGACGGATAGTCGCGTCAGCTCCTGGAGAGCTTCCAGCACTTCTCCGTCGCGTCCGACGAGCGCGCGTAACCCGCTGTCCGCGGCATCTTCGGAAACGATCGAGATGTAGGTCCGCCCACTTCGTACCTCGATGTCGATATCTCCGTCGATGTCGGCGATGTCGAGCAGTTCCTCGAGGTAGTCAGCAGCAACGTCGCCCTCATCCTCCAGCCGGGACGCCTTCGTCGCGGGATCGAGGTCTGCCGGGTCGTCGGTCGCGAACTGCTCTTCGTTATCGATGGTCATCGCTTTTTCCTCTTCTTACGCGGCTGCACCCGCTGGCCCCGTGGCTCGGGAACGGATTCTACGGCGGGTTCGGCTTTTCGTTCGCCCAGAAGGGGCACTACCGGCAGGCCCTTCTTGGCGCGCCGTTCCGCCAGTGCCTTGGCCGCCGGCGAGCCCGGGGTAGGCATCCTGCGGATGACGTAGAACTGCTGCACCATCGTCCACAGGTTGGTGGTGGTCCAGTAGACGAGGACACCGATGGGGAAATTGATGCCGCCGATTCCGAAAACCAGCGGAAGGATATAGAGCATCATCTTCTGCTGGCGCATGAAGGGGCTCTGCATGGCCTCCTCGGACATGTTCTTCGCCATGATCTGCTTCTGCGTAATGAACTGGGAGGCAGTCATTGCGAGGATCATGATGACCGAGAGAATGATGACACTGAGATTTCCGTTGCCGCCGAAGCTTCCCAGGAAAGTCGACGAAAGGGGCGCTCCGAGGATGGTTGCGTCGTCGAACTGGCGAACGGACTCGACCGACAATGCGCCGACTTCCTCACCCCCTGCGCTGGCCCGCGAAATCCCGTTGAGGACGGTGAAGAGCGCGAAGAAGAACGGCATCTGGATCAGGATGGGCAGGCAGGCAGCAAACGGATTGGTACCGTGCTTCTTGTACAGGGCCATCTGTTCCTGCGTCATCGCCTGACGTGACAGCTGGTCGGACTTGCCCTTGTACTTCTGCTGGAGCTTCCTCAGGTCAGGCTGGAGTGCCTGCATGCCTCGCTGGGCCTTGATCTGCTTGACGAAGACGGGAATCAGCGCCGCGCGGATAACAACGACCAGACCAACAATGGACAGGGTCCAGGTCCAGCCGGATGCCGGATCCATGCCGATGGCGCTGAACCCTTCGTGGAACATGAACATGATCCATGACACGAGCCACCTGAACGGCGACAGTATTGTCTCGAAGAAATCCATAATCAGTTAGCTCCTCGGGCCGCGGGGCGGCTTTCATCATCGGCTGGAATCACCGGGTGGTTCAACACAATAATTGTGGGGACTTTTCCTGGAGGAAAGATCCGTCGACCGTCCGGCACGTGGTCCACTCCGCCTTCATTCCAAGGATGACACCTGAAAATCCTCCGCACGGCCAGTGCTGAACCCCTCACCGCACCGTGAACGGTGACTGCCTCGAGCGCGTAGGCCGAACAGCTCGGGAAGAACCTGCACACAGGTCCATACACGGGGGAGATGATCCGGCGGTATACCTGAAGGATGATGATCAGCCCGTTCCGGGACAGATCCATGAGCAGTCCGGAAGCCCTGGTGTACCGGGTGTCGGTACTACTCACGATCCCTTACCTTCCATAGCCGCAGTGTCCCGAGTGGTGAGACGCTTCATCACCGCAGTAAGTGCCTTATCCAGATCCGTCGACAGTTCAGGCCAGCCGGCATCCGCGGATGGGGGCAGGGCCCTCACCACAAAATCCAGACCCTGCGGGTTCCTCAGTAGAACCACGGCAGCCGCTGCACGCAGTCTCCGCTTAACGAGATTGCGTGTGACGGCGTTCCCAACGTTCTTCCCCACAATAAACCCGAACCGGCTCGAGTCGGCCATGGAAGTAACTGATCCGTATAGCACTACGTTCCGGCGCCCAGAGCGGGCACCGGAACGTACAGTCCGTGAAAATTCCGGTGCCGTGCGGATCCTGTTCACTGCCGGAAGCATGGAATACCCCGTTTCACCCAGTTCGACTGGAGCGGGTTGCTACCGGCGTGGACTTCGAATTGCACGGTCCAGGTGGTTGGGCCGCTTATGCCGAGAGTTCGGTACGGCCCTTGCCGCGGCGTGCCGACAGAATGGCACGGCCTGCGCGGGTACGCATGCGGAGGCGGAAACCGTGCTTCTTGGCACGACGGCGGTTATTCGGCTGAAAGGTCCGCTTGCTCACTGTAATTACTCCAGAACGATCTTGGGATGCGCCCGGCCCATTGCAACAAGGGGGAGGAACAGACTGACGCGGCTAGGTGCACATCCACAGATCACCCGGAACGCCAGGATCTTGGACCCTGAAACCCCGGAACACCGTCACGCACCGAGGCCTCTTAGTACCCGGAGCAATTGTGATGGCATGCGAAATGCAGACATGAAGGACTACATAACGTTAGGCGACCGGGGACATGGCCGTCAAACCGGCTGTGCACGGTTGCCGGTGCCGAATTTACCCACAGCTGTGGACAACCGGGGCGTCGACCGCATTGCAGCGCATCCTCCCGGCCCGCCGAGAGCGCTGCAAAGGGCCCTTTCCGCGCTGTCTGACCGCTATGTTCTGCACTTTCCATCCTTTAGGGTTGGCCATGGCCCATTTATCACCAGCTGTGTACAACTCTGTGGATGACGGCCGGTTTCAGGTGGATTTGGATCAAGAGGGGCTTTTGTGGGAACAGATGAAGTGAACGACGTCGGGAGTTCCTGGCGGAAAGTCATCCGAACCCTCGAGCACGACGACCGCGTGACCCCGCGGCAGCGCGGATTCGTCGTCCTCGCGCAGGCCCAGGGGCTGATCGGAACAACCATGCTCGTGGCGGTCCCGAACGAACTCACCCGGGAGGTCCTTCAGACCCAACTGAAGGCCGCCCTGGATGAAGCTCTGCACGGGGTCTTCCGTGAGGACATCCAGTGTGCGTTCGTCATCGATTCCGACCTGATCCCCGTCCCGGTGGAAGAACCGCAGGTCGCCCCTGTGGCAGCCCCTGAACCTCGCAGCGAGTTGAAGCCCTCCCCGACACCCCCCAGCAACTCCCATGAATTCGGCCGGCTGAATCCGAAGTACGTCTTCGACACCTTCGTGATCGGGTCATCCAACAGATTCGCTCACGCCGCGGCCGTGGCTGTTGCGGAAGCGCCGGCCAAGGCCTACAATCCCCTGTTCATCTACGGTGATTCCGGCCTGGGAAAGACCCACCTCCTTCACGCCATCGGCCACTATGCCCGCCACCTCTACACCGGAATCCGGGTTCGCTACGTGAACTCCGAGGAATTCACCAACGACTTCATCAACTCCATTCGGGACGACGAGGGCACGAGCTTCAAGCAGACCTACCGGAATGTCGACATCCTGCTGATCGATGACATCCAGTTCCTCGCAGGTAAGGACCGCACCCAGGAGGAGTTCTTCCATACCTTCAACGCACTCCACAACCACAACAAGCAGGTGGTCATCACCTCCGACCTTCCGCCGAAGCAGATGTCGGGGTTCGAGGAGCGCATGCGCTCCCGCTTCGAGTGGGGTCTCCTCACTGATATCCAGCCGCCGGAACTCGAAACACGCATCGCCATCCTCAGGAAGAAGGCGATCAGCGACAGCCTCAGCGCTCCGGATGATGTCCTGGAATACATCGCCTCGAAGATTGCCACCAACATCCGGGAACTGGAGGGGGCACTCATTCGGGTGACGGCGTTCGCCAGCCTGAACCGACAACCGGTCGATGTGACTCTCGCCGAGATCGTGCTGAAGGACCTCATTGCCGACGACGGCGCGCAGGAGATCACTTCGACGGCGATCATGGCCCAGACTGCGGACTACTTCCAGATCAGCCTCGAGGAACTGTGCAGCAAGTCGCGGACCCGCACGCTGGTGACGGCACGGCAGATCGCCATGTATCTCTGCAGGGAACTGACGGATATGTCTCTTCCCAAGATCGGCCAGGAACTGGGTGGCCGCGACCACACGACGGTCATCCATGCCGATCGGAAAATCCGTGAACTGATGGCAGAGCGCCGGGCCATCTTCAACCAGGTCACCGAGCTCACCAACCGCATCAAACACAAACAGCGCGACTGACGCCCCTCTCTGACCCCGGCCGGAAGGTCCGCGAAATTAACAGCTGTGGACACTCCTGTGGATAACCTACGGAACAAGGGCCCTACCGCTGGGGACAACGTCAGTCTTCCTGTGGATGGCTGAATCGGCGCGGATGTTCCCCACACCCACACCCTGCAGCCCGTCGCTTTCCCACACAGGTTGTCAACAGGCAAAATCCGCCGGAGGCAGGCGTCGGAACCGGTTATCCACAGAATCCACAGGGGTTATTAACACTACGAATCCTTAAACCACAAAGTTTTTCAGATAACACTTTCCCCTGGACGTGTTCCTGAGCATCGGGCCCGCAGCTTCCAGCAGCGAACCACTCTCATCACCCGGTCAGGCTAAGCTGTGAGCCGTGAGGAATCCGGGCAACCACGTTCGTGGTTGTGATTCAGCGTTCATTTTGAAAGGTGGCATCTCTTCGTGAAATTCAGAGTTGAGCGGGATGTTCTCGCGGAGGCTGTCTCCTGGACAGCGCGATCCCTTTCCCCACGGCCTCCCGTTCCGGTGCTGGCGGGTCTGCTCATCCGCGCGGAGGCAGGGACACTGAGCCTTGCCAGCTTCGATTACGAGATATCGGCGCGCCTTGAAATTCCCGCGGACATCTCCGAGGAGGGGACCATTCTGGTCTCGGGACGTCTCCTCGCAGACATCTGCAGGAGTCTTCCGTCGGCCCCCGTCGAAGTCGCGACGAACGGCTCGAAAGTAACGCTCAGTTGCCGGAACAGCCGGTTCAACCTCGCCACCATGCCCGAGGGCGAATACCCCGAGCTCCCCAAGCTGCCTGACATCAGCGGCGTCGTGGATGGTGAAGCTTTTTCCCAGGCCGTCTCGCAGGTCATCATTGCGGCAAGCCGTGACGACACACTTCCCATCCTCACCGGTGTGCGTATGGAGATCGAGGACGACCTCATCACCCTGCTCGCAACCGACCGCTACCGGCTGGCCCTACGCGAGGTCTCCTGGAAACCCTCATCGGCCGGCATCTCCACCAGCGCCCTGGTCAAGGCGAAAACGCTCAACGAAGTCGCCAAGACACTTGGAGGTGCAGGCGACCTGAACATCGCCCTGTCCAAGGATTCCGAGCTCATCGGTTTCGAAAGCGGAGGTCGGCGGACCACGTCACTCCTTGTCGACGGCGAGTATCCGAAAATCCGCTCACTGTTTCCCGACAACACCCCGATCCACGCGATGGTCGAGACGAGCACACTCGTCGAAGCCGTACGCCGCGTGTCGTTGGTGGCCGAGCGGAACACCCCGGTCCGGCTTTCCTTCACCCAAGGTCAGTTGGCTCTCGACGCCGGCACGGGGGAAGACGCGCAGGCGTCAGAAGCCATCGAAGCGAACCTCGACGGTGAGGACATCACCGTCGCTTTCAACCCGCACTACCTCAGCGAAGGGCTCGGTGCATTCAGCAGCAAGTTCGTGCGGTTCTCCTTCACGACACCTCCGAAACCTGCGGTCATGTCGGCCCAGGACGAATCGACCGGCGAGGACAGCGAAGATTACCGGTACCTCCTGATGCCCGTCAGGCTGCCCAGCCAGTAACCACGGAAAGAGTGATTCCCATGCACATAGGCCTCATCGGACTCGGAAAAATGGGTTTCAACATGAGGGAAAGGCTGCGCCTGGGAGGCATCACCGTCACCGGGTTCGACCATCACCCCGATCGAAGCGATGTCGGGTCACTGGCGGAACTGGTCGCGGAACTTCCCGTCCCGAGGATCCTCTGGATCATGGTTCCGGCAGGTGCCGTCACCGACTCGGTGGTGCAGGATCTGAGGGGGGTACTCGATGCGGGGGATCTCGTGATCGACGGCGGGAACTCGAAGTTCACCGATGACCAGGTTCACGCGGCCCAGTTGGCGGAGGCCGGTATCTTCTTCCTGGACTGTGGTGTGTCGGGAGGGGTATGGGGCCTCGACAACGGCTACGGGTTGATGGCCGGTGGAAGCGATGATCAGGTGGCTCGTGCGATGCCGCTTTTCGACGCACTCCGTCCGGAGGGTGCGAGAGAGGAAAGCTTTGTCCACGTCGGCGACACCGGTGCCGGCCACTACGCGAAAATGATCCACAACGGGATCGAGTACGGACTGATGCAGGCCTACGCCGAGGGATATGAGCTGCTCGAGGCCAAGGACATCGTCAAGGATGTTCCGGGAACCTTCGCTGCGTGGCAGAAAGGCACAGTGGTCAGATCCTGGCTGCTCGATCTGATGGTCAAGGCACTGAACGAGGATCCCGGTCTGTCGAAGGTGGCAGGGTATGTGGAGGATTCAGGGGAGGGACGGTGGACCGTGGACGAAGCGATCGCCAATGCTGTTCCCGCGCCGGCGATCACCGCCGCGGTCTTCGCCCGCTTCGCCTCACGGCAGCAGGACGCCCCCTCGATGAAGATGGTGGCGGCGTTGCGCAACCAGTTCGGAGGACACGCGGTGCGTCCTGCCGGTCGGAACTCCACGTGAGTGGCGGACGGTGTACGTAGAGCACCTCTCCCTGACGGGCTACCGGAGCTACCAGCAGCTTGATATCGGGATAGATCCCGGCACCACGGTCTTCGTGGGGCCCAACGGCATCGGGAAGACGAACATCGTGGAAGCGATCGGATACCTCGCCTCCATGTCCTCGCACCGGGTGGCGTCGGACAGACCGCTTGTCAGTTTCGGGGCGGACCGTGCCCTGATCCGCGGGAAACTGGTTCGTGGTGAGCAGCGCACCAGCGTGGAGGTGGAGATCAATCCGGAGACCGCCAACCGGGCGAGAATCAACCGGTCGAATCCGGTCCGCGCCCGGGATGCGGCCGGGATCCTGAAGACCGTGCTGTTCGCTCCGGAGGACCTCGCACTCATCAAGGGTGATCCGGCCGGGAGACGGCGCTACCTTGATGAAGCCCTGGTTGCCCTCCTTCCCCATCAGGCCGGCCTGCGGTCGGATTACGAGCGGGTCCTCAAGCAACGCAACGCCCTCCTGAGGTCGGCGCGTGCGGCGGGCCGGTTTTCCACTGCACACGAATCGACCCTCGACGTGTGGGACCAACATCTCGCGGAGTCGGGAACGAAGCTGCTGCACGCGCGGCTGGTCCTCCTTGAACGCGTGCACCCGCACCTGCAGCGTGCCTACGGGGAACTCACCGACGGGTCGAAGGAAGCCGATGCGGTCTATCGGTCGAACATTTCAGTCCTCCGTGATGAGGAGGATGGAGCACCGGCATCCGCCGATGCCGTCGACGGAGTTCCGCTGACCGGAGAAAGTGCGGCCGACCTGACCTCGCGTTTCATGGAGGCGCTCCTCTTTCATCGGAAGAAGGAGCTGGAGCGGGGTATCTCGCTCGTGGGCCCGCACCGCGATGAGCTCGACCTGATGCTGGGACATATTCCCGCGAAGGGATATGCCTCGCAGGGGGAAACATGGTCCATGGCGCTGGCACTCCGGCTCGCTATCTACTACCTGTTGAAGCAGGACGACCACACTCCCGGCGCAAGTCCCGTGCTGATCCTCGATGATGTTTTTGCGGAACTGGACAGCCAGCGGCGGGACAAGCTGGCAGCCATCGTGTCGGATGCCGAGCAGGTGCTGGTGACAGCAGCCGTGGGAGCGGACATTCCTTCCGGACTGGGTGGCCGGCAGGTGCGGGTGGTGTCCGGAGGGATCGATGACCAGGCCTGAGGTTGGGCCGCAGGAACAGGGCGAACCTGGTGGGAATGAGGAGGACAAGGATTTTCCCCCGGGTCCGGAAGGTGAACCCCTCGAGCAGGATGCTCCCCAGGCGTTGCTGAACCGCCTCCGGAACGCATCCCAGGCACGGGGAACGCATCGGGAACCGGCACCGCGCAAGGGTCCGGCCGGCCAGCGCCGCCGGTATACCGTCGAGCCCGTTTTCGGTGGAAGGGATCCGGAAGGGTTGGGCAAGGTCTTCAACCGCATGCTGGCGGAGCGGGGCTGGAACTCGCCCGTGGCGGTCGGGTCGGTCCTGGCGCGGTGGGAGGAACTGGTGGGGTCGGATATTGCCGCCCACTGCAGCCCCGAGAGCTTCGACGGCAGCACTGTCCTGGTTCGATGTGATTCGACGGCGTGGGCGACGCAGCTGCGCCTGATCAGCCCCGACGTTCTTCGGAGATTCGAGGCGGAATTGGGGAAGGGAGTGGTGACGCGGATTTCAGTGATCGGCCCTTCCTCACCGAACTGGCGCAAGGGCGGGCGCTCGGTCAAGGGGCGCGGTCCCCGGGACACCTACGGGTGAGCCGGCGTGAAACTTATCGGCCGTCCTGCAACCCGGCTACGCGCCATGCAGGGACCCCCGGAGCTTCATGGAGGTATGGCGCCTCATGCGGCACCCTCCTATCGGCTCAAAAGGGGCTTCCTTGGCTGATAGGGGGCAGTCCATGCGCGATTGTAGCGCCCCGCGGGGTAGAATAAGAACAGCCATTTCCCGTACAACCCCTGTGAGGAGTCGACCGCGCCTGTGGCACACGACAACGAGTTGAACGCCGATGATGTCCAGGTAGGAGTTGATGTATCCCCCACCCTCGAAGCTCTTGCAACCCGGGAGTACGGGGCGAACGACATCACTGTCCTCGAAGGACTGGAAGCGGTTCGTAAACGCCCGGGCATGTATATCGGATCCACCGGTCCGCGCGGCCTCCATCATCTGGTCTACGAAGTGGTGGACAACTCGGTGGACGAGGCCCTGGCGGGGTATTGCGATCACATCCAGATCGCCCTGCTCGCCGACGGCGGAGTCCGTGTCATCGACAACGGCCGCGGTATTCCGGTCGATATGCACCCCACCGAGGGAAGGCCCACCGTCGAGGTGGTAATGACCATCCTGCACGCGGGCGGCAAATTCGGCGGCGGCGGTTATGCGGTGTCGGGCGGCCTGCACGGGGTAGGCATCTCCGTGGTGAACGCCCTGTCGAAGAGGGTAGAGACCGACGTCAAACGGCAGGGCTTCGTCTGGCACCAGTCCTTCGCTGACGGCGGCAAGCCTGTGGGCGAGCTCCGGCGTGGGGAGGAAACCTCCGAGACAGGCACCACCCAGACGTTCTACGCGGACGATTCGATCTTCGAGAGCGTCGAGTTCGACTTCGAAACGCTTCGGGCACGCTTCCAGCAGATGGCCTTCCTCAACAAGGGGCTGCGAATCACCCTCGTGGACGAGCGTGTCGATTCGATCGAGGATGAGGTCACCGAGACCGGCGCTTCCGCAGCAGAGGATGCCGAGGATCACCCGAGGCACCGCCAGGTCGAATACAAGTACGACGACGGTCTCCTCGACTACGTGCGCCACCTGAACTCGTCGAAGCGGGTGGAGGTGATCCACGACGACGTCATCGCGTTCGAGACCGAGGACACCGACCGCAAGATTGCGGTCGAGGTAGCCCTGCAGTGGACCACCGCGTATTCGGAGAGCGTTCACACCTACGCGAACACGATCAATACGCATGAGGGCGGAACCCACGAAGAGGGTTTCCGCGCTGCGATGACCACACTCATCAACAAATATGCGCGCGACAAGAACATCATCAAGGAAAAAGACGACAACCTCACCGGGGACGATATCCGTGAGGGACTCACCGCGGTGATCTCCATGAAGCTCTCCGAACCCCAGTTCGAGGGGCAAACCAAGACCAAGCTGGGAAACTCCGAGGCCAAGGGGTTCGTCCAGCGGGTCGTTACCGACCAGCTCGGTGATTGGCTCGAACGCAACCCAGGGCCCGCCCGCGACGTCATCCGCAAGTCGATCCAGGCATCCCAGGCCCGGCTCGCGGCACGGAAAGCCCGCGAGTCGACCCGCCGTAAAGGTCTCCTCGAATCGGGGGGAATGCCCGGAAAACTCAAGGACTGCCAGTCCAAGGACCCGGCGAAGTCAGAGATCTACATCGTGGAGGGTGACTCCGCAGGCGGTTCTGCGGTGCGTGGCCGCAATCCGGAGACGCAGGCCATCCTGCCGTTGAGGGGAAAGATCCTCAACGTCGAGCGGGCACGGCTTGACCGCGCCCTCGGAAACAGCGAGGTCCAGGCCATGATCACCGCCTTCGGTGCGGGGATCGGCGAGGATTTCAATGTGGACAAGGCCAGGTACCACAAGATCGTGCTCATGGCCGATGCCGACGTCGACGGCCAGCACATCACCACGCTGCTGCTGACCCTCCTGTTCCGGTACATGCGTCCGCTCATCGAAAGCGGATTCGTGTATCTCGCGCAGCCGCCGCTCTACCGCATCAAATGGTCGAACGCACCCCACGACTACGTCTTCAGCGACAGGGAACGCGACGAGACGATTCGGATGGGGCTCGCCAGGAACCAGCGCCTGCCGAAGGACAACGGCATCCAGCGCTACAAGGGCCTTGGCGAAATGGACTACACCGAACTCTGGGAAACCACGATGGACCCGGATCACCGGACGCTGCTCCAGGTCACCATGGACGACGCCGCGGCGGCCGACCAGGTGTTCTCGGTGCTCATGGGCGAGGACGTCGAGTCCCGCCGGAACTTCATCCAGCAAAACGCAAAAGACGTGCGTTTTCTCGATATCTAGTGGTTGATTCCGGCATTCTGCCGGCGCAACGAAATTTGCTCGTTCCTCGCAAATATTAAAGCGCCTACACAGAACGCCGGAACCAGCCATCGATTCGGCCACGCCTACTGCAGGGCACCAGACATGACGAACGGAACTGACTTATGAGTGATGACATTCCCGGCGACGGTCCCCTCGAAGGTGAGGTCCTGACCGACCGCGTCGAGCAGGTTGACCTCCAGACCGAGATGCAGCGGTCCTACCTTGACTACGCCATGGCCGTCATCGTGGGGCGCGCCCTTCCCGACGTGCGCGACGGACTGAAGCCCGTCCACCGGCGGGTCCTGTATGCGATGTTCGACGGCGGCTACCGGCCGGACCGCTCCTTCAACAAGTGCGCCCGCGTGGTCGGTGAGGTCATGGGCCAGTACCACCCCCACGGCGACTCGGCGATCTACGACGCCCTGGTCCGCCTCATCCAGGACTGGACCATGCGCTACCCGCTGGCGCTCGGCCAGGGCAACTTCGGATCGCCCGGCAACGACGGCGCTGCCGCCCCGAGGTACACCGAGACCAAAATGGCGCCGCTGGCCATGGAGATGGTCCGGGACATCGACGAGGAGACCGTCGACTTCCAGGACAACTACGACGGCAAGAACCAGGAACCCACGATTCTGCCGTCGAGGTTCCCCAACCTGCTGGTGAACGGGTCCTCCGGCATCGCCGTCGGCATGGCCACCAATATCCCGCCGCACAACCTGCGCGAAGTGGCGAGCGGTGTGCAGTGGTACCTGCAGAACCCCGGCGCGTCCAAGGAGGAACTCCTCGAGGCGCTCATCCAGCGCATCAACGGCCCAGACTTCCCCACAGGAGCCACCATCCTCGGCCACAAGGGCATCGAGGACGCCTACCGCACCGGCCGCGGCTCGATCACCATGCGTGCCGTCGTGAACGTCGAGGAAATCCAGAACCGCACCTGCCTGGTGGTCACCGAACTGCCGTACCAGGCGAACCCGGACAACCTCGCCATCAAGATTGCGGATCTCGTGAAGGACGGCAAGATCAGCGGCATCGCCGATCTCCGCGACGAGACCTCCGGGCGCACGGGCCAGCGGCTCGTGGTCGTGCTCAAGCGCGACGCCGTGGCGAAGGTGGTGCTGAACAACCTCTACAAGCACACGCAGTTGCAGGACAACTTCAGCGCCAACATGCTGGCCATCGTGGACGACGTACCTCGTACCCTCAGCCTCGACGCCTTCATCCGGCACTGGGTCACCCACCAGCTCGAGGTGATCGTGCGGCGCACCCGGTACCGGCTGCGCAAGGCGGAGGAAGCAGCCCACATCCTGCGCGGATACCTCAAGGCCCTCGACGCGCTCGACGAGGTGATCGCACTGATCCGTGCATCCCAGACGGTCGACGACGCCCGCACCGGACTGATGTCGCTGCTCGACATCGACGAGCTCCAGGCGGCCGCGATCCTCAATATGCAGCTGAGGCGGCTCGCTGCACTCGAGCGGCAGAAGATCCAGGACGAGCACGACAAGCTCGAACGCGAGATCACCGAGTACCAGCGGATTCTCGGTTCCAGCGAAGTGCAGCGCCAGATCGTGTCGACGGAACTCCAGGAGATCGTCGACCGCCACGGCGACGACCGCCGCACCGAGATCCTTCTGGGGTATGACTCCGACATGAGCATGGAGGACCTCATTCCCGAAGAGGAGATGGTGGTCACCATCACGCGCGGCGGCTACGTGAAGCGCACGCGCAGCGACAACTACCGCCAGCAGGCCCGCGGGGGCAAGGGGATCCGCGGGGCCCAGTTGCGTGGAGACGACGTCGTCGAGCACTTCTTCGTGACCACCACCCACCACTGGCTGCTGTTCTTCACCAACCTGGGCCGGGTATACCGCGCGAAGGCATACGAACTGGTCGAAGCGGCGCGCGATGCCAAGGGGCAGCATGTCGCGAACCTCCTGGCCTTCCAGCCCGACGAGACCATCGCCCAGGTGCTGGATCTGCGCGACTACCAGCAGTCCCCGTACCTCGTCCTCGCCACGAAGCGCGGACTGGCCAAGAAGACGCGGCTCGAGGACTACGACACCAACCGGTCCGCCGGAGTCATCGCCATCAACCTGCGCGACAACGACGAACTCGTCTCGGCCCAGCTGGTGTCCGACACCGATGACATCATGCTGGTCTCCCGCAAGGGGCAGTCGCTGCGCTTCACCGCGAACGACGACGCCCTGCGGCCCATGGGACGGGCCACGTCCGGGGTGACCGGCATGAAGTTCCGGGAAGACGACGAGCTGCTCGCCGCGAACGTCGTCACCGACGACTCGTTCGTGTTCATCGTGACGGAGGGTGGGTTCGCCAAACGGACGAAGGTCGGCGAATACCGGGTACAGGGCAGGGGCGGGCTCGGCATCAAGGTGGCGAAGCTCGCCGAGGAACGCGGTGACCTCGTGGGTGCGCTGATCGTCCAGGAGGAGGATGAAGTACTCGTCGTGATGGGCGGCGGAAAAGTGGTCCGGTCCGCTGTCACGGGGGTGCCGGCCAAGGGCAGGGACACCATGGGCGTCATCTTCGCGAAACCGGACAAAACCGACCGCATCATCGCGGTTGCGCGAAACAGCGAGCGGAGCGTCGCGGTCGAGGAGGGGCTCATCGATGATCCTTCGGAGCTGGACGCCGACGTCGACGTGATCGATACCGTTCCCCAGGAATCCGAGAATTCGTCGCAGGGGCCTGTCGATGAAGTACCGTTGTCGACAGTAGAAACGACTGAGCCCGACGCTGGGTCGCCAGAACACGGAGGTAGTGAGTGAGCTCGGCCAACACCAACCCACGGTCACCCGGCGGACCAGTGAAGCAGTCCGGTAACGGGTCACGGCTTAACACGCCCGCCCGACCTCCACAGAAACCGCAGGGTTCGGGAAGCGCGAAAACTGCGTCCCGGCCGAATCTCGTCAAACCGGCCCCGAAGGCGAAGGCCCGCAAGGCGCGCCTGCTCGTCAGCAAGGTCGACCCGTGGTCCGTGCTGAAAATGTCCTTCCTGCTGTCGGTAGCACTCGGAATCGTGACCGTGGTCGCCGCCATCGTGATCTGGACGGTCCTCGACCTCACCGGGATCTTCGACGGCGTCAACGAGCTGCTGCGCGAGATCGCCGGCTCCGAGAGCGGAGGCTTCGACCTCCGGCAGTTTGCCTCACTGGGACAGGTTGTCTCGTTTGCCACCATCATCGCCGTGGTGAACGTGGTCCTCCTGACGGCCCTGGCCATGCTAGCGGCGGTCCTGTACAACATCTCGTCCGCCCTGGTGGGAGGCATCGGAGTGACCCTCACGGACGACTGACACCGACATCCTCATCGGGCTGTGGAAGGCGATTTGAAGAATTCCGAGCTGCTACTGTAAAGTCGTATCTCGGCCCGATGAGGTATCGGGGCGTATAGCTCAGGCGGTTAGAGCGCTTCGCTGATAACGAAGAGGTCCCAGGTTCAAGTCCTGGTACGCCCACGGATCCACCACCGCAGGTACTGCAAGGAGATTGCTGTGAAGAAGCTGTTGTTCGCCGCCGTCGCCGCTGCAGGAGTTTTCGCCTACAAGCGGTGGCAGGATTCAGAGAATGAAAAGGCAGTATGGAGTGAGGCAACCGACGAGGTCGGATAGCTCTGGAGCTCTCCCGGTTGAGGTAGACTGGCTGAGGTTCAATTCGGGGGCATGGCGCAATTGGTAGCGCACCTGCTTTGCAAGCAGGGGGTTCGGGGTTCGAGTCCCCGTGCCTCCACCGAACGAATATCCCCGGCCCAGGCCGGGGATATTCCGCTTTAATCCGCCGAACAGTTCGTGCCGGATTTTGCGGACGGAGCAAACCGCGACGTGCTCTAGGGTTGACGGAGTGATCATCTTCCTGTTGATGCTCGGAGTACTCGGGGTGTCGGCATCCGGGCCCATCATGGCGGCCACCGCGGCTCCGGCCCTGGCCATCGCTTTCTGGCGCAATGCGCTCGGTGCACTCATCATGGGTGGACCCGCGGCGGTGTCCAAGCGGTCCGAATTCACCAGCCTCCGACGGCGGGATTTCTATCGGTTGTCCGTGGCCGCCGTAGCACTCGCGCTGCATTTCGCCTGCTTCGTCACCGCTCTCAAACTCACCTCGGTGGCCGCCGCTACCGCACTGGTCTGTCTTCAGGTGGCATGGATCGCCCTCTTCAATGCGCTGCGGGGCAGCAGGCCGTCCACCGCCGTCGTGCTCGGGCTGGGGGTCGCCTTCGTCGGGGTGGTGATCATCACCGGCTTCGATCTCTCACTGTCATCCGAGGCACTGCTCGGGGACGTTCTTGCGCTTGCCGGTGGTGCTCTGGCAGGCATCTACCAGATGGCCGGCGCGGCGGCGCGCCGCACGATGTCCACCGGAACGTACACCACGCTCTGCTACGGAGGGTGTGCAGTGATCCTCCTGGGAATGTGCCTGCTGCTCCAGCAGCCCCTTACGGGATTCCCTCCGGAAGCCTGGCTGGGAATCCTCGCGGTGACCCTCGTGGCGCAGATCATGGGCCACTCGGTGTTCAATCACCTGCTCGCGGTCATGAGCCCACTGGTGGTATCGATGGTCATCCTCCTCGAGATTCCGGGCGCTGCCCTCCTGGCAGCCGTGTTCCTCGACGAACAGCTGCCGGCCGGCACCTATGCAGGTCTGGGACTGATCCTGGTGGGACTCGCCGTGGTGGTGCGCGGGCAGGGGCGCCGCCGCACGCGGAAGACCGCTCTGGAGATCGCCGGAGGACCGCCACCTGTCCTCGGCGGGAACTGAAAGCCAAAGAAAAAGCGGGAGGATGGTCCGGGAACCGGACCATCCTCCCGCTTCAGCGGTGGCTTGCGTCAGCCTGCGCCGTTGGAGGGCTTCGTCGTGTTCTGTGCGGCGTTCGTGGCATCCTTCGCCTTTTTCGCGACGGTTTCCGCCGCCTCGGCCGATACGGTCCCGGCCGCGGGGCTGGTCCCCGTCGTTGCCGCCGAGTGATCTGCCGCTGCCTTGATGTCCGCCACCACTGCCTTGGCCTCGTCCAATTTCTCGACCGAAACAGGGGCGGGGGTCGCCTTCACGGGAGCCGGGGTCTTCCAGGGATCCTCCACGGGCTGGGAGGCACGCCACGCGGCCGCTACGGCGGTGACGGCAGCCGCGATGATGCCCAGAATCAGCCAGACCTTGGAGGAGCTGCCCTTCTTCTGGTCCTCCTGGCGTTTCTTGAGGTCCTTCGACGCCTGCAGCGTGGCCGCCGCCCACTTCTTCTGTGTCGTCTTGACGGCTTTCTTGTCACCGGTGACCCGGATGACCGCGTCGGCGACGCGGGGCGGGACCGTAGCACCAGCGAGGGCGCGGGAGGCAGAGTCGGCAGCTTCACCGAGTTTGTAGGACAGGGCGGGGATGTACCCGTCGACTACCTTACCTTTGGCCGAAACCAGGGCCGGGCCTGCCTTGTCCAGCGTGCCCTGGATCCGGGGAGTCGCGTCGTCGATCACCTGGGTGATGCGTGGCCCGACCGCGTCGATACGGTCCTGAATCTTTGGAGTGACGGTGGCGATACCGCCTGAGATGCCGCAGGCAGCTTTGCGCACACTTTCCTGGATGACCGGGCTCGCCGTGCTGATGCCCCTGTCCCAGTGGGGTTTGGCCCAGCCGTATGCTGCGTCGACATGCGGGGTGGCCCAGCCGCGGGCGGCGAGGATACCCGCGAGGACGCCCTCGTCGAACTCCCGGCTTGATGTTTTGCTCGCCTTGCTCATGGTTTTGTTCTTCTTCACAAGTACCTCCAGGGGTGTATGGCTCGTTCCTGCCAGCCTACGGCCAATGCGCAGGGCGTGCTATCGATGCGGGTATTTCACGGATTTTTTCACTGTGCGCAGAAAGCGGCGGCGGCGGCGGTTTGACCGGCGGCCCGTGAAAGAATGGGGCCATGACTGCTATTCCAACTGTTCAGGCCACGATCCAGACCAACCAGGGCACCATCCTGGTCAACCTCTTCGGTAACCATGCTCCGAAAACCGTCAAGAACTTCGCCGGTCTCGCCACCGGCGAGATCACATGGACGCACCCGGAGACCAATGAAGAGACCAACAAGCCGCTGTACAACGGGACGATCTTCCACCGGATCATCAAGGACTTCATGATCCAGGGCGGCGACCCTCTCGGCCAGGGCGTCGGAGGGCCGGGCTACAAGTTCGACGACGAGATCAATCCAGACCTCGACTTCAGTGAGCCCTACAAGCTCGCCATGGCTAATGCCGGCACACAGGGTGGACGCGGCACCAACGGATCACAGTTCTTCATCACGTCGGTACCCACCACGTGGCTTCAGGGCAAGCACACCATCTTCGGAGACGTCACCGACGAGGAGTCGCGGAAAGTGGTGGACAAGCTCAACGCCATCGCTACGGACATGCGAGACAAGCCCCTCGAGGATGTCGTCATCAGCAGTATCACGGTAGAACAGCACTAGAAAAGCCTGTGACCTACGGAGCTCCTGCACCCGACCCTCGGCAGGACGCGCCGGTCTGTGCACGGCACCCGGACCGTATCAGCTACGTCCGGTGTCAGCGGTGCGGACGTCCGGCGTGCGCCGAATGCCAGCGGCCTGCAGCCGTGGGATTCCAGTGCGTGGACTGTGTACGCGAACAGGCACAGAACATCCCGGTGACGCGGACTGCCTTCGGTGGCGTGACGCGGACGGGACGCCCGATCGTGACGTTCTCGATCATCGGTGCCTGCGTCGCCCTGTTCCTCCTGCAGCTCGTTTCCCCACTGGTCACCGGCACGCTGCTGTACGCGCCCTATTACACGGCCGGGGTTCCGGGAATTGTGGAGCCCGAGCCGTGGCGCATGCTTACTGCGGCGTTCCTGCACTCGCCCAATTTCCTGCTCCACATCGCGTTCAACATGTACGCGCTGTGGGTATTGGGCCAGGCACTCGAACCGATGCTTGGCAGGGCCCGGTTCCTGGCCCTGTATCTGCTGGCTGCAGTGGGAGGCTCCGTGGGGGTCCTGCTGCTGTCCGGCTTCAACCAGGGAGTCGTCGGGGCATCGGGAGCGGTGTTCGGGCTTTTCGGAGCCATGTTCGTCGTTCAGCGGAGGACCGGCGGCGACGTCCGCCAGCTCGTCGTCCTGATCGCCATCAACGGTGTGCTCGGCTTCGTGGTGCAGGGCATTTCCTGGCAGGCACACCTCGGCGGGCTCCTCACGGGAGCCCTGGCTGTGGCGGTGCTGGTCTATGTGCCGAAGGGCGCGCGGCGCTCAGCGCTCCAATGGGCAGGACTGGCCGCGGTTGCCGTCGTGCTTGTTCTCCTGACCGTTCTGGGAGTGTTCCTGCTGCCGATCTGAGTGCGGCTTCCTTCGCGTCCGTTATGGCTCGTATTCTTCGGGATACGGGCCATAACTGCAGTTATCCACAGCAGTTATCCACACCGGGTATAACTTACACACATGTAATTCCACAGCTGTGGATAAGCTGGGACTGGAGTTACGCAGGATTACTGGTTTTTCGGGCAGGGTTGTACACACCTGTGGATAACTTCGTGCACAACGTGTGCACAAACACCGGACCTGACTCCTGGCGGTCGCTGAACCCCTGTTCCTCCCTGAGTGAACAGGTACCAGCGGAAGCGCATCCGCAGTATGGGAGGGCCGTTCGGGCGCTGATCCCCTTCTGTAGCGGGAAGGCTCGGGATACGTGCGTACAATCGGGTGACACCCTACCGACCCCCGAGGAGCCCCTCTTGACCAGCAGCAAACTCCCGCCTGAAGAACCGTTCCCCGAGGATCTCGCGGTTCTGGACGACGAGGCGGTGGAGGTGCTGAACAGCAAGGTACATCGGCAGATCGACGCCGAATATGCTGAGGAGGGGGAGGTGGAACCGGAGACGAGTTTCCGCCACGAAGAGCTCACCGAGGAACTGGATCAACGGGACGAGGATCCGGGACTCTCCCTGGTACCTGAAATTCAGGCCGAGAAGTAGGTACTGGCTGTGGCACCGGATACCGAGTGGATGGGCTTCGCTGCAAGATCCCGCAGCTTGATATTCCGGTGGCTCGATGCGCAGGACAGGATCTCCACTGCTTCGGACTGTGTGCAGTGGTTCTGAGCCATGATGATTCCCACGGCCAGGTCGATCGCCGTGCATGATTCCATCGCTGCCTTCAAATTCGACGTCATGCTGACGTGGGACGCGATACGCAGGGTGATCCGCAGTGCCTTTGCGCCCTGCCGCGCATGGTCCTCGACTCCGCTAATGAGCTCGGGGGTGAAGACTCCGGGCTCGGAGGCGTAGAGGGTCAAGGCACCGCTGTCCCCGGGCTCAAGCACCAGGGGAACCGCCAGGATCGAGGAGTAGCCCCGATCAGCCACTGATGAGAAGCACTCAGGCCATCTCCGGTCGGTTCGGACATTCCCGACCACTGCCGGCGTTCCGGTGGCGATGGCATGCGGTCCCGGACCTTTTTCCGAGCGGTACTGGATTTCGTCGAGGATTCTTGCCTGGATGGTGCTGCCGGCGACGGTGGCGGGCATGTTCCGCCGCTGGACAGTGATCCCGCACTGCAGGTCCGCGGTGCCGGGAATCATACCTGCCGACAGCACGGCGAGATCCTCGAGAAAGCGCGTTATTCCCAGGTTTTCAAGAACCAGGTCCTGCAGCCGTTCGGACAACTCAACGCGCCGCAGCGAATCCTCCATGGCCCCAAGAGTACGCCGGGGCAGGCTGGAGGTCACGGGTGCAGGAGGGGACTGTTCGTTCTGTTCCGGCCGAGGCCGGCCACAGATGCTGACACCCGGAACCTACCGCCAGCGCGTCGTCATCAGGAAGCCGACAATCGCTATTCCGAAGCCGGCCA
Source organism: Arthrobacter sp. Br18 (assembly GCF_000520555.1). GTDB lineage: Bacteria > Actinomycetota > Actinomycetes > Actinomycetales > Micrococcaceae > Arthrobacter_D. The sequence goes on along the minus strand of NZ_KI914899.1, from coordinate 23,645 downwards.
TGATGTTCCACGAACCCCACACCTGCACGGGAAGTGTCGCTTCGGAGATGTAGTAGGTGATGATCCACAGCAGTCCGATGATCATGAGCCCGAACATCACTGGCTTGAACCAGACCGGATTGGGTTTCGGTTCGGCCGAGACCGCTGCGTGTGCGGATGCCGGCTGCTTGCGGCGTTTCGATTCTGGCACAGATCCTCCTTGATGGGCCGGCTGGGATCAGCCGGGCTACGTTTGATGCGGCAGAGCCGCCCGACGCCGGGACCCGACGTGCCCGAGTGGAGCTGCGGTGAACCGGCGAGGTTCCTGCAGTCGATTCTAGCCAATGCGCCCAAACCGGGAACGGCGGCGGCTCCTTCCGGGGTCGAAGCATGCCCGACGGCAATCCGGCGGAGGCGTATCATTGCATATTCACTATCCGAGCAGCAGCCCGAGCCGCTCCCGAAATCCACGATTGGCAAGTTCCAGCACCATGACTGATACAACCAGAATTCTCGTTGTCGATAATTACGACAGCTTTGTCTATACCCTCGTGGGCTACCTGCAGGAACTTGGAGCGGAAACCACCGTCATCAGGAACGACGACGTTCCGCTCGCAGAAGCTACGGAACTTGCCGAAGGGCGGGACGGCGTGCTCATATCACCGGGACCGGGGGCTCCCTCCGACGCCGGGATCTGCGTGGACCTGATCCGGTGGTGCGGCGACAACGACAAGCCGATGCTCGGAGTCTGCCTCGGACATCAGGCGCTGGCCGAAGCGTACGGGGGGTCGGTGACCCATGCTCCCGAACTCATGCACGGGAAGACATCCCTGGTGGAGCACGATGCCACCGGCGTGTTCGCTGGTTTGCCGTCACCGGTCACGGCTACCCGCTACCACTCGCTCGCGGCTGTCAGCGACGACGTTCCTGACGATCTCAGTGTCACGGCGCGCACGGCGAGCGGAATCATCATGGGCCTCGAGCACCGGACCGCACCCCTGTGCGGGGTGCAGTTCCACCCCGAATCGGTCCTGACCGAGGGTGGATACCAGATGCTCGGAAACTGGCTCGAATCGCTCGGCCTCGAGGGGGCGGCCGCAAAGGCATCGACCCTCAGTCCCCTCATCGCGCGCTGAACCCTTAATCGTCTCCCGGTGGCTTAATCGTCTCCCGGTGGCGGCTGCGTCGGGGAGGGTGACGGAGACTGCGGGGACGGCGACGGGGACGGGGACGGCGACGGGGACGGGGACGGCGACGGGGACGGGGACTGCGACGGGGACGGGGAGGGTGACGGCGACTGCGGCGAGGGGGTCGACGACGGCGGGGCCGGCGGTGTCGCCGCCGGAGGGAGCTGCGAAGGAGCGGCTGCCGGGCTCTGTGGAGGTTCTGGTGCGGAGGCGGGGGCTGCCACGGTGATAACGATCTCAGTACCCTGGGCAACCTCGCTGCGGGCTGCGGCGCTCTGGTTCGTCACGATTCCCGGTTCCACCACACTGTTCTCGATGATTTCCACCCGGTAGGGCAGCATCACGCCCGGATCGTTCAACATGGCTGTTGCAGCCGCCTGCGGCAGGTCGATCAGCAGCGGTACGACTACCCGGCCGTTGGAGAGGACCAGATCCACCGCACTGCCGGCCTGCACGGACTGGCCGGCACCGGGCGTGGACGAGATCACCCGGCCCGCGGCGACCGTGGCGCTGGTAACCTCGGTCACTCGGCCACCCCGCAGGCCGGCATCCTCGAGAGCAGTGCGGGCCGAGGATTCGGTCATGCCCCCGATCGATGAAGGGATTTCCACGGCGGCCGGTCCCAGGGACACCACCATCGTGATCCGGGAGTCGGGATCCACGCTGCTGCCCGCTTCCGGATCGGAGGATACAACGAGGCCCTCCTCGACGTCTGAGTTGTGCTGCGTCGTGAAGAGGGGGATCAATCCGGCTCCGTACACCTCGTTGGTTGCCTGTGCTTCGGTGAGGCGCTCCACCATCGGCACTTCTATCAGCGGAGCGGCTTCGGGCGGGGCGTCCTCCAGGTTGCTGAGGAGGAAGAAACCGCCTGCGAGGACGAGGATCACTGCAGCAACAACAGCCAGCCAGGCTGCCCGGGAGGACTTCCGCTTCCGGCCGCCGGCCTCGCGGGTGGCCACCCGCGGATGTGCTCCCGGGGCATTCCCGGCGCCGGAGGATGCTCCGACGGCAACTGCGGCGATGGACCGCGTGGAAAGGTCGTCGTCGGCGTGGAGAGCGGGCGTCGCCCGGACCACCGGCTGCAGGGTAGTCATCGCTTCGGTGCGCAGGCCGACGTCGGGTGCCAGCGACACGCCGCGACCGGCCGCTTCGAGAGCGGTGCGGAAGGATGCTGCGTCCTGGAAGCGCTCCTCCCGATCCTTCGTCAGGGCTTTTTTCAGCACCGACTCCAGGGCCGGAGTGACCGCAGGGTTGATCGAACCGGCGGGTTTGGGTTCCTCCCGCACGTGCTGGTAGGCGACCGAGACGGGACTGTCCCCGAGAAAGGGCGGCCTCCCGGTCAGCAGTTCATACAGCAGGCATCCTGCGGAATAGACGTCGCTGCGGGCGTCGACCGGTTCCCCGCGCGCCTGTTCCGGGGACAGATATTGCGCGGTTCCCATGACAGCCTGTGTCTGGGTCATGGTGGCAGCCGAATCGGAGATCGCCCGCGCAATTCCGAAGTCCATCACCTTCACGCGTCCGTCGGGCGTGATCATCACGTTGGCCGGCTTGATGTCGCGGTGCACGATGCCCGCCCGGTGGCTGTACTCAAGGGCGGACAGGACGCCGGACATGTGCTCGAGCGCGGCTTCCTGGGTGAGATCTCCCTCCCTAACAATGTCGCGGAGAGTGTGTCCGGCGACGAACTCCATCACGATGAAGGGAACCTTCACCTCGTGTTCGGGCCGGTCGGGTACTTCTTCCTCGCCGGTGTCGAACACTGCAACGATGGTGGGGCAGTTCAGGCCCGCAACTGCCTGGGCTTCGCGCCGGAAGCGTGACTGGAAGAGCGGATCACGGGCAAGGTCCTGGCGCAGTACCTTGATGGCCACTGCCCGTCCGAGCCGGAGGTCACGCCCAAGGTAGACATCGGCCATCCCTCCCCTGCCGATCAGCTCACGGACCTCGTAGCGTCCGTTGAGGATCCGCTCAGCGCTCATATGGCATTCACCGTCGGCCCAGTCATCCCTCGGTGGAGGCAGACGGCGGAGGTGCGGTGGTGGGTATAGGGACAAGTGCAGGCGCCGAGGCGAAGGTGGGGGTGGCGGTGATTTCCGGCTCGGGTTCGGGCTCGGGCTCGGGTTCGGGCTCGGGTTCGGGCTCGGGCGGGGGTTCCGGAGCCTCGGTGACCGGAGGACCGGAGGACAGCGTGTAGCTGACCTGCGCTCCGGTGGGGACGGAACTTCCTTCCTGGGGATTCACACCGATCACCGTGCCCACCGGAGCCGAGGAAACCTGGGATCCCCCATTCACCGGCACGAGGCCGGCGCCCGCGAGGCGCTGCCGGACTGTGGCCTCATTCTGGTTGAGGAGGCCGCCGGGCACGGTGACCCGTTCGGGACCGTCCGAATAGGTCACCGTGATGCTGTCACCCCGGCTGAGGGTTCCAACGGGGTTGAGCCCCAGTACGGTGCCCTCCTCCTCCTCCGAGCTGACGGGTTCGAGCCTCACTGTCAGGCCGAGGGCGCCGAGCTCGGCGGCCACCTGGTCGACCTGCCGTCCCTCGTACTGGGCTGCCGAGACGATGATGTCCTCCACCTCGGGGGTGGTTTCCTCCGCGGAGGGTGACGGTGTGGAAGAGACCGGCGGGGAGCTCGACGGCGGCGTGCTGGTCCGTGGCGACGGAGTTGAACTGGTGGTCACCGCCGGTGCCGGGTCGGTTTCATCACCGGCGAGCAGCGGGCCGATGGCCAGGGCCGCGATAACCAGCAGAGCCAGCATGAGCAGCACGATGAGCGGAATCAGCCAGGGGCTCCGGCGGCGCTCCACCTCCTCGGGTGGATCCCCGCCGTCGATGTCCTCCTCCGACCAGTTCCGCGACGCGGCGATGGCACCGGCTCCAACTGCTGCAGCGGGAGCTGCGACGGTGGGAAGCGCTGCAGTTGAGGAGGAAGGAACTGTCCGGGTCGCCGCGGTGTCCTGGCGCGGGACCGGGGCCGTCGCCGCGCCTGCCGGACCTCCGAAGAGCAGCATTCCAGGCACGGCGGCCTCAGCTGCCGGTGTGTTGCCGGCACGGATGGCGTCCACGGCGCGGGCCAGCGCCTCGGCATTCGCAGGCCGGTCGGCAGGGTCCTTCGCCAGCATCGACGCGATCAGGGCGCGGACCGGCCGCGGGATCGATTCCGGGAGCGGAGGCGGTGCGTCATTGACCTGGGCGAGGGCAATCGCGATCTGCGATTCCCCGGAGAACGGACGCCGGCCGGCGAGCAGCTCGTACCCGATGACACCCAGGGCGTAGATGTCGCTGGATCCCGTGGCGGGTTGTCCGGTGGCCTGCTCCGGTGCGAGGTACTGCGCAGTACCCATGACCTGCCCTGTTGCCGTCAGGGGGACCTGATCGGCGAGACGCGCGATGCCGAAGTCGGTGATTTTCACACGGCTGTTCGGCATCACGAGGATATTTCCCGGTTTAACGTCCCGGTGTACGAGCCCCTGACGATGCGCGACGGCCAGGGCGGTGGCCGTCTGCCCGACGATCGAGAGGGTACGGTCCGGCGAGAGCACCTGCTCCTTCTCGATCACCGCGGACAACGGTTGCCCTGGAACCAACTCCATCACCAGGTAGGCCGACCCGCCCTCTTCGCCGTAATCGAAGACGTTGGCTATACCCTCATGGCTCAGGAGCGCGGTGTGGCGTGCCTCGGCCCGGAACCGGTTGAGGAAGGCCGGATCCCCCGAATACTCCTCCTTGAGAATCTTGATGGCGACCACACGGCCGAGCACCTGGTCCCGGGCCTTCCAGACCTCACCCATTCCACCGATGGCAATGCGATCCGTGAGCTCGAACCTGCCGCCAAGGGTGATTCCCGATGTAGGCCTCACTGGTTGAGCACCGCCTCTATGATTCTTTGTGCACTCGGACTTGTCAGTTGGCTTCCCGTGGCGATATCCACGTTCTCCATGACGATGGACACTGCAACCTGGGGGTCATTCGCCGGAGCGAAGCCTGTGAACCATGCGTTGTCGCCGGTTTCGCTGAGCTCCGCCGTACCGGTTTTTCCTGCCACGTCCACCCCGGAAACCTGGGCGCCGCGGGCTGTCCCATTCTCCACCACATTGACCATCCACTCCGTCAGCTGGTCGGCGGTGTCGCCGCTGATGGGCTCGCTGAAGACCTCGGGCTGGGGAGATTCGAGAAGTTCAAGATCAGGCGCGCGGACCGACTTGATGAGATTGGGCTTCATCAGTACGCCGTCGTTGGCGATGGCCGCGCTGACCATCGCCATCTGCAGGGGTGTTACCTTCACGTCGTACTGGCCGATCGCGGAGTAGGCGAGCAGCGCCTGGTCGAGTTCCTCGGGGAAGGAGCTGGCCACCACGCGGGTGGGAATAAAGAACTCCTCGCCGAAACCGAAAGCCTCGGCCTGTTGGCTCACCCGCTCCTGCCCGAGCTCCCAGGCGATCTGGGCGAACGGGGTGTTGCAGGACTGTTCGAGGGCGAATTCGAGATCCGCGGTGCTCCTTGAGGCGCAGTTGCCGTTCACGTAGTTCGGCAGTGCCTGGGACGAGCCGGGAAGCTCCAGGGCGGCAGGATTGGGTATCTCGGAATTCTCATCGAACTGGCCGGACTCGAGGGCAGCTGCGGCGACGACGAGCTTGAAGACGGATCCGGGAGCCACGAGTGACTCGGTGGCGGGATTCGTGTAGATCGACAGACCGGGAACCTCGGACAGTTCAGTGACATTCTCGATCACGGCGCTCGTGTCGTGGGCGGCGATGAGGTTGGGATCGTAGGAGGGCTTTGACGCCATGGCAAGGATGTTGCCGGTGCGAGGCTCCGTCACCACGATCGTGCCCTTCTGGCCGTCCGGAATGAGGTCGAAGGCGAGTTGCTGCAGCTGCGGGTCAATGGTCAGCTCGAGGGAGGCGCCCGCGACCTGCTCATTCGAGAACAGCCGGACAACACGGTCGTAGAAGAGTTCGTTGCTGGTTCCGGACAGTAGGTCGGACTCGGCCTTTTCCAGATGCGTGGATCCATTGACCAGTGAATAGTAGCCCGTGAGGTGGGCGTAGAGGTTGGGCTGTTTGTACACCCGCTGGTAGTTGAACTGGTCGTTGGACGGCACGGATTCGGCGACAGCGCGGCCGTCCACGAGGATCGCGCCGCGTGGACGGCCGAAGTCCTGATAGATCTGACGGTTGTTCCAGTCATTCGTGCTCAGCGCCTCGGCCTGGAAGAACTGCACGTAGGTCAGGGAGCCGAGGATCAGTGTGAACATGCCGATCGCGACTATCCAGGATCTGCGGATTGCCTGGTTCATCGGGTGGCCTCCGTGGGGTGTCCGGGGGTGGGGTGGCCGCCCACGCCAGGTGGGTCGGGAAAGGGACTTGTCATGGGGCCGCTCGGCGCTGGACGGCGTGCGGCTTCCGAAATCAGCAGGAGAAGAGCCACGATCAGCCAGTTCGCCAGCAGCGATGACCCGCCGGCGGACATGAAGGGGGTGGTAAGTCCGGTCAGGGGGATCAGACGCGTAATCCCTCCGATGACAACGAAACACTGCAGGGCGATGGTGAAGGAGAGCCCGCAGGCGAGCAGCTTCCCGAAGCCGTCCTTTGTGCCGAGAGCCGCACGGAATCCGCGGGACACCAGCAGCACGTAGAGCATCACGATGGCGCAGATGCCGATCAGGCCCAGTTCCTCGCCGAGGGCGGCAATGATCATGTCGCTGTTGGCGTAGGTGACGAGATCCGGCCGTCCCTGGCCCAGACCGGTCCCCGCAAGCCCGCCGCTGCCGAGCCCGAACAGCCCCTGGACAACCTGGCCGCTGCCTCCGGGCGCCCGGTTGTAGACCTCCGGGTCGAAAGCATTGATCCAGCTGTCGAAGCGCAGTGCAACATGGCTGAACAGCTGCAGCGCGAAATAACCGCCGACGCCGATCAGGGCCAGCCCGATCAGCACCCAGCTCACCCTGCTCGTCGCCACGTAGATCATGGCCATGAAAAGGCCGAAGAAGAGGATCGATGAGCCGAGGTCCCGCTGGAAGATGAGCACACCGATGCTTACGAACCAGGCGGCGACCATCGGCGCGAGGTCCTGGAACCGTGGAAGCTGCAGGGGTCCGATCTTCTTGCCGGCCAGAAGGATGAGGTCGCGATTGGTCGACAGGTAACCGGCGAAGAAGACGGCGAGCGTGATCTTGGCTACCTCGCCCGGCTGGAAGGTTCCGATACCCACGGAGATCCAGATCCGCGCGCCGTTGATCTCCAGCCCCAGCGGGGTGAGGGGGAGCAGGAGAAGGACGGCGCTCACAATGAGCGAGATGTAGGTGAAGCGGCGGAGGATCCGATGGTCCTTCAGGAAGACCAGCAGCACGGCGGCAGCGCTGATCGCGACGCCGGTCCACAGCAGCTGCTGCTGTGCCACCGGGGTGAAGGCGGCGTCGTCGATCCGGGGGAGATCCAGCCGGTGGATCATGGCCAGGCCGATGCCGTTGAGGGCAAGAACGATCGGGAGTATAACCGGATCGGCATATTTGGCACGGACCCGGAGAATGATGTGGATCAGCAGGCCCATGCCCACGAACGTGGAGGCCTGGGCCCAGAAGTAGGGGTTGAAGGGCTCCTCCCTGTCCAGCCCGGCGATGTAGTTCGCTCCCACCGCGACGGCGAAAGCGACAAGGAGCAGAAGGGCCTCCACGTTTCTGCGCGACTTCGCGACAGTCAGAACGTCGCTCATTCCGGACCTTCCTCACAGGTGATCTGCGGCTGGGCCTCACCGGACGGGCGGTCCCCGACAGCTACGCTGCCGCTGGGCTCGCTGCCGGTGGGATTGCTCGCGCTGGGGCTGGGGGCAGTGGTGGAAGGTTCGGGGGCAGGCGTTCCGGTTTCGGTCGGACCGGGCGCGGGAGCGGGAGCGGGACTGCCTTCACCTGGACTGCCTTCACCTGGGCTGCACGGAACAGCCCGGAGTTCACCGCGAAGGTCCTGCACAATCCGTTCAGCTTCCTGCAGATCGCTGGCAGGCAGGGTGTCCATGAGCCTGGACCTCTGGTACTCCGGCAGATTCGACACAGGGATGTCCGTCACCTCATAGACCTCACTGAGGCGGAAAGGGCCGATGCTCTGGGGGACACCGCTGTAGATGGCGACCTTGCTCTCGGCTTCGGCAACGTAATAGCGGGTCTGCGTCCAGGTGTACCCGAAACCGACAACGGCAACCAGGATCAGGGCCATCAGGCCGAGGAACGCCGGCATCAGCCACCGCCGCTTCGCCGGAGGGAGATCCCCGGAATCGTCCGCGGCGTCCTCCCCGGAGGACGCCGCCCCCCGATGGGTCAGCATCATGGCGGCCCGGCGCTCACTGGAACGCTGGGTCACGATCGGTATCTGGCCGGTCTCCGTTGCGAGGGCAGCGGAGCCGACGAGGATGTGCGGGCGGGTCAGCAGGTCCTCGCGGATGATGTCAGCCCGTATCGCAGCGGCCGGCAGTCCGTCGTTGACCTGTGAGGGATCGTCACCGCCTTCTGGACTGGCCGCGCTGTGCTCGCGCTCGCCCGCTGCTTCACGGGCAGGGGGGATGGCGGTCGGCATGACCACCTCGTCGTCGTCGGCCTCGATCACTTCGACGACCACCACGGTGATGTTGTCGGGAGAACCGCCTGCAAGTGTCAACTCGACGAGCGCGTTGACACATTGCCGCAGATCCTCCGTTTCTCGGAAGACCTGCTCGACGACGTGCTCACTGAGGACGGCATTCAACCCGTCCGAGCACAGCAGCCAGCGTTCACCCGGTGTGACGTCGAAGGACTCGAGGTCAAGCTCGGGACTCGCATCAACATCTCCGAGCACACGCATCAGGACGTTCTTGTGAGGATGGACCTCGGCCTCCTCGGGCCGGAGCCTGCCCTCGTCGATGAGCCGCTGCACGAACGTGTGGTCCTTGGTGATCTGCTGGAAGACGCCGTCCTTGAGGCGGTAGGCACGCGAATCACCGATGTGTGCCAGCTCCAGACGTTTCCCGTCAAGGAGTAACGAGGTGACAGTGGTGCCCATACCGGCGAGCTGGGTATTGGTGCTGACGAGTTCCGACAACAGGGAATTGGCCGTCTGGATCTCATCCGCGAGGTGGACACCGGCGTTTCCCCCATGATCCGCCCGGTCGAGGTGGACCAGATCGAGGACGGTGGAGGCCGAGGCGACGTTGCCGCCTGCGTGTCCGCCCATGCCATCCGCCACGACCGCCAGGTAGCGTCCGACGTACGCTGAATCATCATTCTTGGCGCGCACCATTCCGACATCCGAGCGCGCCGCAAACCGTAGAACAAGGGCCATGTCTATGGCCTCAATTCAATAACCGTCTTACCGATCCGGATGGGTACGCCCGGCTCGACGGGCAGTGCACGGGTGAGCTGGGACCCCGCGAGGAACGTGCCGTTGGTTGAACCCAGGTCCTCCACGAACCAGCGGCTCCCCTGGGGGAACAGGCGGGCGTGCCTGCCCGATGCGTAATCGTCCTCGAGGACCAGCGTTGCTTCCTGGGCACGTCCCAGGAGGATGGGGCTGGATGTGAGCTCGAGAGTGGTGCCGGTGAGTGGACCCTCGGTCACCACGAGCTGGTGCGCCTGGACCCGCGAAGGGGGTGCCTCCTGGATCAGCTCCGGGTGCTTCCGTGCCTCGCGGGCGGTGGGAGTGCCGGTTTTGTTGCGCTGGCCGACGGCGAGGTCGCGCCTGAGCGCGCTGACCGTGCTGAGGACAAGGATCCACAGCAGCACCAGGAAACCGTAGCGCAGCAGTGTGACGGTCAGTTCGCCTGCTTCGCTCATGGTGTGTCGCCGGCTTTCTGGATGGGTACCAGCCGGAAGGTGAGGCGCGTCCGCCCCATGGTGATGGCTGATCCGTCGGTCAGCTCCGCCTGGCCCTGGACGCGCTGGCCATTGACGTAGCTGCCGTTCGTGGAGCCGAGGTCGACGGCGAATACACCACCGTCCGAAGCCCTAATCTCAAGATGCCGCCGCGACACTCCGGTGTCGTCCACGAGGATGTCCGCATCGGAGGAGCGCCCGAGGATGATCGACCCCGCATTGAGCGAGTAGCGCTGGCCGTCCAGTTCGAGGACGGGCTGGTAGCGCGTCGGCTGTCGCCGGGGGGCAGAGGGCGCGTGTGCGGCAGGTGGCCTGCGCCCGCCTTTTTCCATGCTGGAGTCGAGCTCGAACACACCTGTCTTGAGGTCGGGGTCGTGTGCGAAGGAAACCTGCACCGGGCCCTGGAGGGTGTACTGCTGACTGTTGACGTGACGGATGACCACGTCACAGAGCTCCTCGGCGAGGGTGGAGCCCCAGCGCTGGGCGTTCGCGAAGTCTGCATCGGACAGGCGGGCGGTGAAGACGTTGGGTGCGAGGGTGCGGCCCTGGGCGAGGACCATCGATCGGTTGTCCAGTTCCCTGCGGAGCGCACTGGCAATCTCGACCGGTTGCACCTCTGACCGGGAACCGGTGGAGAAGACGCCCCGGACCATTTTTTCCAAACCGCGTTCGACGTTGTCGAGTATGCCCATTTTCCGCCTCCTGACCTTTTTCCGAATGTTCCTGGTGCTGCGGAACCTGCCTGGGTTGTCCACCGGATTGTCTGCCGGGTTATTCGCCGGTGGCCTTGCCCGAGGCAGTGTCCAGCCGGGCACGTTCACCCCGATACTACGTGGGTGCTCTGGGAATGACATTAACGGAGCAGGCCCGGCCGCTACTTCGCGCCGGCGATCGGGCGCCGGGGACGAGGACGGCCCGGTGGGCCGGAGCAGTCCGTTTAGGTGTTTCGTCACCGGCTCCGTTATGCTTGTTTCTGCTGTTCACAAGGCGATCCGGAGTTCTCCGGCGGCTTGGAATCTCGAAATTGCGCGAGTGGCGGAACGGCAGACGCGCTGGCTTCAGGTGCCAGTATCCGAAAGGGTGTGGGGGTTCAAATCCCCCCTCGCGCACGAAGGATCAGGCAAAAGGCTCCCGGCTCCGGGGGCCTTTTGCCGTTGGTGGACGGTGTCCCGCGCGTGGCACGCGGCCCGTCAGCGGAAGTCCCGGGATCTGGTGGTTGCCTTGAGCTGCAGCACCTCGAACCGGTCCGCTACGAGGTTCACCACTCCCTCCGGAGACCGTTCGAGGATGCCCCGAACGATCACGCTGCCGGCTTCCCGTGCCACGCGGCGGTACCGCTGCCACACTCCCACCGAACAGATCACGTTCACCAGTCCGGTTTCATCCTCCAGGTTCAGAAACGTGATGCCGCTGGCAGTAGCAGGGCGCTGGCGGTGGGTCACCACCCCGCCGGTTTCCACGCGCCGTCCCGACTCGGCCACCTGCAGATCCGCCGCACTGAGCGCACCCCGGCGCTTCAGCCGAGCCCGGGCGTGGCGCACCGGGTGGTCATCAGGAGTGATACCCGTGGACCACAGATCCGAACCCACCCTGTCGAGGTCGGACAGCTCGGGCATCAGGGGCGGCTGGATATAGACGGCGGTGCCCCTGAGCTGGCCTTCCCGCTCGGTGGAGGCCGGGCCCGCGTCCCACAGGGCGTCGCGCCTCGACAAGCCCATGGAGTCGAAGGCCCCGGCGGCAGCGAGTGCTTCGAGCTGTGCCGAGGTGAGTCCGGTACGCCTTGCAAGGTCCCTCATGTCCTCGAAGGGGCCGTTCCGGGTTCGTTCGGCCACAATCTTCTCCGCGACCTTCCCACCGATGGACTGCACGCTGTCCAACCCCAGCCGCACCGCATAGTTGCCGTCACGGCGGTGGACAGTGGAATCGAAGGGCACGCTCCGGTCGAACGGACCGACGGGCGGCTGATGCTCCTGGACGCAGCAGTCCTTCCCGGTGGTTCGCGACGGGGGATCTTCTCCGGGCGCAAAGCCGTCAAGAGGCTCGAGGTCCGCGTGGACGCCGGAATGCAGGATGTCCGGGCGCAGCACCTCCGCTCCGTGCCGCCGCGCATCGGCAACGAGTGTCTGCGGCGAATAGAACCCCATGGGCTGTGCCCGCAGCAGCGAGGCAAGGAAGGCTCCGGGGTAATGGAGTCTCAGCCAGGCACTCACATAGACCAGCAGGGCGAAACTGATGGAGTGGCTCTCGGCGAAGCCGAAGTTCGCGAACGCATGGATCTTGGTGTAGATCGCATCCGCCACCTCTCCGGTGATGCCGTTCGATGCCATGCCCGCGTAGAGCTTGGCGCGCAGGGAATCAATCCGTTCCTCTCCCCGCTTCGATCCCATGGCCCGGCGCAGCAGGTCGGCGTCGGCTCCGGTGCAGCCGCCCACCACCATGGCCATCTGCATCAGCTGTTCCTGGAACAGGGGAACACCCAGTGTCCGTTCGAGTACCGGCTTCAGGTCCGGGTGAAGGTAGCGCACCTCCTCCTCACCCGTCTTGCGCTTGATATAGGGATGGACGGCGCCGCCCTGGATAGGGCCCGGACGCACGAGGGCCACTTCGATCACGAGGTCATAGAACTGCCGTGGTTGCAGCCGGGGAAGCATTCCCATCTGGGCGCGGCTTTCCACCTGGAACACTCCCACCGAATCGGCGAAACACAGCATGTCATACACGCCCTGCTCCTCCTTGGGGATGCTGTGCAGCGCCCACCGCTCACCGAAGTGCTTTTCCACGAGGTCGAAGTTGTACTGGATGGCGGCAAGGATTCCGAGGCCGAGGAGGTCGAATTTCACCAGGCCCATCCAGGCACAGTCATCCTTGTCCCACTGAAGGACGGTCCTCCCCTCCATCCGCCCATGCTCGATGGGGCATACTTCCCCGACGGGGCGGTCCGTCAGCACCATCCCCCCGGAATGTATGCCGAGGTGCCGCGGAAATTTCAGGACCTCCCGGGCAAGGCCGACCACCGAATCCGGGATGTCATGGTCACTACTCGACACCGACCCTCCCCAGCGTTCCACCTGTTTCGACCAGGCATCCTGCTGGCCGGGGCTGTGGCCCAGCGCCTTGGCCATGTCGCGGACGGCGAACTTGGGACGGTACGTGATGACATTGGCAACCTGTGCCGCATTGAACCTGCCGTACTTGCGGTAGACATACTGGATGACTTCCTCGCGGCGGTCGGAGTCGAAATCCACGTCGATGTCGGGTTCTTCGTCCCGGAGGCTGGACAGGAACCTCTCGAAGGGCAGCTCGTACCGAATCGAATCCACCGCGGTGATTTCCAGCAGGTAGCAGACGGCCGAGTTCGCCGCCGAGCCACGCCCCTGGCACAGGATTCCACGGCGGCGGGCGTAGTGCACCAGGTCATGGACAATCAGGAAGTATCCGGGAAAGTTCTTGCTCTCGATGACGTCCAGCTCGCGCTCTATCCGTTCCCTGACATCGCTCCGCCCGCCATACAGTCTGTCCGCCCCCTCCCAGACAAGATGCCGAAGGTAGCTCATCTGGGTGTGGCCGTCGGGTAACTCGATATTCGGCAGGCCGGGTTTGACGCTGCGCAGACGGAAAGCGAGGTCCCCCGCAATATCCACCGTCTGTTCCACAGCTCCCGGATAGGCGCGGAATCGGGTTGCCATCTCGGCGCCGCTGCGCAGGTGCGCGGCGCCCGCTGCCGGGAGCCAACCGTTCATCTGGTCGAGGCTCCTGCGTGCGCGGACGGCAGCCAGCGCAGTAGCGAGCCGGTGCTGCCCGGGAACGGCGTAGTGCACGTTGTTCGTCGCGATGACGGGTAGTTTCAGCCGGGCACCCAGAGCGGCCAGGGCATCATTGTGTGCCGTGTCCAGGGGATTGCCCTGGTCGGAAAGTTCAACGGCCACGGAATCCCGGCCGAACAGGTCCAGAAGGCGAACGATTTCCACCTCCGCAGCCCTGTCGCCGCCGGAGACGAGGGCTTTCCGAACGGAGCCCTTCCGGCAGCCGGTGAGGATCATCCAGGAACCCGCAGCATGCTCGGCAAGATCCTCCAGGCAATAGCGGGGTCTTCCCTTTTCCGCTCCTTCGGCCAGCTGCGCCGCGGTGATGGCACCGGCAAGACGGTGGTATCCGGCCGATCCGCGTGCAAGCACCAGGAGATGGCTGCCCTCGGGGTCCGGCTCGCCGTTCTGGGGTTTCGACAGTTCGAGGGAGAGCTCGGTGCCGTAGATGGTGGCAAGGTCCGGATACTTCTCTGCGGCCTCGGCCAGATGCACCGCGCCGTAGAAGCCATCGTGGTCGGTGAGGGCAAGGCCCTGCAGACCCAGCCGGTGAGCTTCCTCCACCAGCTGTTCCGGGCTGGATGCGCCGTCCAGGAAGCTGAAGTTCGAGTGGACGTGAAGCTCGGCATAGGGCGTTCCCTGCCCCTCGGGAACCGGAAAGGCTTGTGGAGGGGCAGCATAGGGCTGGCGTTTCCTCGACCAGGCGGGACTGTCGCCGCCGTCGGCGCCCGGCGGAGGCGAGCCCGGTCGTGTCCTGTCGGACAGGTTCCGCTCGAAGTCGGACCAGGGTACGGGAGGGTTGCTCCAGGCCATCTGTGATCCTCCTCGTTCCTGGTTCTGTGCCCTAGTCGTAACTGGCTTCGGAAAACCACTCCTGGTTCTCGAGAAGCAGGAGCCAGGCGGAACCGGATGAATCCACCAGCTGAAAACGGTTGAGCATGCGCCCCCCGGGATCCCACCAGCGCTCGTTGATGGGCCAGGGGCCGGCCCAGGAATGCACCGGCCACCGCTGGTCGATGGCGGCGCCCACGGTGAAGAAAGCCGGATCCGCACTGACCAGCCCCCGGGGATCGACGGCGACGGGGTTTCCCCGTGCATCGACGACGACGGCGGGAACCGGCACCGCGAAGACCGTGGCCGGAACCGGGCCGGGAAGCCGCCCGGGCCACGGCTGGGTTTTATCCTGGGCCGCCGGTGAGTCCCCCCATGGAATGTAGACCCTGCGGTCCGCGAGAAGCCGTCCGCCGGCAATCACTGCCGTCAGCACGGCCCCGTGGCCCAGCATGCTCTGCACACGTGCCAGCCCGTGGTGGATACTTTCATCGGGACCCGTTCCCCACAGCCCGTCGGCGTGGTCGCCGAGGTCCTCGACGAGGCCGGGAACAACCTGCACGCGGGTGATCCCGGACGTCAGCCCGTGGTCGGCTGCATTGGTTCCCTGCAGTTGCCAGCGCACGCGGTCCACGACGTCGTCGGCGTCGAACCAGCGCGGGTGCTGCCACAAGCGTTCGGACACCTCGCCGGATTCGGTGTGCAGCGCCACCTGCACCGCTGTGCACACCAGCCCGGCCCGCCTCAGCCCGGCCACGAAACCTTCGGCAGTTCTGCGGAAGGCAAAGGCCAACTGGTCGATGCGCACCAGGGGCGGTTCGAAATGGGCGGTCACTTCCAACTGGAGAGGAGGGGTGCGGTCCACCACACTGAAATGGTCAAGACCGCTGGACTGCCGGTGTGCCAGTGCGCCCTCTGCGCCGAACCTGTTGCGCACATCAGCAGCACCCAGGGCAGCAAAATCACCGAGGGACCGAATGCCCAGGCGCTTCAGCAGCACCGCCAACCGCGGCTGTTCGAAAACATCGAGGGGCAGAGTGCTGAGGAACCAGGGGGATCCTCCGGGAGGGATGATGCAGAGCGGCTCGGCCTGCGGATCCTCCAGTGCCTCCGTTGCCTCCGTTGCCTTCGCGGCCTGCTCCGCGGCGAAAGGGCCGTCGGCAATCCCGACACGGACATCGGTCAGGCCGATGGCGGCGAGTGTCTGGAGCACCACGGATGCGGCGTTCTCCTCACTGCCGTAATAACGGGACGGGCCCTTGATCCGAATCGCACACAGCCCAGGACGCAGTACCTGCACTCCCGGCATGATGGTTTCCACCGCCGTGGTGACGGGTTCAAAACTGCGGATATCCAGGAACGGGTCGTAGGGCAGGACGATGAGGCCGGTGCATCGTGCCTGCGCCTCACGAAGGCGAAGACCCCGCCGTACGCCGTTCTCCCGGGCCGCGGGTGAGCAGGCGAATACCTCGCCCCCGTCCACCAGGGCAAGGGCGGCATGGACCTCGAGCGAGTGCTCACGGATGGCCGCTGTGATGGGCCAGTCCGGACACCACAGCATCAGAGTCCGGGTAGCTGTACGAGCGGCCGGAGGCCCGGGTACTGCTGTTCCGGTGTTCATGAGGACTTTTTCAGGGCCGGCTGGAACAGGGCACCGCCGTCGTGGGGGGTAGGGGAACGTTCTCCTGCGGCGCCGGCGCCGGAGGCCTGCCAGGGGCTCCGCTGCAGATCGGTCAGACCCACATAGGTATGACGCAGCCGGCCGGCCGGATTGGTGGCGGTGATCTTCATCCTGCGGGTTCGGAGGTGGCCGGTTCCTGCCCCCAATCCCTCCCAGGCACTCTCGGCGATACTCAGGGTTGAATCGCACTGCTGCCAGGTGCCCTGGGTGATCAGCACGGCTCCGCGCTGCCGAAGCCGGGACTTCAGCCGTGCGGTATCCGAAGGGGCAAGGTGTGCGGGGGAGCGTGTCAGCACAACGGAGACCACATCCACGAGCGCTGCCGTCACGGTGAGCCACTGGGCCCCGGGATCCGGAACCAGGATGAGCCGCTCCAGGTTGATCCCAAACTCTTCGGCGGCCTCCACGCTGAATTCGGGCAGCCCTACAACGCTGCACCAGGCACCCGTTGCCGACGGGCCGGCGAGGAGCGCCATGGCCAGGGTGGCGGAGTTCCGCACCGCGTAGGAGCCACCGGACTGCAGGCCTCCTCCGGGGAGGATCTTTGCCAGCGCAGGAACAGTGGGAAGCCTCCGCGAATCCAGCCGGCTCGATTGCATCTGGTTGATGCGGAACTGGAGATCAGGAAGGGAACTGACGTCCGGCTGCAGAGCCGACGAGCCGGAAAGCCCGGGGTCGGGAGGCCCCTTGCGTCCGAGCGCCCCTGCAGCTGATGGTGTCACTCGTCAATATTCGAATACGTGTTCTATTAAGTCAATCACCGCAGCACGGGTCCCCTCCGTGGCGGTGCAGCGGACCGGGTCAGTCGTCGTTCTGCTTCTGGCGCTGGAGGTCGCGCTCCTTGACCCGTTCCGCTTCGGCGCGGACCGCGGCCTGCGTGGACCGTTCGGTGACAAGCCAGGCGGGAGGCGCCTGCAGGAGTGCGGTGATGTCCGCAGTGGTGAGCGGATCGGTGATTCCCCCGCGGGCCAGTCCGCCGATCGATATTCCGAGTTTCTGTGCCACGACCGGTCGGGGGTGGGGCCCTGTCCGCCGCAGTTCCGCAAGCCATTCCGGTGGTGTCTGCTGCAGTTCGTTGAACGCGGCCCGCGTCAGCTCACGGTCCTGGAATTCCTGGGGAGCCGCGGGAAGATAAATCCCCAGTTTCTTGGCCGCAGTGGCGGGCTTCATGGTCTGTGGTGCTTTTGCGGGGGTCATCCATCCAGCTTAACCGGCCCGGCGCAGGTGGATGTCCCGTGCGTTAGTGTGAACCTGTGCCCGAGCTCCAGCCCCGATCCCTGTCCGTGGGGTTTGTCGCAGGCGTCACGCCGGGCAAGTGGGCGGCCCGGTGGCGGAAACGGCACCCCGGGGTCGAGCTTGAACTTCACCCCCACGACGACGACGCCCTCCCGGCGCTGCAGGCCGCCGGATTCGATGCGCTTTTCGTGCGGCTGCCGATTGGGCGCCAGGGGCTGCACGTCATTCCCCTGTACGAGGAACAGGCAGTGGTGGTGATGTCCAGGGAGAACGAGCTGTCCCTCTATGAGGAGGTTCCCCTGGCCGAGCTCGAGGCCGCACATCGGCTCAGCGTCGAAGAGTGCGGCGGGCCGAAGACCGCAGTGGAGGTGGCAGCGTCCGGGGCTGGTGTTGTGGTCCTGCCGATGTCCCTCGCCCGGCTGTACATGCGCAGGGACGCGGTCCACCGTCCGGTGCCGGAGTTGCCCGGCACCGTAATCGGCATCGCGTGGCTTGAGGGCAACGGGTCACCCGATGTCGAGGAGTTCATCGGTATTGTGCGGGGGCGGACCGAGCGGAGTTCGCGTCAGCCGTCAGCCCAGGAACCGGCTGATGCGAAGCGAAGTGCCTCACAGAAGGCGGCGGCCAAAAAGGCCGGCTCCCGGGAGGCCGGCGGGAGGAATGCCGGATCGAAGGGCTCCGGCGGGAAGAGTTCCGGAGCCAAACCGATCCAGGGGAAGCCGAAAAAAGCGTCGCCGCCCGGCCGGCGGGGCCGTCGTCGTTGACTTTCGTCGTTCGGTAACGAAGACCCATGAGCAGGCAGCGCGGCTAGACGGCAGCCGGTTCGGTGACTTTGGCGGTCGGTGTCATGTTCTCGGCATCGACCATCCACGCGTACTGCTCGAGTTTCTCGATGAAACCGTGCAGGATATCCGCGGTGGTCGGGTCTTCCTCATCGATCTGGTCGTGGACGTCGCGCATGGTCTTGACGGCGGCGTTCAGCATCCGCACCACCAGGGTGACGGTGTCCTGGGTCGAGACCAGTCCTGCGGGAAATTCGTTGAGGGAGGAGCCCTTCGCAACGGCTGTGCTGCGCCCGTCGGGGACGGCGTGGAGGGCGCGCATACGTTCAGCCAGCTGATCGGCGAACAGTCGGGCGTCGTCGATGATCTCATCGAGTTGCAGGTGCATGTCACGGAAGTTCTTGCCCACGACGTTCCAGTGGGCCTGCTTGCCCTGGAGGTGCAGTTCAATGAGGTCGACCAGAACTGCCTGCATATTGTCCGTGAGGGTGGGTGAAGCTTTCATGGATCCTCCAGTAGTAGGAAAAGTGCCCGCCTGGGCAGTATGGAACCGACGGAATTCATCGCTGCGGTGGCCGCGCGGATCACTTTCACCCTAGACCCGCGTGTTGGCCAAATCCAACCGATCTGCATATTCTAAGGGTACTTACGGTTTTACCGGCCTGTGACCCTTTCGGGGCAGCGGATCGGAAGGTCGAAGTCTCTACGAGGGAGCAAATTCATGGCGAAAGTTCAGGAATCAATCGACGTTGCAGTGCCGGTGAGCACTGCGTACAACCAGTGGACCCAGTTCGAGACTTTCCCCAAATTCATGAGCGGTGTCGAATCCATCACGCAGACCTCCGACACCCTCACCCACTGGGTGACGAGCATCGGCGGGGTTCGGCGCGAGTTCGACGCCGAAATCACCGAGCAGCACCCGGACGAGCGCGTGGCATGGAAGAGCACCGACGGCGAGTCCCATGCAGGAGTGGTGACCTTCCACCGGCTCGACGAGAGCACCACACGCCTCATGGTGCAGATCGACTGGCACCCCGAAACCTTCACGGAAAAAATTGGCGCCGTGGTGAACGCGGACGCCGCGCAGGTCAAGGGAGACCTCAAGCGGTTCAAGGAGTTCATCGAGAAGAGCGGCGGCGAAAGCGGTGCCTGGCGCGGGGACGTCAGTGCGCCGCCGTCCGGGGTTGTCGGGGAAGGCGCACCGGCCGACGGCAATGTGCCCGACCGGTCCCTGGATGATCCGGACTCGGGCGGACCGCGGCTGGGTACCGGGATCTAGCGGTTACAGTTCTCCCATCCCGATGGTCTCGATGGCCTCGGCGGCGCCCCGGAAGATGGTGGCGATCGTCGAAGCATCAAGGTTGGGTTCGGTGATGCCGGGCAGGCTGACGGCGGTGCCGACGGCGGTGCTGATCACAGGGTGCGCCAATCCCCGCTCGTGAGGTGGGATCCTGCCTGCGGCCCCATCTGCAGCATGCCTCCGTCCACCACGAAGGACGCGCCGTTGACGTAGCTTGATGCGGGCGAGGCGAGGAAGGCGATCACGGCGGCCACCTCGCGGGCGTCGCCCGGCCTGCCCACGGGGATTCCGGGGCGGTCCACCTCGCGGGGGTCCTGATCGCCGGCGTCGTTCATGGGGGTGGAGATTTCACCGGGCAGGACGGCGTTGGCCGTAATCCCCCGGCCGGCCAGTTCGAGGGCGATCGTCCGGATGAGGCCGCCGAGTCCGTGCTTCGATGCGTCGTAGGCTGCGGACCCTACGCGCGGTTGTTCCTGGTGCACGCTGGTCACCGCGATGATGCGGCCGCCCCTGCCGGCGTCGAGCATGTGGCGGGCCGCCCGCTGGATGCAGACGAAGGCACCGTCGAGGTTGGCGGCCATGGTGCCGCGCCACGTGTCCCAGTCCGTGTCCATGAACAGAGTGCCGCCGTTGACCCCTGCGTTGTTCACGAAGATGTCGACACCGCCCAGTTCTTTCGCAAGCTGATCCACCACATCCCCACACCCGGGGGCATCAGTGGTGTCAAGCCGCGCCACGGCGGCTTTCTGTCCACGCTCGCGGACCAGACGCGCCGTTTCCTCGGCGCCGTCGGAGTCCGAGTGCCAGGTGATACCGACGTCGCATCCGGCGTCGGCGAGGGCCAACGCTGTAGCGCGGCCGATTCCCGAGTCGGATCCTGTAACGATTGCGGTGTTGGGTGAAAAGTCCATGCCTTCATCCTTGGCAGCCGCGGGAGGGTATGGCAAGGGGAAAATGGTGCCTGCGCGGGGCCTCGATCCCCGGGCCTTCCGCGTGTGAAGCGGATGCTCTACCAGACTGAGCTACACAGGCAAATGGTTCTTCCACAGTTTAGGGCATTGGGCGCGCCTGCCCAATTCGGCACGGAAGATGTGCCGCCGGATGCGGTAGGCGTTCACCACGCCGGACGAAATCGTGGTGGCACCCGGGACCGGGCGTGGGTAGCCTGATGGATGGAAGGCTAGCCAGAGGGAGACACCGTGAACGACCAGGACATCCTCCAGCGCATACAGGTGCTGGTCAAGGAAGAGCACGACCTTCGTGGAGGGTCCCCCGCCAGGGACGGCGGCACGGATCCGGAACAGAAAATGCGGCTGAAGCGCGTTGAGGAGGACCTGGACCAGTGCTGGGACCTGCTCCGGCAGCGCCGCGCCAAAGCCGACGCGGGTGGGAACCCCGCGGAAGCCGACCCGCGGCCCATCAGCCAGGTCGAGGGCTACCGCCAGTAGATGAAGTGTTCTCTTGTTCTCTTCGACGTCAACGAGACGCTCTCCGATATGGGGGGCATGGCGCAGCACTTCGAGGAGGTGGGCGCTCCGCCGGGAACTGCGGCGTTATGGTTCGCCTCGCTCCTGCGTGACGGGTTTGCCCTGACTGCCGCGGGCGTCAACCCGCGCTTTGCCGAACTGGCGGGGGGATCACTCCGGAGAGTCCTCGCTGCCGAGCCCCTCAACCGGAACCTGGACGACGCCGTCGGCCAACTGCTGGATGCTTTCCAGCAGTTACCCGTGCATTCCGATGTGGCTGACGGCCTTGCCGCCCTGGCCCGGCGGGGGATACGGGTGGCTGCCCTGACGAACGGCGCGGCAGGTACGGCAACCTCGCTGCTGGAAAGGGCCGGTCTGCGCGGCCACTTCGAGGAAGTTCTTTCTGTGGAGGACGCGCCCCGGTGGAAACCGGCGGCCTCGGCCTACGGCTACGCGGCGGAGGCCTGCTCCACGCCCCTGCCGGACATTGCGCTGGTCGCGGTTCATCCCTGGGATATCGACGGCGCTGCGCGTGCCGGGCTGAGGACCGTCTGGCTCAACCGGGACGGAGCCGCATTCCCGGCGTACGCGACGGCACCGGATGTGACAGTGCGGCACTGCGCGGAGATCGCTGCATGCCTCAACCCCTGAATGAGTAATTCCTCCACCGCTGCATTCCTCGAGCAGACCACCGGTGGGGAAAAGCCGGCCGAAACCCTGTGAGCTGCTGCACGGGTCGAGTTTCAGGTCACGGTGAAGATAGGACTGAGGCTGGCGGTAAGGGCGGAGGTGCTGATATGCAGCGTGTATTGGCCGCTGGCTGGTCCACCGAGGGTGAGGTTGCTGAAGGTTGCGACACCGGCCACCGCGTTGACGGTGGTTGAACCACTTAGGGTGCCACGGGCCCCGGTTGCGCCTGTGCTGGTCCGTAGTGCGATGGTGACTGCCGTGGTGCTGGTGGTCCGGTTGCCGAATTGGTCGACGACCAAAGCTGTAACGGTGGGTGAGAAAGTGATGTTCTTACGCACGTTCGTGGGTGGCTGCAGATACTGGACTCTGGCTGGTGCCGCGGCGGTAATGGTCTGGGGCTGGCTTGCTGCGGTGAGTCCTGCGGACGCGACGGTGAGCGTGGGGGATCCTGCCTGGGTGTCACCGTAGTAGAACGTGGTGGTGGAGGTTCCGGCGGGGACAGTGAGGGAAGCTACTCCGGTCGTAGCTCCACGGGTGGAGGAGAACACGCGGGTTCCGGTCGATGAGGAGGAGGGGGTGAGTGTTGTTCCTGCGGCTGGAGCCAGGGCTGGGTTGCCGAAGGTGTCCTGCAGTTGGACAGTGATCGGGCCAAGGCTCGCGGTGGTGGCCGCGGTTCCGGTGGCGGGAGCGCTGGTGTAGGTGATGCGGGACGCGGCGCCGGCGCGGACGATGGGTGTTTGGGTGGTGCTGCTGAGTCCTGCGGACGCGACGGTGAGCGTGGGGGATCCTGCCGTGGTGTCTCCGTAGTAGAACGTGACGGTTGTGGCTCCAGGGGGGATGGTGATCTGGCTGGTGGTGGCGGAGCCCTGCGTGGTGGAGAAGGTGCGGGTCCCGGTGGAGGTTGAGGTAATGCTCAGGGCTTTGCCGCCGGTGAGCGCGGCGACGGGCGCGCCTGCTGCGTCGCGAAGTTCGACGGTGATCGGGCCGAGGTTCGCAGTGGACGCGGTGGTGCCGAAGGGTGCTGCGGTGGTGATGGCGAGCTGGGTGGCCACGGGGGTGGTGATGGTCCCGTCCTGGAACGCACCGGTGAGACCGTTTGCGGAGGCAGTGATCCTGGGGGTGCCGGTTTTGGTGTCTCCGTAGAAGAAGGAGGTCGCAGTCGAGCCGGCCGGGATGCTGACCGAGGTGACGGTGGTGGCGGAGCCCTGCGTGGTGGAGAAGGTGCGGGTTCCGGTGGAGTTGGAGGACAGGGTGATGACGGTTCCTCCCGCGGGTGCGGCGGCTGGGTTGCTGAAGGTGTCCTGGAGTTGCACGGTCAGCGGACCGAGGTTCGCGGCGGTCGAGGTCGGACCGGACACCGGCGGGGTGGTGTACACCAGCTTCGCGGCCGGCGCGGCGGTGATGGTCTGGGTTTGAAAGGCGCTGACCGTCCCGGTGGAGCTGACACGGAGACTGGGGGATCCGGTCCGGTTGTCCCCGTAGTAGAACGTGGCGGTGGAAGCCCCGGCCGGGATGGTGATGGTGGTGATGGCCGCGCCGTTGCCGGTCGCGGCGAAGGAACTGGCACCGGTGGACGTCGAGGTAAGGCTTACGGGGAACCCGGCCGCGGGTGCCGGGACAGGGTTGCCGGCGGCGTCCACGCGCCGGATGGTGATGGGACCCAGGTTCGCTGTCATCGCTGCCGTCCCGCTCAGCGCTGCCGTGGTGAACACCAGCTGGGATGAGCCGACCGTGAACGCGGTGCTGGTCGCAGAAACGAGGCCGGCGCTGGAGGCGATGAGGGTGTATCCGGTGCCGGGCTTGTCGATCAGCAGGTTGCTGAACGTTGCGACGCCGTTGGCGTCGGT
>NZ_AZSA01000285.1 GCF_000520555.1 Arthrobacter sp. Br18 | reverse complement strand
GTTTTTCCCGGCCTTGCTGGAGCGCCGCCGCCGGGTTGATCAGGCCCTGTACGCGGTCGTGATGGAGGCCTACCTCCACGGGGTTTCTACCCGTAAGGTCGATGACCTGGTCAAAGCCCTTGGTGCGGATACCGGGATTTCGAAGTCTGAGGTGTCCCGGATCTGTGAGGACCTCGATCATGAAGTCGGTGCGTTCCGCGACCGGGACCTCTCGGCCCTGGAATACCCGTACGTGTTCCTGGACGCCACCTATTGCAAGGCCCGGGTCGGTCACCGTGTGGTGTCCCAGACGATCGTGGTCGCTTTCGGCGTCGCCGCCGACGGGCGCCGGGAAGTCCTCGGCTTCGACGTCGGAGACAGCGAGAACGAGGGCTTTTGAACGGCGTTCCTGCGCTCCCTGAAGACCCGGGGCCTGGGCGGGGTCACGCTCGTAATCTCTGATGCGCACAGCGGGCTGAAAAAGGCCATCGGCACCGTGTTCCAAGGTGCGGCGTGGCAGCGCTGCCGGGTGCACTTCATGCGCAACGTCCTGGCAACCGTGCCGAGTGGCCTACCAGAGCTCGGCAGGAATCGGCTTGGCGGTTGCTGGCTTGGTCCCGTTTGTGCTCGTAGCGGTGGTGCAGCTCGTCCGCTTCCGAAGGCTGAACGGCGTCTGGGTCGGCGGCTTTGCGAGCAGGGTGGTCTTAGGGGGCGATGCGGCGGCATCGACGGCGCACTTGCTGGCCATGGGCTTCGCGATTTGGGCTGCCTTCGAGGGGCGCTGGTGGCTCTTGGGCCTGTGCGCGATCGCCGGTGGGGTGGGTTACGCATTCTGCGGCGTCCGTTGGATGCGGTCCTATCGCGGTGACCCGGCGGCCCACAGCAGGGGTGAGTCGGTCCTCCTGCTGGTCGCTTTGGCCGTTCTGTTGCTCGCCGGAGCCGTGCTGCTGGTGGGTGCACGTTGATGGGAGAGCTGGACCGCCACCTCCTTGCGCCCGCCCGGCTCAAGCTGGCGACGATGCTGACTGCTGTGTCCGAGGCGGAGTTCGCGGTCCTTCGCGACGGCTTGGGCGTGAGCGACTCCGTGCTCTCCAAGCACGTCGCCACGCTCGCTGACGCGGGGTACGTGCGCAGCCGCAAGGGCTCGCACGAGGGTCGGCGCACGACGTGGGTGGCGCTCTCCCCGACCGGCCGGAAGGTTCTCCGCTACCACGTCGCAGTGCTGCGCGAGATTATCGACGGCGTCGACTGATCACCCCCACTAGAGACTCGCTCGAAGTCTTTCACTAAGCAGCCGTAGAGCTCCCCGCCAGCGTCCCCGGTCACGATCGGGTCGTTGACCCGCGCGGCCCCGTCGACCACTACCAATGGAAGGTCGACGCACTCCGAGCCCAGCTGACCGATCTCGTCCGCCCCTATCTGATCGTCTCGCTCCTGGGTGGGACAGAATTCGCCGGCAACTTCCGCCTCGTCGACCGACTCATCACCCAAATCGAACGCGTCCAAGCCCTCAACCAGCTCGACACGCTCGCACCCGAGTCCGTCGACGCCGCCCGAGAAACCCTCCTCATAGGCCACTAACCGCTGCCAAAACCACGCCATTTACCGCTGTGACTCACAGCGGGGGAGTGGTTGCTCGGCGCTCGACCTGTTCCGCTGTCTTGAAAAGCTTTAGTTTTATATGACAGCAGACCTGATGCTTGAGGACACACCCTTCTCGATAGCCTTTCGCTAGCCGATGGGCGTGAGGGGTCTTTGTTTGCTCAGCACGGCAAGGGCGTTGTCGGCGGCGAGCAGCGCCATTGCGGTGCGCGTTTCGATGGTGGCTGAACCGAGGTGGGGCACGAGCACCACATTGTCGAGCTCGAGCAGTCCGAAATGGACGTTGGGTTCGTTCTCGAAGACGTCCAACCCGGCACCTGCAATGTGTCCCTCCTGAAGGGCAGCGACAAGAGCTGCTTCGTTGATGATTGGCCCACGCGCGGTGTTGATGAGGTAAGCCGAGTTCTTCATCGCTGTTAGTTGCTCGGCCCCGATGAGGTGGTGAGTGGCCGGCCCGTAGGGGCAGTGGAGGGAGACGATATCGGAGGTTGCTAGCAATTCGTCGAGCTCGACTCGCCGGGCGCCCAGTTCGGCAACGACTTCCGAGGCAATTGTACTGCGTGACTGGTAGACAATCCTCATGCCGAAGGCTTTGGCTCGGCGTGCAGTCGCCTTGCCGATACTGCCCATGCCGATGATGCCGAGGGTTTTCCCTTGCAGACCACTGCCGAGCAGGAAAAACATGCCCCACTTCCAGTCCTGGCCGGAGCGGATGAGCCGTTCTCCCTCGCTCAGCCGGCGGGTCGCGGAGAGAATGAGGCCGAACGTGATGTCGGCAGTAGCTTCGGTGAGTACGCCGGGTGTGTTCGTGGCGATCACTCCGCGGTCGGTGCAGGCTGGTACGTCGATATTGTCGTAGCCGACGGCGACGTTTGCGACGGCCTCGAGCTGCGGTCCGGCGGTGTCAAGGAGCTCTGCATCGATGCGTTCGGTGAGCAGACTCACCACGGCGTCGGCCCCAGCCACTCGTGTCAGGAGTTCCCCGCGGCTGATCGATTCAGGGCCCGTCCATGCATCGACGTCATGCTCCGCACGAAGCTTCTCTAGTGCAACTTCGGGTATACATCCCGTGACGACGATCCGGCTCATGCTGTCTCAATCCATGTGTTCAAGCGGCCGAGGCCTTCACGTATATCAGCGATGTCGATGCCCGAGTACGCGAGCCGGATATATTGCCGCTCCTCGCCGGGTTGACGGCGACCGAAGTGCTCCCGCGTGCAGAAGGAAACACCCGTTTCACGCAAGGCTGCGGAGGCGAACTCGCTTACTGCCGTGTATCCCAGGCGCTCCATGACCTCGGTGACGTCAGGGAAGAGGTAGAACGTCGATTGCGGAACGGCGACGTCCATGCCGGGAATACCGTTCACGAGTTCACACGTGGCGTCCCGGCGCTGGCGCAAGGTATCGAGCATCTGCTGTACAGGTTCTTGGGTGCCACGGAGCGCCTCAATGCCAGCCCACTGAACGTAGTGCGTTGTGCACGATTCATCGTTGGTGTTCAAGGTGCTGAGAATCTTGGCGATCTCGGACGGGGCGACGGCGCAACCCAGGCGGGATCCGGTCATAGCGAACTTTTTGCTGAAGGTATAGAGGATGACACTGCGCTCCAGCATGCCGGGAAGCGACGCGATCGAGCTCGAAACGCCCTCGTAGCGCGTTTCGAAGTAGGCCTCATCGGAAAGCACCCAGAGGTCGTGCTCCTGAGCGAGTTGCGCGACAGCCTCCCGCTCAGTGGCTGTGGACTCAGCCGAGATGGGGTTCTGCAGGTCGTTGTAGATGATGGCGACAGTGTTCGGGGTGATCGACGCTCTCACCAGGTCGAGATCGATAGCGAAGCCCTCACTCGTGGGCAGGTAACGGTAAGGCGTGGCTGTACCTCCCAGGTATTCGATCTGGGATTCATAAATCGGGAACCCGGGGTTCGGGTAGAGCACTTCCTGGCCCGGGTTCATAACGGCCTGCAGGAATTTCGTGATGACAGGTTTGCCACCGGTCATCACTACAACGTTGTCAGGGGAGAGCTCAATACCCCGATGAGCCCCGAGATCCTCGGCGAGGGCCTCGCGCAGCTGCGGGATGCCGGGACCAGGGCAGTAGCCTGTGTAACCGTCGGCGATAGCCCGGTTCATCGCTTCCACAATGTGAGGGGCCGTCGGGATGTTGATGTCACCGAGGTGGAAGGGATACACAGTGTTCCCCTTCGCCTTCCAGGCAGCCGCGGCTTGGGCGACGCTGAAGGCAGTTTCGGTGCCCAGACGGTCAAGTCGGTGCGCTAGTTGCTGCATACTTTTCCACTCCTCATCAATAAGGCTCTCAAATTTTTTGCGTTAAGTGTTGGTGCTGTGCGTCTGAATATACTCATCCGTCGTTGCTGGGGAAGGGGATTCCTAGCACTCGATGAAGTTGACGGCGGATCTACAACACTCAGCGTTGAAGGCTGCGGCCTGCGACCGGATTCTCACCGATCACGGGGTGAGTGGCACGAGTGCGAGCCGGCCCGAGCCCGACAAGCTCCTCAATCATTTGCAATGCCTGCTTCATTCCACAGGGACGTCTTCATCGCCCGGTACGCGGATCATGAGTAGAGACTTCGACAGCAAGAATGTATGGATGGACCTCTTCACCGACATCACCAACCAGTACCGTTCCTTCGCACGGGAAGCCCAGTGTCAATGGCCATTAGGAACTGCCCGTGGGTGGCCAGCAGAAATGCCCGCTGGTGGCCACGGAAACTGCCCGGTCATGGCCAACAGATCTGCCCACCAGGGGGTCGGTGGCGTTGGCCATGCGGAGCTAGGGGTGGGTTATGCCTGTATCCGGATCGCTATGACGACGACTGGCAACCAGTGCGCCGGTTGACTGGATCCAACGGACCAACCCTGTCCTGCCAAGTCAGCGGCACACCGCCGCTCCCTATCGGCCAGACTCGTTAGAGACCGCTTCTTTAACGAGA
>NZ_KI914898.1:1881-4447 GCF_000520555.1 Arthrobacter sp. Br18 | reverse complement strand
GACAAGTCAAATTTTCCTTGATCAGACGGGCATTTCGCGTTTAAAACGCCGACCCGGCCCAAACCCGACCGGTGGATTCAGGCTAAGCCAGTCGCGACGGATCTTCGCCACAGGGTGGATTATTCTGCTCGTCGGTTCACTGGTCGCCGGCGCCGCTGGCACTGTTTCCGTTGAACTCGCAGGCCGTGCCATTCAGGGCCTCGGATCGGCCTTAATCGCACCTTCCGCGCTCACCCTGCTGATGATGCTCTTTGGCGGCGAGCCGAAACAGCTGACAAAAGCATTGGCCATCTACGGTGCGGCGGCACCGGCGGGCGGAACTGCAGGAGTCTTCCTTGGCGGACTCATCACCGAATACGCCTCCTGGCCGTGGGTCTTCTACATCAATATCCCCATCGCGGTCCTGGTCCTGGCGGTGACACCGGCTCTGATGCCTGCGGGCAGGGCCGGTAAGGGATCCGTGGACTTTTTGGGAGCGATTACCGTTACCGCCGGAATCGGAGCCGCGGTCTTCGCTATCGTTCGCGCACCCGAAGTGGGTTGGGGATCAGCCGAGACCTGGCTCATCCTGGCCGGCTCCGTCGTACTGCTCGGTATCTTCCTGGGTCTCCAGGCGCGGCTGAAAGACCCCCTGATGCGGCTCGGAATCTTCCGCACCTCAAATCTCGGCGCAGCAAATATGGCCCAGGTGCTCCTCGGTGCGGCGTGGATCCCCAGGTGGTTCTTCCTTAACCTGTACCTGCAGCCGGTTCTTGGCTATAGTGCTTTCCCCAGCGGCGCAGCGCTGCTGCCTATGACAATCGTGATCATGATCGGAATGATCGTCCTCGCGCCACGGTTGATGAACCGCTTTGGACCGAAGAACATGATTGTGACTGGCCTCGCCGTCCTGGCTATGGGAATGGGATGGCTCTCCCTGATCCGTCCGGACGGATCCTTCTGGGTTGACGTGCTGCCAGCCTCGCTGGTTGCCGCCCTCGGCATGTCTCTGGCGTTCATACCATCGCTGGGAACGGCAATCTCCAGCGCGCGGCCTGAGGAAGGCGGGCTCGCTGCAGGCATCGTGAACACCAGTTATCAGGTGGGCTCGGCTCTTGGACTGGCGGCCATGACCGCGGTCGCGGCCGCTTTCGGCGCGGACCAGCTCGGTAACTCCGCAGCCTTGACCAATGGATTCTCCTCAGCGTTCATCGGTGCAGCTGTCATTGCCCTGGCCGGCGCTATCCTCGCCGCACTGACGCTGCGCACCCCGGGTCACCGGACAAGCAGCGAATCCGAATCCACCGCGGCATCCGCTCGGGCATAGCTGTAGCGGCTACCCCACCAGCCCAACCACATACCAACAAGGAGAAAAGATGTCTGCCCTACAGCTTTTGATCGCCTATGACGGCTCACCTGATGCCCAGAGCGCCCTGCGAACCGCCGCCACCATGTTCCCCGGGGCTTCCGCGGTTGTGCTCTATGCACGCCAGGCGCTGGAAGGCTTCGCAGCCCATCTTGAGGGACACCCCGCCCTGGAGGAACTTGCCGGATTGGACGCCGCCACTTTGGACGTATCAGAACGGATAGCCGACGAAGGCGCGCAGCTGGCCCGCGGACTTGGTTTTGACGCAGAACCAAGAGTTTCATCGACGATGTCTACAGCCTCGGAAGCCATTGTCGACACAGCCGAGGAAGTTGATGCCGATCTGATTATGGTCGGCTCCAGAGGGCGCCGCGGGTTCAAGGCCACACTCCTGGGAAGCACCTCAGCTAGCGTCCTGCACCATGCGACGCGGCCAACCCTGGTGATTCCCTCCGACTCGGTCGCATCAGCCCGCCGTGCCGGACGTACGGAAATGACCCACCACTCGGTCTAGTACATCCACATAAGGGCAGCAGCCGCACAGGACGCGCAGGTCTGAGCATGATAAATCCGTGTGGTCATGAAGGGGGGGCCCGAAACGCACCACAGAGTTTCCGGCCCCACCTTTGCTGCAAGAAGACTGCATTGGACGTAGTGATCCTTCAGCATCACAACCTCAGAACGGCCGTGAGCACCCAAGGTCGCCCGGTCATGCCCCATCCGCGTAGCCTGGGCGAGAGATCGCATTCTGGGTCTGGGTTGGTTCCTCCCGATCTGCTCCGCGAGCCGGATCACCAGGTTTGGGTCATCGCTGCTGTGGTGATCGGCTGCTCCCGCGCGCTTGCGCTCACCCTTGACGGGCTGCACGCATCACGGTAACACCAGTCCTGCCTTCACCCTGAAAGCTCACGAAGTCGAGTTCAGCGTCGGCATCCACCGCGAACGTGGAACCGGACGGATCCCTTTCGCCGCTGCTAACGAGCTCACCGAACAGCTCGTCATGCCGCTTGTCGACTCGCTCGGTCTGAAAAGCGGACAACCGGTCGTTGCCATCATCAACGGTCTTGGTGGGCCGCATGCACGAGGTTCTCCATGGC
This sequence comes from Arthrobacter sp. Br18, assembly GCF_000520555.1. Taxonomy (GTDB): domain Bacteria; phylum Actinomycetota; class Actinomycetes; order Actinomycetales; family Micrococcaceae; genus Arthrobacter_D. The sequence continues at coordinate 2,005 of NZ_KI914898.1, read as the reverse complement.
CGCGGCATCACTGTCGCCCGATCACTTGTCGGCTCCTGATACGGAACAGTTTGTTGGCTTCCAAACGTTTCCTCCTGGTTTTTGGGCAGAGAAAAAGCGGCAGGCGCCCACCGTTCAGGACGCC
>NZ_KI914898.1:0-1781 GCF_000520555.1 Arthrobacter sp. Br18 | reverse complement strand
TTCAGGACGCCTGCCGCTTCCTCAGCCTAGGTGATGCGGATTAGCTCACGCGCACGAAGGAGGAGCCGGGGAGATCGGAGAGGTCGTGCTCGATGGTCAGGTTTGCACCGTTCATGCCACTGCTGATGACCTTGCCGCCGCCGACGTAGATCGCAATGTGGCCGGGTCGGATGACCAGGTCACCGGGGGCGGGGGTTCCCACGGTGGTGCCGTACTGGTAGAACTGCGTGGGGCCGAGGTCTCCCACGTTCTTACCGATGGAACGCAGGGCTTTTTCGACCAGGATGGTGCAGTCCTGGATGGAGCCGAGCTGGGCGTAGGCCGAAGCCACGATTGCCGCGCCGACGCCGCTGGAAGCAACGGCCGGGGCCGGAGCTGGGGCAGCGACCGGGGTGATGGCGCTGGAGGCGAAGGACACACCGGACTGCGCCTGGACAGGTGCAACTGCTGCGGCGGGAACGGTGTAGGAAACTTGGGTTGCCGGTGCTGCGGCGGGAACCGCTGCAGGGCTCACTGCTGCTGCGGGGGCGACGGAGGCGCTACCGGAGACCTTGATCTGCTGTCCGGGGTAGATCACGGCGGCGTAGGACAGGCCGTTCTGCGCCAGGACGGTGTTCAGTGCCACACCGTAGCGGGCCGAGATAGCGCCCAGGGTGTCGCCGGCGGCGACGGTGTGGGTGCCAGCGGCTGGAGCTGCAGCTACGGGCGCCGGCGCCTGGGCTGCGGCGGTGTTCTCGGCGTAGGTACCGGCCTGGGCAACCATCATGGCCGGCTTGCCGACAGCCACAGCGTTGGTCTTGGCCGTGTAGGCCAGTCCAGCCAGTGCTATGGAGTGGGTAGGGGTGGCGCGGTGGCGCGCAGAAATGGGCGTACGTGACATGGTTGTTTGCCTCTCCCATGCCTGCGGGGTGAGCTGTCGGGTTCGGATGGGAGTCACCCGGCCGGTTCGCGCTCACAACCTTCAAGAGCGAATCGACTTAACCCCAAGGGCCACTTACTGGCCCGGTGGAAACGTGGTTCCCCCGTTCCTGCCACCTGGAATGCAGACGGACCCCGGTCAGTGGCAGGACTCGGCATTCTGCCCGGGAGTGTTCCAGCTGGTGCTGAGAACACTCGACGACAATACCCCCGCGAGGTATGAAATGTCACATTCCGGTAACAGCACCAGGGAGACCGGGCACCTATAGGGGAACACATTGAAGGCTCTGTTGAACCTCGGCGCGAAAGACGCGACCGTGAAGGCTCTGTTGAACCTCGGCGCGAAAGACGCGACCGTGCTGCGGGACGGCGTGGAAGTCAAAGTCCCGGCAGGATCCCTCACCCCGGGGGACGTGTTCGTGGTGCGCCCGGGAGAGAAGATCGCGACCGACAGGTTCATCGTCGAGGGCCGCAGCGCGATCGATACGTCCCTGATCACCGGTGGGTCCGTGCCAGCCGAGGTCGGCCCCGACGACACGGTGACCGGGGCGACGATGAACACCAGCGGGCGTTTGCTGGTCAAAGCGACTTGGGTCGGCAGCGAAACGACCCTCGCCCAGATGGGCCGGCTGGTCAGCGCCACGCAAAGCGGGAAGGCGCCCATTGCCCGGCTCGCGGACCGCATCAGCGCCGTGTTCGTGCCCATCGTCCTGGTCATCGCGGTCGCCACGTTCATCCTGTGAATGATTTTCACCGGGAACACGTCCTCTGCGTTCACTGCCGCGGTGGCCGTCCTGGTCATCGCCTGCCCGTGCGCCCTGGGGTTGGCAACACCGGTGGGCCTGCTCACCGGAACCGGTCGG
>NZ_AZSA01000282.1 GCF_000520555.1 Arthrobacter sp. Br18 | reverse complement strand
CCCAGTAGGCTCGATCAAAGCTCGTGGTTCCTGTCAGTGATGAATGCGTCAAGAACATCCATCCCAGCAGGGCCACGAGCCCTTCAGTTCCTACGACACGAAACCCGCTTTCACCACGAACCACGGAGAGCCCGCAAACCACGGTTGTCATGGGTTTGAACGAGCGTGCCGGAAAAGCTTCAGGGACGCTCTACAATTCCCTAATCACGATCGGCCTGGATGGCGAGACCCTGAATCTGCATCGAAAGCTGACCCCCCACTCACACCGAACGCATTGTCTGGGGAAATGGGGACGCGGCGGGTCTCAAAGTAGTGGATACACCTGCCGGGCGCGTGGGCGGCCTTGTCTGTTGGGAACACTGGCACCCACTGGCACGCCAAGCACTTCACGCGCAAGACGAGCAGATTCACATTGCAGCGTGGCCCGATATCCCCGAAATGCACCACGCGGCATCACGTACCTACGCTTTCGAGGGCCGCTGCTTCGTGTTGTGTGCCGGGCAATTTCTCACAACCAAAGACATCCCGGCCGAACTGCTCGCTGCATACCGATCCGGGGTTGGCCCCGACGCCCCAGAAGAGGGAATACTTTTTAATGGAGGCTCCGGCGTTGTGGGACCCGATGGATCCTGGGTTACCGAACCAGTATTTGGCAAGCCCGCCACCATCATTGCGACGGTCGACCTTGCCCAAAGGGATGCGCTGCAACACGATCTGGATGTCGGCGGTCACTACGGACGATCGGATGTCTTCGAGCTATCAATCGACAGACGGCGAAAGGGAAACGGTCTCGTCTACCGCGACTAACAGATTCCAATTTCAAAACGAACAAATACGGTGCTCCCCTTGGGTTGGGCGGGGGCAGGAGCCTCCGCGCGAGCGGCACATTTCTCCGCCCATTTACTCGGCCTTCTTACCGCTCAGCTAGCCAATCCAGACCAGCAAATCGCAGAACAAACAAACTTCACGGCACACCGTAGCCACCCACGCGACAGTCCTGACCGCTGCCTCCGCCGTGCGCGACCTCAAACAAAACCTGAGGCTACCAATGACAATCAGAACACCACCAAAGTGCCCAAAACACTGCCATTACAACCTGGGAACCACACCAGGTTTCATACGGGATTCTTCTTAGCGGTTAAGCCCGAAAGATATGTTGCGTGGGATCGATGCTCCTGCGGGCACCTTTTCGTCGTTTCTGGGGCCACGCTCAGAGGATAAACCCGCGGCCATCCCGCGATACCGGCACAGCAAGAACTACGTCCAGCGCATCATCGTCGACGAGCCCGAACGACTCCGCCCCACCGCCCTGGAATTGCTGCGCGACCGCTACATGGATCCACCTCAGTAGCCGGTACCAGTGTCGCCCTCGTCCGTCGGCGCGGTCGTCTCGGTGGGTTGCCCTGTTTCCGTGTTGTCGCATGCAGCCAGAAACAGCCCGGCAACGACGGCGGCGGAAGCGGCCATGATCCTCTTGTTCGTGGTCATGGATTAACCCTAAGCATGGTGATGTAACGCATCAAGCGTCTTCAAGGGACTTTTTGGGCCGACGACTCTCCCGCACTCCTCATGATAGGCTCCGCGCCGCGCCGCCCAGATCGCTTTGGCGGCTTGAGAACCTCTATAGGAGTGTCACTATAGGAGCCTCCACCGCCGCCTGCACGGCGAGATCGGACTTGTACCCCCTGCCGAGCTCGAGGACCTCGGGTATCGGGCCTGTGGGATCACTAAGCCTACTGTCCGTACCATGGTGCCGGGCGGCTTGGCCTCATTGTGTTTGGCCCGCCAGTCCTCTAGTAATGGACTATGACAGTGATGTTGAGGTCCCTTGAAACCGCTGTGCCCGAGACTCTCATGAAGCAGCCCGAGGTCCGCGATGCCTTCGCGGCCCAGCCCGAACTCACCCGGCTGGGAACCCGGCTTGTCAACACGGCCTTCGACTCCTCAGGGATCGACACCCGGTACACCGTGGTTAAGGAACTGACGCTGGACACCGAATCCGAGCACCCGGTCTTCTTCGACCGGAAAGAGATGCGCATTCTCACGCCGAGCACAAAGACCCGCAACGAGGTGTACGCGGAAGAGGGCAGCAAGCTCTTCATCGAGGCCGGCCGCAAGGCTCTCGCTGCCGCAACCGGTATCGAAGCCGCCGATATCACCCATGTGGTGACGGTGTCCTGCACCGGCTTCTTTGCGCCGGGACCCGATTACAAGGTGGTACGGGCGCTCGGCCTTTCGCCCTCGGTACAGCGCTACCACCTCGGCTTCATGGGTTGCTATGCGGCCTTCCCCGCGCTCCGCTCGGCGAAGGCCTTCTGCGAGGCCGACCCCGACGCCGTCGTGCTCGTCATCAGTGCCGAGCTGTGCTCACTGCACGTGCGGTCCTCCAATAACCCGGACACCGTTGTCGGCTCATCGCTCTTCGCCGATGGTGCCGCTGCCGCGATTGTCACAGCGCGCGATCTTCCCCTCGACGGCCCGGCGCTAAGCCTCGATCACTTCGAAACCATCCTCACCCCGGTGGGCGAGGAGGCGATGGCCTGGAACATCGGTGATGAGGGTTTCGAGATGGTCCTCGGCACCTATGTCCCCCACATCATCGACGAGCACATCGTCGACGCTCTGGCACCGCTGCTGGCCCATGATGAGACCCTGCGAGGCAAGGCATACCGCGAGATCGAACACTGGGGGATCCACCCGGGTGGACGCAGCATCCTCGACAAGGTCGAAGCGAAACTGGACCTCACCGAAGAGCAGCTTGTGCCTGCCCGCGAGACGCTCCGGCAGTTCGGCAACATGAGCAGCGCCACCGTGATGTTCGTCCTCAAGCATATTCTGGAGCTGCCGTCCTCGGGCGGCAACGGCCGCATCTGCTCCATGGCCTTCGGTCCCGGGCTCACCGTGGAGACCGCGCTTTTCACCAAAGTAGGCGCATGAGCCCTTCCGGTTTCCTGGCCCTGCGGGATACAGCCGCCCTGTGGGAGATGGACAGGCCCGACTGCGACCCGGTGCTGCTGGAGAACACGTACCGGCAATTCAGTCTCGTCAACGCCGTGGTCTCGGGCTGGCGCCACACCTACGGAACGCTGCTACGGCCGCGCCTGTCGACCTCGTCGTCGTGTTCACTGCTCGACGTCGGCTCCGGCGGCGGAGATGTGCCGCGGGCCCTTGCCCGGTGGGCACGCAAGGACGGGCTCGACCTCGAGATCACTGCCATCGATCCCGATGAACGCGCCCATGCGTTCGCGATCACACAACCGCAGGTGCCCGGGCTCACGTTCCGCAGGGCGTTCAGTTCCGAACTCGTTGCCGAGGGCAGAACGTTCGATGCGGTGATTTCCAACCATCTGCTGCACCACCTGTCCCCGGACGAATTTACCGGTCTGCTCCGGGATACCGAGCGACTCTCCCCCGGCATCGCCGTCCACAGTGACATCTCACGCCACCGCGTGGCGTACGGACTTTTTTCAGTCGGGACGATTCCCCTGCGGAATTCCTACATCCGCGCCGACGGACTCACCTCCATCCGGCGCAGCTACACGCCGACCGAGCTCCGCCTGCGTCTGAAAGAGGAGCATCGGACGGGCTGGAGTGTGCGGAGCTCCCCCCTGTTTCACCACTCGCTCGTATATGAGCCAGGGGGCAACGATCGTGCGTGACGTCCTGGTGGTCGGCGGCGGGCCGGTAGGCCTTTACACGGGGCTGCTGCTCCGACGTGCCGGGCTCGACGCCGTCGTGCTCGAGCGGCGCACCGAACGCAGCAGGCATTCCCGCGCCATCGGCATCCACCCGCCAGCACTGGCGGCACTGGATTCAGCGGGAGTGGCCGCGACGCTGGTGTCCAGGGGCGTCCCGATTCCGCATCTGCAACCGCAGTTCCCTCCTCGGACGCCACGTCCGGAGCCGACTTCCGCTGCTATCGAATGCACGCTCAGCGGTTACATCCCAACCCCTCCTACGCACTTCAAGCCCAACGGCGGGCATTCCTCTTCATCCCAACCGGGCACATCCCACATTCGAGCCGGGATGACGGCACACTTCACGAGGTTGTTTACATGTCAATAAATCCGGGCTACGTCCATATCTCCCTCCGCTCCCCGCAGAACCGCCAGGCACGCCAGCAGTTCCCACCTTCCTTCAACGCCCACGCGCAGCAGGTCCCGCATCCGCCTTCACGCCCCCAGGTGGTGTCCGGGGCAGACGCTCCGCACAGCCCTTGAGTGCTCCGGTTCCCGTCGTCGCCCCCAATGGTGTGCCCGGGCCGCAGGCGGTCACCGGCGACACGACCGCGCGCGGCTTCGTGCTGTACGTCGCGCTCGACGAGGCCACCGCCGCAACGGCGGGCACGACCTTCTCGGAGCTCGTACAGGACGTCCATGCCTACGTGCAGTCCCTCGTGCCGACGGCGGAGAGCCACGCGGTGGTAGCCCTCGCACCGGCAGACACACCCGGTTCCGATCTCGATGCCGTGCGTGCGGCACTCGGTGACCCCACCGTGGCCCGGCGTGCGCGCCCCGAAGCGGCTCCCGCCCCGTCGCAGGCGCAGCGGGCCCGTCCCACGGGCGCGCTCATCGACCTGTCGCGCCGCGAAGTGCACCTCGACGGCGAGATGCTGAACCTGACCTTCAGGGAGTTCGAGATCCTGAACTACCTCGTCGAGAACGCGACTCGCACGGTGGGCCGCGAGGAGCTCCTGA
>NZ_AZSA01000281.1 GCF_000520555.1 Arthrobacter sp. Br18 | reverse complement strand
GCTTGAACAACATGCCGAAGAAGCCGGTTTCGACATCGAGATAGTCGGAGCCGCGGGTGGTGACGCGACGAACAAGCTCATCGCGGAAAAGAACAATCCGATAGCGGATGTGGTCTACGGGCTGAACAACGTGTACTACGAGCAGCTGAAGATGGAAGAGGTCCTCGAGCCCTACACCCCGTCCTGGTCGGCCGAGGTGGATGAGTCCCTCGCCGATCCGGGGGAGGACAAGGCGTACTGGCCGTTGGTGCAGCAGGCAATCGTCCTGGCCTATAACGCCGACGCCGTAACGGCGGACGAGGCTCCCGAGGACTGGACCGACCTCTGGGCACAGGACGAGTTCAAGACACGCTATGAGCGCGTCAGCGGAATGGGCGCTGCCACCACACAACTGGTGATGGCCGGCATCCTCAGCCGTTACCGTGACGACAATGGCGACCTCGGGGTCAGCGATGAGGGCTGGGAGCAGATTGAACAGTACTTCCAGAACGGAGTGCCGGCTGTCAAGGACCAGGATCTGTTCGCCCGCTTCGCCAGCGGTGAGGTGGACTTCGGCCAGATGCCGTCCTCGTCCATCCCCGGACGTGAAGAAGCCTACGGCGTGACCTCCGGTGCTGTGAGCCCGGAAGACGGCGTCCCCTACGCCATTGAGCAGATCGGCATCATCAAGGGCTCGGAGAAGCAGGAAGACGCCAGGAAGTTTGTCGACTGGTTCGGCGGCGCTGACGTGCAGGGCCAGTGGGCGGCTGAGTTCAACTCGCTTCCCGTGAACGAACAGGCGCTGGCGAGCGCGAAGCCCGAGGTTGTCGAGTTCGATGAGCAGTTCACGCACCAGGACATCGACTGGGCGTTCGTCCAGGAGAACCTTGCCTCCTGGATCGAGAAGATCGAGCTGGAGTACATGCCGTAATACTCGCCGCCAATCCGTCGATACCGATAGAACCTTGGAGATGCGCCCATGATCCGTTTCGACCATATTCAGGTCACCTTCGATAGCTTCACCGCTATCCGGGACCTGGACCTGCAGGTATCGGAGGGGGAGTTTTTCACGCTCCTCGGTCCATCGGGCTGCGGTAAGACCACCGCGCTGCGCACCCTCGCAGGGCTCGTGGACCCCTCCGCCGGGGATATCCACATCAATGGGCGTAAAGTCACCCACCTGGCCAGTGACAAGCGGGAGGTGGGAATGGTTTTCCAAAACTACGCCCTCTTCCCATCCATGAGCGTGGAGGAGAACATCGCCTTCGGTCTTCGGGTGCGCCGGACCGGGTCCGCGGAACGGGCCCGGTTGGTGGCGGACATCGCGCGCCGGGTGGATCTGTCCGACGACCAGCTGCAGAAGAACGTCTCCGAACTTTCGGGGGGCCAGCAGCAACGTGTCGCCATCGCCCGCGCCCTGGTGCTCAAGCCGAAAATTTTGCTGCTGGACGAACCGCTGTCCAACCTCGACGCGAAGCTGCGCCAGCAGCTCCGGATCGAACTCAAGGAGCTGCAGGCCGAATCGGGCATCACCACCGTCTATGTCACGCATGACCAGGACGAGGCCCTGACCATGAGCGACAGGATCGCCGTCTTCAACAAGGGACAAGTGGAGCAGGTGGGCACGCCCCAGGAGATCTATGACCGATCATCCACGGAGTTCGTCTGCAACTTCATCGGGGACAGCTCGCTGTTGGGGCCGGAACTGACCCGTCACCTCAACCGCTCAACCAGCAGGACGCTGGATCCGGACAAGCTGTCCTACCTCCGGGTCGAGAAGGCCCTACTAGGGCTCGGGGAGGGCGACGGCGGCCGAAGCGTCGCCGTCGACGGCCGGATCACCGGACGTAACTACCACGGCCAGCACAGCCGCTACACGGTCCGCAGCTTCGACTCCGACATCCAGGTACTGGTGAACGAGTCCGGGCACCCGCGACACGAGGTGGGCAGTCCGGTCCAGGTGCGTATCGATCCTGACCAGATCCTGCAATACGGCGCCCTCGCATGAGCCGCAGCATCGGCAGGAAGATGCTGCGGTCACCACTGGTGGTCGTCACGTTGGTCATCCTGACCTGGTTCACTGCCGCGTTCCTGGTCTGGCCCAACCTGAACCTGCTGGCCGAGACCTTCTTCCCCTCGGGCCAGTTCTCCGGGCGTGCTGTCGAGAAGTTGCTGTCCTCCGACCGCGCGATGAAGTCGCTGGGTAACAGCTTCCTGCTGGCCGTGGTGCTAACCGTCACCGTGAATGTCGTCGGCGTCTTCGTGGTGCTGGTGACGCAGTACTTCTCCATCCGAGGCTCCCGGATGCTATGGCTCGGCTACGCCACCACGTTCCTCTTCGGGGGAATCGTGCTGGCCGCCGGGTACAAGTTCATCTACGGAGCCGACGGCATCATCACCAAACTGGTGGCGGGTTATTTCCCTGATATGGACAAGCAATGGTTCGGCGGGTTCTTCGCCGTCCTGTTCGTCATGACGTTTGCCACCACCACCAACCACCTGTTGTTCCTCGGCAACGCCATTCGGGACGTGGACTATCAGACCATCGAGGCGGCCCGCAATATGGGCGCCTCGGAATGGACCATCCTGCGCAGAGTGGTTCTGCCAGTCCTCAAGCCCACCCTCTTCGCCGTCACCATTCTGTCCTTCCTTACCGGGCTGGGTGCCCTGAGTGCCCCTCAGGTCCTGGGGGGCGAGGGCTTCCAGACCATCACTCCCATGATCCTGACCTTCGCAGGCACCTCGACGTCCCGTGACATCGCCGCCCTGCTGGCCATCATCCTCGGGGTGGCCACCATCACCATGCTGGCGGTCATGACACGCCTTGAGCGCGGAGGCACCTACTACTCCGTGACGAAGGTGTCGGCCCCACTGCAGAAACAGCGTATCGCCAGTCCCCTGGCCAACGCCGTCATTCATGCTCTCGCGTACCTTCTCTTCCTCATCTACGTATCCCCGCTGGTGCTGATCCTGCTCTATTCGTTCATGGACGGCGCGGCCATCAGCACCGGAGTCCTCACCCTGGAACGGTTCACGCCCGAGAACTACGTGCGCGTCCTGTCACAGGAATCCGCGCTGCGTCCGTTCATCGTCAGCATCGTGTACAGCGGCCTGGCTGCGGTCATCACCGTGGGCGGCCTCTTGTTCGTCACCCGGATCCTGCAGAAGTACCGCACTCGAATTACCGGAACCTTCGAATATCTCCTCCATATTCCATGGATCCTCCCGGCGGCCATGATCGCCCTGGGACTGGTCATGACCTATGACCGGCCCAATCCCCTGCTCGGCGGGCTGGTACTCAGCGGGACCACCGTCATCCTGTTGGTGGCCTTCGTCGTCGTCAAGATTCCCTTCACTCTGCGGATGCTCAAGGCAGCCTTCGCTTCGGTGAACGATTCCATGGAGGAAGCCGCAGCCATCATGGGCGCGGGCGGCCTCTATACCTTCCGGCGCATCTTGTTGCCTGCCGTGCTGCCCGTAGCGGCAGCTATCGCCGCCCTGAACTTCAACAGCCAGCTCGACGACTACGACACCGCCGTGTTCCTCGCCCACCCGCTCTATCAGCCACTCGGGCTGCAGATCAAGGCGAGCACCGACGGCGGCGCGGACGTCAATGCCATCGCGAACACCTTCGTCTACACGGTGCTGCTGATGATCGTGATGGGCCTAGTGATGTACCTGGTCTATGGGCGTGCGGGAAAACGCACCAGACGCAATCCGCGCCACCCGTCCGCTGCCGCAGGCATCGCCACCGGCCCTGTCGCCAGCACCACGTCCGATGCCCACGTTCCCATGGGCCCCGCGGCTTCGGAGCAGAATCAACCGGTCCCGTAAGCCATGTCGGTCCGGGCATCAGTGACAGCTTCGGCGGGTCCGCGTCAGCCTAGATCCTAAAGCCAACCAAAGACTCGTTGACCTTCTCCGCAAGGAAAGCGTAGCCATCAGTGGTGAGGTGGTAGCCGTCCCCGGAGTCGTACTCTTCACTGTTCTCCGGGGTGAACCACGGCGCGGGGTCAATGAACTCCGCGCGGCCACATTAGCGCCGGTTCGAAGGGCCGCTGTCTACTCCAAAAGTGATTGGTTCTCCGGGTAGAGCGCGGCTGGTCCAATCACGACTATCCGCGCAGCGGGCCACGCTTCGGTGGCGGCTTCCAATGTCGCACTGACGGCATTTATTGTCGGGACACTCAATGAGCTAGCCTCATCGAGGCCACCCTGGATTACAACAATGGCCGGGTTCAGTGCTGGATCGTCCGCGTGCTCGGCGATGCGTGCGTTGTACTCATTGTTATCAGTTCCGTCCGTGCCACTCCCGTAGGTGAAGCCGGCTAAATCGACACCATCCACGACCGCATCCCATCCACGGGTATGGGAGAGAACGCGGGTAAAACCTCCCTGGAGGGTGTTGTTGACCCGTAACCTTCCGTTATTAGTCGCCGATGAAGAGCGCTTGCGATCCAGCCGCCACGGGTCCGACCGTTGGTTCGGAACTCTTTGTGGGTGGTACGGTCGGTAGCAGTAAGGGGCCGGACTGGTAGGCGCGAGCGGCCTCTGCGTTGGTCTGGAGCACTTCCTGCTGGTTCATGAAAAGACCAGTGAGGCCAAGGATGGCGCCGAGCCCCAACCAGGTTGGCGCAATGAAACTGAGCCGTTTCGAGACGGATTTGGGACGCTTGAATTTTCGTACTGACGGCAAAGTGATTCCCAATGTTTTGAGACCGATGCTGCCCCGATAGTACGAGGCCCTATCACTCGGCTAAGCGTTCACCCGTAACAGCTCCGCAGTTTCGGATCCGATCTCCCCTGATCTTGATGCTAGCTACGGCTTGGTAAGCCGAGCCTGGAGGGGCGCATTCAACATCCTGCCGCATAATGACAGCTCTGCTTCCACC
>NZ_AZSA01000280.1 GCF_000520555.1 Arthrobacter sp. Br18 | reverse complement strand
TTTTTGCCGCCTGTTCCGCCATTGGACCGAAACTGAATATCGGCAGGGAGTCCTTGCGCCGGTGGGTTCTCCAGGCCCAGATCGACATTGATGAACGCCCCGGTGTCACGAGTGCCGAGCAGGCCAGAATCAGGGAGCTGGAGCTGGAGCGTGAGAACCGGGAGCTGCGGGAGGCAAACGAGATCCTGAAGCGGGCCTCGATTTTCTTCGCGAGGGAGCTCGACCCTCGCCGCCGCAAATAACCGGATTCATCGACGAGCTACGTGCTGACGGGTTCGGGGTCGAGCCGGCCTGCAAGGTCCTGCGTGAGCAGGGCGTGCAGGTCGCCCCGCGGACTTACCGGTCCTGGAAGTCCAAAGCACCGGCCGCACGGACTGTGACGGACGCTGTCATCGTCAAGGCGCTGAAGGACACCGCCGAAAAGCCGGAGTCCCTTTACGGGCGGCGAAAGATGACGGCGTGGCTGCGCCGGGAGGGCCACGCCGTGGCAAGGTGGACCGGCTGATGCGGGATGAAGCCATGAGCGGTCTTGTCCGGGGGCGCAAACCCAAAGCCGGACCAGTTCCGAAGGACTCGCAGCGGGCCCCGGACTTACTTAACCGGGACTTCACCGCGGCCCGGCCTAACGCCGTGTGGGTCACCGATTTCACCTATGTCAGAACATGGTCCGGATTCGTCTATGTGGCCTTCGCGATTGATGTCTTCTCCCGCGCCATCGTGGGCTGGCACGGCTCCACGATCAAAGACACGGACATGGTCCCGACGACTTTGAAGATGGCGCTCTGGCGCCGGGATCAAGCCACATCGGTCGTTGCGGAGAAGGATCCGCTGCCAGTGGTCGGTCGAGGGGTTCTGAAAGCCCGAGGTTGAATCAATTACTCGGTCGTGGAAAGCCGAAGACAAGTAGTTACTACTCGTGCAGATGGCACGAGCAGTGGCCTAAGTTAAAAATGTCACAAAAGTGGTGGATGGAACTCTTGAGAGTGGTAGGTAATGGCGGGACGTATTGAGATGACGGAGCCTCTGATGACCGTTTCGGAAATAGCAACCATGATGCCGGTATCAAAGATGACGGTGTATCGCCTGGTGCAGTCCGGGGCGATCGACGGGATCCGGTTTAGTCGCTCGTACCGGGTACCCGAGGCATCGGTGCAGCAGTACCTCAAATCCACCAGATCCTGATCCGGACCCATTGTCGGTGACTGCCAGCTGCAGCCCGTACCGGGTTAAGGGCGTCGTCAGGTTCCTGTTTCCCACCTCGTCGGGTGGGGCTCTCAGCGCAGTCTGCCCAGGACCAAGCCGGCCACTTCTACACGTTGTAGGGTGCACTTCATGAGCAACGAGAATTCAGTGGCCCCCACTGGCAAGAAATTCAAGCACGAACCGGAGAAGGTTTCAGAAAAACCAACGAATGAGGATTGGGAGGATATTCACCCGATTCCGAAATCGCCGGTAGAGGACAGTGATGCCACTCCCGAAGGGCTTCGAGATGCTCCCGCTCTTGAGGAAGACGACGACAGTCTGGTCAAACCGGAAAACAGCTAACACCTTCCGTGTGGGCGATGCCCTTGGGGCTATCCGTGCGGTCCTCAAGGATTTTGGCTCAAAATGTGAGCCGCTTCGGCATTCTGCGTGGTGAGGTCAGTGTCGAAGCTGAAGCCATCCAGGCCGGGCCACTTAAGTCCTGGCCGCTGCTGCGCGGCTGGGGCTTTTCTTGCTGCCGGGTACTTCTAATCGTTTTGGCGCCTCTCAAGGGCCAGTGATTCACGCCCCTGGAGGTTGTTCCGGCGTCTGGTGTCTGGTGTCTGGTGTCTCAAACATTGCTGGTGTTTGCTCATTCGGGAAATTCGTATCGGCGCAACCGGCGCTGTCGTGCTGAATTGTCGCGGTCGGGCTCGCTGTCGGCGGGGTGATTGGAGTGGACCCTGTCCGGGTCGGTCTGATCCGTGAATACTCCAGCGGGCCGACCGGTACCAGTCACGCCGCTGTAGGTGCTGTCGTCATCGGTATCGGGATCCACCAACGAAGACGTTTCAGTGGCTGAATCCGGGGTGTTTACGCCTTCGTGTCCGCCGAGCCCGTAATGCGGCTCATCGCAATTGAGGGTGTAGTCGGGGTGTGAGCGGGATGGGCGCGTCGGTCCGGGGATAGGGGTCGAGGCCTTCCGATGATGGAAGTTCTCACGCTCGCCATCCGGAAGACCTCAACGTGCTCAACGCTACCTTCGCTGCACCCGATCTGACCACGTTCTGCCGACTTGATGAACTCGGTCTGGAAGTCATCGGTCAGGAGGTGAAGCCCGATGGTGCGGTGCTGGTCTGCCATTGGAGTCGTAGGTTTTGCCGTTGTTGTTCAGTACCCGGTCGATATCTTCTTGACTAATCATGTCCTTCTCCCTGCTCGTTCTCGGCTAGATCTGGAATGAACTTCCAGACGCGCGCGCTAAATGACTGATGAGGATCTGAACCCCCTGAAGATCTGAGCCGTCGATCAGTTTCATGGCACCGATTGCTTTTCATCAGGCCACTATAGAAAGCGATGGCGTGGCGTCGAGCACTGTATATCGGGTCCTTTGCTGGCTTCCCAATGAGCAAGTTCTTCTACTTGAGATGCTGGTGGAGAAGGGGGTGGGATAAGTGGTGTTATGGCCCACACGTCTTCCGGCACGAGGTGTCAGAAGACGCACGGTACCCCGATGATCCTCCATGACACTCACCCAGGGCCAGAGCCTGCCGCTCTCACCTTCTTAACTTCCGCCCGGGCCACAAACACGACCTATGGCTGCGGAGCCCAATAACAACCAAGAAACAGGGTAGATCCCTCATCGCGTTCGTCAGGTTATTCGTAGGGGTGGTGTGAGCGGTGGGTGTCAGTTAGGTTCATGAGGAGTCACTGGTGCGTAAGTTCGGGCTCTGGGTTCTGCGGTTGGTGGGCAGGTCCGTCACGGTCGGCGGCGAACGTGAGAATTGCAGCAGCAACTGTTGCGGGATCGCTGTGGTGGACGGCGTGGGGTTTGCCGGGGATTTCCAGCAGTTCTCCATGTTGCGCGGTGTCGGCCAGTGTTCGGGACCAGTGGGTGCCGGCGATCAGGTCGCGGGTGCCGCGCATGATCAGGACCTTCTGTCCGACCAGGGGAAGTCGTTCTTCGAGATGATAGGCCAGGGCGACCGCGAGTTCGGCAAAATACCAGCGGGGGCCGCAGCGCAGGATATCCAGGAACTGCACGGTGTTCAGCGGTGGTTTTTCCAGTGTTGAGTTCATTCCGAGCCTAAGGGCCTGTTGGAGGACGGTGCGTCGTTTGGCGTCGACTGCCGCGCCGATCAAAACAAGGTCAGTCACCAGGTCCGGGCGGGTGATGGCCAGTTCAGTGGCGCTTTGCACCCCCATGGAGTGGCCTACCACGGTGCAGGAGCTGACCCCGATCTCATCCAGGAGGGCGCCGATCAGATCCGCGTTGGCGGGATTGGATATTTTCTGTGCCGGCGTGCCGGTCCATCCATAGCCGGGCAGATCAATGAGGTAGGTATCGCCATGATCGGCCAGTACGGCGGCGAGGCGTGTGAAGTAGCGGTGGGACATCCCGATGCCATGGATGAGGACGAACACCCGTCGAGTGGTCGTTTCGGCGGCACCGGCACCGGCATCTGGTTCGCGGGGGCGGGTGTGCATCATGGGGTACGCGCGGCACTGCCGGTCGTCGACGGTGATGCTTTGGAAATCGGGGGTGCCCGACATAGAGGTTGCGCTCCTGCTTTCAGTGACCATGGTGCGAAGACGCCTAAGGATGGTTCGTCTTTGCTGTCGGGCAGCTACAGGTGAGTTTCCCGGCAATGGTGAGAGCTGGTTGTCCTTGTGGAGGAGGGTAACGATCGCCTCGGTGGTTTTCTGGGCGCCTCCGCGGTGCGCGACGTGGGGTTGGCCGGGGATTTCCACAAGCCGGCCATCCCGCGCGGCAGCGACCAGGCGCGAACACCAGGGGCGGCGTGAGACGGGGTCGTTGCTGCCGCGGATGATCAGGACCGGTTGGGTCGCTTGCGGGAGGCGTTCGTGGAGGCGGTATTGGAGCATCACGGGCAGTTCGGTGAAGTACCAGGGCAGGCCGCAGCGGGCGTAGTCCGTGAAGACGATGGCGTTGGTGAGGGGTCGCTCCATCAGGCTGTCCAGACCGAGGGCGAGGGTATGCCAGATGACGGATCGGCGGGCCGAGTCGGTGACCGGGCCGATCAGGACTAACTCCGAGACCACATCCGGGCGCTGCAGGGCGAGTTCGGTGACGAATTGCGCGCCCATCGAGTGGCCAATGAGTACACAGGAATCGATGCCGGCCGCGTCCAACGCATCCCCGATCACGGCAGCATAGTCATCGACCTCTAGTTGCTGTTCTGGTGTGGGTGTTCCACCGAAACCGGGCAGGTCCAGGACGTGGGTGTGTCCGTGCTGGATGAGTTCGGCTTGCAACCGGTCGAAATAGCGGTGGGACAGGCCGATGCCGTGCACCATCACGAAAACCGGGGTGTCCGGGTCCGCCTGCGACAGGGTGGCCGAGTGGATCCGGCATGATCGTTCCTCAACGTCGGGCATCGGATTCCCCCAAGATAGCAGCGCCGTTTTTGTTCCCCGATGGGTGGAAAGTGTGCGGGTCATGGGTTGCTACGGCTTCGAGTGCATCCAGCACTGCCAGGGGTGCCAGGTCCGCTGCGGCGGAGACCACGGCGATGGGTTGGCCGTGGGCGACAGCGTCGGCGATGGCTCGTTCCAGTTCCTGCGGCACATCCTCCAATGCGGGAAGCACCGAGGCCCGCAACGGGCCGGAGGATCGTGCGCCGGCTGCCGTGATGATTTTTTGGAGATCCTTATTAGTCATGGTCGTTCGCCTGTCGGATTTAGCAGGGGGAGGAAAGAGCTAAGCCTGAATCCACCGGTCGGGTTTGGGCCGGGTCGGCGTTTTAAACGCGAAATGCCCGTCTGATCAAGGAAAATT
>NZ_AZSA01000279.1 GCF_000520555.1 Arthrobacter sp. Br18 | reverse complement strand
CGGCTCGGCCCTCGGCTTCCGTAACCTCACCAATTACATCGCCCGCAGCCTGCTCGAATCAGGCGGCTTCAGACCCCACCTACACCCTCAATTACGATGAGCCGCTTATTTCACCTCGAAGTCGGCGGAAAGTTTCGGGTTCCGGTGACCTGCAGTTCCTCTGCGTATACTCCTACGCCTAAACACGCGGCCCGGCGCGACACGGCTCATATCCATCGGTGCTACAACCGCGACCGGCATGGCCAGTTGTCATCTCAGCAAAGGATCCTTTATCAGGATCCGGCGGACACCCCGCCGGCGGTTCGTCGAGACCCGGCCTTCGCAGTGTTGCCGGGTCCTCGCTTCGTCTCAACATCGCGTCTCGAAGAGGTTGTTCTCAACAGAAGGGAGAGTGACCATTAATGCGACCGGGGGAGTGGGGATCGGGACCACTGCGTGTGCCAGAGTCTGCGCCCTGGACCGTGGTGCCTCTCGGTACGGCGGCTGAATGATGGTTGGCTGGTCTGAACTGGAGCCGTAGTCGGAGTGGCCGGCGGCTCGATCAGTTCCTGTTGAGGCCGAATTTGCGTGTCATCAGAGCTGCTTTGTAGTGGGACTCGGCTGAGTTCACCTCGGACGAGGGTGTGCTGGGCCCGAAGACGCGGAGAAGGCTGAAAACGAAGTGTCGGGCATGGTCCGTCTTAGTCTTTGCGACTTCCCCAGCTGCGCTGGCGTGGGCGAGCTCGCGGAGGGCGACGTTCCCGCCGTGACCGTCGCGAGCATAGGCTGTCCACCGGCCAAGGATTCGTTCGGCGCCGTCGGCCTTGCCGACGTACTGCTTGCCGTTGGTGGAGTCTGTGATGAGGTAAATCCCTTGGACCTCTGACAGTGCAGCGCGCCAGTCGGCGTACCGGGGATCTTCAACCATGTCGCACAGTTGGTGATAAGTGAGCAGCACGCCGTCGAACCCAGGGAATTCGACCTTGTCCCGGTCAGCGATCTCTAACACAGGCAGGCGCACGGCACTGGCAGAGGCGGCGCTCCGGTGCCAGCTGCGGGGAGTGTCCCATTCGATAACGAGCCGGTCGTTGAGGGGTGCAAGAAATCCTGTCGGACGTAGGTCGAAGAACCGGTTCGACTCAGTGCGCTGTTCGACTACCTCACCATGGTTCTCGAAGGTACCCCACAGACGGGACCGGTGCTGGCCGTCGGCAACGAAAATCACCCAGTATCGGGGAGGATCTGAGGGGAAGCGCCGGGGCGATACGTCCTGCTCCCTGGTATAGGCAAGGACTCGTTCCTCGGTCAGGTCCTCCGGCCCACGCAGCACACCAGGGTCGCCGGGCTTGAAGGTGTGGCGGATGACGTGCATATCCTCCAGTCGGGCCGCCGGTCCATGGTCAGCACCCATGCCAGTGAGCACATGACCGAGGGTGAGGGACGCACGAGAAGCCGGTCCGGCAAGGACCGCCGTTTCCGCCGGCTCGTGGACAGCAACGAATTCCAGATCAGACACGGGGACACCATATGCCACCGGCCCGGGCGTTCCCTTGACGACTTGGCCAGGAAGGCCAATCTCGCCATGAACGCACACGGTCTGCCGGTCTAGGAGGTCATCACCTGCGAGCAAAGCCATGACACGGTCATACTGCAGCCGAGACCAGAACATCGCAGGACCATCAGCTCAGGCGTTGGGGGACATGCTCTCTAGTCCGTGAGGGCTCGCGACCGTCTATAAAACGTTGCTCGGGACATTCCGAGATCCCGGGCAACTTGCGCAGCGGGCTCGCCGCCTTTGACCAGGCGGACAGCGCTTCGGATCTGACTTTCAGTTACCCGGCGGGGTCGGCCGCCCAAGTCCATTCCAGCTTCTCTGCGTTTGCTAATTGAATCGGTGACCCGTTCACGTTTGATTTCGTGTTCCATTTGCGCGAGAGCGGCCATGACCGTGAACAGCATCGACCCCATGGGCGTCGAGGTGTCGACGTCGCCACCACCGAGGTTCAAGACCCTCAGGCCCGCACCCCGACCGCGGAGTTCGTCAGCGAAGGCGAGCATGTTCTGGGTTGATCGGCCGAGCCGGTCCAGCGTCGTAATGACGATGGTGTCGCCACTGATTAGCGCGTCGAGTGCCCGATCGAACTGGGGTCGCGAAGCTCGCGCCCCAGACACACCGTGATCAACATAGAGGTCATCACGTCGGACGCCGGCGGCCAGTAGATCTGCCTGCTGCCGATCGGTGGACTGCTGCCGCGTCGAAACTCGTGCGTAGCCGATCAGTTTCGTCATGGGATGCTCCGATGTGTCTCATAAGTAACGATGAATACACCGATTCAACCAGAAGGTTTCGAGACATAGCTATGAGAATCGCCGGACGTGGAAGAACTCTCACGATTCCGGGAGAAGTGGACCACCACCGTCGCGGCGGCGATCCCGGCGGTGAGACGTCTCGTATCCCTAGGGTTATGAGACTTATCTGGTGACGTTGGGGACTGCTGAAGGTTTGGTTGACTCCAGACTGTAACTGTTAACTTCGTCTGGCGGCTTTTCTACAGTTGGGAATGGCGGTTCCTGATGACGTCGGCTCCGGGATTTCCCCGCATGACGTAGTAAGCGGTTAGCGGGATGAGGTCCGGAACCGCCAAATGAACTGTCAAAAACCCGCCATTTCCAACTGACAGTCACATAGAACCTGGCCTCATCGATTCGCGTATATCCCGCCCATAAAATCGTCCCGCTTAGGCAGCCAACCGCTACAGCGTGTCCTGCTCGACTGTGCCGAGGAACACCGACTAGATCAGGTGGTGGGGCGGTGGCGTCTGAAGAGAGCCAGTTCGATCTCGTCCGCCCTGACCGTTCGCTGCACGGTGGAATGCTCGGAGGCCTGTGCCGCCCAGCGGGTGAGGAGGGTGCAGTATCGCTGATAGGTTTCGGGCCACCACCCGGCCGTGGGTGCCTGCGGCCATGCGTCCTGGCGGAGGTTTCGGGAGACCACCTGATCAAGGATCAGATGTCTGGGTTTGGTCACGCTGCCTTGGGCGAAGTAGAGGAGCTTGGTTGAGAACGCCGGCCCGAACCACGGGATCCGTCCGGCGCCCCGCTTGGTGGTCAGGAGGCTATAGGCGTCCGTAGTTGGGGCGCCGTTCCTGACGGAGGTCCACGCGGATACGAGGAGTTCACCGGCGGTGTCCTGATGTTTGGCGAGTCCGTCCAGCCGTTGGTGCAATCGGGATGCTCGTGTTCCGAGCCCCCAGGCGAGGGAGTAGTAGAGCAGCTGGAAGGCGTTTTCTACGGTGGGATCTTGGTCTCCAAGGTTGAACACTTCCTGACGCGTCACCGTGGTTCGGCCGGCACCAGCGAGCTTCCCGGCGATCGCGGGAAGTCCCCGATCAGAAAGAGCGCGCCGCCAGCGCTCACCATCAACGGCAACAGCATGACCTAGCACCGTCTCTGTACCAGGCAGCTTGGCCAGAACGTCATCGGGCAGCGGTGCTTTCTCATTGATCATGAGACGACTCTAAGGTGCGGAACTGACTAACATCGTCCTACCTACAATTATAACTTGAGTACTTGTTGACATGTATTTACGTTCCCTACATACTTATTACACAGTTAACAAGTTGCCGAGTAGGAGAAATCATGTTGCAGATCAAGATCGCCGCCTACCAGTCCGTCGACCCCACACAGGATCAAATGGGCCGCACCTGGGTTGGATACACCCCTGGAATGTCCGAGGAAGACGCGTGGGAAGCCGGCCGCGGCTGCTGGGTGATGAAAGCCAGCCGCGCCATCGACGAAGACGAAGTGCAGATCGTCAACAGCGAAGGAACGATCCTGGCTGTCGCAACGATGAGGGGGCTCATCAAGCACGGGAATCGCCTCGAAATCATCGGTGATCTCCTCAAGGGCGATGAGCGGGTTGGTTCTGTCGCCAGTCACGTCTCGAAGTCACAAAACCCCATCTCCTACGTCTAGAAATTTTTATCGGTCCCGCCTACGCTCGCTAGGGGGTAGGCGGGACCGACCATTTCCGCTCGAAATCCAAAAACCTGCGGGAGAGAAGCTTAGGATCCGGCCGTAGATACTCAGCCGCGGGCACCGTGGTCAGGGGAGTGCCGTCAAGGCTCGACACAGCGTCACGGGTTGCCGATCGGTGTGCGGCAGCAGACAGCAGTGGAGGAGCAACCCTGATCGTCAGGTCGGAGGACACTGCCAGCAGGTCAGCGTCGAATGCCGCGTGGTGGTTCTTACACAGGGCCATCCCGTTCCTCACCCAAGCAACACCCAACTCATGCCGGTCCGGCACGATATGCGCGGCGTCCAGCAGCTCGAGAACGTCCAACCCGCAGACAGCACACCGCGCCTGATATGCGGCCAGTACGTCTCGGCGGAACAAGGGTTGGTGCAAGCGGCGCTGTACTACCCCGGGTGACCACCGCCGTTCGTACACCTGAGCATGAGGCATTGTTCCTGCCGGGGTGTCGAGCGTGTATGCCTGGCTTACGTCGAATTCAAATGATGTGTCCCGACGGGTATACCGGTGAATGTAGACCGGAAAGATCGCCTGATAGGTGATCCCAGCGGGGTCCTCAATGCGATCGGGTGAAACGGCCGCGAGGAGAACGATCGGGACGCGGGCTTCCAGCACACTTAGTAAGCCTTCGTCAGGCTTCGCGGGCCTACTTCCAGATGTAAGACGGTGCCGGACTATACCGTTGTCGGGGACAGATTGAATGAATGAGGTGTGTCAAGTAAGTGAGACACGGGATAGTCGTTTTTCGGGTTAAGCGGCAGTCTTTTGCTGCAGCTGGTTTTGACGGTAGTTGGCCAGTGCCGTTGCCGGCGGTAGTCCGGCGTTTATGGTGTGGGGTCTCCACCGGTTGTAGAACACCTCGATATAGCGCATGACGGCCGTCCTGGCGGCCTTGTGGGTTTGGAAGCTGTAGTGGTGGTAGAACTCATTTTTCAGGGTGGAGAAGAAAGACTCCGCGACGGCGTTGTCCCAGCATTGACCGGTCTAAGGG
>NZ_AZSA01000278.1 GCF_000520555.1 Arthrobacter sp. Br18 | reverse complement strand
TTCGCCCCGTGGAATCGTGGAATTGTCCTCCGGCGCCCGCATGAACGTTCTGGTCGTTCCTGGCGGTAATTCCGCCGAATTCCAGGGGTGCTGTGGCTACATCTTTCCGTCGGCCGGACCACCGGACCGCTTCACATGAAGAATGCGGAACGATTTCGACGTGTCTGCCCGTCGCACTGCAAAGTCCTCCGACAGGGACTCCATTAGCCATCGCTGGAGCGAGTCGGCGCCAAGGTTCTTCTGCACCACCAGCCAGGCATCGCCGGCGGGTGCGAGCCTCGGAATCCACGTCAGAAGGAGTGCATGCAGTTCCTGCTTGCCGATCCGGATTGGCGGGTTGGACCAGGCTGTGTCGAATTCGAGGGTGGGATCAACGCCGTCGGGCGTGCTCGCGTGGACATTGGCGAGCCCGAGCCTCGTGGCGTTGTCGCGAGTGAGGCCGATGCAGCGCTCGTTGACGTCGACGGCGTAGACGTCCGCCGTCGGCGCCTTGAGCGCCATGCTCAACGCCAGCGGACCCCAGCCGCAGCCGAGGTCGAGGAGCCGGCTTCCCGTGGGCGGCGGTACGGCGTCCAGCAGGATGCCGGTGCCCTTGTCGATGCCGTCGGGACTGAACAGTCCCGCGGACGTCAGCAGGTCCCTCCGCTGTCCGTCGAGGACGACGGACAGCGGGCGGCGCACCTCGGGTCCTGCAGGTTGGGTGGTGAAGTAATGCTGGGAGTCCATGCCAAAAGCCTAGTGCCGATGCAGGAGTGGTGGCGTGCCGCCGGCGGGCCGCTGCCGCCCCCGAGGACGCAGCCGGTTGCGCGGAGAGTGAATTGCGGTGACGCACCCACGGGAGGGAACTAGGATTGAGGAACATTGCGACAAGGGAGAATATGACCACGAATTCCGGAGGATCCACCGGCGCCGACATGGGACCGGAAGAGATCCAAGCGGTTATCGACCGCATTCTTGCGCACGACGAAGCAACTGCGGCGAAGTCCCCGGCCGAGCCGGGAAAGGACGCCGAAGCAGGTTCGGCTCCGAGTGAGCGCACGTGGCGCTCGCGGGCCCTGGCGATCTCGGAAGCCGCCGATGAGGAGTCGTCCTTCGACGGCGACCAGCAGGACCTTGCGGAGCGCCGTGCGCTGCGCCGGGTGGCCGGGCTCTCCACGGAACTCGAGGACGTCACCGAGGTCGAATACCGCCAGCTCCGGCTGGAGCGGGTGGTGCTCGCGGGCCTCTGGACTGACGGCACGGCGCAGGACGCCGAGAATTCGTTGCAGGAGCTTGCCGCCCTGGCTGAAACGGCAGGATCGGAAGTGCTGGACGGGATGGTCCAGCGGAGGCTCAAGCCGGATCCGGCCACCTTCCTCGGGTCCGGGAAAGCCCAGGAGCTGAAGGACGTTGTCGCCGCCACGGGTGCTGACACGGTGATCGTGGACAGCGAGCTGTCGCCCTCGCAGCGGCGCGGCCTGGAGGACATTGTCAAGGTCAAGGTCATCGACCGCACGGCCCTGATCCTCGACATCTTCGCTCAGCACGCAAAATCCCGGGAGGGCAAGGCCCAGGTGGAGCTTGCCCAGCTTGAATACCTGCTCCCTCGCCTTCGCGGCTGGGGCGAATCGATGTCCCGCCAGGCGGGCGGCCAGGTGGGCAGTGCCAGCGCAGGCATGGGGTCGCGTGGCCCGGGTGAGACCAAGATCGAGCTCGACCGGCGGAAGATCCGCACCCGGATGGCGAAACTCCGCCGGGAGATCGCGGGAATGAAACCCGCACGGGAAACGAAGCGCTCCAACCGTCGGCGTAACCAGGTCCCCTCGGTCGCCATCGCAGGCTACACCAACGCGGGAAAGTCGTCCCTGCTCAACCGGCTCACCGATGCCGGAGTCCTTGTGGAGAACGCGCTTTTCGCAACGCTCGATCCGACCGTGCGAAAGGCGGAGACCGCCGACGGCATCGGGTACACGCTGGCGGACACGGTGGGCTTCGTGCGCTCACTGCCGACCCAGCTTGTCGAGGCGTTCCGCTCGACGCTGGAGGAGGTCGCTGAATCCGATCTCATCCTGCATGTCGTCGATGCCTCCCATCCCGACCCGGAGGGCCAGATCGCAGCTGTCCGCGCCGTCATGGCGGAAGTGGACGCCCGGAACATCCCCGAAATCATCGTGCTCAACAAGGCCGATGCCGCGGACCCCTACGTCATTGAACGCCTCCGCCAGCGCGAGCCCCGCAACGTGGTGGTTTCCGCCAGGACCGGGGCCGGGCTGGATGAACTCCGCAACCTGATCAGTGAGGCGATCCCGCGCCCGGGCGTGAGGATGGAGCTCTTCGTGCCCTACGAGCATGGCGAAGTCCTCAGCCGGCTCCACCAGGAGGACACCGAAATCCTGGAGCTGGAGCATGTCGGCGAGGGCACCCGGCTCGACGTCATGGTTCGGCAGGCACTCGCTTCGGAGCTGGAACCATACCTCCGGCATGAGTGAGGGGCCCGACTCGCTGGCCCTGCTCGACGCCGCCGTCGCGGCGATGGGCGGCGAGAGCAGGACCGGGCAGCATGACATGGCGCGGCGGGTCACGGATGCCATCGCAACACGCAGTCACCTTCTGGTGCAGGCCGGCACCGGCACCGGGAAATCGCTGGCTTACCTCGTGCCGCTCATTGCCCACGCCATGGACAGCGAGCGCCCCTCGGTGGTGTCCACCGCAACGCTCGCGCTCCAGGCGCAGATCGTGGGGCGGGATCTCCCGCGCCTGCTGGAAGCCCTCGGGCCGCACCTGCCGCGTCCCGTGGACGTGGCGCTGCTCAAGGGCAGGGCGAACTATGTCTGCAAACACAAGGTGGGTGGCGGGTTCCCCGACGAGGACGTTCCCGACGCCCTGTTCAGCCTGGGGGAGGACGCTGCGCCCCACCCGGCGCCCGGCACGTTTTCCACGTCGCCCTCCAGTGCGCTCGGGAGGGAGGTAGTCCGGCTCCGCGAATGGGCCGAGGAAACCGGCAGCGGTGACCGTGACGAGCTTCTCCCCGGCGTCAGCGACCGTGCATGGCGCCAGGTCTCGGTGAGCAGCATGGAGTGCCTCGGCGCGCAGCGCTGTCCGGTGGCCCAGGAGTGCTTCAGCGAGAAGGCGCGGGAAGCGGCAGCAGAGGCCGATATCATCATCACCAACCACGCGATGCTGGCGATCAGCGCCTTCGAGGGCATCGCCGTCCTTCCCGAGTATGACGTCGTCGTCATCGACGAAGCCCATGAGCTGCACGACCGCGTCACAGGAGCGGTGTCGGGGCAGCTGGCACCGGCCATGATCAACGCGGCGACCACCGCGCTCCGGAGGCATGCCTCCATCGGAACGGGAACCCTCGACAGCGCCGGCAGTGCCTTCGAGGCTGCCGCCGAGCTCCTTCCGTCAGGTCTGCTGCAGGGAGGACTTCCGGAAGCCGTCGAGCAGGCGCTGGGCCAGGTGCGCGATGCCTGCCGCGCTGCGTTGTCGGACACCAAGACCGACAGCAGGACGGATGGTAAAGCCGCCGCCGCCGCCGGCGACGCCGACGGCGGCCGGCAGATGGCACGCGCACGGCTGACCCTGATCTTCGACCTGAGCGAACGGATCCTGGCCGCTTCCGCGTCCAACGAGGTGATCTGGGCCTCGCGCGCCAGCGCCTTCACCCCCGGTTCCGGGTATGCGGTTCCGGACGAAGGTGCGCCGGCCACCTTGAATGTGGCACCGCTGTCCGTGGCGGGCAAACTGCGGGAAGGCCTGTTCGCGGACCACACGGTGATCCTCACGTCGGCCACCCTCGCGATCGGGCCCGAGTTCGGTCCGGTGGCCGGTTGCCTCGGCCTCGCCGGTGAGGGTGCGCCGGCCTGGACAGGTGTGGACGTCGGCAGTCCTTTCGACTATCCCCGCCAGGGCGTGCTGTACGTCGCGAAGGATCTTCCCAAGCCGGAGCGGGGCACGTCCGGCGCCCAACTGGCCGAGCTGGAGGCGCTGCTGACTGCCTCACGGGGCGGCGCACTGGGCTTGTTCTCCTCCAGGCGGGCGGCCGAGGAAGCTGCTGAGGCGCTTCGGCCGAAGGTTGCGTTCGACATCCTCTGCCAGGGTGAATCCTCACTGGCCTCGCTCGTCAAGCAGTTCTCCGACGAGTCGGACACCTGCCTTTTCGGCACCATGTCCCTGTGGCAGGGGGTGGACGTGCCGGGCAGCGCCTGCCGGCTCGTGGTGATCGACCGCATTCCCTTTCCCCGCCCTGATGACCCCCTGATGACCGCCAGGACCCGCGCCGTTGCGCGCGCTGGGGGTAACGGTTTCATGAGCGTGTCCGCGACCCACGCCGCTGTGCGCCTCGCCCAGGGAGCGGGCCGGCTCATCCGGGCTTCGGGTGATCGGGGAGTGGTGGCGGTGCTCGACTCGCGGCTGGCCAATGCCCGCTACGGCGGGTTCCTCCGCGCCGCGCTTCCGCCCTTCTGGGCGACGACCGACAGGAAGACGGTGCTCGGGATTCTTGAGCGGCTCGCCGTTCCCGTACCGGGCACCAGGGCGGGCTAGAGGGCCCTCAGCACCGAGACGACCTTGCCCATGATGCTGGCGTGATCGCCAAGGATCGGCTCGTAGCGGGTGTTCTGCGGGAGCAGCCACGTATGTCCGTCGCGCTGGCGGAATGTCTTCACTGTCGCCTCGTCGTCGAGCAGCGCCGCGACGATGTCGCCGTTGAGGGCGCTCTGCTGCCGACGGACTACCACCCAGTCCCCGTCGCAGATGGCGGCATCAATCATGGAGTCGCCCGAAACCTTCAGCATGAACAGTTCTCCGTGCCCCACCAGCTGGCGCGGGAGCGGCATGATCTCCTCCACCACCTGGTCGGCCAGGATGGGCCCGCCGGCTGCGATCCGACCTACGAGCGGCACCATTGCCGTATCGACGGCGCCCGGATGCGACTGGGTGACGCCGTGCAGCGGACTGGCTGTCGGGAACGCAGGGTCCTCCGGGCCGGCCGCACCACCGAGCGTCAGCGGAAGCAGGATCTCCATGGCCCGTGGACGTTTCGGATCGCGGCGGATGT
>NZ_AZSA01000277.1 GCF_000520555.1 Arthrobacter sp. Br18 | reverse complement strand
GGCACCACGGATCCGCCTCGACGACACGGCACTCGATCACTGCCTGACCGGGCCCAAGGTGCTGCCCGACGGCTTCCAGGCCCAGCTCATCGAGCCGGCAGAACGTGGTGAGGTCAGGGCGAACGAAGGTAGCGTTGAACACGTCGAGGTCTTTCGGCTGGGCAGTGTGAGAACTTCCATCATCGGAAGGCCTCGACCTCTATCTCGTCACCGACGCGCCCGCCCCGGCTACACCCCGCCTGCACTCTCGTTTGCGATGAGCCCCTTGACCCCGGAGTAACCGTAACCGGCGCCCTGTTTCTTGTATCCGTAGCTCGCTTTGATCGTGTCATCGATATCCACCAGGGCCAGCTCATCGATCCCGGTGGTGATCGGGGAAGCTGGAGGCTTTCAAACCACTGATCGATGTGATGTTGCTGGAGGATGTGTCGGCTCCGCGGAAGCAGCGTCATACCGCCCGGCGGGTCCTTGCCCGTCTGGTCGATGAGCATGGCCTGGATGAGGTGTCGTATTCCACGGTCCGTGATTACGTGCGTGCCCGGCGGTCGGAGATCGATGCTGAGGCGGGCCGGCACCGCGAGGTGTTCGTTCCGCAGGACCACGCACCTGGTGCTGAAGCGGAGGTGGACTTCGGGGATGTGTGGGTGATTCTGAACGGGGTGAAAACCAAGTGCCAGCTCTTCGTTTTCCGCCTCTCGCACTCGGGGAAGGCGGTCCATCGGGTGTACCCGTCCTGCGGTCAGGAGGCGTTCCTCGAGGGCCATATTGAGGCGTTCACCATGATCGGTGGGATCCCGACCCGGCATATCCGCTACGACAACCTCAACAGTGCGATCAAGAGCGTGCTCTACGGAAAGGGACGGAATCGGGTTGAGAACGACCGGTGGACGTTTTTCCGCTCCCACTACGGTTTCGATGCCTTTTACTGTCAGCCCGGGATCGAGGGTGCGCACGAGAAGGGCGGGGTGGAAGGCGAAGTGGGTCGGTTCCGCCGCAACCACCTGAGTCCCATGCCGGTCGTTGAGTCCCTGGCCGAACTCAACGAGAATATCAAAGGTTGGGATGAGGCTGATGACCGGCGCAGGA
Source organism: Arthrobacter sp. Br18 (assembly GCF_000520555.1). Classification (GTDB taxonomy): domain Bacteria; phylum Actinomycetota; class Actinomycetes; order Actinomycetales; family Micrococcaceae; genus Arthrobacter_D. Next base: position 3,960 of record NZ_AZSA01000277.1, on the reverse strand, counting down.
TCAGCAACCGGCTACGCACCGTGGGCGCGGACTTCCTCACCGAGAAACCTCTTCTGGCGCCCTTACCGGTCGAGGTGTTCGATCCCGGGCTGGTGCTCACTCCACGGGTGGATCGTTCCTCGATGATCACGGTGAGGATGGCGAAATACTCCATCCCGGCCCGGTTCATCAACCGGAAAGTACGGGTCTCCCTACGGGCGTCGGAGCTGGCGGTCTTCGACGGGCGAACCTTGATCGCGGTCCATCCTCGGGTCGTTGCCACGGGCGGGCAAAGCGTTGACCTAGATCATTACCTGGACGTGCTGAAAACCAAGCCAGGCGCATTACCCGGGTCCACCGCACTTGCCCGCGCCCGCGCTGCAGGGACGTTCACCAGCGCCCACGAAGCGTTCTGGGCCGCCGCCCGGAAGACCGACGGAGACGCAGCAGGCACTCGCGAACTCATCGACGTCCTGCTACTGCACCGGTCCATGGACACCACCGACATCGTCGCAGGGCTCACCACCGCCCTCACCGTAGGGGCGGTTACTGCTGATGTGGTGGCCGTGGAAGCACGGATGGCCGCCGCCGGCCGGGGCCACCCGAATTGTCATCCCGCCGTTCCACCCGTTCCTGTCGGGCAGCAGGTTGTCAGTCTCACTCAACGCCGGCTCACCGACCCCGCCGCGGTTATCGCAGGCCTGCCAGCGGACACACGGAGCCTTCCATCCGTGGCGGCGTATGACCAGCTCCTGAAACTCAAACCACCGATTGCCGCCACGTCACCATCAAGAGAGCAGATCTCATGACCCCCACCGCGTCTCCCACGACTGTTCCTGGTGTTTCCCAGTCATTGCGCCGGCGCCGCGGCCTTACCGAGGAAGCCGCTGTCGCCGCCGTGGACCAGGCGTGCCGGCAACTTCGCCTGCCCACGATCCGGGCAGTCGTGGATGAAGCGATCACCACCGCGAACAAGGAACAACTCTCCTACCAGGGATTCCTGGCTGAACTGCTCCTGGCCGAGTGTGACGACAGGGACCGGAGACGGTCCGTCCGACGGGTCAAAGCCGCCGGCTTCCCGCGGGACAAATGGTTGGGTGACTTCGACTACGAAGCAAACCCAAACATCAACCCCGCAACGATCAACTCCCTGGCCACCGGGGACTGGATCCGCAAAAGCCAGCCCCTATGCCTGATCGGAGACTCAGGGACCGGCAAATCGCATCTGCTCATCGGGTTGGGTACCGCAGCCGCGGAAAAGGGATACCGGGTCAAATACACCCTCGCCACCCGGCTCGTGAACGAACTCGTCGAAGCCGCCGACGAGAAGATCCTGGCCCGCACCATCGCCCGCTACGGACGCGTCGACCTGCTCTGCATCGATGAACTCGGCTATATGGAACTCGACCGCCGCGGCGCGGAACTGCTCTTCCAAGTCCTCACCGAACGCGAGGAGAAGAACTCGGTTGCTATCGCGTCGAACGAATCCTTCTCCGGGTGGACGAAAACCTTCACAGACCCCAGACTTTGCGCCGCGATCGTGGACCGGCTCACCTTCGGCGGGAACATGATCGAAACCGGCACCGACTCCTACCGCCTCGCCCACACCCGCAACAGCCTGAAGCTCTAGCAATTAAGGGTTCAGTGCCTCGCTTCGCAATGGCCTGTATGAAGAAGACCGTTATCTGCCAGCGCTACCAGTCAAGGCAACGGGGAACAAACCAAATCCATGATTCGGCGCTCAGCTCTCATTCTGCCTCTAATGCGAGACCGAGGTCAGCGCACACGGTCTTGTCGCCCGGGATGACTGCTGCTTGACCGGTGGGCATAACGCACACAGCCAGTGGAGCGGGGACCGGATGGGTCCCGTCCGGGTCATAGGCATCGGGGTCCGCACTCCCGTACGGGTCATCGGGATCGAGGATGTTCTGCGCCCAAAGATCTGCGCACAATCCGGCAGGATCTTCAATGTCGATGCGGCTGTCGGGACGCTCGGTCGTGCTGGGAATCCCGAGGGTTACCCAGGTACCGGGGAATGTATCACCATCGAGTTCGGCCCTGGCGAAGCAGGCCACATCCCCTTTGACAGTCACGGGTGTCTGGGACAGGATGACCGCGCCTCCGGTCACCAGCAAAGCGGCACCGATAGTGGTGACAGCAAGAGTCTGATTCCTTGTGGTGTGGAAGTGCTTGTTCTCGCTGGCGCCCTCTGTGGCGACGTTCAGGAGAAGTTGTTCGATGGCGGCGCTGCGTGCCGGATCGAACCGAGTCAGGCCACGGGGAGGTGTCATGGTGTTCCTTCTTCCGCTGTGAGGGGACGCGCCCGTGTGACACCGGTCGGCCCAGTCGATCCCACCGGGTTTATCTGTCCGGCAGGTGTGGGTGCCATGAGTTGGCCAAGTTTCGCCTTCGCCCGTGAGAGGCGGGACTTCACAGTGCCTGGCGGGATGCGCAGCAGTTCACTGACCTCGGTACTGGTCAGCTCCTCGAGCACACACAGGGCGATGATTTCCTGGTCCGCTCGTTTGAGGGACCGGTAAGCCTTCCGCAGAGCGAGGGCCTGTCGGTCTTGGTCTACGGTCTCCGCGACACTTTCGCTGTGATCCTGTTCCATTTCGGGCGGGGGGAGTTTGCGGATCAGCCGGTCGTACCTCAGGGCGGACCGGACCTTATTCCTGGCGACGTTGTTCGTGGTGATCAGCAACCAGCCGATCATGGAATCGTTGACGATTCTGACCCGCGTCCTACACCGCCAAGCTTCGAGGAACACCATCGCCGTGACATCTTCTGCATCGTGGGATGTCCGTACCAACCGACCCGCGTGGGTGAAAACCTTGTCTCGATGCCGGACATACACCGCGGCGAATGACGACGGCTCGCCGCAAAGCACACGAGCCCACAACACGCTGTCGGTGTCAGGCTGGTCTGGGGTCCCCATATCTATAAGTGTCCGGCACCCCTACAACGGTTCCATTAGGAGAAATCGGCGGAGTACCAGAACCGCGTGGTTGGCTAACTTGAGAAGTTAGGGGCTACCGCGGATACGTAGATGTGAGTTCCAGTGGGGCCAAATCGGGCCGTCGCAAGGGGGCCATTTGTGGTTGACATAGCCAGATCGTTTCGGCGATTGGGTGTTCGCTGGCGGTTTCCAGCCCGCCGGCTAACGCGAGGACATCCTCTTCGGGCAGTGGTCCCAAGGTGGTGACGTCGGTGACGGAGAGTTTGCCGGTAGTCGCGGTTCCGGTCTTATCCAGCACGATCGTGTCCACGGTGCGGGTGTCCTCCATCACCTGGGGGCCCTTGATGAGGATCCCGAGCTGGGCACCCCGACCGGTTCCGGTGAGCAGGCCCACCGGTGTTGCCAACCCCCGGGGCGCACGGGCAGGCGATGACCAGGACGGCCACCGCGGCGGTGAACGCAGAGGACGTGTTCCCGGTGAAAATCATTCACAGGATGAACGTGGCGACCGCGATGACCAGGACGATGGGCACGAACACGGCGCTGATGCGGTCCGCGAGCCGGGCAATGGGCGCCTTCCCGCTTTGCGCGGCGCTGACCAGCCGGCCCATCTGGGCGAGGGTCGTTTCGCTGCCGACCCGGGTCGCTTTGACCAGCAAACGCCCGCTGGTGTTCATCGTCGCCCCGGTCACCGTGTCGTCGGGGCCGACCTCGGCTGGCACGGACTCACCGGTGATCAGGGACGTATCGATCGCGCTGCGGCCCTCGACGATGAACCTGTCGGTCGCGATCTTCTCTCCCGGGCGCACCACGAACACGTCCCCCGGGGTGAGGGATCCTGCCGGGACTTTGACTTCCACGCCGTCCCGCAGCACGGTCGCGTCTTTCGCGCCGAGGTTCAACAGAGCCTTCAATGTGTTCCCCTATAGGTGCCCGGTCTCCCTGGTGCTGTTACCGGAATGTGACATTTCATACCTCGCGGGGGTATTGTCGTCGAGTGTTCTCAGCACCAGCTGGAACAC
>NZ_AZSA01000276.1 GCF_000520555.1 Arthrobacter sp. Br18 | reverse complement strand
CTCGCCCCGGTACTGCCGAGCTGCGCCGAGAGCCCCGACGTTCTGTGCACGAGGCGGTGGTGTTCCCTGCGGGGCGCCACGGTAATGCCGCGGCCACGTCCGCGCTCGATCAGGCCCTCGTCGGCCAGGGCGCCGAGGGCCTGACGCACGACGGACCGGGACACCCCGTACCGCACCTGCAACTGCGCTTCGCTGGGCAGCGAGGTGCCCGGCGGCAGCGAATGATTCAGGATCTGCGCCCGCAGATGCGCGCGGAGCTGCAGGTGCAGCGGCTCGCTGCTTCCGGCGTCCAACGGACGTCCTGGGGCGCCGGAGGAGTTCGTTCCAGCCATGAGTGTCTGCTCCGCTTCAGGATAAGGGTCGAGGGCGTCAGTGTTCGCGGAGGCCGGAGAGAGGGGCTCCTGGGCACTGGGCACCACTACTTCAGCTGCTGGACTCGGTTCATGTCGGTACGGCAACGGTTGCTCCGGACGTCAGGAAGGTGCCGCAAGTGACGCAGGAAGCCCGGTCCCGCAGCGAGGACCTACTTGCCTGCGCCATCCGACTGACTCCATCCCGAACCCCTTACTTCTTCTGGGCGGTCCGCCAGACGTGGTCCCAGCCCGGAGCGAGCTGTGCGGCACGGCGCAGTGACAGGACCAGGCTCGCCTCGCGGGCGAGGCCCTGGCCGGCGATGTCGAACGCCGTTCCGTGGTCCACCGATACGCGGACCACGGGAAGGCCGACGGTGATGTTGACGCCGTCGTCGCCGTAGACCGCCTTGAACGGTGCATGCCCTTGGTCGTGGTAGCAGACGATCACCATGTTCCACTTGCCCTTGACCGCTGCGGGGATGAGTGCGTCGGCCGGCAGTGGTCCGTGGACGTTGATGCCGGCCTTGCGGGCGGCGGCGACGGCGGGGGCGAGGATGTCCGCGTCCTCGTCGCCGAACAGGCGGTTCTCGCCGGCGTGCGGGTTCAGCCCGGCGAGGCCGATGGGCTCGTCCGGGTTGCCGAGCGCCTTCGTGAAGGCACTGACGAGTTCGATGACGTTGGACGTGCGCTGCGGGGTCAGGTCCTCGATGGCCTGCCGCAGTGAGACGTGGGTGGTGAGGTGGAAGAAGTAGAGGTCGCCGGCGGACAGCACCAGGCTGAAGTTCTCGACGCCGAACTCATGGGCCAGCAGCTCCGTATGGCCGGGCCACTTGTGTCCGCCCGCGTGCATCGCCGCCTTGTTGAGCGGGGCCGTGACGATGCCCTGGACTTTGCCCTCGCGGGCCAGTCGGCAGGCCTCGACGACGAAACGGTAGGAGCCATCGCCGGCGGCCGACAGAAAGTTGAAATTTTCGACGTTGTGATTCATCTGATCTTGGTCGGTTCTTTTGGGGAAACCACTGGCTTCGAATACTTCGAGTGCGAGCGACGTGCCTAGCGACAACCAGGCGTATGTCATCCGATGATGCTTTCTGCACCCACGAAGTAAGAGGAGCCTCTATGTCCATGCCCCCGTACACTCCGAACGTTGCCGGCGCCGAGCGTGCCTGTGAGCTTCCAGCAGGATGGCGGGCTTTTTGCAGGGGTAGTGGCGGGGTCCGAGGTGCCACGGCGCAGAGGGGCGTCTGCAAAGGGATCCTTCACCGTACCTTCGCGAATAAGCCACTTACGTGGTTCGAACAAGATCCGCTCTTAGAAGCGGACTATCGCTTCTTCCAGCATCCTGTGTCCTTGTGCTTCAAATACGGTGTCGCCGACGAGGAAGGCCCACACTGCTGTGCCGACAGCTTCTCGCAGTAGATCAATCGGCCATACCTCTTCGTTCCGTGGATCCGACCCGTAGCCCTCTAAGAAGGCGTTTTCTAATCGGGGGCGTTCCCTCCACTGTTGGGTAGCGAGGCGGCAAAAGTCCGAGGCTGCCGGCCGGAAATCGAACCGGCCGAAGTCAATCACTTGCAACCAATTCCCCTCATGTAGCCAGTTCCGCGGCTGCCAGTCGCCGTGGGTCGGTACAACAACAACGGGTGCTGGCTGGTATGAGGCCAAGATACGGCGTGCTGCCGACTCCACCTCCGAAGCAATCCGGTGTTGCCGGTCCAGCAGAGCGATCGCCTTGTCCGTCATGCGAATCTCATACCCGTCATCGACGCGCGGGTGTTGATCGTGGAGAGCTCGAAGGGCAGAGCCTGCTTGCGTGTACATGTCTGCAATCCACTCCTTATCTGATCCTTGGACGAGCGTGCCTGGCAGATAGGTAGTGATGAGTACGTTCGCGGCTCGGCTCGCTGCGACCAGTTGCCCGGTCCTGGCCGCTCCCACGAGGGGCTCTGTGTACGTTTCGTGGGCGGTGATCTCCCGCCCAATGTGGTGGTTCGATTGCGGAGCAGCTTTCACCACGAAGTCCTGATCCTCGGCTCGTACGTGCAGAACCCTCGTATCAACGAGGTTCCAGGACAAGTCATCTATCACCAAGGGTGTCTTGAGCTGCCCCGCGACGTACTCCGCCTGCTCGTCATTAAGAAGTGCCCGGTCCCAGCTGGTCATCGGAACAGTCTAGGTCGGCGTTCATCGATCAAGGCCGAACACTCTGACTGAACAATATTCAATGAAGAACCTCCGAAAGCACGTCGCACAACTACGCGGGAGTCCGTACCGTAGGGGATTCACAAACGACCGCCCGAGTCGACGTCACGCCGCGATGCACGGGGAACCTCGGGGAGTAGCTGCTTCAGAGTGGGCCGTAGACGCTTTTCGCGTCGTAAGGCAGGATGCTCCCGTGGGGAACAAGTTAAAATTAGCTGCTGTTGTCTGTGCAGCTTTCTTGTTGAGCGGTTGCGCTTTCGCTCCGTCCTTTTCTGCGGACGAGAAAGCTGAGATGAGGGACAGCACCAGCGAGTATGTCAATGGTCAATAGGAACTGCCCGTGGGCGGCCAGCAGAAATGCCCGCTGGTGGCCACGAAAACTGCCCGGTCATGGCCAACAGATCTGCCCACCTGGGGTCGGGGGCGTTGGCCATGGGTTGCTGGGCTGGTGTTAGTTCATCGTGGTGACTCCTTTTCCTGCGAGGGCTTGGGTGAGCCGGATGGACTCGCCCGTGGTTTGGCAGACGTGGGCGTGGTGCAGGAGCCTGTCGACGGTCGCTGTCGCGAGGGTTTTGGGCATGAGCTGGTCGAATCCGGCGGGGTGCAGGTTCGAGGACACCGCGATGGAGCGTTTCTCGTACGCGGCATCGACGAGACGATAAAGGCCTTCGGCGGCGTCTGCACCGACTTCGAGGAGGCCTATATCGTCGACCACGACGAGGTCGGCGCGAAGGATGCGGGCGACGACGCGGTGAACAGAGTCATCGGAGCGGTGCGCGCGCACCAGCGCGCCGAGGTCCTCAAGCCGGAACCAGGCGACCCGCATTCCGGCCTCCACGGCGTGCTGGCCGAGGGCCTCGAGGAAGAACGTCTTCCCGGTTCCGGAGGGGCCGCAGACCACGACGTTCTCCTTCCGGCCAATCCATTCCAGGGTCCGCAGTGCTTGCTGTGTGGGTGCGGGGATCGAGGAGACGGTCTCGTCCCAGGTGTCGAACGTCTTCCCTGTCGGAAACCCGGCGGCTTTGCGCCTGGTGGCGAGCATGGACCGGGACCGGCCGGTGACTTCCTCGATGAGGAGGGCTTTGATGACCTCGACCGGTTCCCACCTTTGTGACTTCGCGGTCGCGATGAGCTCCGGTGCCAACGCGCGGGCGTAGGGCATCTTCAGTCGGCGCATCAACACCTCAAGGTCCGCCGGCAGGGAAGGGGCGGGCGCCTGAGTGACACTCATGCGCTTTTCCCCAGATCATGGGCGTGGTCATCGGCCAGATCGTGGGCGGCGAGGATCTTGGCCTCGGGTGTGATGGTCTGCCCGATCGCGGCCCACCCGGCGGTGCCTTGAGCCAGGGACGTCTTCTCGTCCGCGGCGAGTGTGGTGGTTCGCGTGCCGGCTGCGGCCAGGATCGATGCCAGGTCACCGGTAGCGAACCGCCCGTAGGTGGCCGCTTGACCTAGGGCCGCATCGACCTGCGCGGTGCCGCTGATCTTGGCCAGCGCGACGGCTTCGGCCATCTTCTGGTTCATCCGTGCGGTGCCGGCTGCGGCTGCTTCGAGCAGCCAGGCGTGGGCTCCGGCGCCGATGCCCAGGAACTCGGCCTCCGCGGCGCTACGAGCCTTGATCGTGTACTCGCCCGGGACCTTTTGGCGGTAGCCCGGGAAGTGGGTGTCGTTGATCGCGGGGCTGCCGGGACTGGCCCGGAGGTGCCTGGCGACTTCGACCGGCCCGTCCGAGCCGACGTGGACGACGATGACCTGCTCGCCGGCTCCGATCCCGTGACTGCGCACGAATACGCGGGCGCCCAAAAGGTGCGCGGGAACGGAATACAGGCCGTTCTCGAAGGTGACCATCGGGGTGTTCTCCGGAACGGCCCGGGACAGCCCGAACGCAACAGTGTGGGCGGTGTCCGGAACCCGATGCAACCGGGGTGCTTCCTCCATGAGCATCACCGCAGGCTTCCGGCGGGTCACCCGGTGCTCCCGGTTGTTGACCTCATCCATGAACGCCTCGCACGCCGCCTCCAGCTCGGTGAACGAGGCGTACTCGGCCCGCAGGTTCGTGTCCTTCGGCACGATGTCGGCCTTGGCCAGCTTCACCGCGGCCTCCACTCCGCCTTTGGACGCCGGGTCCGCCGGCTGGCAGGTCAGCACCGTGACACCGTAGTGACGGGCAAAGTCCACGGTCTGCTGGTTGCGCACCGGCACCCCCGCGACGTGGGACACCGTGACGGTCTTCTCGTTATCAGTCAGCACATAGGTCGGAGCGCCCTCGATGGTCCGGAACGTGCGATCCAGTGCCGCGAACACGCTCGGCGCGGTCCGGTCCCGCAAAGCGATCACGATCCGAAATCTGGACCACGCCAGCCACGCCACGAACAACACCGTCTTGCGACCGTCGATGACCGGGCCGTCGCCGAAGTCGTACTGCAACCACATGCCAGGTTCCGTCACCCAGGGCCGGTGCACCCGGACATGGCCGAGACGGTACGCGGCGCGGACTT
>NZ_KI914897.1:3352-5274 GCF_000520555.1 Arthrobacter sp. Br18 | reverse complement strand
CGGCCACCGGCTCCTCAAGCCGTTCGGCAATCCCCCCGCCCGTCAGTGGCCCCAGCAGGCGCAGCAGGTCCGCGACGCCCTCCAGCCCGCGCGCCAACCGATCCGGGCGCAGTCGCTGCAGTTCGCGCTCCGTCTCGGCGATCACACCGGCGTCGAGCAGTTCGCGCAGTTCCGCACGCCCCAGCAGTTCGTTGAGCAGGGTCGGGTCGAGTGAGAGAGCAGCGGCCCGGCGTTCGGCGAGGGGGGAATCTCCCTCGTACAGGAAGGACGCCACGTACCCGAACAGCATCGAGCGGGCGAAGGGGGAGGGCTGCTGCGTGGTCACTTCCATCATCCGCAGCTCACGCCGTTCGAGGGACGACGCGAGTTCCTTCAGTGCCGGAAGGTCGTAGACGTCCTGCAGGCACTCCCGGACGGTTTCGAGGACGATCGGGAACGTCGGGTACTTCCTGGCGACGTCCAGCAGTTGCGCCGAGCGTTGGCGTTGCTGCCACAGGGGCGTCCGCTTGCTCGGATTGTGACGCGGAAGAAGCAGCGCCCGTGCGGCACACTCCCGGAAGCGTGAGGCAAACAGGGCCGACCCGCCGACCTCCGCCGTCACGATGGCGTCGAGCTCCTCGGCATCGAACAGGAACAGGTCCGCTCCCGGCGGTTCGTCGTCCATCAGCGGCACCCGCAGGACGATGCCGTCGTCGGAGGCCATGGCGGAACCGTCCAGGCCATAGCGCTGCTGGAGCCGCGCGCCCACCGCCAGCGCCCACGGCGCATGGACCGGCATACCGAAGGGGCTGTGCAGGACAACCCGCCAGTCGCCCAGTTCATCGTGGAAGCGCTCGACGACAAGGGTGCGGTCATTGGGCACCACCTCGGTGGCCTCGCGCTGCTCCGTGAGGTAGGTGATGAGGTTGCCGGACGCCCAGTCGTCCAGGCCGATCCGGGCGCACCTCTCCCGAGCTTTCTCGGCAGTGGCACCGGACATCTCGCGGACGAAGGCGCCGAGGGCCCGTCCCAGCTCCACGGGACGGCCCAGCGAATCGCCCTTCCAGAACGGAAGTTTGCCCGGCTGCCCGAAGGCGGGAGACACCAGCACGCGGTCGTGGGTGATCTCCTCGATGCGCCAGCTTGTCGCACCGAGCGCAAATACGTCGCCCACGCGCGATTCGTACACCATCTCCTCGTCGAGCTCGCCCACCCGCCGGCCACCCGCCTTCGGCCCCTCGCTCGCGGACCCGACCAGGAATACCCCGAACAGGCCGCGGTCGGGGATCGTGCCTCCCGAGGTGACGGCGAGACGCTGGGCGCCCGGCCGGCCCGTGATGCTGCCCTCCACCCGGTCCCAGATGATCCGGGGGCGCAGCTCGGCGAACTCGTCGGAGGGGTAGCGGCCCGCCAGGAGGTCGAGCGTTGCATCGAACGCGGAACGCGGAAGCGTGGCGAAGGGCGCTGAGCGGCGGACGACGTCGAACCACTCCTCGACATCGATGGTTCCGAGGGCCGCCGCGGCGACTGTCTGCTGGGCGAGGATGTCGAGGGGGTTGGTGGGAATGTAGAGGGGTTCGATGCGGCCGGCCAGCATGCGCTCCACGGTCACCGTGGTGTTCACCAGATCACCCCGGTGCTTGGGGAACAGCACACCCTGCGAGACCTCGCCCACCTGATGACCCGCACGGCCCACGCGCTGAAGGCCGCTGGCTACCGAGTGGGGGGACTCGACCTGCACCACGAGGTCGACCGCACCCATGTCGATGCCGAGTTCCAGGGAACTGGTGGCGACGACGCACCGCAGCCGCCCCGACTTCAGGTCATCCTCGATGAAGGCGCGCTGGTCCTTGGACACCGACCCGTGATGGGCGCGCGCAAGGAGTGCTGCACCGCCCTTGGTCTGCCCGGCCTGTGCCATCACCTCGGCGGGTGGTCGGGAC
>NZ_KI914897.1:0-3252 GCF_000520555.1 Arthrobacter sp. Br18 | reverse complement strand
GGGACGGTTCGTCCGCCGCTTCTCCGCCTTCCATTGCGGCACCGGCCCACACTGCATCGCGCTCGCGGCGTTCCTCGTGGATCTCGTTGAGCCTGGCCGTCAGCCGCTCGGCGAGCCGCCGCGAGTTGGCGAAGACGATCGTGGAGCGGTTCGCCTCGATCAGGTCGACGATCTTCTCCTCGACGTGCGGCCAGATGCTCGCCTGCGGGGCGGCATCGCCGTCGTCGTCGGTGGAGGCAGCGCCGCCGAGCTCCGTCATGTCCTCGACCGGTACCGTGACGGTGAGGTCCCACTGCTTCTTCGACGGCGGAGCGACGATCTCGACGGGTGCGTTGCCCGACAGGAAGCGCGCGACGGTCTCCTTCGGTTCCACCGTCGCTGAAAGGCCGATGCGCTGGACGGGCTTGTCGAGGAGGGCGTCGAGCCGGGCCAGGGACACGGCAAGGTGGGCGCCGCGTTTGGTTCCGGCCACCGCGTGGACTTCGTCGAGGATGACGGTGTCCACCTCCAGCAGCGTCTCGCGTGCCTTGGACGTCAGCATGAGGAAGAGCGACTCGGGAGTGGTGATGAGGATGTCCGGAGGGCGCGTGAGCATGGAGCGGCGCTCCGCCTGCGGGGTGTCGCCGGAGCGTACACCCACCGTGATGGACGGCGCCGGAAGGCCGAGCCGTTTCGCCGTCTGGGTGATGCCGATCAGGGGAGCCCGAAGGTTCCGTTCGACGTCGACACCGAGGGCCTTGAGCGGGGAGATGTAGAGGACGCGGGTAGTCCGTTTCGGCAACTTGCCGGGCTTGGTTCCGTCGGCGGTCGCAGCGGCGGGAGCAGCGGGCTCCTCCCGCGCGATCAGCCGGTCGAGCGCCCAGAGAAACGCCGCCAGCGTCTTGCCGGAACCGGTGGGAGCCACCACGAGGGCGTTGGATCCGGCGGAGATGGCATTCCAGGCACCCTCCTGGGCCGGAGTGGGCGCGGCGAAGGCCCCCGCGAACCACTGGTGGGTAGCGGGGGTGAATTTTTCAAGCACCTCGGTCACGAGATCATCATCCCCCGGCGCACTGACATTCCTGGACTCATCGCGCGTTTCCCGGTCGGGTAACGGGGGGAGGAGGGACCGGGCCGCGAGCGGCCGGGTTACTGCGCGGGCTGCAGGGTCCCCACGGTCATCAGGACGAGCGACGTCGCCGAGCACGCTTCACGGTGCTGCTCCAGCACCAGGGAATCAGTGGCGCCGGGCGGGTAGACGCGGAGCCCTGCCACCGGCGTCGTGCCGCAGTCGGCACCATAGTTCTGCCCACTGCCCTGCTTGAGGGTTGCCGCGGCGGAAGCCCCCGGAGCGAGGGTGAGTGCCGTCAGGAGGGAGCCGTCTCGGTGTGCAGGGAGGCCGATGAGGTTGCCTGCGGCATCTACGGCGGAAACTCCGGGAAAGCCTGCGGTGTCACAGGGGGCCGCTGAAACGTTGGTCAGCACGATCGAGCGGTAGACGCTGCCCATGGCAGCCGCGCCGGGAGCAGTGTCGATCCTGCCGGTCAGCATCGCTGCGGTGCAGGTGCCGGCGGACACCGCTTCCGCGGCTGCAGGGGTCGGTGCGGTGTCCGGAGACGACGTCGGGGCTGGAGTTTCCAGTGGTGCCTGGGCCGGCCCGGTACTGGGCTCAGGGGCCGGTTCCGTGGTCGGTTCAGTGGTTGGTTCAGTGGTCACTTCGGTGGTCGGTTCAGTGGTTGGTTCAGTGGTCGCTTCAGCGGTCGGCTCGGGGCTTGGCCCGGCTGATGCAGGTGTCGTTGCTCCGCCGCTCGAGGACACCGCCGGCGTGACAGCCGCTTCGGGGTCGCTCCCGCCCGAGGTCCCGCAAGCGCCCAGGAAGACGACGGCGCCGAGTGCTGTTCCAGCCATGATGCGGCGCGGGATGACCTGCAAGGTATTCATAGCATCACCCTAGGGGCGGGTGCGCACGGGTCCATGCGGCAGAGCCGCAATTCGGGATTTGATGATGCAATTGTTACACATGAGGTTAGTGTGACTCAGCTAGTCGTGGTGGTACGAGCGGCCGCCGGCAATCTCCTGCGCCCGGTAGACCTGCTCCGCCAGAATGAGCCGGACCAGTTGATGGGGGAATACCAGAGGGGACAGGGACCACACGAAGTCGGCACGGGCATGTACGCTCCCATCCACGCCGTAGGCCCCGCCGATGATGACGGTGACGCCGCGCGAGTGCTCCAGCGGCTGCAGCAGCGTGCGCGACAATGCGGGGGAGTCGATTGCTTTCCCCCGCTCATCAAGCAGCACCACGAAGTCATCGCCTGCGAGTCTGGGGATCAGGCGTTCCGACTCCTCCTTCCGCGCCGGGTCGCCCTCCCGGGATGAGTGGGGAATAAGCTGCCACGTCACGTCGAAGGGCTTCTTGAGGCGCTTTTCGTAGCGCGAGATCCCCTCGAGGACCCAGCTCTCATGTTTTCGGCCGACGGCCAGCACCCGGATCGCCATGCCTCACAGGCTACCGCTGCCGGGTGGGTGCTCCCCACCCCCGCTATTCCGCTGGTCCCGGCCCGTGGACGCAGGGAAAGGCCCGGGAAGCTACGGGGTGAACAACGCACAAACTGCAAGGAAAAAAACGACCCAGTATTCGGCAAAATGACTCTGGCGTACGACGGTCATCATCAGGTCGTTTACTAAATCCAGGGATCGAATGGGAACGGAGTGGGATCATGGTCAATCACGATGACGCTCTTCCAGGGAAGGTGCCGGGCAGGACGGCAAGCCGAGCGAGGACTGTAGGAGTGATCCTCGCCGGGGGGGGGATCGGAACGCGGGTGGGGCTCGAGATCTTCAAGCAGCTGGTTCCGATTGCTGGAAAGACGCCGAAGTGGCGACCGCCGCGCCGGAAGGGAGCATCCTCGCAATGCACCACCCTCCTATTCCAATGATCCAGAACCTCGCGGTGCTGACCGGACTGCGGAACCAGGACCACCTGCGCAAGGTGGTCGAGGGCTCGGACGTGCGCCTCATCATCGGCGGGCACCTGCACTTCTCGTCGTCGTCGACGTTCGCGGGCATCCCGGTGTCCGTAGCATCGGCAACCTGCTACACACAGGACCTCCACGTGCCCGACGGCGGCGTCCGGGGACGTGACGGCGGCCAGGGCCACAACTTCGTGCATGTCTACCCGGAAACCATCGTCAACTCGGTCGCGCCGCTAGGATTCTTTCGAACGGTGGGGGGGGGTGCCCCTATCTGGTTCGTCAAGTCATTTGGCCGGTT
>NZ_KI914896.1:71897-91018 GCF_000520555.1 Arthrobacter sp. Br18 | reverse complement strand
CACCTCACCCGCCGGCCGCACCTACACCACCCACCCCCACACCACCCCCACCTAAACACACCACCCCGACCTCCCCCCGGACCCGTCAGGGCTGGGCGGTCAGGGCTGAGCGGTCAGGGCTGGGCGGTCAGGACCCACAACGGGTCGGGCTCCCGACTGAGCCACCAGGGGTGAAACCGACACACCACCGACGCTGGTGAGACCCTCCTTCCCCACACCGGAGCGCCGCGCGTCGAACTACCGGCCACTGCGGCCATTGCTCACCCGGGTACTGCGGTGATTGCTCGCCCGGCTACTGCGGTGATTGCTCGCCCGGCTACTGCGGCCATTGCTCGCCCGGGCACTCCTCCACCGGTTGATGCCCGCCAGCAGCTTCACGGCGAACCTGACGAGCGGCCGGGTGGTCGCTTCTAGGGACAGCAAAGACCTCCGGGCTGACCCGGGCTCCTGACAGAGCCCAGCCCGAAGGTCTTCATCACACTGCGACTGCTCATTCCTTGACTGTTTGAAAGTAGCTGTCTGGAAGTGCGGGAACTAGTCCGCTGAGGCACCCGCCGCGAGGATCGCGTTGCGCTGCTCACGGCGCCGCGCCTGCTCCACGGGGTCGGGAACCGGTGCTGCTGCCAGCAGGCGGCGGGTGTAGGGATCGGTGGGGTACTTCAGGATCTGTTCGGTGGTGCCCTGTTCCACCAGCCTGCCCTTGTTGAGGACTGCGATGTGGCTTGCAAGAAGCTCAACGACGGCGAGGTCGTGGCTGACGAACAGGCAAGCGAAGCCCCGCTCGCGCTGGAGTTCCTGGAGGAGTTCGAGGACCTTGGCCTGAACCGAGACGTCGAGGGCCGACGTCGGCTCATCCGCCACCAGCAGGTCCGGCCGCAGCGAAAGCGCCCGTGCGATGCCGACCCGTTGCCGTTGCCCGCCCGACAGTTCGTGCGGGTACCGGTTACGGAAGGAGACGGGCAATTGCACGTCCTCCAGTAGTTCCCCGACACGCCTGTCAAGATCGGGCCGTGACAGTTTCTCGTGGAGGTACATCGGTTCGCCGATGCTCTCGCCGATGGAGAGCCTCGGATTCAGGGATGCGGCCGGGTCCTGGAAAACGATCGCGAATCTCTTGCGCAGCGGCAGGAGTTTCCGTGCGGAGAGCTTGGTGATGTCCGTTCCGGCAATCGTGACGCTTCCGGCGCTGGTCTTGATCAGACCGGTCACGGCCCTGGCAATGGTTGATTTGCCGGACCCCGACTCGCCCACGAGACCGAGGACTTCACCCGGGTTGATGGTGAAGGAGACATCGTTGACCGCCTTGAAGGGCGCCTGCCGGAACCGTCCGGGGTACTCGATGTCAACGTTCACCAGTTCGAGGGCAGGAACAGTGCCGGCGTCCCGATGAGTCTGCCGGTTCGCCACTGCCGCGCGCGCATACTCCTCGTGGATGCGAATTCCGCCGTCCACCACCTCGATGTCGGACAGGACACCGCCCACCTTGGAGCCGAGGTGCGGAACGGCATCGAGCAGTTGACGCGTGTACGGTTCCCGCGGGTTGGTGAACAGCTCCGCGGTGGGCGCCGTCTCCACGATGCGGCCGCGCTCCATCACCACCACGTTGTCCGCGAGGTCCGCCACCACGCCCATGTCATGGGTGATGAGGAGAACCGCGCTGTTGAGCCGCTTGTTCAACCGCCTCAGCAACTCGAGAACCTCGGCCTGCACTGTGACATCGAGCGCGGTGGTCGGTTCATCGGCCACGAGCAGCATCGGATCGTTGGCCAGCGCGATCGCGATCATGGCGCGCTGGCGCTGTCCTCCGGAGAACTGGTGCGGATAGGATTCGTACCGCTTCTCCGGCTCGGGAATCTCGACCATCGCCAGGAGTTCGATGGCCCGGCGTTTGGCCTGGGCAGGCGAGGCTTCAGTGTGCTGCTCAACAGCCTCACGGATCTGCTCCCCGACCGTCAGGACGGGGTTGAGCGCCGTCATCGGCTCCTGGAAAATCATGGCGATGTCATTGCCGCGGATGCGCCGCAGAACGTTCTGCGGCGCCCCGATGAGTTCCTTGCCGAGCATCTTTGCGCTGCCGGTGGAACGCCCATTGCGGGGCAGGAGGCCGAGCAGTGCCATGGAGGACATGCTCTTCCCTGAGCCCGACTCGCCGACGATCGCGAGGATCTCGCCCGGGTGGATCTCATAGGACACGTCCTCGGCGGCCATGATCCACTCATCATCGACGCTGAACTCGACACCGAGGCCGGAGACGGAGAGGATCGCTCCTTCCCTCGCTGGTGCGGCGTCGTCGTCGAGGACGAGGCCGGCTTCGGAAGCGCTCATTGCTTGATCCTTGTCTGCTTGGGATCGAAGGCGTCGCGGAGGCCGTCCCCGATGAAGTTCACTGCGAGTGCAATGGCAACGATGAAAGCGCCCGGCCACAGGAACAGCCAGGGGCGCACGGTCAGCGCCGAGCGGTTGTCGTTGATGGCCTTGCCGAGCGAGGTGTCCGGCGAGACGACGCCCAGGCCGAGGTAGCTGAGGGCGGTCTCGAGCAGGATCGCTCCTGAGATGGCGAGTGTCGTCGAGACGATGATGACGCCGACCGTATTGGGCAGGATGTGGCGGAAGATGATCCGGCCCGAACTCGCGCCGACCGACTTGGCCGATTCCACGAACTCCTTCTCCCGGAGGGACAGGAACTCACCACGGACCAGCCGGGCGAGGCCCGTCCAGGTGACGAGCCCGAGGAAGATCGCGAACGGGACGATGCCCTGCTTGGCGACAATGCCAGCCACCACGGCCGCGATGACGACCGTGGGAATGGTGATGACGACGTCGGTGATCCGCATGAGGAACGCCTCGGTCCATCCCCGGAAGTAACCCGCGACCGCTCCGACGGTGGTGCCGATGACCATGGCCACCAGCCCCACGATGAACGCAATGATCAGAGAGGTCTGGATGCCGCGCATGGTCAGCGCGAAATAGTCGCGGCCGAGGACGTCCTGGCCGAAGGGGTGCTCTCCGAGGCTGAACGGCCAGAGGGTGAGCGTCGGCCTGCCCTCATTGAAGCGTGCGGCGAGGACGTCGTAGTCCTTGTTCCACCACCCGGGAAGCCCTGCGAAGCCGATGGAGCTGAAGGAGAGCAGGACGATCAGCAGCAGCAGCGCCATGCCTGCAAGGGCGCCCTTGTGCCGGAGGAAACGCTCGCGCACGAGTTTCCCCTGGCTCTTCGCCTCGGTGGTCTGGATCCTGCTGGTCTGGATGCGGTTCGTTTGCGCCCGGGTGGGAGCGCTGGTCGAGATATCGGTGTCCTGGGTCAGGAGAGTCGTCTCGGACAGTTCAACCTGTGCCCGCGAATCGCCGGACTGGTCTGCATGTTTACTCATGATTCTTTCCTAGCTCAGCGTGATGCGGGGATCGAGGAAGGCGTAGGCAATGTCCGCGAGCATATTGAACAGCACCGCGGCCGTGCCCACCACCAGGAAGAATGCCATCACAGGCCCGGGGTCCACAGCGCTGATTCCGTCGATGAACATCTTGCCCATTCCGTTCCAGCCGAAGACCTGTTCGGTGATCACTGCGCCGCCAAGGACGCCGGCGAAGTCGAACGCCATCAGCGTGGTGATGGGGATCATTGCGTTGCGGAATGCGTGCTTGACAAGGACGGTTCGTTCACTCAGGCCCTTGGCCCGCGCGGTACGGATGTAGTCCTGGTTCATGACGTCGAGCTGGCTGGCGCGGGTGTAGCGCGTGTAGGTGGCGAAGGAGATCAGGGTCAGCGCGATCGTCGGAAGGACCAGATGCAGCGCGAAGTCGAGGTTGACCTCCCAGAAAGTGCCGGTGAGGTTCGCCGACTGGGACCCCGTCGTCGGAATCGGCCGGCCTCCCCCTTTAGCCGACAGCGTCGGGTAGGCCTGCAGCAGCCGATCCAGGAAGATCAGCAGGGCCATGTTCACGGCGATCACGGCTGAAATACGTGCTGCGTGTTGGCGGTATTGCCCGCCGACGACGCCGCCCACTCCATAGGCGACCGCCACCGCTCCGGCGATCAGCAACAGAACAGTGAGCCAGCTGGGATCGGTGAGCAGGGGAATCGACACGAGGTAGGCCGCGTAGCTGACCGCCGCAGCGGCAAGGGCGGCGTACAGAATTTTCCGGCGGCGGAAACCGGCGAGCAGGGCGGTCCAGAGGAAGGCGACCGCTGCTGCGGAAACGAGCATTCCGACAGGGCCGAGGCCCGGCGTCACGAACCATCCCGTGACAAGAAGCAGCCACAGGCCGAAGGCGGTAGCGAAGGCCGCAATGCCGAAAACGGTACCGCGCCTGCGGCGGTCTCCACCGATGACCAACGCCCAGATCAGGCCCGCTATTACCCCGATGGCAATGATTGCCGCGTAGGAGAACTGCGGATTCGCCAGCCACGTATTGAGATCGATCGCCAGGTACTGCTTGAGGAGCGTCGAGAGCCAGAACAGCGGGAGGGAGAAGAGCACGAAGGAGAGGAAGGTGATCGAGTAGTCAAAGGTGGTGTACTGACGGATGGCGGTGACGATGCCGACGATCACGCCGACCACCAGCGCAATGACCGTGGCCACGACCACGAGGCGGAGCGTGGACCCGATGGCATTCTCGAGCTGGGGGAGGACCGCTGCGCCGGTTCGGTCCTGGCCGAGGGTGCAGGAGACGCCGCCCGGGACGAGGCAGTAGCCCACCTCCTGAAGCCACAGGAAGTAGCGCATCAGGGGAGGGACGTCGAGATTCATGGCAGCGGTGCGGGCGGCGATCGTGGCGGCCTTCTCGGGGCCGCTCGTCTCACCCAGGTCCTCGAAGGGATCGCCCGACGAAATGGTGAGGAAGTACATCAGCGTGGTGGCTGCAAGCATGATGAAGAAAGAGATGATGGTTCGTTTGGCGATGAAGTAGAACACGGAGGGGCTCCTAGGAAACGGTGCAGGCTGGAGAAGTGCCGGGCACAGGGACGGGCAGGCCCGAGGGCCTGCCCGTCCTTATGCTTTATCCGGAACGTGCAATCAGTTCTGCTTGGTCCAGCTGTAGGCATTCCAGGTGATGCCGGTCTGCGTCGGGTTCAGTTCCACGCCCTCGAGCTTCGAGGAGTAGCCGATGATGTCAGCATTCGCGTACAAAACCACGTTGTACTGTGTCTCGGCGAGGCGCTGTTCGAGGTCCGTCTTGAGCGGGATGACCTTCTCGGCGTCCGTGTTGGTGACGATCTCTCCCCACAGGCGGTCTACCTCTTCGTCGGCGTAGCCACCGAAGTTCTGCTCACCGCCGGAGACGTAGATGGACTCACCGGAAGCGACGAGGCCGGATCCGGCCCAGCCGAAGACTACCGCGTCCCAGGCTCCGGGCTGCGAGAGCTTGGCGCTCCACTCGGCCTCGGGCTGCGGGATGATCTCGAAGCCTGCCTTGTCGCAGGAGTCCTTGACGAGGGCAACCATGTCGGCGCGGAGCTGGCTCGTCGATGCGAACATCAGCGAGACCTGAACGGGCTCGGTCTTGCCGGCTTCGGCCAGCAGGGCCTTGGCGCCTTCGATGTCGGCGACGCCGTCGCCCTGCGCTGCCGGAGCGCCGTCGAGGACGGTCTGGTAGTCCTCCTGCGCGGGCTGGTACTCGTGGAGGTTCATGACCGAGCCCGCGGGCTCGATCGGCGTCACGAACTTGTCGACCATGTCGGCTTTGGGCACGCACGCGTCGAAGGCCTGGCGGACCTTGACGTCTTCGAAGACGGCGCCGGGACGCTGGTCGAGGTCGATGTGCGAGAAGGTGAGCGATTCCCCAGTATCGACCGAGATGGTCTCACCGATCTGCTCAAGTGCTGCCTTCGTATCCACAGTGGGGCTGGACGGATCGATGATGTCGACGTCGCCGTTCTGGAGTGCCTGGACGGCTTCCTCGTCCACGATGGTCTTGAAGACGACGGTGTCCGTCTTGCCGGCGCGCTCTTCGCCCCAGTACTGGTCGTTCTTGACGAGCGTGAGGGTGCCGTTCGTCGCATTGTCCAGCTTGTACGGGCCGGAAGAGGGCAGGAGTGCGGTGTCCGGGAGGCTCGGGAGGTCGGCCTCGTAAGCCCAACCGGTATTCCAGAATTCCGCGACGGGAGTCAGCGCGGCAATGTCCTTCGCCTGGATGGCCTCGACGAGCTCCGTGCCGTCGCCCTCAGCGGACATTCCACCCTGCTCGGCGGCGATGTGCGCAGGCATGATCACTCCGGTGGTGAACAGGGCTTCCCAATCCGCATAGGGCTCTGTGAAGACAACCTCGAATTCCTTGGCGCCGGGCTCGCCCTCGATCATCTCCATCTGTGCGAAACCGTTGGTGGAGGCCGTCAGGAAGAGGTCGGTTTCGGCACCCGACTCGGCGTCCGTCTCGCCGGTGGGATGGGTTCCGGAGGCAGTGGCCCAGGTCAGCAGGATGTCGTCGTAGTCGATGGCCGTACCGTCGGACCACACAGCATCTTCGTTGATGGTGTACTTGACGGTCAGCGGGTCGTCGCTGGTCTTCTCGTAGGTGCCGAACTCCTCGTTGGCCTCCAGGTTGCCACTGGCGCTGAACGCTGCGAAGGCGCTTGACGTCAGGTTGTCGACGTAGGTGTTGTAGACGGCGTTGGTGCTGGCGGTGTTGCCGTTGTAGGCGGTTGGTGCCTGGCTGATCGCGATGTTGATCGTGGAAGCAAGGCTTTCCTCGCCGCCGCTCTCCGCGGGGGCGTCCGCGGTTCCGCCCGCAGATCCACAGGCGCTCAGCATGAGCACTCCAATGGAGAGAGCCGCGAGCGACATTGTGCGCTTGTTACGCATTCGATTTCCTTACTGTGCTAGAGGCGCACGGGACCGGTCATCAGCCCCGCTGGAGCGGATTGCCACCGTGACGGCAATCACACTTCCCACAGCATAACCAGACATCGTTGCCTTCGGACACCCAGTGAACGATTTATAACCCATTCGTTACCACTCGGTAACATTGTCACCGTTTGGTAACGATGGGGCAGAAGGGGTCCGGAATGCAGCTCCTATTCGGAGGCGGGTATCTCCAGCCACTGGTACCAGCCGCGATGCAGCACAAGCCAGGCCATCAGTCCGTAGCCTGCCTGCCCGGGGCCTCCGCCGTTGGAGGCGAGGTCGTTCCGCCACTGCTCGTGTGCCAGGAGCGGCGTGAAGGTGTCCACGTATACGTGCTTGCGCCGGGTGGTCACGTCGGCGAAGGCGTTCGAAAGGTCGGCGAGGCGCCGGTTCCGTTCGGCATCGAGCCCGGGCGGGGGGCCCACGACAAGTGCCTTGACGCTCATGTGAGCCGCACCGTCAAGGATGTTCGCCAGGTTCAGCCTGCTGCGGGCCGTCGACAGTTCAAGGTCGAGATCGCGATCGGAGAGACCGATGACAAGGCGGTTCTCGAAGCCGTCGTCGAAGCGGCGCCCCACTTCCTGGAGCCAGCGGTTGGCGAGGGACTCCGTTCCCTCCTGGGGCGCCGCGAGGGTATAGGACTCCACGGGCACGTTGTCCGGCGCCGTGCGTGCCATGACGCGTCCGAACCAGCCAAGCGCGCGCGGGTCGCCCAGTCCCGCCAAGAGTTCGTCGCCCACTGCTGCTAGCCGGATTCTGCGTTGTTCCACTGGTCCCTCGGTTTACTGGTCGTGTTGGGTGCAGGACTGAGCTGCTTAAACGTGTTGGGTGGGGCCGGAGCCCCACCCAACATCATACGGATGCGCGGATTACTTCCGGCCGAACGCCTTGCGGATCAGGAGGTCCTGCTCCACTGCGTGGTGTTTCGCCGAACCGGTGGCCGTCGCTGCAGACGCGGGACGCGAAGCGAGCCGTACCTTGCGGTCCAGCTGCTGGGGAAGGTTCAGGCCGATGAACGGCCACGGGCCCTGGTTGGCGGGCTCATCCTGGGCCCACACCACTTCGGCGTTCGGGTAGGTATCCAGTGCCTCGGTGATCCCGTCGAGGGGCAGCGGGTACAGCTGCTCCACGCGCACGATCGCAGTCAGTTGGTCATCACTCTTCTGGCGTGCGGCCAGCAGGTCGTAGTACAGGCGGCCCGACACCAGGATCACCCGTTCGACGTCGTTGGCCGGCGTGTCGAGGCTGTCGGGAATCACCGGCTGGAAGTTGCCCTCGGTGAAGTCCTCCACCGAACTCGCCGCTGCCTTCAGCCTCAGCAGTTGCTTGGGCGTGAAGATGATCAACGGCTTCCGTGGGCGGCTGTAGGCATGACGCCGAAGGAGATGGAAGTGCGACGCCGCGCTGCTGGGGTTGGCGACCACCATGTTCTCCTCGGCGCACATCTGCAGGAAGCGTTCGATCCGCGCCGACGAATGGTCGGGCCCCTGGCCCTCGTAGCCATGCGGAAGCATCAGTACCAGCGAAGAGCGCTGGCCCCACTTCTGCTCGGCGGAGCTGATGAACTCGTCGATGATGGTCTGGGCGCCGGTCACGAAGTCGCCGAACTGCGCTTCCCAGATCACCAGCGCGTCCGGGCGTTCGACCGAATAGCCGTACTCGAAGCCCATTGCGGCATATTCGGACAGGAGGGAGTCGTAGATCCAGAATTTGGCTTGACCCTCGCTCAGGTCGGACAGCGGGAGCCATTCCTCGCCGGTGGCGCGGTCGTGGAACACGGCGTGGCGCTGCACGAAGGTTCCGCGTCGGGTGTCCTGGCCCGCGAGGCGCACCGGCACACCCTCCAAAAGGAGCGATCCGAAGGCGGCGATCTCGCCGAATCCCCAGTCGATGCCGCCCTCGCGTGACATCTGCTCGCGCTTGTCGAGCAGTGCCTTGAGCTTCGGGTGCACGGTGAAGCCCTCGGGAATGCTGGTATGGGCCTTGCCGATATGCGCGAGGGTTTCCGGAGAGATGGCGGTGGTCGCCGGACTGCCGGTACCGGCATCCGACTGCTGGGCGAAGGGCCGTTCGATGTTCGAGACGGCAGCGGGATCCCTGGTCACCACCGGGATCGGCGAGGTCTGCGCGGCATGGGTTTCCGCGAAGACCCGCTCGAGGCGCTCCTGATAGTCGCGCAGAGCCTGCTCGGCTTCTTCCTGGGTTATGTCACCGCGGCCGATCAGTGCCTCGGTGTAGAGCTTGCGAACCGAGCGCTTTGCCTCGATGAGGTTGTACATCATCGGCTGCGTCATCGAGGGGTCGTCGCCCTCGTTGTGGCCGCGGCGGCGGTAGCACACCATGTCGATCACGACATCCTTGTTGAAGCGCTGGCGGAACTGGTACGCCATCTGCGCCACGCGGACCACCGCCTCGGGATCGTCGCCGTTGACGTGGAAGATCGGCGCCTGCACCATTTTCGCCACGTCGGTCGAGTACACCGACGACCGCGACGACGTGGGCGACGTCGTGAATCCCACCTGGTTGTTGACGATCACATGAATGGTGCCGCCCGTGCGGTAACCCCGCAGCTGCGACAGGTTGAGCGTCTCGGCAACTACCCCCTGGCCGGCGAAGGCGGCGTCGCCGTGGATGAGGATCGGGAGGACGGGGAAGGCATCGCCCTGGTCGAGGAGATCCTGCTTGGCCCTCACGATGCCCTCGAGCACCGGATCCACCGCTTCGAGGTGCGAGGGATTGGCTGCGAGGTAGACGCGCGTCTCGTTGCCGGCGTCGGAGGTGAAGGTGCCCTCCGTTCCCAGGTGGTACTTCACATCACCCGAGCCCTGCACGGAGCGCGGATCCTGGGTGCCCTCGAACTCACGGAAGACCTGCGCATAGGTCTTACCGGCGATGTTGGTCAGCACATTCAGGCGTCCGCGGTGCGCCATCCCGACGGCGACCTCGTCGAGTCCGTCATCCGCTGCTCCCGAGATGACGGCATCAAGCAATGGAATCAGCGATTCGCCACCTTCGAGGGAGAAGCGCTTCTGACCCACGAACTTCGTCTGGAGGAAGGTCTCGAACGCCTCGGCGGAGTTCAGCTTGTGCAGGATGCGCAGCTGCTCCTCCCGGCTCGGCTTCGAATACGGATGCTCGAGCTCATCCTGGAACCATTGGCGCTCCACAGGATCCTGGATGTGCATGTATTCGATGCCCGTCGTGCGGCAGTAGGCGTCGCGGAGCACGCCGAGCATGTCGCGGAACTTCAGCAGGGGCTTGCCGCCGAAGCCGCCGGTTGGCCATTCGCGGTCGAGGTCCCACAGCGTCAGGCCGTGGGTCTTGACGTCGAGATCAGCATGTTTGCGCTGAACATACTCCAGCGGGTTCGTGTCCGCCATCAGGTGGCCCCGCACCCGGTAGGCGTGGATGAGCTGCTGGATGCGCGCCACCTTGTTGATCTCGTCCATCGGATCGACCTGGATGTCGACGCTCCAGCGCACCGGCTCGTACGGGATCCTCAGGGACTCGAAGATTTCGTCGTAGAAACCCTGCTCTCCGAGCAGGAGCTGGTGGATGATCCGCAGGAACTCGCCGCTGCCGGCACCCTGGATAACACGGTGGTCGTAGGTGGAGGTCAGGGTGATGGTTTTGCTGATGGCGTGCCGGGCCAGGGTTTTGTCGCTGGAGCCCTGGAAGGCCGCAGGATATTCGAGCGCGCCCGCGCCGATGATGCAGGCCTGGCCCTTGGAGAGGCGGGGGACGGAGTGGACGGTCCCGATGCCGCCCGGGTTGGTGAGGGAGACGGTGGTGCCGGCGTAGTCGTCGGCGCCGAGCTTTCCGCCGCGCGCCTTCTTCACGAGTTCCTCGTAGGCATGCCAGAACTCCGAGAAGTTCATGTTCTCGGCCTTCTTGATGTTCGGCACCACGAGTGAGCGGGTTCCGTCAGGCTTCGGCATGTCGATGGCCAGGCCGAAGTTGACGTGCGCCGGCTGCACCGACGAGGGCTTGCCGTCCACGACGTCGTAGTACACGTTCTGTGACGGGAACTGCGCCAGAGCACGGATGATCGCGTAGCCGATCAGGTGGGTGAAGGACACTTTTCCGCCGCGGGCGCGGGCGAGGTGATTGTTGATGACCACGCGGTTGTCGATCAGGAGCTTTGCCGGGATGGCACGCACGCTCGTTGCGGTGGGAACCGTGAGGCTTGCCTCCATGTTGGTGGCGATGGCCTTCGCAGGGCCGCGCAGCACCTTCACCGCATTTTCGTCCATGTCCGTATTGCGCGCCGACTTGGGAAGCTGGGCGGGAATGGGCGGAGTGGCAGGCTTCTGTTCTGCCGCAGCAGGTTCCTTCGGCACAGGCGGTGCGCCGGATTCCTGCGCTGAGGCGGGCGATTCCCCGGACGCCTTCGGGGCGTCGGCTTCGGCACGGACGACGGGCAGTTCGCGGGTCGCCGGCCGGGATTCGGCGGGCTTCTTCTCAGGGACCGCCGGAGCTTCCACGGGTTGAGCCTCCGCAGGTGAGGCTTCGCCGTTCCTCGGCCCTACAGTGCCGTCTACATCGGAATGCCGGCTTTCGGAACCGAACGAGTCGAACAGGCTCCACCACTTCTTGTCGACCGAGTGCCGGTCCTTCTGGAACTGCTCGTAGAGTTCGTCAACGAGCCACTCGTTTCCGCCGAATTCTTCAGGTAGACGGTGGCTAGTTTGGTCTGGCACGTGGTATACGCCTCTTCCGTAAGTTGCCCTGAGCGCGGTGTGGTCGGTAATCCCGGCCTGAGCAACCGGTGGAGGACCCTGTCCCAGTCTAGTGACAGGACTTCGCAACAAGCCAATCGCGCGTGTCGCACGCCACGCCGTCCGGTGCGCACGGTTCGGCGGGAAGGCATCGCACAAACTATACTTCTCTGCGGTACTCGACCGCCGGGAGAAAAACATGCGCTTCATCAATCAGCCCACCACAGACCTGACCTACTCGGACGTGTTCCTCGTGCCGTCCGCATCGGAGGTAGTCTCCCGGTTCGACGTGGACCTGGCCACGAACGACGGCACAGGGACCACCATTCCCCTGGTCGTCGCGAACATGACGGCAGTGACCGGCCGCCGCATGGTGGAGACCGTGGCCCGGCGCGGCGGTCTCGCCGTCCTGCCCCAGGACGTCCCGTCAGAGGTCATCGCCGAGGTGACGAAGTGGGTCAAGAGCAGGCACCCCGTCTTCGAGACGCCGCTGAAGCTGCAGCCGGGGAACACGGTGATCGATGCGCTCCATCTGATCCAGAAGCGCGCCCACGGGGCAGTGGTGGTGGTGGACGACGCCGGCCGGTGTGTGGGGATCGTGCGCGCTGCCGATTGCGAGGGGGTGGACCGGTTTGCCTCCCTCGGGGCAGTCATGAGGGATGCTCCTTCCCCCATCGACGCGGTACGTTTCGATGCCGATCCGGCCCGCGCGCTCCAGCAGGCCTTCGAGGAGCTGGACGGCGCCGACGTTCCACTTGCTCCCGTCACGGGCGAGGGCGGCGTGCTGCAGGGCGTCATCACCCGGACCGGGGCGCTGCGCTCGACGATCTACGATCCTGCGGTGGATGCAGAAGGCCGCCTCCGCGTGGCTGCGGCAGTCGGAATCAACGGCGACGTCGAGGGGAAGGCGTCGGCCCTGCTGGCAGCCGGCGTCGACGTCCTCGTCGTGGACACAGCCCACGGGCACCAGCGCAAGATGCTCGACGCCCTCAAGGCAGTCCGGAGCCTGGATGCGCACGTACCGATCGTCGCCGGGAACGTGGTGAGCGCCGACGGGGTCCGGGACCTGGTGGAGGCCGGTGCCAATATCGTCAAGGTGGGTGTCGGCCCGGGCGCCATGTGCACCACGCGCATGATGACCGCCGTCGGGCGCCCCCAGTTCTCCGCGGTCTACGAGTGCGCGGAGGCCGCCCGCGACCTGGGAGCACACGTATGGGCCGACGGCGGCGTGCGGTACCCGCGCGACGTTGCCCTGGCGCTTGCCGCAGGGGCCAGCCAGGTCATGATCGGCTCCTGGTTCGCCGGGACCTATGAGAGCCCCGGCGACCTGCAGACCGACAGCAACGGGCGGAAATACAAGGAAAGCTTCGGCATGGCGTCCGCGCGCGCGGTGCAGAACCGCACGCGCCGCGAGGACGTGTTTGCGCGCGCCCGGAAGGGCCTCTTCGAGGAGGGTATCTCGACGTCGAAGATGTACCTCGACCCGGCGAGGCCGGGGGTCGAGGATCTGCTGGATTCGATCACTGCCGGGGTGCGCAGCTCCATGACCTACGCGGGTGCCCGGTCGCTGCGGGAGTTCAATGAGCGCGCAGTGGTGGGTGTCCAGTCCGCTGCGGGTTACGAGGAGGGCCGGCCGCTCCAGCAGAGTTGGTAGGCCGTCAATTCCACCGGCGTATCTGCGAAGTGCCGGCCCACGTGCTTCACCCGCTGCCGCAAGTGCTTCACCCGTCAGACCAAAAGGTGAGTGGCGCGGGGAAGCTCGGGTAAGCTGTAGGCCTTATGGACAGCCCATCCAGGGGCCGGCCTGCGAGGCATGCGGTGACGATGAACCTCCGTTCGTCCAGCCGAAAGCCTGCGCCTCGAGCCGGTGAACCCCGACCACATGCCCACCGTCATCCCTGCAGCGTCACGAGAAGCGAAGGGTTCGCCCCCGCAACCGGCGGCGACCCCGGTGCGCCCCAGCTTTCGGAGCCCTCCAGACCCGGAGTGCGCAGAACTGACCGGGCGGTGACCCTGCAGTGGAGTGGATCTATCTAGCAGCGGGAGTCCTGCTGGTCCTGGGAACAGGCTTCTTCGTCGCCGTCGAATTCTCCCTGGTGGCGCTCGACCAGACGTACGTGCAGCGGGCGGTCGACGCGGGCGACACGAGAGCGGAACCACTCCTGAGGTGCCTGAAGTCCCTGTCGACCCAGCTCTCGAGCTGCCAGTTGGGCATCACCATGACGACGCTCCTGACGGGATACGTCATGGAACCCTCTGTCGCGCGCCTGCTTCAAGGGCCGCTGAGCGGGCTGGGGCTTTCCGAACCCGCCGTCGCAACGGTGTCCATCGTCATCGCCATGACCCTCGCGACGCTGCTGTCGATGCTGATCGGCGAGCTGGTGCCGAAGAACCTTTCGATCTCCCTGCCGTTCCAGGTGGGCCTTGCCCTCGCACGGCCCCAGCTCGTCTTCACCGCAGTGTTCAAGCCCGCGATCATCGTGCTGAACGGATTCTCGAACCGGGTGCTGAATATCTTCGGCCTTGAGGCGAAGGAGGAGATTTCGGGTGCGCGCACCCCCTCCGAGCTTTCCTCGCTGGTCCGCCGCTCCGCGGAGATGGGTACCCTCGATGCCGGAACGGCGAATTTCCTGGCGCGGACGTTCGCGTTCTCGGAACGCACTGCCGCTGACGTCATGACTCCCCGGATCCGAATGGAAACGATAGATTCCGAGCAGACAGTGGCCGACGTCGTCGAACTGGCCAGGCGCACCGGGTACTCGCGCTTCCCGCTGATCGGTGAGTCCACCGACGACATCCGCGGCGTCGTCCATGTCAAGAAGGCCGTGGCGGTGCCGCGCGACCGGCGGGCCAATCTTCCGGCCGGCACGATCATGACCGAGGTGCTGCGGGTGCCTGAAACAGTGCACCTCGACTCCCTGCTGCGCGAACTGCGCGACGCGAACCTGCAGCTCGCGGTGGTTCTCGACGAGTATGGGGGTACGGCCGGAGTGGCCACTCTCGAGGACCTGGTCGAGGAGATCGTGGGCGAGGTCGCTGACGAACACGACAAGCTCAAGCCCGGGGTGCTGCAGAGTGCCACCGGGGACTGGTATTTCCCCGCACTCCTGCGTCCGGATGAGGTCAGCGAGCAGATTCCACTGCTCGTGGTGCCTGATGAAGCCGGGTATGAAACGATCGGCGGCTTCGTGATGTCCGAACTCGGGCGCCTGGGCCTGGTGGGCGACCGAGTGGAGGTCGAGAACGGCGTCCTCGAGATCGAGCGCATGGACGGCCGTCGGATCGACCGCGTCCGTTTCATCCCGTCAGCACCGGATGGGCCTGATGGCGCAGGCCGAACGGGCGGCACCGGCGCATCCGGTGTCTCGGAACACCCGGGTGGGCACCCAGTACCGCGTGACAAGGCAGCACAGCCGCGTGGTGGTGCAGCCGCTGCGGGACATTCCGGAAGCACCGCGGTCAAGGAAGGTAGGCGATGAGCGACTGGGCAGGCATCCTCTGGCTGATCGTGCTCCTGATGGGCAACGCGTTCTTCGTCGGCGCCGAGTTCGCCATCATGTCGGCGCGCCGCAGCCAGATCGAACCCCTGGCCGATGCGGGGTCGAAACGTGCCCGAACCACTCTGTGGGCCATGGAGCATGTCTCCCTCATGCTCGCCTGTGCGCAGCTGGGAATCACCGTGTGCTCCCTGTTGATCCTCCAGGTGGCCGAACCGGCCATCCACCACCTGCTGGTGGTGCCGTTCGAGGCCGTAGGAATCCCGGCAGGGTTTGCCGATGGAATCGCGTTCGGCATCGCGCTGCTGCTCGTGACCTTCCTGCATGTCACTTTCGGCGAGATGGTGCCGAAGAACATTTCGGTGTCGGTGGCGGACAAGGCCGCGCTGTTGCTGGCGCCGCCGCTGGTGCTGATCGCACGGTTGGTCAATCCCGTGATCGGAACCCTGAACTGGCTGGCGAACCACATCCTGAAGGCCATGCGCGTCGAGCCCAAGGACGAGGTTTCCTCGACCTACACCCTCGAGGAAGTCCAGTCGATCGTCGAGGAATCCACCAGGAGCGGTTTGGTCGACGACGAATCGGGACTCATCACGGGCGCGCTCGAATTCTCCGGGCAAACGGCAGAAACCTCGATGGTCCCGCTCGCCGACTTGGTGACGATGAGGACTGATGCCACCCCCGAGGACTTCGAACGGACGGTGGGTCGCACCGGATTCTCGCGGTTCGTCCTCATTGACGAGCGGAACAACCTCACGGGCTACATACATCTCAAGGACATCATGTCCCTGCCCCAGGCGATGTACTCGAAGCCGATCACGGAGAACAAGGTGCGCACGCTCGCCAACCTCAATCTGCAGGACGGGATTGAGGACGCGCTGACGGTCATGCAGAGAACCGGCTCGCACCTGGCGAGGGTGCTAGGTCCCGACGGCGAGACACGGGGGGTGCTGTTCCTCGAGGACGTCATCGAGCAGTTGATCGGCGAGATCCGGGACGTGACCCAGAACCAGGGTGCGCGCAGGTCAGGTGAGGGCGTTTCCGAGCCCGACGCGCGGTTGTCCCGCTGAAGTCCTCCAGGGCCGCGTGGCAGATGAACCAGGGCCGATGGAAGAAAAAAAGTTCCTCTTTGCGAATGATTCGCGTTAGGATTAGACTCTTATTACTAATCCAAACCATTATCAATAACAGTGATTGAGGCTTCCATGCACCGCGGATTTGCGCGACCCACCCGACTCCTGGCCGGCGTCGCACTCCTAGCCCTGTCGGCGACCGCCTGCGGCACCGAGCCCAGTGCAGAAGCCGGCACCGCCGAGGGATCCAACGACGGGCCGCTCCAGGTGGTGACGAGCACCAATGTCTACGGGAGCATCGTGGAGGCGATCGGCGGGGACGACGTCGAGGTCACGGCCATCGTGACCAGCCTGAGCCAGGATCCGCACTCATACGAGGCCACGGTCCAGGACAAGCTTGCTGTCTCGAAGGCCGATCTTGTGATTGAGAACGGCGGAGGGTACGATCCATTCCTGCACCGGCTGGCCGACGAAACGGAGATTGACCACGACGTGATCATCAGCGCTGTCGGCGTCTCGGGCCTTGAGGGTGCGCAGGAGGAGCACGCCGAGGAGGAGCACGGACACAGGTCCTTCAACGAGCATGTCTGGTACAACCTTCCGGTGATGTCCAGCCTCGCCGACACGATCGCCGGAAAGCTCGCCGGCCTCGATGAAGCCAATGCCGGGGACTACGAGGAGCGCGCAGCAGCATTCAAGGAGGAACTGGGCGGCATCGAGGATTCCCTGGCCGACACCGCGACGGGCGGCGGGGGAGACATCGCGGTGACCGAGCCCGTGCCGGTCTACCTGCTCGAGGCAGCCGGATTCGCCAACATCACGCCGTCCGGGTACAGCGAGGCCATCGAGGAGGAAACCGATGTACCGGTAGCCGTCCTCGATGAGATGCAGACCCTCGTCGCCTCCGGGTCGGTAAAATTTCTCGCCTATAACGATCAGACGGAAGGACCGCAGACACAGTCCGTTCGGGCCGCGGCCGAGGACGCCGGAGTACCGGTGGTGACCTTCACCGAGACGCTGCCCGACGGCGAGGACTTCCTCTCGTGGATGACGGCGAACGCCGCAAACGTTGCGGCAGCCGCGGGAGCCTGACCTCCCGGGAATTCCGCTGGACCGCGTCCTGCATGTGTGCGTCCCTGCCGCCGCGCTGTGATTGACTGAGAAGTCACAGCGCGGCGGCTGACGGCGTTTAACCCCTGAGCGTTCAACCCCTGAGAGTAGTACCGCATGAGCTACCTGCCCACCCTGCAGCCCACTCGACCTGGAGAAGCCGTGACCACACCCGTGGTGAGCCTGAGGAATGCATCCCTTTCCTTCGGCACCCGCACCCTGTGGAGCGGACTGGACCTCGACATCCTGCCGGGTGAATTCCTCGCGGTCCTTGGCCCGAACGGTTCCGGCAAGACGAGCCTCCTGAAGGTTCTGCTGGGCCTCCAGTCCCTCGATGCCGGAACAGCCCTGATCGAGGGCCGGCGGATCCAGCGGGGCAGCCGCCGCATCGGCTACATTCCCCAGCAGAAGTCCTTCCCGCCGGAAACGCCGCTGCGGGCGCGCGACCTCGTGGGGCTCGGGCTGGACGGCCACCGGTGGGGCCTAAGGCTTCGGAACAGCACCCACACCGCACAGGTCGATGCCCTCCTGGCCGAGGTCGGCTCGTCCGCATACGCCGATGCCCCGGTGGGCAGGCTCTCCGGCGGCGAGCAGCAGAGGCTGCGTGCGGCGCAGGCGCTGGCCACGGAACCGCACCTCCTGCTGTGCGACGAGCCGCTGCTGTCCCTTGATCTGCACCACCAGCAGGCAGTGAGCGCGCTGATCAACCGGCAGTGCCACGTCAAGAGCAGCGCGGTGGTCTTCGTCACCCATGAGATCAACCCGGTCATCGACTATGTGGACCGCGTGCTGTATCTGGCGAACGGCCGGTTCCGCGTGGGTGCCCCGCAGGACGTCATGACCAGCGAGGTCCTTTCCGAGCTGTATGACAGCCCGGTCGAGGTGCTCCACCACGATGGCCGAATCATCGTGGTGGGACTGCCCGATGCCACCACCCACCACCACCACGGCGCGGGGGACTGAGATGGACCTGCAGGATTTCCTCCGCGCTGTCTTCAATTTCGAGAATTACGCTGAGCTCCTGCCGCTGGTGAAGAACTCGCTGATCGCCGGGGCGGTGCTGGGACTGCTGGGCGGTCTCATCGGTACTTTCGTCATGATGCGCGACCTCGCCTTCGCCGTGCACGGCATCGCCGAACTGTCCTTCGCCGGCGCCGCCTTCGCGCTGCTGGTGGGCGCGAACGTGGTGCTCGGCTCCCTGGTCGGCTCGGTCCTGGCCGCACTGGTGCTCGGGGTCATGGGAATCCGGGCTCGGGACCGGAACTCGATCATCGGCGTCGTCATGCCCTTCGGCCTGGGCCTCGGGATCCTGTTCCTGGCTCTGTATGAGGGCAGGGCCGCCAACAAGTTCGGACTCCTCACGGGGCAGATCGTTTCAGTGGATGCGGTGCAGCTGAACCTGCTGGTGGGCTGCGCCGTCGTCGTGATGGCCGGGCTGGTCGCCATCTGGCGGCCGCTCACCTTCGCCAGTGCCGATGCGGACCTGGCCGAGGCCCGAGGGGTGCCGGTGCGGGGGCTGTCCATCACCTTCATGGTGCTGCTCGGCGTTGCGGTGGCACTCTCCATCCAGGTGGTAGGCGCACTGCTGGTGCTGGCCCTGCTCATCACGCCGGCCGCCGCCGCACTCCGTGTGTCGTCACATCCCGGCGTCGTGGTGCTGCTCAGCATCGTTTTCGCCTGCACCTCCGTGGTGGGCGGCATCCTCCTGGCATTGGGGGGCAGCATCCCGATCAGCCCCTATGTCACCACCATTTCGTTCGCCCTGTACCTGGCCTGCAGGGTGGTCGCGAGCCGCCGGGGGCGCGCTCGTCCAGGCACGCGCACCGCCGCCGTCCTGCCTGGTTGAGAGGCTGACCGGCCGGGAGTCCTGGTTGAGAGGCT
>NZ_KI914896.1:14079-71797 GCF_000520555.1 Arthrobacter sp. Br18 | reverse complement strand
TTGAGAGGCTGACCGGCCGGGAGTTCTGGCTGACTGGCCGGTGGGCCCGGCTGACACCCGGTCAGGCAGCGCCGGCGGCTTTCCGCGCGGAGCACGCACGGCACAGCCCGTAAATCTCCACGGTGTGCGCCACCTCGGTGAAGCCGAATTCGGCCGCAGTCCGTGCGGCCCACTGCTCCACTGCCGGCGCCTCGATCTCAACGGCGCGCCCGCAGTTGCGGCAGAGCAGGTGGTGATGGTGGTGGGGGGCTTCACAGCGCCGGTAGACGGCTTCGCCGTCGCCGTTGCGCAGGACGTCGACAAGGCCGTCGTCGGCCATCGACTGCAGGATCCGGTACGCCGTGGCGAGGGACACCGACTCGCCCCTGCCGTGCAGGACCCGGTGCAGTTCCTGGGTGCTCACGAAATCAGGGAGGCTGTCCAGGGCCGCGCTCACGGCGCGGCGCTGCTTGGTCACCCGCTGCTCGGAACCCCGGCGGGTGGGCTGCTCCGCATCGGGCGGCATGGGATGTCCTTTTCAACGAAGGTGCTGGCACGTTGGCGGGACCAGGTCCTCCTCCAGATTATCAGCGTCGCAGCTGTACTCTGACGGGTATGAAGCTGACGAAGTACACCCACGCCTGTGTCCGGCTCGAACGCGAGGGGTCGGTGCTGGTGTTCGATCCCGGATCCTTCTCGGAGGTGGAGGAGGCCCTGGCAGGGGCGCAGGCGATCCTCATCACGCACGAGCACGCCGACCATCTGCACGAGGAGGCCGTGATTGCCGCACTGCGCTCCGACGAGGCTCTTGAGCTGTGGGCACCTCCCGGCGTCGCGCAGTCGCTACAGACAAGGCTCGACGACGGCGCAGCGAAGCGGGTGCATGCTGTGCTGAGCGACACCGAGTTCGTGGCTGCGGGATTCGGCGTCCGTGCCTTCGGCGGTCAGCATGCGCTGATCCATCCGCTGATCCCGCTGGTGGCGAACATCGGCTACCTCGTGGAGGGCAACGTGTACCACCCGGGGGATTCCTTCGTGGTTCCCTCGGGGATAGCCGTGCAGACCTTGCTGGTACCCCTCCACGCGCCGTGGTCGAAGGTCGGCGAGGTGATCGACTTCGTGGTGGCGGTTCGGGCACCGCAGGCCTTTCCCATCCATGACGCCCTGCTCAATGACGCCGGGGTAACCCTTGTGGAGAGCCATGTGATGCGGATCGGAGCGGGATACGGCTCCACCTACCGGCACCTGTCTCCCGGTGAGAGCGTCGAGGTCTAGCAGGACAGTGCGCGCCGCTTGGTGATCCGAGTCCGGCTGTGGTGAACTGGCGAGCATCAGGACCGGCCGTGGTGCCGGTCACACCATAAAAGGAGATCTTGATGGAGACTCTGATGAACGTGCAGACGCTGCGGAACCGGATGACCTCCGGCGCGCAGACGGTTCTGCTGGATGTCCGGTGGGTGTTGGGAGACCCCCATGGCCACCGGAACTACCGCGCAGCACATATCCCTGGGGCGGCCTACGTCGACCTCGAAAACGAACTGTGTGCACCGCCGCATGCAGGATCGGGGCGGCATCCGCTTCCCGTGCCGGAGGCATTGCAGGAGGCCGCGCGCCACTGGGGAATCAACGACGACGACGTCGTGGTGGCCTATGACGACAACGGGACCCTCGCGGCGGCGCGCCTGTGGTGGCTCCTGCGCGATGCAGGCTTTCCCTCGGTGTACCTGCTCGACGGCGGACTGGCCGCCTGGCGTTCCGCCGGATTCGAGCTGGAAGGCGGCGAGGAGCAGCATTGCCTCGGTTCCGTGACGCTGGGCTCCGGTGCCATGCCGGTGGTGGAGCTTCCTGACCTCAACGGACCCCAG
Source organism: Arthrobacter sp. Br18 (assembly GCF_000520555.1). GTDB lineage: Bacteria > Actinomycetota > Actinomycetes > Actinomycetales > Micrococcaceae > Arthrobacter_D. The sequence continues at coordinate 69,953 of NZ_KI914896.1, read as the reverse complement.
TGGCAGGGAGTGCTGCTCGATGCCCGGGCCGGCGAGCGTTTCCGTGGCGAGGTGGAGCCGGTCGATCCACGGGCCGGCCACATCCCCGGTGCCCGAAGCGCGCCCACCTCGGACAATCTCCGGCCGGATAAAAGGTTCCGTCCCGCGCCTGAACTGGCCGCGCGGTTCGCCGCGCTCGGCGCTGACGGCCGTGCGCCCATCGCCGTCTACTGCGGCTCCGGAATCACCGCCGCACATGAGATAGCTGCCCTTGAGATCGCAGGATATCCGGCGGCTCTGTATCCGGGATCCTGGTCGCAGTGGTCGTCCCGGGCAGAGCTGCCCGTGGCAACCGGAGCCTGAGGAGCGTCCACGCCGGGACCGTTCGGCATGGTGTTGCGCGGGATCTCCGGGTGGCGCATACCGGAGAGGCACGGGTAGCGTCGGAGCATGTTTGCCGGCCGCCCCGCACCGCCGCCCCTGCGCGCCCGGATGCCCGAACGCATCCTGCCGACCATACCGACTCCAGGAGAACGAGTGAGCACCCTCTTCACCAAGATCATCAACCGCGATATTCCCGGCAGGTTCCTCTGGGAGGACGACGACGTCGTGGCGATCCTCACCATCGCGCCCATCACGCCGGGCCATGCGCTCGTCCTCCCGCGCCGGGAGATCGAGCACTGGCTCGACGCCGATGCGCAGACCCTGGCCCGCATCATGGCCGTTGCACAGCGGATCGGCACCGCCCAGCAGCAAGCGTTTGCTGCCAAGCGGGTGGGTGTGCTGATGGAGGGCTTCGAGGTGCCGCACCTCCACGTGCATGTCTGGCCTGCGCAGGGGCCGGAGGATTTCGATGTCCACCGCGTCGAGCACAATCCGGATCCTGCCGGACTGGACCGCAATGCACACGCTCTCCGGGAAGCACTCCGCGCAGCGGGGCACGGGGCACACGTCCCCGCCGGCTGAGGCGGACGCGGGGGGTTGCCGCCGCACCGGTGCTGGGACGGGCGGCGTTAGGTTGCCGCCGCACCGGTGCTGGGACGGACGCGGGGGGTTGCCGCCGCACCGGCGCCGGGACGGGCGCGTTAGGTTACCGCTGCACCGGCGCCGGGACGGGCGCGTTAGGTTACCGCTGCACCGGCGCTGGGACGGACGGCGCTGGGACCGATCGCGATGGAACGGACCGGTACCAGCGGAGGCGCGGCTAGCGCGGCTAGGCCGCCTTGGCGCTCATCGCGTCATTGAGGGCGGTGCGAATCCGCTTCTCCGAGACCGAGTAGGCAGTGCCGAGTTCCTGTGCGAAAAGGCTGATCCGCAGTTCCTCGAGCATCCAACGCACCCTGAGCAGCCCCGGCGGCACACGGCGCGTTGCGGCGGCGAGTGCCGATGCGGCGGTATCGTACTCGTCCTCGAGGCGCTGCACGAGCGCGGTGTTGAGCCCGTCGCGCTGGATGTTGGACGCCAGTTTGTCGAGCCGTACCTCGATGCCCCGCAGGAAACGCGGCAGGTGGGCAAGCTGCGCGTAGCCGGTCCTCGCCACGAAGCCCGGGTACACGAGCTGCTCGAGCTGGCTGCGGATGTCGTTCAAGGCCGTGATCATGGCAAGGCTCGTGGTGCCCTTGAGCTGCTTCTGGATACGGCGGTTGCTCGCCAGGATGGTTTCGACCGTCGCGGTGACGGTGAAGACGGTATCGATCAGCTCGGCTCTCACCGTCTCGTACAGGAGATCGAAGTCCTGTTCCGTCCGCGGGAGTTCCTCCGGCACCAGTTTGTCGATCGCGGCGAGTGAACAGTCCCGGATCAGTTCCGCGACGCTGCCGTGCGGGTTCTGGCTGAAGGTGAGCTTCTCGGTGTTGCTGAGGTGTTCCAGCACGTACTTCCCGGGACTCGGGACGCGCAGGAACAACAACCGGATCACACCGCCCCGCAGGGCCTCCGCCTGTTCACCCGCTGAGGGAAAAACCCTCAACCCCACTGAGATGCCCTCATCCACCAGGGCCGGATAGCCGGTGACCAGGTGCCCGGCCACGGTGCGTGAGACGTCGCGGGGGAGCGCACCGAAGGCCCAGGACACCTGGCCCGTCAGCTCCGCAATGGCGGGTTGCACCGCGGGGGAATGCTCCGGGGCGCCGGCCCCGCCCGCTGCAGCGGCAGGGCCGGAGGCGAGGGAGGTGTGCGTCCGGGTCCCGCGAGCCGCGGCGTGCAGCCCGGAACCATTCCGGCCGGTTGACCGGGTGGTGGCCGGCGTTGCACCGAGGGATTCGGTGATTGCGCGGCGGACGGCCGGTGCGAGGGACTCCTTGAGGACGTTGAGGTCGGGCCCCTCGTCGAGCGTGCGGCCTCCCGCGTCGATGATCCGGAAGGTCATCAGCAGGTGGGGAGGAAGTCCTGACCAGTTCCAGGATCCCGGCGGGATGACGGATCCCTTGAGCCGGCGCAGGGCCAGCTCGAGTGATTCCTCGAGGTCGTCCGTCGCAGGATTGAAGTCGGCGGCCAGCGCCGCAACGGCGGACCGTGCAACATCCGGAGCGGGAATGAAGTTCTTGCGAACCTGTTTGGGCAGCGATTTGATGAGCGCCGTGACGAGTTCAACCCGTAGCCCGGGGATCTGCCAACGGAACGGCTTCGCTTCGAGCTGGTTGAGGAAGAGGACCGGGATGGTGACCGTCACGCCGTCGGCAGCTCCCGGCGTCAGCGGGGAGAACTCGTAGTGCAGCGGCAACTCGAAGCCGGCCTGGTGCCAAATAGTAGGGAACGCCGTCTCGTCGGGCCCCCCGGCGTCGTCGCTCAGGAGCTCCTCGGGCTTGAAATCGAGCAGGTCCGGGTCGTCCTGCCGGGCCTGCTTCCACCAGGAGTCGAAATGCCGCTCAGACACCACCTCGGGGCCCAGCCGCGCGTCGTAGAACTCGAAGAGCGTCTCGTCATCCACGCGCAGGTCCCGGCGGCGCAGCCGGTTCTCGAGCTCCTCGATCTCGGCGAGGCGTGCGGTGTTGCGGAAGAAGAACTTGTGGTGGGTCTTCCAGTCGCCCTCCACGAGTGCGTGGCGGATGAACAGCTCGCGCGCCACTTCGGGGTCCACCCGTCCGTAGTTGATGCGGCGCTGCGGCACGATGGGCACACCGTAGAGCGTGACCTTTTCGTACGCCATGACCGAGCCGGCCTTCCGGGACCAGTGCGGTTCGCTGTAGCTGCGCTTGACGAGGTTCGGCGCCACTTCCTCAGCCCAGAGCGGGTCGAAACGCGCGGCTACCCTCGCCCAGAGCCTGGACGTTTCGACCAGTTCGGCGGCCATGACCCAGTCGGGAGACTTCTTGAACAGCGCAGAACCGGGGAAGACGGCGAACCGGGTGCCGCGCGCTCCGGCGTACTCACGCTTGCGCTGGTCGTACAGGCCGATATGGCTCAGCAGCCCCGAGAGCAGGCTGATGTGGATGGCGTCGCCCAGCCCCACCGGGTCCACCTCCCCGGCGGAGAGTGTGATGCCGAGGGGCTTGGCAAGCTGCCGGAGCTGGGCGAAGAGGTCCTGCCACTCGCGGACGCGGAGGTAGTTGATGTATTCGTTGCGGCACAGCTTGCGGAACTGCGTGGACGACAGTTCCTTCTGCTGCTCCTGGAGGTAGCGCCACAGATTGAGGTAGGCGGTGAAGTCGGAGTTCTCGTCGAGGAAACGTTTGTGCTTCTCGGTGGCTGTCTGGAGCTTCGCCACCTGGTCCGCCTGCGGCCGCTCGCGGGGATCCTGGATGGTCAGGGCTGCGGCGAGGACCATGACTTCCCGAACACAGCCGCGCTTTCCGGCCTCCACGATCATGCGGCCCAGCCGTGGGTCCACCGGAAGCTGGGCGAGTTTCCGCCCCACCTCGGACAGGGCGCCGTCGTCCTTCAGGGCCCCCAGTTCCTTGAGGAGGGTCACGCCGTCGTTGATGGCCTTCGAGTCGGGCGGTTCGACGAAGGGAAACTCGGCGATGTCCCGCGGACCCCGCGTCACTCCCATCGCGGTCATCTGGAGGATGACGGCGGCCAAACTGGTCCGCAGGATTTCCGGATCGGTGAACGGCCTGCGCGATGCGTAGTCCTCCTCCGAGTACAGGCGGATGGCGATGCCGTCCGAGACACGTCCGCACCTGCCGGACCGCTGGTTGGCGGAAGCCTGGGAGACCCGCTCGATGGGAAGCCGCTGCACCTTGGTCCGGTGCGAATAGCGCGAGATACGGGCCGTGCCCGTGTCGATGACGTACTTGATCCCGGGAACGGTGAGTGAGGTTTCGGCGACGTTGGTCGCGAGGACGATGCGGCGCCCCGAACCGCCCGTGCTGAAGACCCGGTGCTGCTCCTGGAGTGACAACCGCGCGAAGAGGGGAAGGATCTCGGTTCCGCGGAGCCGGGAGTTGGTCTGCACGCGCGCCCGCAGGGCGTCGGCGGCATCGCGGATCTCCCGTTCGCCGGAGAAGAACACCAGAATGTCACCCGGAGCCTCGAAGGCGAGTTCGTCGACGGCGTCGCACACGGCGTCGAGCGGATCACGTTCCTCCTCGAGCTCGCTGTCCGAGGCATCACCCGAATCATCACCCGAATTGCCGCCTGGGGCACCTCCGGCGGGCTGGTCCAGCGGCCGGTACCGGATCTCGACGGGGTAGGTGCGGCCGGACACCTCGATGATCGGCGCGGGCGTCGTCTCCGCGACGGCGGCGTCGGCGGCAAAGTGCTGCGCGAAGCGCTCGGGGTCGATGGTGGCCGATGTGATGATCACCTTCAGGTCCGGGCGCTGCGGCAGGACCCGCTTGAGGTAGCCGAGGATGAAGTCGATGTTGAGGCTGCGCTCGTGGGCCTCGTCGATGATGATGGTGCTGTACTTGCGCAGCATGCGGTCGTGCTGGATCTCGGCGAGGAGGATGCCGTCGGTCATCAGCTTGATCCTGGTGCTGCGACCCACCTCGGCCGTGAACCGCACCTGATAGCCCACTTCTGCGCCCAGCTTCACATCGAGCTCTTCGGCGATGCGTTCTGCAACGGTGCGTGCGGCAAGGCGCCGCGGCTGGGTGTGGCCGATGAGGCCGTGCTCCGCGAGGCCCAGCTCGAGGCACATCTTCGGGATCTGGGTGGTCTTTCCGGAACCGGTTTCGCCGGCGATGATCGTGACCTGGTTCGCGGCGATGGCGGCCATGATGTCCGCGCGGCGCTCCGAGACCGGAAGTTCGGCGGGGTAGGAGATAGTCAGTGCCATAGTTACCCCAATTCTAGAGGGCAGCGCCTCATTTCCCGCCATCCGCGGGCGGTTTCTGCGCACCGCGCTGGAGCCTCAATGCCGGCAGCGGGCGTGCTCACGCAGAACGGGAGCTTCGAGGATCCCGAAGTCGAGATCGAGGACGGCGAGGTAGGCCAGGGGGTTGTCGGGTGAATCGAAGCCGACGCCAAGGATGGTAGGGCGAGCGCGTGATGGACCGCCTACCGCGGACGGGAGCTGTCCTGGTCAGGGGAGGTGGTGGCCGGCACAGCGGTGATCTTCCCCTCCCGGAAGGCGTCCACGAAGAGCGCGTGGTCGCTGCGGACGGTGGCGGCGTACTCCTCGGCGAAGTCGATGATGTCCTCGATGAACTCCTCCTCCCGGCCCGCCAGTGCTTCGGTGATGGCCGTTTCGGTGCGGAACGGGACGAGGTCGTGGTCGCTGTCCTGGTCGGTGGAGCAGTGGATCTTCGCGGTCGCCTGGCCGAGACTCTCGAGGACCGGTGTCATATCACCAGGTTCCGTCAGGTCCTCCCAGTCCAGATCGCGCTTGTAGGGGGAGAGTTCGGAGACGACGTAGGAGATGCCGTCCAGCGTGGTGTAGCCGAGAAAAGGGTCGGTGTGCGTCTGGAGCGATCGCTGGCTGATGACGGCCCGATGGCCGTCGTCGAGAAAGTAGTCGCGGACCCGCGCATCAGTCACGATCCGGCTCGGCGCCGCGATATTCGACTGTTTCATCGTCAGGATGATGTCGTTTTCCTGGGCTTCGTCAAAACCCTCGATGAGGATGTTGTAGGTGGGCAGCCCGGCGCTGCCGATCCCGAACCCCTTCTTCCCCACGATCCCCTTGACGCGGTAGAACACCCGCCGCCGGGAGCGTTCGTTCCGCGGGATGGTCCCGAGATAGGCCTCGAACGCAGTTTCCACCTCGCGGCGCTCCGCGTCCTCCAGGTGCCGGATGGACCCGTCGTCGCGGAACTGGCGTTCGTAGTCCTCGATGAGGGTCAGCGAATCGAGGAGGCGGGTCCGTTTTGCCGCGCGCGCCACCTGAAGGATCGAATAGATCGTGCCCTCGGCGTTGTGCAGTCCGAAGGAGAAGTCCGACTTTTCGTCGACCACATAGTCGGCAACCCGTGCCAGGTACGACAGCAGGTAGGTGCGCGCGAGTTCACGGGTGGATTCTGCAGGAAGCGCCTTTCTCCAGCACAGGAGCGTCAGGGAGGCCACGAAGCGCCGCAGGTCCCAGGAGAAATGTCCCACATAGGCTTCGTCGAAGTCGTTGACGTCGAAGGTCAGCTTGCCCTCGTTGCTCATATAGGTGCCGAAGTTCTCCGCATGCAGGTCTCCGTGGATCCATACACGGCTGGTCTGCCCGTCCGCCCAGCGATCCTGCAGATTCTTCATATCGGAGTAGAAGATGGAGGCACTGCCGCGGTAGAACGCATAGGGGTCGGCCGCCATCTTTCGGAACCGCGCCCGGAAGGCGCGCGGATCGGCCTGCATCAGGGCGTCGTGCGCCTCCACGAGGGTGTCGATGATGTGCTGCTGACGGGAAGTTGTATCGGCCATCGGGACATCCTACAAGCGCCGTCCGCCGGTACCGTGGATCCGCGCTTCCCTAGTAGTGCGAGAAGGCGCAGAATTACCTGACAGCAGGCACCGGTCGGAGGTGATTCCGTGGATATCGCACTATGGATAGCTGCAATTCTCCTTGCCGCCTTCTTCCTCGCCGCCGGAATCTCGAAGACGTTAATTCCCCTCGACAAACTGGCCGACCGGGGGCTCGGCTGGGCACAGGAGAAGCCGGCCTACGCGCGGACCGCAGGGGTGGCCGAGATCCTCGGGGCGCTCGGCCTGATCCTCCCGGCAGTGTTCACCATCGCCACCTTCCTCATTCCCCTGGCAGCTGCAGGGCTCGCCCTGATAATGGCCTTGTCCATCGCGTTTCATCTGTCCCGGGGCGAGAAAGACTTCGCCATCAACATTGCAGCGTTGCTGCTTGCCGTCTCCGTGGCATGGGGGCGCTCGAGTAACTGGCCGCTCTAGCGGGCAGTGACAGACAGTGCGGGCAGTGAGAATACGGTGCGGGAAGTAAAAAAACCGCCGCCGCCCTTTTCAGGACGGCGGCGGTTCCCTTCGCTGCAGGTTTTCCCTGCTGCTCTGGTGCCCTCGATAGGATTCGAACCTACGACCTTCCGCTCCGGAGGCGGACGCTCTATCCCCTGAGCTACGAAGGCAAGGTACGCGGCGAGCGCGCCCTCGACAGGACTTATCGAGCTTAGCAGGTGGGATATGCCCAGCGGAAACGCCGCCCGCCCTTGACGGCCTCGGCCGTGGCCTCGGCAGTGACCTCATCGCTGACCTCAACGGTGACCCATCGATAGCCATACCAGCAACCCTGTCCGTGGCCCTAGTACCCGAGGAACGCGTCGGTGGCCACCCTTCTGGTCCCGGCCCGCTTCAGCTCTGCCGTGAGATGGGCGATGATTCTCGGGGAACCCGAGACGTAGGCCCTGCGGTCGGCCAGGTCCGGTATCCCGGCCAGGAGAGCGTCGGCGTCCGGGTAGCCGGAGCCCGCATAGTGCCAGGAATCGGGCAGCGCCACGCCGTCGTCGGACGGGTTCCGTGACGCGAAGAGGACCACACGGGTGCCGAGCTCCCTGAGCTCGTCGAGGTAGGCGATCTCGGCGGGCGCCGTCACTACGTAGAGCAGGACGACGTCGCGGTGTTCCCCGCGCTCCGCAACGTCCCGGAGTTGGCTGAGGAATGGGGTCACGCCGATGCCGCCCGCGGCGAGGAGCAGGGGGACCGACGCATCGCGGGGGAGGCGGAAATCACCGCCCACCAGGGTCCCGGTAATGCTTGTTCCTTCCCGGAGGCAGAGGAGTGCCTTCTTGAAGGAGCTGCCGGGCTCGGAGACACGCAGGCCGAAGCTGATCCGCGAGGTGTCCCCGGGCGCCGAGGTGATGCTGAAGGTTCGGCGGGCACCCCGTGCGTCGGCCCGCTCATGGGGGAGGGTCAGTTCCATGTACTGCCCGGCGTCGAAACGCACGGGGCGGGTCGGCTCGAACACCAGCTCCGTGCTTGTCGGGGTCAGCTGCCGTTGGCCGGTGTACCGCAGGCTGACCCCGCGGCGCTGGCCCATCAGGAAGGCGACGGCGTTGCCGATCACCAGGGCGAACTCGGGCCCCAGGAGGATGGGCCCGATGCTCGGCTGGGACGCGAAGACGACGGCGACGGCCAGCTGCTGCCACCGCAGCGGAGGCAGGGTCAGGGGCTCGGTCAGCATGAAGCCGACGAGGAAAAGGATGGGGTACGAGAGGAAGATCAGCTGGGCCGAAGCGATCGTGGTGAGGCCGTTGCCCACGAGTCCGACGATCAGGATCGCGGCACTGACGGCGACGAAAACCACACCCATGGTCAGTTTCCTGGTCCGGTAGAGCAGGACGAGGGCGCCGGCCAGGACCAGCGGAAGCATATAGGGGTTGGCAACCCACCAGCCCGCCGCCGACACGCCCAGCAGTGTTGCGATGACTGCTCCTATCGCCGCGGGGTTGAAGATGTGCCTCCCGCGAAGCGCCAGCACGAATTTGGAGGCAGCGGCGGCGAAGCCGGCCACGGCGATGCCCCCGAGCCCGGCGGCCGTGTTGGAGGGGAACATGACGAAGAACAGGATCAGGCCGGTGATCAGCGCCGACTCATGATGCGGCCGGAGCCGGAGGATCAGCGCCAGAAGGCGGGTGCCCACGAGGGTCGAGAGGAGAGTGACGGCCAGGGTGGCCGCGAGTTCCGTCAGGGTGAAGGCCAGCAGCCCGGCGGCGGAGAGAAGGAAGGCCTCAAGGGTCAGGGCCACCAGCAGGGCCAGGGTCAGCCGGTACATCGTGAACCGGCCCAGCAGGGTGTCCATTCGGGTTCTCATCTAGAAAAGCGCTCCATTCAGGGGAGGTGAGTAGCGGGCGCGTCCGTCGGAGAAGACCTGGACGTAGTCGAACTCGAACTCGGCCGAAAGGTCCTCCGGCTCGGCCAGGAAAAGGGCGGTGGCAAGTGCATCCGCCGTCATGGCGTCCGCGGCGAGCACCCACGTGGCGACCACGCGATCCACGCAGCTGCCCGTCGCGGCGTCCACCACGTGGTGGAGGCCATCGCCCCACGCCCTCCGGTTGGACGCCGACGCGCACAATGCACGGTTCTCGAGCACCACGGTGCCGATGGCCGACGTGGCGTCGTAGGGGTGCTCGAGCGCTACGGTCAACGCCCGGGGACCGCGGTGCAGCATGTCGCCGCTGGCGTCGACCAGGACGTCGTCGTGACCGGCTGCGGCGCTCGCCGGGCCGCGGGGCGTGAGGCTGTAGGCAGCGTCGTAGCCCTGGTGCTCAAGCACGGCACCCACCAGCGGCGACATCGAGCCCCGGGTGATCCGGTAGAGCGCACCGTAGAGCGTTCCGAGTTCCGCGCCGTGGGCAGGGAGCGTCAACGAGCCGCCTGCCTGCGCGAGCGTCGAGATGCCCGAGTCTGCACGGAACCGCGAGTAGACGGCGTCGTACTCCTCGATCAGCTCCAGGACTCCGCGCTGCGTGGCAGGGTCGAGCTCCGCTCCGCTGTCCACCCGCCAGGCGGTGCCGATCGCGTCGAAGGCGAAGGTGCTCGCCATCGGTTACCTTTCCCCTGTCCTGCCTAGGCTCCGGCTTCGCCCTTGATCTTCTCGGCGGCTTCCGCGAATCCACCGCTCGACAGCGAGGACCCTGCGACCTTGTCGACCTCGAGTTCGTCGAGTTTCTTGCCCATGATCTCCTCCTGGATGCCGCTGGCGAAGCGCCCCTGATACATCTCCGTGGTCGGGTTGGAGGGCATGGGCTCGGCCTCCGCCGCCGTCACGACGTCGCTCTCGAGGGTCAGGGTGATCCCTATCTCCTCAGGCCCGCCGGGGGAGACGTACGTTCCGACCTGGGTGTACGTGCCGTCCTTGTACGTCTGGTCCGAAGCTTCTGCCGGAGCGTCTGCCGGAGCCGCAGCGGATGTCGGGTCCCCGGCAGCCGCGGACGGGGAAGCCGGAGCCGCAGCAGCCTCCGTGGCCGTGCTGTCCGCGCCGCCTCCGCTGTCCTCCGCGGCATCCGAGGATCCAGCGCAGCCGGCCGCGCCGAGCAGTGAGACGGCGGCAAGGGCCGTCAGGACTTTCCTGCCGGGCGTGCCTCGTCGAACAGGGGTGGGACTGGTGATTTCGGCGTCCATGGCAGGTCTCCTCGAAGGTTCGGGCCCAGCACGCCGACCCGGAATGGAAAGGGCTTCTGCCCATAAAACATAACCGCAAGTACTTCGTTCCACGCGGCGTGCTGGACGGACTCCCGGGGACTCCAATTCACATCGGCACCACTGACGGACTTCGCGGCTGCATGGCCCGTCACACGAATCAGCCTCTGTGTTGTGCGCCGTTATGCTGGGAAGGTGACTCCTGAACAGCTTTCCTCCGCTATCTCCGCCTGCCTGCATGATGCTGTCGCCGCCGGTGATTTCGCTATCGAACTTCCTCCCGAGATCCGGGTCGAGCGACCTAAGAACCGGGAGCACGGAGACTGGGCCACCAACATCGCGCTCCAGCTGTCGAAGAAGGCCGGCATGAACCCGCGCGAGTTCGCCGGGATCCTCAGTGCACGCCTCGCCGCGATCGAGGGCGTCAAGAGCGTCGATATCGCCGGGCCGGGCTTCCTCAACATCACGCTCGATGCCGGCGCGGCCGGCGAACTCGCCCGTACCGTCGTCGAGGCGGGCACCGCCTACGGGACGAACGACGCCCTGGCGGGCCGGAAGATCAACCTCGAGTTCGTCTCAGCCAATCCGACGGGACCCATCCACATCGGCGGCACGCGGTGGGCGGCTGTCGGTGATGCGCTCGCGCGGATCCTGCAGTCACAGGGCGCGGACGTGACCCGGGAGTACTACTTCAACGACCACGGCGCCCAGATCGACAGGTTTGCGAGGTCCCTCCTCGCCAGCGCCTCGGGAAGCCCCGCCCCGGAGGACGGCTACGGGGGACAGTACATCGGAGACATCGCCGACCGGGTCCTGGCAAAGGAGCCGGACGTCCTGTCCCTCGACGAGGCGGAGGCCCTCGAGACCTTCCGGGCTGTCGGTGTCGACCTCATGTTCACCGACATCAAGAAGTCCCTTCACGACTTCGGTGTGGACTTCGACGTCTACTTCCACGAGCATTCGCTGTTCGCCGACCACTTCGTCGAGGGTCTGCTGGAGCAGCTGAAAGGCTCGGGCAACCTGTTCTTCGAGGAGGGCGCGTGGTGGCTGAAGTCCACCGACTTCGGGGACGACCGCGACCGCGTGGTCATCAAGTCGAACGGCTCGCCGGCCTACATCGCCGGCGACATCGGTTACTTCGTCAACAAGCGCCAGCGCGGCTTCGACCTCAACATCATCATGCTCGGCGCGGACCACCACGGCTACGTGGCCCGGTTGAAAGCCGCGGCAGCAGCGCTCGGCGACGACCCGGACGCCGTCGAGGTGCTGATCGGCCAGATGGTCAACCTGATGAAGGACGGCGCCCCCGTGCGCATGTCGAAACGGGCCGGGACCGTGGTGACCCTCGAGGACCTCGTCGACGCCGTGGGCGTCGACGCCGCCCGGTACACCCTGGCGCGGTTCTCGGCCGACTCCAACATCGACATCGACCTGGATCTGCTGACGAAGAAGAGCAACGAGAACCCGGTGTTCTACGTGCAGTACGCGCATGCCCGGACGAACGCGGTGGAGCGCAATGCCTCCTCGGCCGGCGTCGACACCGGAAGCTTCGACGCGACGACGCTCAGCCACCCCACCGAGGGCGAACTGCTGGCCGCCCTCGGGCAGTTCCCCGGCGTCGTGGCGTCGGCCGCCACGTTCCGCGAACCCCACCGCGTGGCCCGTCACCTCGAAGTGATAGCCGGCACCTACCACCGCTGGTACGACGCCTGCCGGATCGCTCCACTCGGTGACGCACCGGTGGAGGAAGTGCACCGGAGCCGACTGTGGCTCAACAACGCAACGCAGCAGGTCCTGGCCAACGGACTGGCACTGCTGGGCGTCTCGGCGCCGGAAAGGATGTAGGCGTGGCTGTCGAAGCATCGCCTCTCGCCCCCGGCTGGTTGACCGTGCCCGCGGACCCCGCGGTCCTCGAGCGGAAGCTCTGGGCGCAGGACGTCGACCGGGGCCCGTCGGGAAGCCTCGAAATCGACGGCGTCCCCGTGGAGGACCTCGCGCGGGAGTTCGGCACTCCGCTCTACGTGGTCTCCGAGGCGGATTTCCGTGCCCGTGCCGCCGGATTCCGTGACGCTTTCAACGCCGCATTCGACGAGCTCTGCGGGGGAGTCGACATCTTCTACGCGGGCAAGTCCTTCCTGTGCTCCGAGATTGCCCACTGGGTGTCGGAGGAGGGCCTGGGCTTGGATACGTGCTCGGGCGGTGAGCTCGCGGTAGCCCTCCGCGCGGGCCTGCCCGGACATCGGCTGGGCCTGCACGGCAACAACAAGTCGGCCGCCGAGATCACGCGGGCCATCGACGCCGGCCTCGGCCGCATCGTGGTCGACAGCCTGCAGGAAGTGGCGCTGGTCGGCGGCCTGGCAGTGGAGCGGGGCGCGAGGGCCAACGTGATGCTCCGGCTCACTCCGGGTGTCCATGCCGAAACGCACGAGTTCATCGCCACCGCGCACGAGGACCAGAAGTTCGGCCTGTCGCTGGCCGACGACCCTGAGACCGACGGCGCTGAGACCACCGACGACGACGGCGCCTCACCCGCCGCGCAGGCGGTATCGGCAGCGCTCCGGCACCCCGGGATCAACCTCCTGGGGGTGCACTGCCATATCGGGTCGCAGATCTTCGAGCCCGAAGGCTTCGAACTCGCGGCGCGCAGGCTGCTGGGCTTCCTCGCCGAGGTGCGGGACCGCCATGGGGTGGAGCTTGCCGAACTGGACCTCGGGGGAGGCTACGGCATCGCCTACACCGAGGCGGACACCCCGCGGCCGCCGCGGGAGATCGCGCGGGCCATGGCCGCCGTCGTCGGGTCCACGTGCACGGAACTGGATTTGCGCGTCCCCCGCATCTCGATCGAGCCGGGCCGCGCCATCGTGGGCCCCACCACCTTCACCCTCTACACCGCGGGAACCACCAAGGTGGTCCGCGTGGACAGCGGAGGGCCGGAGGGCGCAGCGGAGCCGGTTACCCACCCGCGCCGCTATGTTTCGGTGGACGGTGGCATGAGCGACAACGCGCGCCCGGTGCTGTACGGCGCGGACTACTCGGCCGTCCTCGCCTCGAGGGCTCCGGCCGCGGACCCCGTGCTGTCGCGCGTGGTCGGCAAGCACTGCGAAAGCGGCGACATCGTGGCACGGGACGTCTACCTTCCGGGGGACACCCGGGCCGGCGATCTCCTCGCAGTGCCCGGCACCGGCGCCTACTGCTGGTCCCTGTCCAGCAACTACAACTACATCCCACGACCGCCGGTCGTGGCAGTGGCCGGCGGCAAAGCCCGGCTGATCGTCCGCGGCGAGACGGAGGATGACCTGCTGGCGCGGGACGTTCCCCGTTCCCCCGTATCTTCATTCCCCAGCTCAGGAGCCGAACCGACCGTATGAACACCACTGGATATCCCCCCGGCAAACCCCTGCGCGTCGCCCTTCTGGGGTGCGGCAACGTCGGCTCGCAGGTGGCGCGGATCCTTCTCGAGGATGCCGAGAACCTCGGCCTGCGGGCCGGCGCGCCCCTGGAGCTGACCGGCATCGCCGTGCGGTCCCTCGATGCCGAACGGGACGCCGACCTGCCCCGTGAACTGTTCACCCAGGACGCGGAGGAACTCATTGCGAATGCCGACATCGTCATCGAGCTCATGGGCGGCATCGAGCCGGCCCGCTCGCTGATCCTTGGCGCCATCGGGCACGGCGCCTCGGTGGTCAGCGGCAACAAGGCCCTGCTGGCGAAGGACGGGCCGGCGCTCTACGAGAAGGCGGACGCCGCCGGAGTGCAGCTCTCCTACGAGGCAGCAGTGGCAGGTGCGGTCCCCATCCTCCGGCCGATCCGCGACAGCCTGTCCGGCGACCGCATCCGACGTGTCCTGGGAATCGTCAACGGCACCACGAACTACATTCTCGACCAGATGGACTCGACGGGTGCCTCCTTCGGGGACGCCCTGAAGGACGCCCAGGCGCTGGGCTACGCCGAAGCGGACCCGACCGCCGACGTCGAAGGCCACGATGCAGCGGCGAAGGCGGCGATCCTGGCCTCGCTGTCCTTCCACACGCGCTTCGCGCTCGAGGACGTGTACTGCGAGGGCATCACCTCGGTGACGGCCGACGACGTCGCCGCGGCGAAGGACGACGGCTACGTCATCAAGCTCCTCGCCATCGCGGAGTTCTGGAACGACGACTCCGGGGACCCCGGAGTCAGTGTGCGCGTCCATCCGACCCTCCTCCCGCGGACGCACCCGCTCGCTGCGGTGCACGGCGCCTTCAATGCTGTGTTCATCGAGGCGGAGAATGCGGGCGAGCTGATGTTCTACGGGCAGGGCGCCGGTGGAACGCCCACCGCGTCGGCCGTGCTGGGCGACGTCGTCAGCGCTGCCCGCCGCATGGTGCTCGGCGGCCCCGGCCGCACCGAAACGACCACCGGCCACGTTCCCGCCCGAGGGATCGAGACCGTGAGCACGAGCTACAGCATCGGGCTCGACGTCACCGACCAACCGGGCGTGCTGGCGAAGATCGCCCACATCTTCGCCGACACCGGCGTCTCCATCGAGACCATGCGGCAGCGCATCGACCAGACCGGGCAGGACGGCGAGCCGACGGCGGAGCTGCGGATCGTCACCCACCGCGCACTCGAGGCATCCCTGGCGGCAACCGTGACGCAGATTGCCGCACTTCCCGTGATCAATGCCGTCACATCAGTCCTGAGAGTCGAGGGAATCTAAGTGGCCCATCAGTGGCGCGGAGTCATCCGCGAATATGCCGACCGCCTGCCCGTCAGCGACACCACCGAGATCATCACCCTCGGCGAGGGTGGAACGCCCCTCGTACACGCGAAGCACCTGTCCGAGCTGACCGGTTCCACGGTGTACCTGAAGGTCGAGGGGATGAATCCCACCGGCTCCTTCAAGGACCGCGGGATGACCATGGCCATGACCGCAGCGGTTGCGGCCGGGGCCAAGGCCGTGGTGTGCGCCTCCACAGGCAACACCTCGGCGTCCGCGGCGGCCTATGCCACGCAGGCCGGTCTCACCTGTGCCGTCCTGGTGCCGGACGGCAAGATCTCGCTCGGCAAACTGAGCCAGGCCATCGCGCACGGAGCCGAGCTGCTGCAGGTCAACGGCAACTTCGACAACTGCCTCGATGTCGCCCGGAAGCTGGCCGAGGCGTATCCGGTGTTCCTCGTGAACTCGGTGAATCCGGCACGACTCGAGGGCCAGAAGACCGCGGCGTTCGAGATCGTCGACACGCTCGGCGACGCCCCGGACTATCACCTGCTCCCCGTCGGCAATGCCGGGAACATCAGTGCCTACTGGAAGGGTTATCGGGAGTACGCGGCTCCCTACGCGTCCCTGCACGCGGGGGAACTGCCCCCCGTGGCCACGAAGACCCCGGTCATGTGGGGCTTCCAGGCGGAAGGAGCCGCGCCCTTCGTCAAGGGCCATCCCATCACCGAACCCGACACCATCGCCACCGCCATCCGGATCGGCAATCCGGCGTCCTGGGATTACGCCGTGGCCGCCCGCGACGAATCAGGCGGGCTGATCGAGTCCGTGACCGATGACGAGATCCTCGACGCCCACCGGTGGCTGTCCTCACGCGAGGGCGTCTTCGTGGAACCGGCGTCGGCGGCCGGCGTCGCGGGGCTCATCAAGAAGCACTCCGAAGGGCTCGCTCCCGTCGGCAAGACGATCGTCATCACCGTGACGGGCCACGGACTCAAGGACCCCCAGTGGGCGCTGCGGACCGCCAGCGGCTCGGATGTCGAGCCCACCAAGGTCGAGTTCGACGTCGTGAGCGTGGCGGCAGCGCTCGGTCTGGAGGACTGAGCGCGTGCAGCACTCGTCCGCACTCCGGGTGATCCCGGCAGGGCCCTTCATCGCCGCGGGCCAATCGTTGGAGGTGACGGTGCCCGGAACCAGCGCCAACCTTGGCCCGGGGTTCGACACGCTGGGCCTCGCAGTGACCCTGCGCGACACCGTGCGGGTGCGCGCCGTGGAGTCGGGCACGACGACGGTCACGGCACTCGGCGAGAGCGCCGGGACCCTTCCACGGGATGAGCGCCATCTGGTGGCGAAGTCGCTGCTGGCGACCCTGCACCGCGCAGGACGGCGGTCTCCGGGCCTGGAGATCGATACGGTGAACGTGCTGCCGCACGGCCGCGGACTGGGTTCCTCCGCAGCCGCCATCGTGTCCGGTGCCGTGGCGGCGAACGCTCTGCTCGCCGACGAGGACCGCATGGACGAGAAGGCACTCCTGCAGTGGTGCGCCACGCTCGAAGGGCATCCGGACAATGTGGCGTCGGCACTGTCGGGCTCGCTGGCCATCTCGTGGGAGAGCGGGAAGGCGTACTTCAGCACCCGGCTCGAGGTACATCCCGATGTCATTCCCGTCGCGGCTGTCCCGGGCACATCGCTGTCGACGGACAGTGCGCGGGCGCTCCTGCCGACGTCGGTATCGCACTGGAGCGCAGCGACCAATGCCGGGCGCGCAGCCCTCCTGGTGCATGCACTGTCGGCCCGCCCTGACCTGTTGCTCCCCGCGACCGAAGATTTTCTGCACCAGGACTACCGGGCACCGGCGATGGTTGCCAGTGCGATGCTGGTGAGGGCGCTGCGGACGGCGGGCTTCGCCGCCGTCATCTCGGGTGCAGGCCCCACCGTGATGACGCTGGCCGTCGGCGAGAAGCAGGCGGCCGAGGCCGTGATCGCCGCCCGAACGCTGCTCGATGCATCCGACACGCCGGACAGCTGGCGGGTCCTCCGCCTGGATGTGGACCGTGAGGGTGCTAAACTGGGAGTGCACCCGGGGTAGGAATCATCACCATGTTCCCGCCGTGTGCTTCTGTTGGACCGGCCGTCATTCTCTTTTCGACCGCCGTGAAACTGCAGGTTTGCCAGCAGTAGCGCAAATACCGGTGCAGCCTCCGAACTTATCGTTGCATGGGCGGGTCGCGAACCTTGCCCGTGCGGATATCCCTAGGCATCCAGCACACTCGGCCATGCCGGAGCGTTTCCGGCCCGGCCGAAACCCCGCCTGTCCTTTGCGGCATCGGGGCTCACCAACGCGGTACACCCGAGAGGTGGCCGCCCGACGAGGGGGAAGGATCCTTCGTGACTGAAACCACTGACCTGTTACCAGGTGTGGACCAGAAAGACGCTGCATCGAACGGCGCACCAGCATCGACTGATGCACAGGCATCAAATGGCGCACCGGCTTCAAATGGCGCACCGGCGTCCAAGAGCAGCGGCCTCGCAGGCCTCAAGCTTGCACAGCTGCAGGCTCTTGCCGGACAGCTGGGTATTACGGGTGGATCGCGGATGCGCAAGGGAGATCTCGTCTCGGCGATCTCCGACCACCAGCGCGGTTCGGCAGTCGCCGACCGCCAGAAGACTCCTGCGGTGCGTACCGAAGCTGCGGTTTCCGACAAGGCGCCCGCAGCGGATGCCGGCTCTGATGCGGTGAGCGGGGATGCCGCTGCCGGGGCGCAGGCCGAACGCCAGCCCCGCACGCGCAACCGCAACCGCCGTGCGGGCAGCGACGGCGTCGTCACAGTCCAGACCCCCTCCGCTCCGGCTGATGCAGCCCTCCCGGCCGAGGGTACGGACCCCGAAGCCTCGGCCAGGAACGCTGACGGACGATCCACCCAGGACGCCGGCAACAGCTCCAATGCCGGCAGCGGTTCGCGCGGCAGCGATGCTCGCAGTGAGTCGGACGACGAGGATCGCTCGAACGACCGCGGGAACACCGACCGCGACAATACCGACCGCGAGAACACCGGCCGCGGACAGCGCAACCGGCGGGGACGCCGCGGCGAGGAACGCTCCGACAATCAGCAGGCGGACTCCGCTGCGCCGGCTGACGAGCAGCAGGGCGAGTCCGGGAATTCCCAGCAGGGCGAAACCCGTGCCGACCGCAACGAGCGGCGCACCCGTTCACGGTCGGAGCGCGACGACGACCGCAGCGCTGATTCGCGCACCGGCAATGACCGCATCGCGAGCGACCGTAACGGAAATGACCGTAATGCGAGCGACCGCAACACGAACGATCGTGGCGCAAACGACCGTAATGCGAGCGACCGTAACGGAAATGACCGCAGCGCGAGCGACCGCAACACGAACGATCGTGGCGCAAACGACCGTAACGCGAGCGACCGCAACACGAACGATCGTGGCGCAACGACGAACTCTTCCGACGACGAGGGCCGCGGACGCAACCGCCGGAACCGTCCTACGCGCAACAGCCCCCGCGAGGACGACCGCAGCAGTCGCTTCCGTGACCGGAACGACCGCAACGACCGCAACGAGCGCCGCCGCGGACGCAACCAGAACCCCGAGGTCGACGACGTCGAGGTCACCGATGACGACGTCCTGCTGCCCGTTGCCGGCATTCTTGACGTTCTTGAGAGCTACGCTTTCGTGCGTACCTCCGGTTACCTTCCGGGGCCGAACGATGTGTACGTGTCGCTTGCACAGGTCAAGAAGCACAACCTGCGCAAGGGCGACGCCGTCGTGGGTGCCATCCGTGCGCCGCGTGAGGGCGAGACCCAGGCGAGCACGCGCCAGAAGTTCAACGCACTGGTGCGCATCACCACGGTGAACGGCAAGCCGGCCGAGGACCTCAAGGACCGCGTCGAATTCGCGAAGCTCGTGCCGCTGTACCCCTCGGACCGGCTGCGCCTCGAGACCGACCCGAAGAAGATCGGCCCCCGTGTCATCGACCTGGTGGCTCCGATCGGCAAGGGCCAGCGCGGCCTGATCGTATCGCCGCCGAAGGCCGGCAAGACGCTGATCCTCCAGGCCATCGCGAATGCCATCACCATCAATAATCCCGAGGTCCACCTCATGATGGTCCTCGTCGACGAACGTCCCGAGGAAGTCACCGACATGCAGCGGACAGTGAAGGGCGAGGTCATCGCCTCGACCTTCGACCGTCCCGCGGATGACCACACGACGGTGGCTGAACTCTCCATCGAGCGTGCCAAGCGCCTGGTGGAGATGGGCCAGGACGTGGTGGTCCTGCTGGACTCCATGACACGCCTCGGCCGTGCCTACAACCTGGCCGCCCCGGCGTCGGGCCGGATCCTCTCGGGAGGTGTCGACTCGGCAGCGCTCTACCCGCCGAAGCGCTTCTTCGGTGCCGCCCGCAATATCGAGAACGGCGGTTCGCTGACCATCCTCGCCACGGCACTGGTGGAGACGGGGTCCAAGATGGACGAGGTGATCTTCGAAGAGTTCAAGGGCACCGGCAACATGGAGCTCCGGCTTTCCCGGAACCTCGCGGACAAGCGCATCTTTCCGGCCGTGGACGTCAATGCGTCGGGCACGCGCCGTGAAGAGAACCTGCTGTCACCTGACGAGGTCAAGATCATGTGGAAGCTCCGCCGGGTACTGTCGGGTCTCGAGACGCAGCAGGCGCTTGAGCTGCTGACCAACAAGATCCGCGAGACGCAGTCCAACGTGGAATTCCTGATGCAGGTCCAGAAGACCACGCTGGGGTCCAAAGACTCCGATTAGCTGCGAAAAGCCGCCCACGGCACCATCGCCCTGCTCGGCAGACCCGCGTCCCGGATTCTTTCCGGACCGCGGGGCTGTCCCCGGGCCGGTGGAGGCCCTGGGCGGCTCTTGTGGTTAATATCCCCACCTAATTTTCCCCATCGAGTGCGCAGAAATGACGGCTATCCGGCCCCGAAGCCGTAATTTGTGCGCAGTGGATGCATTTTTCAGAAAGAGGTTGAGACAGATGTTCGAGTCCATTCAGGGCCTGCTCGATGAGCACTCCGAGCTGCAGCTCCAGCTGTCCGATCCCGCAGTGCACGCCGACCAGTCGCTCGCGCGGAAGCTCGGCCGGCGGTACGCGGAGCTGGGTCGGATCGTCGACGCCAACAACAAGGAGAGCGCCCTGAAGGATGACCTCGAGGCCGCCCGCGAGATGGCGGGCGAGGACTCCGAGTTCGCGGCGGAGGTGCCGGTGCTCGAGGAGCAGCTGTCCATCGCGCAGGAACGCCTGCGGCGCCTGCTCATTCCACGGGATCCGAATGACGGCCGCAACATCATCATCGAGGTCAAGGGCGGCGAGGGCGGCGACGAGGCGGCCCTCTTCGCCGGCGATCTCCTGCGCATGTACTCGCGCTACGCGGAGTCGCGTGGCTGGAAGACCGAGCTCCTCTCGGCGAACGAATCCGACCTCGGCGGCTACAAGGACGTCCAGATGGCGATCAAGGGATCCTCGAACGATCCCGCCGAGGGTGTCTACGCCCGCCTCAAGTTCGAGGGCGGCGTGCACCGCGTCCAGCGGGTTCCTGTGACGGAGTCCCAGGGCCGCATCCATACCTCCGCCGCCGGCGTGCTCATCCTGCCCGAGGTCGATGAGCCCGAAGAGGTCGACATCAGCCAGAACGACCTCAAGATCGACGTCTACCGGTCCTCCGGCCCGGGTGGCCAGTCGGTCAACACGACCGACTCGGCTGTCCGTATCACCCACCTGCCCACCGGGATCGTGGTGGCCATGCAGAACGAGAAGTCGCAGCTGCAGAACCGGGAGGCGGCCATGCGTGTGCTGCGGTCGCGGATCCTCGCCGCAAAGCAGGAGGAGATCGACGCCGTCAACTCGGACATCCGCAAGTCCCAGATCCGCACCATGGACCGCTCCGAGCGCATCCGGACCTACAACTTCCCCGAGAACCGCATCGCCGACCACCGCACCGGCTACAAGGCCTACAACCTGGACGCCGTCATGAACGGCGAGCTCGAGCCCGTGGTACAGGCCGCCATCGAGATGGACGAGCAGGCCCGGCTCGACGCCATCGGGGCGGAGGAGTAGGCGGATGAGCGGCCGGACGAGCGGGCAGCACGTGCCCTCCGGCGCGCTTGAACAGGCCCTGCACGACGCCGTCCGGCGCCTCACGGCGGCGGGTGTGCCCAGCCCGCGCGTGGACGCCGAACTGCTCGCGGCCCACCTGCTGAAGGTCAGCACCGGACGCGTGCGCGCGCTGGCCCTGACGGATTCCGCGGCGCCCGACGGGTTCGAGGACCTCGTGGCGGAACGGGCGCGCCGCACGCCGCTGCAACACCTCACCGGCACCGCGTACTTCCGGCATGTCGAACTTGCCGTGGGTCCGGGAGTGTTTCTTCCCCGCCCCGAAACCGAATCCGTGGCACAGCTCGTGATCGACCATGCCCTGCGTCTTGCCACGCCGAAAATCGTCGACCTAGGCACCGGCTCGGGAGCCATCGCGGCGTCGGTCGCCGACGAAGTGCCCGCAGCCGACGTCTACGCGGTCGAACTGAGCGACCTCGCGGTGGCGTGGGCCGAGGGCAACCTCCGTCCGTTCGGGGTGACACTCGTGCAGGGCGACCTCACCGATGCGCTCCCCGACCACAATTCGACCTTCGATGTGGTGGTGGCCAACCCGCCCTACATCCCGTCCGGGGCCGTGCCCAATGAGCCCGAGGTCGCCCTGCATGATCCGGAGATGGCCCTGTACGGCGGGGGAGAGGACGGCATGGCGCTTCCCATTGCCGCGGCCCGATCGGCAGCCCGCCTCCTGAAGCCCGGCGGCTACTTCGTCATGGAGCACGCCGAAGTGCAGGCCGGCTGGGTCGCCTCGCTGCTGGCGCGCACCGGGCGCTGGCTCGAGATCACCACCCGACGCGACCTCAACGGACGCGACCGGGCCACGAGCGCCGTCCTGGCCGGCCCCGCGCCGGCAGAAAAGAGCAACAGGCAATGATCTTCCCTACGCACCCGAGCGGCACCCTGCGATGACGCATCCGCGAACGATCCCGAAAGTCGCGGTCGCCGCCGTCACGTTCGACCGTCCCGGTGAACTCGCCCTGCTGCTGGACGGTCTTGCCGCGCAGACGACACCGATCCACTCGATCGCGCTCGTGGACTCCGGAACGGTACCCGCCGCCGACGTCGTGGCCGCCGGTGGCAGCAATATCAACTACCTTCGCTCAGAGGCGAATCTGGGGGGAGCCGGCGGATTCGCCTTCGCCATCCTCGCGGCGATCGCGAGCGGCGCCGACTGGATCTGGCTGATGGACGACGACGGACACCCCGAGGACGAAACCTGCCTGGCGGAGTTGCTGAAGGCCGCCGGGGAGCACGGCCTCGACGTCGTCAGCCCCCTCGTGGCGGCGAGCGGCGACCCCGGCCGGTTGTCGTTCAACTTCCGGATCAACGGGCGGATCACCAATGACCGCTCGCAGCTCGAGCCTCTGGGATACCTGCCGAACATGGTGCACTTCTTCAACGGCGCCCTGATCCGTACCAGCGTGTTCTCCACGGTGGGCCTGCCCGACATGAAATACTTCATCCGCGGCGACGAGGTCGACTTCCTGTTCCGCGTGAAGAAGGCCGGCCTGAAGTACGGCACCGTCGCGACCGTCGCTGTGCGGCATCCTGCGAGCTGGAGCGAAATGAAGCCGATCTTCGGAGGCTTCATCACACCGGTCATTCCGGAGGGCGAGTACAAGCGGTTCTGTTATTTCCGCAACCGGGGCTACCTCACCCGAAAGTACCGCAACCTCCGGTGGTTCAGTGCGGACATGGTCGGCTTCCCCTACTACTTCCTCACCACCGGCAATTTCCGCGGCCTGGCCTCCTGGTTCAGCGCCTACTCGAAGGGCCTGCGCGGAACCGGTTTCGGCCCTCCGCCGGCCGTCTGAGGACGCCGTGAATCCCCGATGTGCACCCGTGTTCCGGCGAATGGAAGAATGATCCAGTGACCACCAGCTACGACTGCTCAGATCCCAACCAGCGCAGCGAGGGCCTCGCAGCAGCACAACGGGCGCTGGCGGCCCGGCAGTGTGTGGTCATCCCCACCGACACGGTCTACGGGATAGCCGCCGATGCCTTCTCACCGCAGGCCGTGGCAACTCTGCTGGCCTCAAAGGGCCGCGGTCGGAACATGCCGCCTCCCGTCCTCATTCCGCGGATCCAGACTCTGGACGGACTCGCAGCCGACGTCCACCCCGATGCTCGCCGGCTGGCAGCGCAATTCTGGCCGGGCGCGCTGACCATCATCTTTCATGCGCAGCCGTCCCTCACCTGGGACCTCGGGGAAACCCTGGGCACCGTGGCGCTGCGCATGCCCGACGATCGCGTGGCCCTCGACCTGCTGGCCATGACCGGTCCGCTGGCCGTGTCCTCGGCCAACCGGACCGGTCACCCGGCCGCCACCACTGCCGCTGAGGCGGTCTCCCAGTTGGCGGAATCAGCCGCGGTCTACCTCGACGACGGCGAACGGTCGGGTGGTTCGGCGGTGGGCTCGACCATTGTCGATGCGACGGGGGATCTCCTTCGGGTGGTTCGGCCAGGCCCGATTTCCCTCGACCGGCTGAGAGGTGCGGTTCCCACCCTCCTCGACATCGACGAGGTGGCAGGCGTCGACGCGGAGGCTGCTGCGTCGGACACCGGGTTACCGGACGACCGGGCCCCCGACGCCCCGTCATCTGCCGTCCCTTCCGGGATCCGGCACCCGGCCGGCGGTTCCACGGCGGTTACGGTTTCCGACCCCGCGCCGCCTGCCCGGCCGCAGCTTCCAGAACGGCCCTGACCCGGCGCTGCGGCGCCACGAACTGCTCCTCCGCCCACCCTGGCCGTTGTGCCTGGCCGAACCACATCAGCTCCACGCGGCGCACCGCACCCGACAGGCGGCCGCCCGCGAGGGAGGACGCCGCATAGCCGCAGCGCACGATCGCCCGGCACACCCACCGGGGAAGCTGCAGGGGCCTGCCGCCTGCCGCTTCGAGGACCGTCGTCACCGTCAGCCCCCCCCAGGGTTGGAGGACGATGAACGGCGGGTCCGGCACTGAACGCCCGACGGCGAGAACCAGGCCGGCCAGGGCATCGACGGACACCACGGGTGTGGGTGCGTTTCCGGGGGACGCGACCGAGGCGAGCGGGGAGCGGGCCAGCCGGGCCAGGGCCAGGGTGGTGGGGCGTGTGGGTCCCTGCACCGACGTGGCCCGCACCACGGTGATCGGCAGTACGGTGATCGGCAGCAGGCCGGTTCCGGCAGCGGTCCCCGCACCCGATCGTCTCCACGCCCGAAGGGTCTGCTCGCCCAGTGCCTTGCTGCGCGAGTACGCGGAGAACGGCGTCGTCGCCTCGGTGTCGTCGAGCACCGGGCTCCTACCCTGCACCGCGGCACTGCTGAGGTGGATGAACCGGTGCGCGCCGGCACGTGCGGCGGCCTCCGCGAGGACGGCGGGGAGCAGCGCATTGGCACCGCGCAACTCCGGGGTATCGGAAGCGCCGGGCGCGGCGAGGCCGGCGGCGTTCACCACCACGCTGCAGCCACTCAGGGCTTCCGCGAGGTCGGGGATGCAGGGGTGGGTCTGAGCCTCCTCCGTCAAGCGGGCGGGGTCGGCCAGGTCAGTGGCCAGCCGCGGGGCGGCGATCCGGACGACGCCGATTCCGGCTGCGTCGAGCGCAGACACCACCGCTGAGCCCACGAAGCCCGAGGCCCCGACCACCGCCCACCTCACGGCGCAGCAGGAGCGTCGTTGCCGGCCGGCACTTCCGGACCCGGCGCCGCATCCCCGGTCGGGCGGTCGGCGGTACGAGCTGGGCGGTTGGCGGTAGGAGCCAGCGGAGGCATGGGCAGCCAGGCCTTGTCGGCGAGGATTCCGCGCGCTTCCCGCCAGCCGCGCCATACCGCCCCCAGCCCGGAGAGAGTGTGTTCCACCGCGACGAGCCGGACCAGTTCCTTGGCTGCTGTCAGCGCCGTGCCGAGGGCGAAGCCGGTCCGGTTCCACCGGCCGGCGTGCTGCAGGTACCTCGCCAGATGCCCGCGGTTCCGCATCGCGCAGAACCTGCCGAGGTCGCTCGAGTCGTTGAGGTGCCTCACGCCGAGGTGGATCTGCTTCTGCGGGCGTGCCTTCTGCAACACGAACTCGTCGACATAGGCGACGGCGTGCCGCTGGGAGATCAGCCAGCCGTAGGTGGTGTCATCACCGTTGAGGAAGAACCGGGGATCCGGGAGCCCCACGTCGCGCACCACACTGGAGTGGAGCAGCATGCCCTCGAAGCACCCGACATTCGTGTGGAACACGCGGGACGCGGCGAAGACATTGCCGCGCACGGGAAGGTGGACGCCGAGGAATTCGTTGAGCTGGTGCTGCCAGAAGAAGGGCTTGCCCGAGGAGTCCCACCGGCGCCCATGGAGGCACCGGTAGCGCTCCATCCAGGGAGCGAAGGCCGCCAGCGCATCCGGGAGGGCCACGACGTCGTCGTCCATCAGCCACAGCCAGTGCGCGCCTTCGTCCAGTGCACGCTCGATGCCCGCGGCGAAGCCTCCGGCCCCGCCCACGTTCGTTGCCAGCCGGTGGTGGAGAAGCGGGTACGGCAGCTCGGAGGCGAACTCCGCGATGACGCCGGCGGTTCCGTCGGTGCTCGCGTTGTCGACGACGACGACGCCGGCCGGTGCCGGGTCGAGCAGTGCCACCGAATCCAGGAGGCCGCGGAGGTATGCGGACCGGTTGAAGGTGGTAATGACGAGGAACAGGCGGCCGCCAGCTGCTGGGTCCTGCAACGTGATCCTTCCGCGCCGCGTCGCCGCTCGAAACTGCCTGAGCCGGGCTACTGCGGTTAGTATTCTCGGGTAGGACGAGTCTAGTTGTTAGGAACCATGAGACAAACCGGCGGTCGACCCGACTCCCAGAATCCGGCAGTCGCGTCCGGAGCTTCCCAGGCGGAGCGCACTTCGGAGGGTACTCCCAAAGGGGAGAAACCGGCCCTGTGGCTCTGGTCCCAGTACCTGCTCGACGCCGTCGCCTGGGTGGTGGCGATCGTCCTTGCCGTGATCCTGCGCTACGAGCTCCTGGTGAGCGCGATCAATGTCGAGGGAGTGGCCGTCTTCTGCGGGGCCGCGGTCCTCGCGCAGCTGGTCGTGGGCCTGAGCTTCGCCCTGTACCGGGGGAAATACAGCTTCGGAAGCTTCCACGAGGCCCGGCTCCTGGTCATCGTCACGGTGCTCGTCTCCGTCATCCTCGTCCTGGTGAGCCTCGCTTTCTTCACGGTGATCGGAGTGCCCCGGAGCATCGGCATCATCGCCTTTCCCTTCGCCTGCATGTTCCTTGCCGCGACGCGGTACCTCAAGCGGATGTATGTCGAGAGCAAGGCGCGGCCCGGCGAGGACGCCCAGCGCACGCTGGTCTACGGTGCGGGGTTCCTCGGGAACTCGCTCGTCACCCGCATGATGCAGGACCCGGAATCGCCCTACGTGCCGGTGGGCCTGATCGACGATGACCCTGCCAAGAAGCACCTGCGGCTGTCCTCGGTCCCCGTCCTCGGCAGGCTTGAGGAACTTCCTGCGATCGCCGCGCGGACACAGGCATCCATCCTCGTTCTCGCCTTCTCGGAGGTCGAAGCATCCCAGGTGCGCAAGGTATCCGACCTCGTCGCGAACCTCGGCATCAAGGTCCTGGTGCTGCCGCCCCTGCGGGACATGCTGGGCACCGGGACCGGCCTGTCGGATTTCCGCGAGGTGGCGGTCGAGGACCTCATCGGCCGGCGCCCGGTGGATATCCACGCCGATGAGGTGGCGGGCTATATCACCGGGAAGCGGGTCCTCGTGACCGGAGCGGGAGGTTCGATCGGTTCCGAACTGTGCCGCCAGCTCGCCGCCTTCAACCCCGTGGAACTGATCATGCTGGACCGGGACGAGACCGGTCTCCAGTCCACGCAGATCTCCCTCACCGGGAGGGGTCTGCTCACCGGCCGCGACACCGTCCTTGCTGACATCCGCGATTCCGACGCGCTGCTGGACATCTTCGAGGACCGTCGTCCGGAAGTGGTTTTCCACGCCGCCGCGCTGAAGCATGTCTCACTTCTCGAGCAGTATCCCGAGGAGGCATGGAAGACCAATGTCCAGGGCACCCTCAACGTGCTGCGCGCCTCGGCCGCGGCGGGCGTGACGAACTTCGTGAACATCTCCACCGACAAGGCAGCCGATCCCACCAGCGCCCTCGGTCACTCCAAGCGGGTCGCCGAGAAGCTGACGTCCTGGCACGCTCAGCAGTCCGGGCAGAAATACGTGTCGGTGCGCTTCGGCAACGTCATCGGCAGCCGCGGTTCCATGCTTCCACTGTTCACCGAGCAGATCCGGAACGGCGGACCCATCACCGTGACGGACCCGGAGGTCACCCGCTTCTTCATGACCATTCCCGAGTCGTGCCAGCTCGTGGTCCAGGCCGGTGCCATCGGCCGTGGGGGAGAAGTGCTGATCCTCGACATGGGCGAGGCCGTCCGGATCCTCGATGTCGCCCAGCGGATGATCGCGATGTCCGGCAAGGACATCGGCATCGTGTTCACCGGGCTGCGTCCCGGGGAGAAGATGCATGAGGACCTGATCGGCGTGGGTGAGGACGACTCACGGCCGCTCCACCCCAAGATCTCCCACACCTCGGTCGCTCCCCTCGACCCCCGGCAACTCGATCTCCAGGAGTGGAGCACCCGCGGCGGCTTCGCAGTCAGACCCCGCCTCCGACCTGCAGGCAGGGACAAGGCCATCCAATGAACCTCCTGCTGATGACCGTTCCGGCCAGCGCGTTCCTGCTGAGTGTGCTCCTGCCCTTCGCCGTCAAGCCGCTGCTGGCCCGGTGGGGAGTGCTCGACGTCCCGAACGACCGCTCGTCCCACACCTCGGTGGTGATCCGCGGAATGGGAGTGAGCGTTGCGGCAGCCATCCTGGTGGCCCTCGTCCTCTCCCTCGCCACCGGCTTGATCGCCGTGGACCGGTCGCTGGTGCTGATCGTGCTGCTCATGGTGGCTGCGGCGTCGCTCCTCGGGTGGCTGGAGGACTTCCGGGGACTGCCCATCCGGGTGCGGGCGGGCTGCCAGCTCGTCATCGGCGCCCTCGGCACGGCCGCCCTGGCCTACACGATCGACCAGAGCTACTGGTGGGTGCCCTTCGGGGCACTCGCGGTTGCTGCCTATATCAACGTGGCCAACTTCATGGATGGCATCAATGGGATCTCGGGGATGCACGGAGTGCTCGTCGGCACCTTCTATGCGATTGCCGGTGCCCTGAGCGATCAGCTGTGGCTGACTGTCGCAGGGCTCGGAGTGGCCGCCGCCTTCGCCGGATTCCTGCCGTGGAACCTCGGCCGGGGATTCGTGTTCCTGGGGGATGTGGGAAGCTACCTGCTGGGAGCGTCGGTCGCGGCGATCGCTGTGACTGGCCTCCTCGCCGGCGTGTACATCGAGTACCTGCTCTCGCCCGTCCTCATCTACCTCGCCGATACCTTCACCACCTTCCTGCGGCGGGCGCGCCGCGGCGAACGCCTATACGTCTCGCACCGGCAGCATGTCTACCAAAGACTCACCGACACCGGCCTGAACCACGTGCAGGTCGCTCTCCTGGTCACCGCATTCTCCGCTGTCACCGGAGCGGCGGGCTTCGTGGTCGCGACGGCCGACGCGCCCGTCGCGGTCTCCGGATCGCTCCTGGCGGCCGGCGTCGTTGCCCTGTACCTGTACTCGCCCAGAATCCTCCGCGCGCGAGCCGACCGGCGCGGCGCGGTGGCCTCCGCCGGGCTCACCTGAGCGGTGCCGTCCTCTACCTGCTGTAGAATCTAGATGCGCTCCGGAACGGACGAGCGATCCCAGCCGGAAGTGAACCGACCGACATCGACAGAGCGGATGCAGTGAGCACACCCGATCCAGCAGTGGGAAACGGCATCCGGGGGGAGCGCGTCGCCGTTTCCGGCCCGACGGCGTCGCCCTGGCTCGGCATCCTGGCCCGCTGCACGCTCGCCGCCACCGTCGTCATCGCCCTCATCAGTGTCCCCGCGGGCGTCGTGGCGGGGTTCGGGGGAGCGCTGAGCGCACTGTTCGGCTTCGCCCTCGTCGTCCTGTTCTTCGGCATCAGCCTGGCCATCGGTCATTTCGCGAGCACATCGAATCCGTCCGGCGCCCTCGGCCTGTTCGCAGTCACCTACGCCATCAAGGTGGTGGGATTCGCCGCCGTCCTGTTCTTCCTGGGAACACCCGACTGGCTCGCAGGCGCGTGGTTCTTCACCGGCGCCGTGGTCACCGTGGTGGTCTGGCAGGTAGTGGAGGTCTTCGTCTTCTCCCGCACCCGCCACCAGCTGTACGAGGACGAGGCTGCCTGATGCCCGAGGAAAATGCACCCCGGAACGTTCCGTCCGACGACGACGGCGGCAGGTACGCCAGGGGCGGCTACAACGAGGGCATCGCCGTGTTCAGCTACATCGTTGGCGGGATCGTGGTCTGGAGTTTGATAGGCTGGGGGCTGGATAATCTCCTGCAAACACGCTGGTTGGTGCTCGCTGGAGCCTTCCTGGGTGCGGCCGGAGGTTTCTACCTCTCGCACATGCACAACCTCACTCGATCCCGCTCAACGCCGTCCGGCGAATCCCCGCAGGACAACCCCGGCGGCTCCAGCGGAAAGTCCGAGTGAGCCCCCACAACTTTAGAAGTCGGACGCGTCACGCTGTGGCCGATCGAAAATTGCCCAACGATGGACACTGCAGAGAGGAAACGCGTTGATCGCGCTTGCGCTCCCGGCCGCAACAACTGAAGAGGGCTTCGTGCCCCCGACTATTGACGACACCCACTACCGGGACATCTTCCCCTGGGGCGGTGAATACGGCGTCTGGTTCGAGGGCGGTTTCGGCAAGCAGATGCTGATGATCATCTTCTCGGTGATCCTGATCGCCACCTTCTTCCTCATGGCCTCCCGCCGCAACGCGCTGGTGCCGGGCAAGATGCAGTTCCTCGGGGAGTCGGCCTACGGGTTCGTCCGCAACTCCATCGGCAAGGACATCATCGGCGGACGGGATTTCCTGAGGTACGTCCCCTGGCTGTTCACGGCGTTCTTCTTCGTCCTGGTGAACAACATCTTCGGTGCCATACCGTTCCTGCAGCTTCCCAGCTTCTCGCATCCCGGCAGCGCCTATGCCATCGCCGCGATCTTCTACCTGCTCTGGGTGGGAATCGGCCTCAAGAAGCATGGGCTGAAGTACTTCAAGCTCGCAGTCGTCCCGTCCGGTGTGCCCTGGTATATCCTGCCGATCGTCGTGCCGATCGAGATCATCTCGAACTTCATCGTCCGGCCGGTCACGCACTCCCTCCGGCTCTTCGCGACCATGCTCGCGGGCCACCTCATCGTCACGCTCGCCGGAACGGCAATCGAGTACATGGTGTCCACGGGAAGCATCCTCCTGCAGGGAACCAGCGTCCTGGTGCTCGGCGGTGCCATCGCCATGTACATGCTCGAGGCATTGATCATGGTCCTCCAGGCCTACGTGTTCACGCTGCTGGCCGCCATCTACATCGAAGGCGCCCTGCACGCCGACGCGCACTAGTTCTCCAGATTCTCAACAGTCTTCCCCGTCGGGGATGATCCCAAACAACCTGCCGCAGCAAGGCGGCATCTTGAAAGGAACACAATGGAAGTACAGGGTAGCCTCAACCTCGTTGGATACGGTCTCTCCGCAATCGGCGGTGGTATCGGTGTGGGTCTCGTATTCGCCGCGTACATCAACGGCGTAGCACGTCAGCCTGAGGCACAGCGCGTCCTCCAGCCCATCGCCTTCCTCGGCCTGGCTCTGACCGAAGCCCTCGCAATCCTCGGCCTCGTCTTCGCGTTCGTTATCGGCGCTTAGCAGCACGGCTGAAGTTTCGTCCGAAGACCAGTTGAAGAAAGACGGGTGAAAAATGCTTAACGCAGCGATTATGGCGGCGGAGGAGGGCTCAAGTCCTCTGATCCCGAACCTCTGGGAACTGCTCGTGACCGTGGCGGGCTTCGCAGTGCTGATGTTCATCGTCATCAAGTACGTCATGCCGGCGTTCGAGAAGACGTTTGCCGCGCGCACCGAAGCCATCGAAGGCGGGATTGCGAAGGCTGAAGCCGCGCAGGCAGAAGCCAACGCGGCTCTCGAAGAATACAAGCAGCAGCTGGTGGAATCCCGCACCGAGGCCAACCGCATCCGTGAGGAAGCCCGGGCCGAAGGCGCGCAGATCCTCGCGGAGCTGAAGGAGAAGGCCGCAGCGGAGTCCGCACGGATCACCGAGCAGGCCCACGTCCAGATCGAAGCCGAGCGTCAGGCAGCAGTTGTCTCGCTCCGCGCCGAGGTCGGAACGCTGGCTACGGACCTCGCAAGCCGCATCGTCGGAGAGTCCCTGGCCGACGACGCCCGCTCGGGCCGCGTGATCGACCGCTTCCTGGCTGATCTCGAGACCTCCTCGCAGAGCGCAGGTGCAGCCAAGTAATGGCCGGTGTATCAAGCCACTCCCTGGCGAGTGTCCGGGAAGAACTGGAAGGCCGCCTGCCGGGAGCGAAGTTGTCCCTGGCGGAGGACCTCTTCGGTGTTCTCGCGATGCTCGACAGCAACGCAGGCCTCCGCCGGGCGCTGACGGATCCGTCGCGCTCCGGTAAGGACAAGGCGGTGCTGGTGGACCAGCTCATTGCCACGCGGGTGTCCCCCGAAGCAGTGGGGGTCGTCAAGAGCCTCGTCGGTGAGCGCTGGTCAAGTGCCCGCGACATCGGAGACGCCCTGGAGACACTGGCCGCCACAGTGGTCATCGCTGTTGCCGAGCGTGGTGGAGCCGGTGTGGAGGGCTTGGAACGGCTCGAGAGCGAGCTGCACGCGTTCATGGCGGTCGTGGGATCCAACCATGAACTGCAGCGGGCGCTTTCGGAGGCGCAGGCGAGCACCGGATCCAAGGTCGCCCTTGCGCTGAAGCTCGTGCCGAACGCGGGGGAAGCCGGCAAGCTGCTGGTTTCCCAGGCAGTGTCGGCCCCGCGCGGGCTGAAACCGGCCACACTCGTGGGACGTTTCCTCGAGCTGGTCGCAGCGCGCCAGCAGCGGTGGATCGCCAACGTCAGCGTGTCCCGTTCACTGACGGAAAGCCAGCACGCCAAACTTGTTGCCGGACTGAACGCCATGTACGGCCGGGAACTGAAGGTCAATGTGGAAGTCAATCCGCTACTGATCGGCGGTGTGCGGGTGAGCGTGGGCGACGAGATGGTCGATTCCACGGTGATCACGCGTCTGTCCGAACTCCGCCGCAAGATGGCGGGATAGCGCTTCGCGCTTATCCAAGCTCGACCAAGACTGAATTACATCCAGGTCGCCACGAACCTACCGGCGATCGCAACACAGGAGAGCAGGGACTGCAGATGGCCGAATTGACCATCAACGCCGACGACGTCCGTAATGCGTTGAATGACTTCGCGGCGTCCTACGAGCCCGGAAACGCGGAGCGCGTCGAAGTTGGCCGCGTAACCACCGCCAGTGACGGCATTGCCAGGGTTGAGGGTCTGCCTTCGGTCATGGCGAACGAACTGCTTCGGTTCGAGGACGGCACGCTGGGCCTCGCCCAGAACCTCGACACCCGCGAGATCGGAGTCGTCGTCCTCGGTGACTACACAGGAATCGAAGAAGGCCAGGAAGTCCACCGCACCGGGGAGATTCTCTCCGTGCCGGTCGGGGACGCGTTCCTCGGCCGCGTCGTGGACCCACTCGGGCAGCCCATCGACGACCTCGGTCCGATCAAGGCCGAGGGACGCCGTGCCCTGGAAACCCAGGCGCCGGGCGTGACCGAGCGCAAGTCGGTGCACGAGCCCATGCAGACCGGACTCAAGGCGATCGACGCCATGATCCCAATCGGCCGCGGCCAGCGCCAGCTCCTGATCGGTGATCGCCAGACCGGGAAGACGGCCATCGCCGTCGACACGATTATCAACCAGAAGGCGAACTGGGCCTCCGGAGATGTCAGCAAGCAGGTCCGTTGCATCTACGTTGCGATCGGGCAGAAGGCATCCACCATCGCTGCTGTGCGCCAGACCCTTGAGGACAAGGGTGCGCTGGAGTACACGACGATCGTCGCCTCCCCGGCCTCGGACCCCGCGGGCTTCAAGTACCTGGCGCCCTATGCCGGATCAGCCATCGGGCAGCACTGGATGTACGGCGGCAAGCACGTCCTGATCGTGTTCGACGATCTCTCCAAGCAGGCAGAGGCCTACCGTGCGGTGTCACTGCTGCTGCGGCGCCCGCCGGGACGCGAAGCCTACCCGGGCGATGTGTTCTACCTGCACTCCCGCCTGCTGGAGCGTTGTGCGAAGCTGTCCGACGAGCTCGGCGCCGGGTCGATGACGGGTCTGCCGCTCATCGAGACCAAGGCCAACGACGTCTCGGCGTACATCCCCACCAACGTCATCTCGATCACCGACGGCCAGATCTTCCTGCAGTCGGACCTGTTCAACGCCAACCAGCGCCCAGCGGTGGATGTCGGAGTCTCGGTGTCCCGCGTGGGCGGCGCCGCCCAGGTGAAGTCGATGAAGAAGGTGTCGGGCACGTTGAAGCTCGACCTCGCGCAGTACCGCGACATGCAGGCCTTCTCGATGTTCGCCTCCGACCTCGACGCAGCGTCACGGCAGCAGCTGACCCGCGGCGCACGGCTCATGGAACTGCTGAAGCAGGGCCAGTACTCGCCGATGCCGGTGGAGCAGCAGGTCGTGTCGATCTGGGCCGGCACCGGCGGCTACCTCGACGATGTCCCGGTCGAGGACATTCGCCGCTTCGAAACCGAATTCCTCGAGCACCTGGGCCACCGGACCTCAGTGCTGACCACGCTCGCCCAGACGGGCAAGATGGAGGACTCCACGGCTGAGGAGCTGAAGTCGGAGATCACCAGCTTCAAGCAGGGCTTCTTCGGTGTGGGAGCGGACGGGCCTGGAGCAGGCCACGAAGAGTACGACGCCCTGCCCGCCGACTCGGTGGACCAGGAAAAGATCGTTCGGCACAAGCGCTAGGTAGCGAAATCCGGACGCGCGCCTGGCGCGTGTCCGGTTTCCGGACCCGGCAGTAGTCGCTTCCCACGGGGAAGCGGAGGAAAGGACAAGTATGGGAGCCCAGATTCGGGTCTACCGCCAGAAGATCGCGTCGACGACGTCGACGCGGAAGATCTTCAAGGCGATGGAGCTGATTGCGACTTCTCGCATCGGCAGGGCCCGCTCGCGTGTAGCGTCGTCGTTGCCCTATGCCAACGCGATCACCCGTGCGGTGTCGGCTGTGGCGTCACAGACGGAGTTCGACCACCCGCTCACCACCGAACCAGCGGAGGTGCGCCGGGCGGCAGTGCTCGTCATGACGTCGGACCGCGGCCTGGCTGGCTCCTACTCGGCCAGTGCGCTCAAGCAGGCCGAGGGCCTGTTCGAGAAGCTGAAAAGCGAAGGCAAGGAAACCAAGGCATACCTGGTGGGCCGCAAGGCACAGGCGTACTTCGACTTCCGCCGCCGCCCCTACGAGCAGGTGTGGACCGGGGATACCGATGCCCCGAAGTTCGAGACGGCACGGGAAATCGGCAAGGCCCTCCTCGACGACTTCGCAACGGACTACGCTGACGGCGGCGTGGAGGAAATCCATGTGGTCTACACCAAGTTCCGGTCGATGGTTGTCCAGGAGCCGTCCGTCATCCGACTGCTGCCCCTCGAGGTGGTCGACGAGCAGGACTCAAGCGACGCCGAACTGCTGCCGCTCTACGAGTACGAGCCGGAACCGGAGCGGGTTCTCGATGCCCTGTTGCCGCGGTACATCGAGTCCCGTCTGTTCGCTGCCCTGCTGCAGTCCTCCGCAAGCGAGCTCGCCGCCCGCCAGCGGGCCATGAAGTCGGCCGGCGACAACGCGACCGAACTCATCAAGAAGTACACGCGGTTGCGCAATACCGCACGGCAGGCAGAAATCACGCAGGAGCTTTCGGAGATCGTTGCCGGAGCCGATGCGCTGAACGCCTCCTGATTTGCGTTCCTGCAAAGAGTCCCCGAGGACTTTGCGCACAGCTAAATTTAGTTCCACGCCATCTACGTAAATGAAGTGAGAGAGATGACTGCCCAGACTGTTGAACACGGTACGGACTCAGTTGCCCCCGGCGCTACCGGCCGTATTGCACGCGTCATTGGCCCGGTTGTCGACGTCGAGTTTCCGGCTGACGCAATCCCCGCAATGTACAACGCGCTCACCACTGAGGTAACCCTCAATGGGGTAACGCGCCTGATCACGTTCGAAACAGCGCAGCACCTCGGGGACAACCTCGTGCGCGCCATCTCGCTGCAGGCCACCGACGGCCTCGTCCGCGGCACGGTTGTCCAGGACACCGGTTCGGCGATTACCGTTCCCGTGGGCGATATCGTCAAGGGCCACATCTTCAACGTCCTGGGCAAGCCGCTCGACGTCGAGGAATCAACGCTCGAGATCACGGAACGGTGGCCGATCCACCGCAAGCCACCAAGCTTCGCGTCCCTCGAGGGCTCCACGGAGATGCTCGAGACCGGCATCAAGGTCATCGACCTCCTCACCCCCTACATCAAGGGTGGAAAGATCGGTCTCTTCGGCGGCGCCGGCGTCGGCAAGACCGTGCTGATCCAGGAAATGATCACCCGTGTCGCGCGCAACTTCGGCGGCACCTCGGTGTTCGCCGGCGTGGGCGAGCGGACCCGTGAAGGAAACGACCTCTGGGTCGAGATGGAAGAGGCCGGCGTCCTGAAGGACACCGCCCTGGTGTTCGGCCAGATGGACGAGCCACCGGGAACGCGCCTCCGCGTGGCGCTCTCGGCGCTCACCATGGCGGAGTACTTCCGCGATGTCCAGAACCAGGACGTACTGCTCTTCATCGACAATATCTACCGTTTCACCCAGGCCGGCTCCGAGGTGTCGACCCTGCTGGGCCGCATGCCTTCCGCCGTGGGCTACCAGCCCAACCTGGCTGACGAGATGGGCCTGCTCCAGGAGCGCATCACCTCGACGAAGGGCCACTCGATCACCTCGATGCAGGCCATCTACGTTCCGGCCGATGACTACACCGACCCGGCTCCCGCCACGACGTTCGCACACCTGGACGCCACCACCGAGCTTTCCCGTGAGATCGCCTCACGTGGACTGTACCCGGCCGTGGATCCGCTGACGTCGACCTCGCGCATCCTCGACCCGCAGTACATCGGTCACGATCACTACAACACGGCCGTGCGCGTCAAGCAGATCCTGCAGAAGAACAAGGAACTGCAGGACATCATCGCCATCCTCGGCATCGACGAGCTGGGCGAGGAGGACAAGGTCGTGGTGGCCCGCGCACGGCGCATCCAGCAGTTCCTGTCGCAGAACACCTACACCGCGAAGCAGTTCACGGGCGTCGAAGGCTCCACGGTGAGCATCAAGGACACCATCGAGGGCTTCTCGGCGATCTGCAACGGCGATCTGGACCACATCGCCGAGCAGGCGTTCTTCAACATCGGGGGGCTCGACGACGTCGAGCGCCAGTGGGCGAACATCCAGAAGCAGACCGGAAAGTAAGTACCATGGCCGCCAACGCAGAGCTAGAGGTAGAGATCGTCGCAGCGGACCACTTCGTGTGGTCCGGCGCGGCAACGATGGTCAGGGCGCGCACCAGCGACGGCGAGATCGGTATCCTTCCCGGCCACTCGCCGGTGCTGGCCATCCTTGAGGAGGGCGAACTCGTCATCCAGCCGGTGAGCGGAGAGCGCATCGTCGTGGGCGTCGACGGAGGATTCTTCTCCGTGGACAGCAACCGCGTGGTGATTGTCGCCGACAACGCCAGGATCGGCGGTTCGGTGACCGCGGAAGCGCGCTGACGTTTCCTCCGATGGACGGTCTGGGCCTGGTCTTCATCCTTCTCGCAGCCGTCTTCGTGCTGGTGGTCCTGGCCATCGCCGCATTCCTGGTGCGCCGGTACCAGCTGGGCCGCAGGCTCGGAACCTTTGACGCCTCCATCCGCCTTTCCCCCCGGGGCTGGCGGATGGGGGTTTGTCGTTATACCGATATGCACCTGGAGTGGCTCAGTATGCTGTCCCTGAGCCCTCTGCCGCGGTACCGCTACCTCCGCAGTTCGATAGAGCTCCAGGGGTGGCGCCAGCCCACGGAAACCGAAACGGTCCGTATCCAGCCGCGGGCCGTGATCGTCACCCTGAAGTACGAGGACCAGGAATTCGAGCTGGCGATGAAGTACGACGCCTATTCGGGGCTGTCGTCCTGGATCGAGGCCGGTCCGGTCATCGGTATCGGCACCTGGCGCTGAGCCCCGCCAGTTCAGGTTGAGCTCGGATCTGGTGCGGGTTCAATCCTCTCCAGTGCCGGACCGGCCCGGCCCTGATCCAACGCAGCTCCGGGCTGACCAGGCTCCGGTCCGACCCAGCTCTGATCCGGCCCGGCCCTGATCCAACGCAGCTCCGGTCCAGCTCCAACCCGGGCTCAGCTCAGTACGCTCGGTTCCCGCCCGGAGCGGCGAGCCACACCCCGCATCGCAGGACGCCGAGCACCTCGAACTCCGACGACACGATGAGGGCGTCGGCGCGGAGGCCGGGGCGCAGCGAGCCCACCTCATCCGAGAGTCCCAGCACACCGGCAGGAACGCACGTCGCCGACCGCACCGCGTCCACCAGCTGTACACCGGCTTCCACCGCGCAGCGGACCACATCGATGAGTGTTCCGTTGCCGCCGGCCAGCGCACCGGTGTCCGAGAGGATGGCGGCGCCGTCCTCGATATGGATCTCGGTGCGGCCCAGCCGGAAGTTTCCCGACGTCCGCCCGGCCCCCGCTGTCGAATCGCTCACCAGGCACACGTTCTCCGGCCCCGCCATGAGGAAGGCCATCCGTACGGTGTCGGGATGCAGGTGGATGTTGTCGGCGATGAGCTCGACCGCAAGCTCGCCGGTACGTGCCCGCTCCAGCAGGAGCGGCACCGGCCCGGGGGAGCGGTGATGGACGGCAGGCATGGCATTGAACAGGTGGGTGGCCGTCGGCCGGCCCTGGAAGCCATCGAATCCGGTGGCATCGAGTTCTTCGATGATCAGGTCAAGGGCCGCAGCGGTCTGCGCGGCGGTGGCGTCGGTGTGGCCGATCGAGGGAATGACGCCGTGGGTCACCAGTTCGTAGACCAGCAGTTCGGCGCCCTCGAGTTCCGGCGCATAGGTCATGGAGAGCAGGTGGCCGCCGGCGGCGTCGATCAGGCGGTCGACGTCGTCCTGGTCGGGGGAGCGCAGATAGGACGGGTCGTGCGCCCCGCACCGCTCGGGTGAGAGGAAAGGGCCCTCGGAGTGGATGCCGGCAATCAACCCCTCCTCGGCAAGCCGGGCCAGGAGCGTGAAGGCCTGGACGAGGTCGGTCAGTGGCACGGAGCAGGTGCTGGCGAGCGTCGTCGTGGTCCCTCGCCGGTGGAGAAAGTCCACCGCCGCCCGAGCCTGATCCTCGTTCCCCGAGGTGAAGTCCCCTCCTCCTCCGCCGTGGCAGTGCAGATCGACCAGTCCCGGGAGGATGAGCGCGCCGGGCGGAAGCGTGGACCCCAATGCTCCCGCCGGATCGTCGGACCGGTCCGCGGCGCCGGCACGGGTGATGCGTTCACCGTCCCAAGCGAGGACTGCATCCTCGATGATCTCGGTCTCGGTGACCATCCGGCCCGTGATGAAGCTGCCTGTGCCCTGGTGGTTGGCCATTCCCCGATTGTATGTGACGGGTGCCAGCGGCTCAGAACAGCCGGGACTCCACGTCATCCACGCCGCGCATGGCGTCGTAGTCCAGGGTGAGGCAGGCTATTCCGCGGTCGACAGCGAGGACGCGCGCCTGCGGCTTGATCTGCTGCGCGGCGAAGACCCCACGGACCGGGGATAGCAGGGGATCGCGGTTGAGGAGTTCAAGATACCGGGTCAGCTGCTCGACCCCGTCGATATCCCCGCGGCGCTTGAGTTCGACGGCGACGGTGGCTCCGGCGGCGTCGCGGGCCAGGATGTCGACCGGCCCGATCGCCGTTCCATACTCGCGGCGGATCAGCGAATACCCCGGGCCCAGGAGCGTGATCTGTTCGGCAAGCAGACGCTGCAGGTCCGCTTCGACGCCGTCCTTCACCAGCCCCGGGTCGACACCGAGATCGTGGGAGGACTCATGGAGCTGTTCGCGGATGTTGATGACCAGCTTGTCGTCGCTCTTGCCGTGCTGCACCGTCCAGACTTCGGTGATGCCGTCGGCGACGTCCGCCTCGTCGGGAGCGGTGATGCGCAGCGTCGCAGGGGGGCTCATCCAGTTCAGCGGCTTGTAGGAGCCGCCGTCCGAATGCACCAGGACGGAGCCGTCGGCCTTCACCAGGAGCAGGCGGGTGGCGAGCGGCAGGTGGGCGCGAAGGCGTCCGACGTAGTCGACGGAGCAGCGGGCTATTACTA
Organism: Arthrobacter sp. Br18; assembly: GCF_000520555.1. Taxonomy (GTDB): domain Bacteria; phylum Actinomycetota; class Actinomycetes; order Actinomycetales; family Micrococcaceae; genus Arthrobacter_D. Next base: position 30,335 of record NZ_KI914896.1, on the reverse strand, counting down.
AACGCACACTCCGAACCTTACCGTTTCGGCGGGAGGGCTCCGGTCAGGCAAACTGGTACGGTGCCCCGTTCCAACCGACCCAGCCGTCCCGTTGGCGGCGCGCGGAGCAAATGGGCTCCGCCGCCGGAACTGGACCTCGAGCGTGCGCGGTCGGGCTTCCCGACCCACGAGAGCGCGCCCGACGGCGAATGGTCGGTGCGGCGCATCACGGAGCGCAGCGCGGCCAAGGAGTACACCTGCCCCGGCTGCCACTCAGGAATCCCTGCCGGACTGGCCCACCTCGTGGTGTGGCGCGAGGACTCGCTGCTGGGTGCACAGACCGCGCTGGCAGACCGGCGCCACTGGCACGTGCAGTGCTGGCGGACGCGCAGCTACCGGTACTGAGCCCGACGGATCCACCCCACGTCCTGCCCCTCTAGACTGGGGAAATGGCGAGCGACCCCGACTACACCTTCAGTACCAGCAGCGAACCGGTCGAGATCCGGGCAGCGACAGTGCTTCCCGCGGACCGGCGGAACATCGAGCTCACCACGGCGGACGGACTGACGCTGGTGGGCGAGTTCGCCTCACCGAAGGACCGCGCGCCGGCCGCGACCCTGATCACCCTCCACCCGCTGCCCACCCACGGCGGCTTCATGGATTCCCACGTCTACCGCAAGGCATCCTTCCGCCTGCCCGCCCTGGCGGATATCGCGGTGCTCCGTTTCAATACGCGGGGCACGTCGTCCCCCCGCGGCACCAGTGACGGTGAGTTCGACGGCGGGGAGTCGGAGCGCCACGATCTCGAGGCCGCGGTCCGGTGGGCCGCCGACGAGGGCCTGACCAACATCTGGCTGGTCGGCTGGTCCTTCGGCACCGAACTGTGCCTCAAGTACGGCGCCCTGGATCCGGTGGCCGAGCTCATCGAGGGAGCCATCCTGCTCTCGCCGCCGCTGCACCGCGCCGACGACGACGACCTCGCCGCCTGGGCGGCGGCGGGCCTGCCGCTGAAGGTCCTGATCCCCGAACACGATGACTACCTCCGGCCCCCGGAAGCCCTCGAGCGGTTCGCGGGAGTACCGCAGGCGGAGCTCATCCCGGTGGACGGCGCCAAGCACCTCTGGGTCGGGGAGAAGTACGCCGCGCGCGTGCTGAACGAGATCGCCGACGTCGTGCTTCCTGCCCCGGTGTCTCCGCTGCCCACCCGGTGGGAGGGGCCGGCCGCGACGGCGCCGTGAGTTACTGGCTGTCCTGGCGGGCGATGAAGACTTCCTTGAGCAGCAGCATGACGGCCGCCGCGGTGGGAATGGCGATCAGCGCACCGAGAACCCCCAGCAGGCTCCCTCCCGCAATGACCGCGATCACCGCGACGGATCCCGGTACCGCCACGGCGCGCTGCATGATGCGCGGGGAGATGAAGTACGCCTCGAACTGCAGGTACGCGAGGTAGGGAACGGCGAAGAGCAGTGCCGTCTCCCATCCGACGGTCAGCGCCACGAGGGTCACCAGCGCGGCCGCGATCAACGCGCCGACCAGGGGGATGAAGGCGAGCAGCACGACGACGAACGCGAGCAGCACCGTGAACGGAACGCCTGCCACGCTCATGAAGATGAAGGCGAACAGCCCGTTCAGGAGGGCCACACAGGCCTGGCCTATCACGTAGAGGCCGACGCTGCGGGTGATCTCCTCGGCAAGCATCTCCACGCGCACCCGGCGTGAACGGGGGGCCAGCCGGTAGGCCCACTTCTTCATGGTCGGGAGCGACGACAGGAAGTACAGGGTCAGGACGAGCACCACCAGCGTTCCGAACAGGCTGTTCACGATCACCGTGCCCACCCCCAGCACCCCGCCGAAGATTCCGCCGACCGCTTCACTGTTGGCGAAGAACCGGTTGATCTCATCCGAGACGCGGTCGCGCACCTGGAACTGCGCATCGACCGTGGTGAAGAACTCCGAGTTGAGGAAGTCGTTGGCATACCCCGGCGCCCGTTCACCGATCTGCGACGTCTGGGAAACGATGGTGGGGATCAGGGTTGCGAAGAATCCGCCCACGATTCCAGCCAGTACCAACAGGGCCAGCGCGATGCCCGCGGGCCGGGGCACGCCCTTGGTGTTGAGCCAGCGCACGATCGGTTCGAGGCCGAGCGCAATGAACAGCGCCACGCCGATCCACAGCAGCAGCTGCGTCACGTTGGTGATGATGAAGAACGCGAGCAGCGCGAGGCCCACACCGACACTCACCATGAAGCCGAAGTGGATGGGGTGCTGGCGCATCGAGCGTGGGTAGGATCCGCCGAACTTCAGGCGTTCGTCGGTCAGCTGCACCGACGGGTCGACCGCCACGGGATCAGGGTCGCGCTCGGGGGGGAACTCGAAACGCGGGCGCGGCTGTGCTCCCGGCAGCGGTCTGCGGATCCGCGCGCCCCATCTGCGGAGGACTGACGCCCCGGATGCCCCGGACGCCCGAGGAGGCTCCGGCAGGGCGGCCGGCTCGGCGTCGGACATCTCAGGGCCGGGCCCGCGGGCATCGGGTGCCGGGTTGCCCGACGGCCTCGGCAGCGGCTCGCTGACCGGGACATCCTGATGATCTGTCACGCTGGGCTCTGCTTTCGCTTTTGGCGGTGCCTCGACCGCTGGTGGGACAGACGAAACACTAACAGCCGGAGGTGCCCAAGGGGCCACTGTTCGTTACAGTTGGGTGTGCGTTTCAAACTTGTGGCGCCGACTGTTACCGGGGTTCAGGAAAGGCAGAAAAGTGTCCATACCAGCACAGCGGGGCGCAGTGCCGCCGTCGTCGATGAACCTGCGGGGGGCCGTCGATCTCTCCGCCCTCAAGGCACGGGCCGACGCCGCCGCACGGCCTGCTCCGAGCGAGGCCGCCCCTGCGGCGCAAAGCCCCTACATCGTGGCGGTGACGGAGCAGACCTTCCCGCAGCTCGTCCAGCTCTCGGCGCAGGTACCGGTGATCGTGGACTTCCGCGCCTCCTGGAGCGAGCAGTCAGCGCAGGTGAGCGCCGCGCTGGAGGCTGTGGTACTCGAACTCGATGGCCGGGTGCTCCTGGCGCATACCGACCTCGAGTCGCAGCCGCAGATCGCGCAGGCCTTCCAGGTCTCGGCCGCGCCCACCGTGGTGGCCGTGGTGAAGGGCCAGCCGGTACCGTTGTTCGAGGGGACGATGCCTGAACCGCAGCTTCGGGCCCTGATCGATGAACTGCTGAAGGTGGCCGAGGCGAACGGGGTCACCGGAACACTCAACGACGCCGCAGCGCCCTCCCCGGACGCGGAACCGACCGAACCGGCGCTGCCTCCCCTGCACCAGGAAGCCTTCGAGGCCATCGAGGCGGGCGACTACGCGGCAGCCGCCGCGGCGTACCGCAAAGCCCTGGCCGAGCAGCCCGCAGATACCGACGCCAAAGCGGGCCTCGCGCAGGTGGACCTGATGCAGCGGCTGGACAGCGCGGACGCTGCGGAGCTCCGACAGGCCGGTGCAGACCAGCCCGACAACGTTCCCGCACAGCTGGCCGTGGCCGATCTGGACATCACGGGCGGGCATGTGGAGGATGCCTTTGCCCGCGTGGTGGCCCTCGTCGCCCGCAGCGGAGGCGAGGAGAAGGAAACAGCGCGGAAGCGCCTGCTGGAGCTGTTCGACGTCGTCGGCACGTCCGATCCGCGCGTCACCAAGGCGCGCAGTGCCCTCGCGCGCGCGCTCTTCTGACAGTAGCCTTTGGGCATGAGCTCCCAGCTGCCTCCGCCGACAGATCCGCCGCCGGCTCACCGGCCGGAAGCGGTTGCGCTCTCCCTCCGGGGGCTGGCCAAACGGTTCGGCTCGAAGATAGCCGTCAACGGCATCAGTCTCGATGTTCCGGCGGGCTCCTTCTATGGCCTCGTCGGGCCGAACGGTGCCGGAAAAACCACCACACTCTCGATGGCGACAGGACTCCTGCGTCCTGACTTCGGGCAGGCCCTGGTGCACGGCGTGGACGTGTGGAGGAGCCCGCTCGAGGCAAAGAGGCTCCTGGGGATCCTCCCCGACGGGGTGCGGCTGTTCGACCGGCTGACCGGCGAGCAGCTCGTCAGCTACGCAGGGCTCCTGCGGGGCATGGACAGGAGCGTGGTCGCCGGACGGGTGCAGGACCTCCTGCGCGCGCTCGATCTCGCCGGCGACGCCGGCACGCTGGTGGTCGACTACTCCGCGGGAATGACCAAGAAGATCGCCCTGGCTTCGGCCCTGATCCATGCACCCAGGCTGCTGGTGCTCGACGAGCCGTTCGAATCCGTGGATCCTGTCTCGGCAGCCAACATCCGGGACATCCTGAAGAGTTATGTGGCCTCCGGGGGAACGGTGATCGTCTCGAGCCACGTGATGGATCTGGTGCAGCGCGTGTGCGACCACGTGGCGGTGATCGCTGCCGGAACCGTGCTCGCTGCGGGAACGGTGGATGAGGTCCGCGGCAACGGAAGCCTTGAGGACCGCTTCGTCGAACTGGTGGGAGGACGCAGCACTGCGGAGGGTCTTTCATGGTTGCGGACCTCGTAAGGCTGAAACTCACCCTGCTGCGCAACTCGCTGAGGCGAAGCACCGGCCAGCTGATCGGCCTGATCCTCGGCGGCCTCTACGGCCTTGGAGTCCTGGGGTTCCTCACCGTGGGCCTGGTGCTGCTCGGTACGGCGGACCCCCACCTGATCCGCTCGGTACTCGTGATCGGCGGATCGGCGGCGGTACTGGGCTGGATGGTGATTCCGGTCGCTGCAGCCGGCATCGATATGACCCTGGATCCGGCCCGTTTCGTGACGTTCGCCGTGCCCATGAGACAGCTCCTGGCAGGCCTTACTCTGGGAGGCCTGCTGGGGGTTCCCGGCGTCGTCACCCTGGTGGCGGCCCTGACCCAGACCGCCACCTGGATCCGGTATCCGGCAGCCGCCGTCGTCGCACCCGTCTGCGGGCTGCTGGCGGTGGTGCTGTGCGTCGTCGCCTCACGTCTCGTCACGACGGCGATCTCGGCGCTTGCCGGAACGCGGAGGTTCAAGGATGTCAGCGGGATCGTGACGATCATCCCGCTGGTGCTCCTCGGGCCCATCATCGGCGGCATCACCGCGGGTTTCCAGAATTCTCCGGACTTTGCAGTGGTTCTCGCCGACGTCCTCGCGTGGACGCCCCTGGGAGCACTCTGGGCGGTTCCGGCAGATATCGCCCTCGGAAATTCCTTGCAGGCACTGCTCCACTTTTTGGTGGGAGTGGCCAGCATCGTGCTGTGCCTGTGGCTCTGGTCCGCCAGTCTCGGCCGGGCCCTGGTCACGCCGGCCTATAACTCCGTGACGAGGAAGAGTGGGGGCAACCTGGGATGGTTCGGCAGGCTGCCCGCCACGCCGTCCGCGGCGGTTGCGGCACGGTCGCTGACCTATTGGGTGCGGGATCCCCGCTATTCCGCGTCGCTGCTGACGGTTCCCCTCATAGCAGTTGTCCTCTACTTCAGCGGCTCCCAGGCGGACAGTCTCGCCGCGTTCAACTTCGTGGGTCCCATTACCGCTTTCCTGCTGGTCTGGTCCATCTCGGCGGATATCTCCTACGACAACACCGCGTTCTGGCTCCACCTGTCGACGGGGGTCAGCGGGCGGGCCGACCGGGCCGGCCGGGCGGGAGGGCTTCTGCTGTTCGGCGTTCCGCTTGCGCTGGTCTTCACCGTGGTGCCGCTGGTGATCACCGGAAGCCTGGAGCACCTTCCCGTGATGCTGGGCCTGTCCGCCGGTCTGCTCCTGACCGGCACAGGGCTCTCCTCGGTGGTCTCGGCACGCTATACCTACAACGTGCCGCTTCCCGGCGAAAGTCCGTTCAGGACGCCGCCCGGCACGAACTTCGCGATGTTCGGCATCCAGTTCGTCGGATGGCTCGTGCTGCTGGCGCTCGCGCTGCCGGAGATTCTCCTGGCAGTCGCATACTTCATCACCGGGAATGCACTGTTCGGCTGGCTGAGCCTTGCCGCAGGAATAGCTCTCGGTGCCGCAGCACTGGTGCTCGGGATCCGGGTGGGGGGCCGCTGGTATGACACGAGGGGCCCGGAACTGCTGCAGGCGGTGTCCGTCAACAAGTAGGCACCACCGCGAAGCCGGCACGACCGGATTCCGGCAGTTCCGGGGTGTGCAAAAGTCCTGTGAGCATCGTCGGACGATAGACTGGATCCATGAGTATGCCCTCAGATCCCTTTGACAATGATCCGCTGGACACCCCCGGAACGGGAGGTTCGACGGCCACCATCGAGCGCGAGGAAGTGCGCGAAGAGGTCGAACCCGGTGACCGTGAACGGTTTGCGCACTATGTGCGCAAGGAAAAGATCATGGAGTCGGCTTTCAGCGGGGAGCCGGTCATTGCCCTGTGCGGCAAGGTATGGACCCCGGGGCGCGATCCGGAGAAGTTTCCCGTCTGTCCCGAATGCAAGGACATCTATAACGGGTTGCGTCCAGGAAAGGACGATCCGAAAAAGTAGGGCCGCACTTGATGATCTGTCGCCCCAGCCGCGATGAATAAGGCTCCCCGGCCGGGTCGTTCCGTGGGCGCCATGTCGAAAGAGCTGCGCCCCCTGACGGTCGGCATTCTCGCCATCATCACCTGTGCCGCCTTCGAAGCGATGGCAGTGGTCACAGCGATGCCCTCCGTCGCAAGGGAACTGCAGGGGGAGGCCAGCTATGGCCTGGCGTTCTCCATGTACCTGACGGCGTCGCTGCTCGGAACGGTCCTCGCGGGGTCGTGGTGTGACCGCCGGGGTCCGCGTCCGGCGCTGGGTGTCGGCATGGTCCTCATGATCCTCGGCCTGCTGGCCGCCGGTGCTGCTCCCGCTTTCTGGCTCGTCACCGTGGGGCGGGCCATCTCCGGTCTGGGAGGCGGGTTCATGATCGTGGCACTCTACGTGGTCATTGCCCGCGCATTTCCCCGCCACCTCCAGCCCGTGGTGTTCGGCTGGTTGTCCGCCGCGTGGGTACTGCCCGCACTGGTGGGCCCGTTGGTGGCCGGCATCGTTGCCGAGAACCTGGGGTGGCGCTGGGTGTTCCTCGGCGTGGCCCCCATCGTGCTGGCGGCTGTCCTCATCGTGTGGCCGAAAACGGCGACGCTCGGCGCGGCCGGAAGCGACGGCGGGACCGGCAATACCGGATCGGACCCTGCCGGATCTGGCGGTGCCGGATCGGGCGGTGCCAAGACGGACCCTGCCGGAACCGGCAATACCGGAGCCGGCCCAACCGGTTCAAGCACAGACGAGGCTGCGTCCGCGCGTTCGCGGGCGCTGCGGGGCATCGGTCTTGCGGGGGGCGTTTTCGCCGCGCAGTGGGCTCTCAGCAGGCTTGCCGCTGATGGCAGCGGCAGCACCATGTCCACAATTGCGTTCATCCTGCTCGCCGTAGCGGGACTGATCGCAGTTTTCCTGACATTGCCCGGACTGCTTCCTCCGGGGACGCTGAGACTCGCGAAGGGGCTGCCGGGCATCATCGCCACGCGGGGCTTCGTCAACGTGGCGTTCTTCGGCGCAGAGGCCTTCATTCCGCTCATGCTCGTCTCCGCACGGGGCTTCGATGCTGCGACAGCAGGCCTTGCCCTCAGTGCCGGTGCCCTCGGCTGGACCGGTGGATCCTTCCTGCAGGTCCGGGTGCGCTTCCGGCGTGAATGGTTGCTGGTTGCCGGATCAACCATCCTGTCCCTGTCGCTGGCGGGATTCGCCCTGGCGTCGTCAGTGGAGGCTCCGCTATGGCTGCTGGTCCTGGTATGGGCGTTCTCCGGATTCGCGATGGGCATGACACTCTCCAGTACGTCGGTGCTGGTGCTGAAGTTCTCCTCCGCCTCTGAGCAGGGACGAAACTCGGCATCACTGCAGATTTCCGACCAGCTGGGGGGAGTGGTGGGAACAGCCGGGGCGGGAGCCCTCTTCGCACTGTTGCGCGACCCGAGGGACCCGGGGCAGGTGTCGGTCTTTGTTGCGATCTGGCTGGCTCTGTGTGTGTTCGCCGCAGCAGGTATAGTTTCGGGTCTGAGAGGGGCGCAGTCCAGCGACGCCGACCCTTCGCGGAATCCCAAGAACGCAATGGAAGGTACTGTCCCGGCGTGAGTAATGACACCCTGTTCGGTGCCGGCGCAGCCCTGCCCCCCGCATATCCGGAGCGGGCTGCCTGGGGCACCGCTCCCAAGCTGCGGCAGTGGCAGAGCGAAGCACTCGAGAAGTACTTCACGGGATCGCCGCAGGACTTCCTGGCCGTGGCCACCCCCGGCGCCGGAAAAACCACCTTCGCCCTCCGCGTGGCAACGGAGCTGGTGGAGCGGGGCATCGTCAACCGGATCACCGTCGTGGCCCCCACGGACCACCTCAAGCGGCAGTGGGCCGACGCCGCAGCGCGGGTGGGACTTGCCATCGACCCCAACTTCAAGAATGCCGACGGCCGCCACGGCGGCAGCTTCATCGGGGTCGCCGTGACGTACGCCCAGGTCGCCAGCAAGCCCATGCTCCACCGCGCCAAGACCGAGGGCGCAAAGACCCTCGTGATCCTTGACGAGATCCACCACGGTGGGGACGCGCTGTCCTGGGGAGACGGCATCCGGGAGGCCTTCGAACCCGCCGTGCGCCGTCTCGCCCTGACCGGAACCCCGTTCCGGTCAGATACCGCGGCCATCCCCTTCGTCGAGTACGTGGAGGACGGCGACGGCATCCGGCGCTCCCGCTCCGACTACACCTACGGCTACGGCGAGGCGTTGCGCGACCACGTGGTGCGCCCGGTCATGTTCATGGCCTACTCCGGCCAGATGCGCTGGCGTACCAGCGCGGGCGAGGAGATGGCGGCGTCGCTCGGCGAGGCAGCAGTCACCAAGGACATCACCGCCCAGGCCTGGCGGACAGCGCTCAACCCATCGGGTGAATGGATCCCCGCAGTCCTTGCCGCCGCGGATCGGCGGCTCACCGAGGTGCGGCGTACCGTGCATGACGCCGGAGGCCTGGTCATTGCGACCGACCACGACGACGCCCGCGCCTACGCCGGGCAGCTCAAGAGGATCACCGGCGAGTCAGCCACGGTGATCCTCTCCGACGATGTCAAAGCCTCCTCCAAGATCGAGGAGTTCTCGGTGGGGGACAAGCGGTGGATGGTGGCGGTCCGGATGGTCTCCGAGGGCGTGGACGTGCCCCGACTGGCAGTTGGCGTGTATGCGACGTCGACGGCCACCCCGCTTTTTTTCGCACAGGCTGTCGGCCGCTACGTGCGTGCCCGGCGCCGGGGTGAGACAGCGTCGATCTTCCTGCCCTCCGTGCCCAACCTCATGGCCCTGGCCAACCAGCTCGAGCTCGAACGGGACCACGCCCTGGACCGCCCGGCCACAGGGGAGGAGGATGCCTTCGCACTGGAGGACAGCCTGATGGAGGCTGCGAATCGCGAGGAGAAGGCGTCGGATTCACTGACGAAGCAGAAGTTCGAGGCGCTCGAATCCCAGGCGTCCTTCGACCGCGTGCTGTTCGACGGCGGCGAGTTCGGAACCGGCGGAGAGATGGGAAGCGAGGATGAGCAGGACTTCCTCGGAATTCCCGGCCTGCTCGACGCCGACCAGGTAGGGCATCTGCTGCGCCAGCGCCAGCAGGAGCAGCAGTCGCGACGCCGGGGAAAGGCGGCCGGCGCTGCGCCGGCCGGGGCGTCCGCCACGGAGGCGGTGGTGGACCACCGGCAGCTCACGGAGCTCCGCGGTCAACTGGCCAAGAACGTCTCGGCGTGGTCTGCCCGCACGGGGACCCCGCACGGTATGGTCCATACCGAATTGCGGAAGGCGTGCGGTGGGCCGGCCGTCGCCCAGGCGAACGAGGATCAGCTCCAGCGCCGGCTGAAGAAACTGCAGGACTGGTTCATCGGACGCAAGTAGGTAGTGACGGGCTGTGACGCTCCCGCCTGTAGAACTGCCTTGACCCTGCCGCGACGTCAACCTTCGAGGTCGACTCTGGGAGCTGAATCCTCGAAGGAGTGGAAGAGTGCACGCCACCGGACAGCGAGCGCGCGCAGACGTTGGCGCAGCGCCATTCCGCGTGGCTTGCGTCAGTATCCGGCACGCCGATCGAACAGGGGCGAAGGACTAACTTCTGGGTCCGGGGGAGATGCACGTGGCCGACCCCCCGGTTCGGCGCGAACTACGGCGGAGAATCGGGGGCGGTCCTTGTTCGGGACGCCCTGTCCGTTCAGGCCGGGATCAATCTCTAGGCCGTTCCATCGCGCGATGTAGAGGTCGGGCCCCAGGTTTTATCGGTAGGATACTTTCCGCAGCCATCAGGGCCGGGTCACTCCAGGACATCGCGACGGAGGGTACCCATGCAGCGCTTCCAGCTGAAGCACTGGCTCAAGACAAGCCTCTGGGTCATCCCCGTCCTGTTCATCCTCGGCGGGATTTCGCTCTCCCTGATAACGACAGCCGTCGACCCTGAGGGTACCGTCATACCGCAGCAGGTCAGCGGGGATCCGACTGCCGCGATCCAGATCCTCCACCTCATCTCCTTTGCGATGTTGACCCTGACCGGTCTGGTGCTCTCCCTGCTGGTGTTGGTGGTGCAGCTGGCCATGGGCAGCTTCTCGCCCCGTATCGTGCGGCAGATTCTGCAGGACAGGCCCAGCCAGGCAGCGATTGGACTCTTCGCCGGCACCTTCACCCACTCCATGCTGTCCATGCGGGTGGTCCGGACGACGCCGGAGGGCGGAACGGTGCCCGGCCTCGCCGTCCTGATCGCCATCATCCTGGTGATCGGATGCATCGTCACCCTGGTCTGGTATCTGAACCATATCGGCCAGTCACTGCGCGTCGCGGCGCTGGTCGATTGGCTGGCCAAGGACACCATGGCCACGCTGCGTAACGTCTACCCGGACTCGGGCGACGGCCCCGAGGTGGCGAAGGACGTCATCGTTGCGACCCAGGGCGGCATCCTTTTCGATGTGGACCACGATGAACTCATCCAGCTGGCCACGGACGCTGACTGCCGCATCGACCTGCTGTGGGCGATCGGAGACTTCGTACCGACCAACGCCGCGCTGATCCGCATCATGGACGGGACGGCAGGCCTCTCACGGGCCAAGGTCTCTCGTGCCGTCGTACTTGGCCAGGAACGGACGATGAATCAGGACGTGGCGTACGGCATCCGGATGCTGGTCGATATCGCAGCCGGAGCACTGGCCTCCGGCCCGTTCGACGATCCGACGACTGCAGTACAGGCCATTGATCGGTTGCACGATATTCTGCGTCAGATCGTCCGCCGCCCCTTGCACTCGGGCGAGTTCACCGATCCGGAGGGCACACCGCGGCTCACTGTGCCGGTCCTGCAGTGGCACGGATTCGTCCGGCTCGCCTTCGATGAGATCCGAATCGCCGGCACCGAGTCACCCCAGGTGACACGGCGCCTCAACGCCGCCTTGACCGAGCTGCTCACAGTCGCCCCGTCGGACCGCCGGGCGCCCCTGGAACATCAGCGCGGCGGGCGTCTTCCCGAGGCCGGTCTAGCTCGCGGAGGCCAACTGCGCGGTGATCTGCGAGCCGGTCAGGGTGCATATCAGAGCGTGCGGTCCTTCAATCTCGGCGCCGGACTTGAGGTCCCGAAAGATTCGCAGACGCCCGCGCGGAGTCGGAACCTCGACGACGCGGCCCGTATCGGCAGAACTCGAACCAGGTACCTCCTGGACCTGCGGTGTTTCGAGGTACTTCTTCTTCAGCTGCACTGATGGAGCAATCAGGGCAAGCTGCCCATCAATCTCGTGAAACTGATCCGCCTGCGGCATGCCCCTGATGACCGCCTCCGTCATTGCAGTGACGTACACCGGGTCCGCCGGTCCGTCGTAGACCCAGCGTTGGCCCAGGACGGCATGATCCATCGTTCCGACAAGGTGGTCGTCCTTGCCGGTGAGCGGTGAATCCCGGTAGGTCAGTGGGACCTGGAAGAGCGCGTCGTCGACGGCGATGAGAAGGACCTCAATGCCGACCTCTCCGTCGGGATCATCGAAGCGGAAGGAACCCACCCGCTCCAGATGCTCCGCGCCTACGCCCGGGAACCACTGCTGTGCAGGGAGCCACTGGGCCAGAAGCTCCATCTTGGAGGGATGGAGGGATGGAGGGAAACCTCATAGATCAAAGCCATGAGCTCCAGCATAGGAGACCGGGAACGCAGTACCTGTCCACGACGCCCTCGAAATTCAGGCCGAAAAGAGCCGCCGAGCAGAAGCTCCACCCTAGGTGAGGTGATCGAAGTCGCCGCGTATCCAGGATATGTAGCGGTTGGCGGAGTAGCGCACCACACCGCGGGCATCAGCGGCGATGGCGCCGCCGACGTTGTCGTAGAGCCGGTCGAAGGAGAACACTCCGGCTGCTCGGGTGACCCGTTCCACCACTGCTGCTGACAGCGGAATGCGGTTGGGGTAGCTGCGCATGAACGTTACCGACGTTCGATCCGGATTGGCCTGGATCGTGTCCCCGGCCAGCAGCACTCCCTTTCCTCCGGCCCCGGACGCCCAATGTGCCACCGCGCTGCCGGGGAAGTGGCCGCCGAGCTGGGAGAGCGTGAGCCCGGGCAGGATCTCGAGCGTCCCTGACCATGGGTGGATCGCCGGGTCCGACCGCCGAACCCAGTGCAGGTCTGGTGCGGCGACGAGTACAGGTACACCGCCAAGTTTCCGGCTCCATTCCACCTGTACCCCGAACATGTGGGGATGACTCGCCACGATCCCAACTACCTCGCCAAGCTCGCGTACCTGCTGTACGACGCGGTCGTCGAGGTAACCGGGCGGGTCCCAGAGCAGATTCCCGGATTGGGTCCGCACCAGATGTGCATGCTGACCGATGCCGACTTTCGGCGCCACCGTGATACTGAACAGATCGGGTTCCAGTTCCGACACACGCGCTCGGTGCCCAGCCGCGGTCAACTCGGAGAGGGTGGTCCATCGTTGTCCGTCGGCGGGCACGTATTGCCGCTCGTCGGCACAGATGACGCATCCTTCGGCGTTGTCCTCGTGCTCGACAGCACAGGCTCGACAGATCCACATGGAGTTCGCCTTTCCTGCGGGGCGTCGGTGCGGGCTGCGGTACTGATCGCGTCTTCCCCATGGTATGGGTCAGGCCGCAAGGAGTCGCGGCTCGGACGTTGATCCCAGATGCTTCGCGGCAGCACGAACCACTGACCGCATCTCTCACCTTCCAACCGGACAAGCACCGGTAGCTTGCCGCAGGTGGTGAGGATGAAGCGACAGCCTAGCCAGATTTCCGCGCGACGAAGACGAGTTCGCGGCCAGGGCGGTCGGCTGCCTCGCGAACGCTTTCGACGTCGAATCCATGAGCGTTGAGGTCGTGCTCGACCTCATTCTGCTCCCGGAACCGCAGGGTCGAGTCCGATGTCAGTACCTGCCCGTCGGAGGCGAAGATGTAGGTCCAGCGGAAGCTGACAAGCGGCCAGGTTGCGTCGAGGAGTTCCACCCAGCTTTCGACGTCGCCGACGCCCTCAACGGCGGCTGTGCCACGTGATGCAGTTTCGGTCCATTCCTCCCATGCGCGCCGGGCAGGATCTCGGGTCTCGAAGACGAAGCGGCCCAGAGGTTTCACCGCGGCGCGGACGCCGTCCAAGGTTGCCGACCAGTCCTGCTCCTCTGTAATAGCTTGTGCCGCGTTGCCGGTCATCAGAACCAGATCAACCTGCATCGGCGGCAACGCCGTCGCGTTCCCGTGAATCCATCGGACGCCGGACCCGCCTGGTTTGGCGCGGGCTGCGGCGAGGGAACCGGCGGCAGGATCCACTCCAACGACGTCAATGCCGCGCTCGGCCAGTTGCAGGGCGAGCACCCCGGTGCCGCAGCCCAGATCCATGACCCTGCGGACGGCAAAGTCCTGCACCATGGCGAGGTATGGGTCGAGGTCGCTGCGGTCAGGGTCCATGGCGTCATAGATCGACACCAGCCGTGGATGTTCGAAGATCGGGTCAGCCATGGACAACGACGCTACCTCGTCGGGATCGAACCCGGACCTCGACAACAGGGCAGGAGTCGCCCTCGTCCCGCTGCGCGCGCTACCAGCGGCGGAACCTGCCCTCGGTGTTCAGCACCTGGCCGACCATCCACCTGCCCTCGTCGCTGATCAGCCAGGCGATGAGCCGTGCCGGATCGTCGGGTTCCCCGAAGCGTCCGGTCGGACAACGGGCAAGCGCTGAGGCAAGCGCATCAGCGGGCATTCCGGCCGTTTCCTCGAGATAGCCGGTATTGACCGGTCCCGGGTTCACGGTATTGAGGATGATGCCGCGGTCGATCAGGTCATTGGCCACGGATGAGGTGATCCCCGCCAGGGCCGCCTTCGATGTTGCATAGGCGATCTCGTCGCTCATCGGCCCCTGGAACTGGCCCGAGGTCAGCCAGATGACCCGGCCTCCCGGACGTCCGTCATGCTGGTCGGCAAATGCGCGCGTGGCCAGCAGGGTGGAACGGGTACTGACCTGCCAGTGCGCGTCGAGCGTTGCGGCCGTCATGGCAGCCAGGGGACCGTCGCCGCCGCTGCGGGCGTGGTTGCACACCAGGACATCCAGATGCCCGAAAGCGGCCTTCGCCGTGTCGATGAGCTGACGAGGGGCATCCTCCTGTGCGAAATCCAGTTCCGCGTCGGCGAGCCGGGCTCCTGCCGTAAGTTTGCCGTCCAGGCCCCCGAGAAGGTCGGGGACGTTCTCCGCGCCCCACGGCTGTTCCGCATCATGGGGTGAGTAGTGCTGCACGAAAAAGCTGGCCCCCATGCCCGCCAGCCTCTCGGCAATCGCGAAACTGATCCCCCTCCGGCGGCTCACCCCGGTGAGAACAGCAACACGGCCGGCCAGCGGCGGATCGGGCTCCGGGATCATGGGGCCATCCTAGAGAACCGGCGAGTCAGCCGGCTAGCGCAGCAGCTCCACGCCGGCAGCCTCCAGCTCGTCGAGGGTGTCTGCAGTGCGCTCCACGTCCACGCCACGCGTGAGCTGGGTGAGCAGCGACACCGTGTAGCCCGCCTGCAGCGCATCCAGCGCAGTTGCGCGTACACAGTGGTCGGCGGCCAGGCCGGCAATCACCACTTCCTCCACCTCGTGTTCGCGGAGCCAGTCGTCAAGGGTCAGGACGGGTTCGTCCGCCTCAGCCGCGGCACCGAGCTTCTGCTCGCCGCTCGGTACTTCATCGTCGGGCCCCTTGACGCCCTCGAACCCCGAGTAGGCGGCCTCGAACTGCCCCTTCCGAAAAACGGCGTCGATCCCCTCGGTGTCGAGGTCCGGGTGGAATTCCGCACCCCTGGTGCCTGCAACACAATGGACGGGCCAGGAGTCGACGTAGTCCGGGGTGTCGGAGAAGTGAGGCCCCGGGTCGACATGCCAGTCCTGCGTTGCCACCACATAGTCGTACGTGCCGGACTGCTCGTCCATATGGTCGCTGAGGTCTGCGGCGACGGTGGCGCCGCCGTCGACGGCGAGCGAACCTCCCTCGCAGAAGTCGTTCTGGACGTCGACGATTATCAGGGCGCGTGTCATGTCAGGTTCTCCTCGTATTCGGTGGGGATAACAGGTTCGCCACGCTGCAGGCGGCGGATGGCCCCTGGCAGTTCAGCGAGGGATTGCTGGTGGCATTCCGCAGCGCGTCGGACAGCATCGGGCCCCGTCCAACCGGGGAGCACCTCGCCGTCCCGGACGAGCTGGTGCAGGAGCGGGCGGTCGTTGCCGTCATCGTTCGGCCGCGTACCGATGCCGAGCACCTCGGCGGTGGCCCTGCCGTTCTCGTCGAGCCGGCGGAGCGCATACTTTCGGCCACCCACGGAGGCCTTGTTCTTCGCTGCCTTCGCCACGGCGATGAAGCGGCCCTCGTCATCCTGGCGGCTTACCAGCTTGTAGACCATGCCGGCGGTCGGCGCTCCCGAACCGGTGACGAGTGACGTTCCCACCCCGTAGGAGTCCACGGGGGCGGAGGCCAGGAGGCCGATCGCGAACTCATCGAGGTCGGAGGTGACCACGATCTTCGTGGTTGTGTTCCCGAGGTCATCGAGCAGTTCCCGCACCCAGCGGGCCTGCGCCACGAGGTCGCCCGAATCGAGGCGCACCGCACCGAGGTCGGGGCCCGCGACGTCGACGGCGGTCCGCACGCCCTGCTCGACGTCGTACGTGTCGACGAGCAGCGAGGTTCCCTTGCCGAGCGAGGCGACCTGCGCCTCGAAGGCCTCCCGCTCACTGTCGTGGAGGAGGGTGAAGGAATGGGCGGCGGTGCCCACGGTGGGGAGGCCGTACCGGCGGCCCGCCTCGAGG
>NZ_KI914896.1:6784-13979 GCF_000520555.1 Arthrobacter sp. Br18 | reverse complement strand
GGAGGTACTCGCGAAGCCGCCGATCACGGCGGACCGGGCAGCGGCCACGGCCGATTCCTCATGCGTGCGGCGCGAACCCATCTCGATGCAGGGCCGTCCGGAGGCCGCGCCCGTCATCCTCGAAGCCGCGGCGGCGATGGCGCTGTCGTGATTCAGGACGGACAGCACGAGGGTCTCGAGGATGCACGCTTCGGCGAAGGTCGATTCGACGATCAGGATCGGCGAATGCGGAAAATAGGCTTCGCCCTCTGCATACCCGAAGATATTGCCCCGGAAGGAGAAATCCGCGAGCCAGCCGAGCGTGCGGTCATCGACGATGAAGTTCGATGCCAGGAAGTCCAGCTGCTCGGGCCCGAAGCGGAAACTCGCGAGGGACTCGAGCAGCCGCCCGGTGCCCGCCACGACTCCGTATCTACGGCCGTTCGGCAGGCGCCGCGCGAAGGCCTCGAAGACGGACCTGCGGTGGGCGGCTCCGGAGTGGAGGGCGGCCTGCAGCATGGTGAGTTCGTACTGGTCGGTGAAGAGGGCGGAATTCACGGGAGCGGTGGTCACCCTCAAAACCTTAGCGGCCCGGTGGAGGGACCGGCACGTACGGGGGCCTCGGCGTCCTAGACTGGGAGGCATGACAGTTGGCTTTGCGACGGACACCGGCACGAAGGAAGAGGTGAAGTCGGAAGAAGGAACAGCCCTCGACCAGCCGTGGATCGTCCTGGTGTGGAATGACCCGGTGAACCTCATGAGCTACGTGAGCTTCGTCTTCCAGGACTACTTCGGATACAGCGAGGCGAAAGCCCGCCGCCTGATGCTCGAAGTCCATGAGCAGGGCAGGTCTGCCGTGGCGTCCGGAAACCGCGAGAAGGTCGAGCAGGACACCGTGGCGATGCACTCCTACGGACTGTGGGCCACCTTCGAAAAAGCCGGAAGCGAGTAGCGCGCATCATGGCCAAAGCGTTCAAGTCCACGCGGCGCGGCATCTCCGGATCGCTGGAGCCGGGTGAGGTGCGCCTGCTCGGCAACCTCTTTCGCGACATCATTTCGATGCTCGAGCCGGAAACCGCGGCGAGCTCCGACCCGTTGGCGGCAATGGTCGGGATGGACACCGAGGCGGTGGCGCCGTCGGACTCCGCGGTGCGCCGGCTGCTGCCCGACGGCGTCCGTGCCAATGACGACGAGGCACTCGAGTTTCGCCGGCTCACCGAGCGCTCGCTGCGGGAGCAGAAGATCAGTGCGCTCCGCAGCAGCGCGCTGCTCCTCGAGGGGAATCCCGTGGTGCTCAACCCCGGGCAGGCCCGGCTCATGGCGCAGGCACTCAATGACGTCCGGCTGGTGCTGGCCGACCGCCTCGGGATCGAGACGGAGGACGACGCCGAGAAGCTCCATGAGGTGGGGGACTCCTCCGATGTCGAGGACGTGGAGTCCTACCTGGCCCTCGTCTACAACTTCGTGACCTGGCTCCAGGAGTCACTCGTCCAGGCCCTTCTGACAGCAGGCCGGCAGAAGCGCTGACAACCCGGCTGTGACAAAACCCACCCCCGCTGAGTTAGTTTCTGGGAGCGGCAGGTTCTATTCTCGATAGATTATGAGCCCAGACACTGCCGTCGGTGCACGATGGAAAAAAACCGGAGCGCCGATCGGCATCTTCGACTCCGGCGTCGGAGGACTCACCGTTGCACGGGCGGTCATCGACCAGCTCCCGCATGAGTCCATCATGTACGTCGGTGACACCGCCAACGGTCCCTATGGCCCCCTTCCGATCGCCACGGTACGCGCGCACGCACTGGCAGTCATGGACGAACTGGTCGATTCGGGCGTCAAGCTCCTGGTCATCGCCTGCAACTCGGCCTCAGCCGCAGTGCTGCGTGACGCCCGCGAACGCTACACCGCACGCTACGGAATCCCGGTGGTCGAGGTCATCCAGCCTGCCGTCCGCCGTGCAGTCGCGTCGACCCGGAGCGGGAGGATCGGCGTCATCGGAACCTCCGCCACCGTCGGTTCGCGCGCGTACGACGACACGTTCGCCGCCGCGCCGCACCTCAGCGTCACTTCGGCGGCGTGCCCGGCCTTCGTCGAGTTCGTCGAGGCGGGCGTCACGGCAGGTCCGGACCTGCTGCGCACCGCCGAGGAGTACCTGGCGCCGCTCCAGGCTGCCGGCGTCGACACCCTCGTCCTTGGGTGTACGCACTACCCGCTGCTGACGGCGGTCATTTCCTATGTGATGGGCGACGCCGTCACCCTCGTCTCGAGCGCCGAGGAGACGGCCAAGGACGTCTACCGTGCCTTGGTCTCGAACAATCTCCTGGCTGGTGACACCTCGACGGCGGTTCACCGCTTCATCGCCACGGGCAATGCCGCGGAGTTCGAGGTGCTGGCGCGGCGGTTTCTCGGCCCCGAGGTCCTCAGCGTGCAGCACGTGGACCACGTCGCTGCGCAGTACCCGACAGGCAGCATGGCCAGGGTGACGCCGGACATGATCGCGGCGGCGGGAAGCCCGAGTCCATGAAGCTGACGATCGTGGGGTGCAGCGGATCCTTTCCCGGGCCGCAGTCGCCGGCGTCGTGCTACCTGCTCTCCGCCGAAGCCGACGGGCGCACGTGGCGGGTACTGCTGGATCTCGGCAACGGCTCCCTCGGCGCGCTGCAGCGCTACATGGACCTGCGCCAGATCGACGCCGTCTTCCTCTCCCACCTCCACCCCGACCACTGCATGGACCTCTGCGGGCTGCACGTGGCGGTTCACTGGGACCCGACCGGGTGGAACCAGCCGCGCATTCCGGTGTGGGGTCCGGTCGCGACCGCCGATCGGATGGCCACCGCCTACGGCCTGGAGCTCGACCCCGGCATGCACGAGGACTTCCACTTCAGCTCCTGGACCGAACGCACGCCCGTTCAGGTGGGACCGTTCACGGTCACGCCTTTCCCGGTGCTGCATCCAGTGGAGGAGGCCTACGCCCTTCGGGTGGAGGTGAGTGAGCTCAACGGCGACGGCGTCGAGGAGAAGCGGGTCCTCACCTATTCCGGTGACACCGATGCGTGCGCCGGACTGGTCGAGGCCGCCTCGGCGTCGGACATCTTCCTCTGTGAGGCCGCTTTCCACGAGGGGCGAGACGACGCCATCAGCGGCGTTCACCTGACCGGACGGCGTGCGGGGGAGGTGGCGACGGCGGCGTCCGTCAAGCGGCTCCTGCTGACGCACCTGCCGGTATGGAACGACGCGAGCGTGACCGTGGGTGAGGCCCGGTCAAGCTACACGGGGAGTCTCGCCGTGGCCGTCGCAGGGGTCTCCTACACCGTCTGACGCATGCCCCGGCAAACGACGGGCAAACGCCTGCCCTGACGCCTGGCCGGGCGCTTGCCCTGACGCCTGCTACCCGGGCGCCTGCCCTGACGCCTGCCGAGCGCCGGTTTAGACTGACAGCATGAGCCCAGCCAACACTTCCTCATCAGCGACCTCGGCATCCGTGCCCCCATCGGTTCCCGCCGGCGCCCCGAAACTCCGTGCCGACGGGCGCACCCCGGACCAGCTGCGGAACATCAGCATCACACGTGGGTGGTCCAAGCAGGCCGAAGGATCGGCGCTCATCGAATTCGGCAACACCCGGGTGCTGTGCACGGCCTCCCTGACCAGCGGCGTGCCCCGCTGGCTCAAGGGCGAAGGGCGCGGCTGGGTCACCGCCGAATACGCGATGCTTCCCCGCGCCACCAACACGCGGTCCGACCGGGAATCGGTGAAGGGCAAAATCGGCGGACGGACCCATGAGATCTCACGCCTGATCGGCCGGTCGCTACGCTCCATCATCGACACGAAGGCGCTCGGCGAGAACACGATCGTCCTCGACTGCGACGTGCTCCAGGCCGACGGCGGCACCCGCACCGCGGCGATCACCGGAGCCTATGTGGCGCTCGCCGACGCCATCCGGTATGCCAAGGACAAAAAGCTCATCCCCGCTTCGGCCTCACCCCTCACCGATACGATCGCCGCGGTCAGCGTCGGCATCATCGACGGCGTCCCCATGCTCGACCTTCCCTATGTGGAGGACGTTCGCGCCGAGACCGACATGAACGTAGTGGTCACGGGTTCCGGCAAGTTCGTGGAGGTGCAGGGTACTGCGGAGGGCGCCCCGTTCGACCGGAACGAACTCGATGCGCTCCTTGACCTCGCACTGCTGGGAACCGCCCAGCTGGCCGAAATCCAGCTCGACACCCTGAAGGATCCGGCGCTTGTCTGAGCCGGCCGCGCCACGCCTGGTCCTCGCCACCCGAAATCAGGGAAAACTGCGGGAACTGCGTGAACTGCTGCGGGGCCAGGTCCCCGGGCTCGACGTCGACACCCAGGTGATCGACGCCGACACCGCGGGCGCACCCGACGTCGTCGAAAGCGGTGTGACGTTCGCCGCAAATGCCGTCCTGAAGGCCGAGCAGACAGCCATTGCCACCGGCCTTCTTGCGGTGGCAGACGATTCCGGCCTCGCCGTCGACGTTTTGAACGGTGCTCCCGGGATTTTCTCGGCACGGTGGGCCGGACGCCACGGCGACGACGCCGCGAACCTCTCGCTGCTGCTGGCCCAGCTTTCCGATATTCCTGCAGAGCAGCGCGGGGCCGCATTCCGGTGCGCCGCCGCCCTCGCCGCGCCGGCGGGCCTGGTCGCGGTGAAGGAGGGCGAACTTCGCGGGACGCTGCTCGCCGCGCCCCGCGGTACGGGGGGCTTCGGCTACGATCCGGTGCTCGTGCCGTCCGGCATGGACCGTACCTGTGCCGAGCTGAGCGGCCCCGAGAAGAACGCGATCAGCCACCGAGGGCTCGCTTTCCGGGCGCTGATGCCTGCCCTGGTCCGGGGTCTGGAGGAGCAGGATACTGCCTGAGGGGCGGAGTATCCGTTTGGGAAATGTCCGTGAGCATAGGGCAGACTTGATGGGTTATGACTACAATTCTGCGCCCGGCACTCATGTCCTCTTCCGACGGATCCGCGCTGGGCGGTGTGGCCGACTGGGCTGTCAACATGATGGAGACCATCGGTGCACCCGGGGCCGGACTGGCGATCGCCCTGGAGAACCTTTTCCCTCCGCTGCCGAGTGAGGTCATCCTCCCGCTGGCCGGCTTCACAGCGAGCCAGGGCAACTTCACACTGTTCGAAGCAATTTTCTGGACCACCCTCGGCTCGGTGATCGGTGCCCTTTCACTGTACGGAATGGGAGCCGGACTCGGACGGCGGCGCATGCGCGCAATCGTCGCCAAGGTACCCCTGATCGACCTCGAGGACATCGACCGCGTTGAGGCCTGGTTCAACCGGCACGGCTACAGCGCGGTGTTCTTCGGGCGCATGATCCCGCTCTTCCGCAGTCTGATTTCCATTCCGGCGGGCATTGAACGGATGCCCCTGACCGTTTTCCTCATCCTCACGACGGCGGGCAGCCTGATCTGGAACTCGATCTTCGTGCTTGCGGGATTCTATCTGGGGGAGAACTGGCACATCGTGGAGGAGTACGCGAGTATCTTCCAGCGGATCGTCATCATCGCGGTGGTGCTCGTGGTCATCTACTTCGTAGTGACGAAGGTGCGGAAGCACCGCCGCAGCGCAAAGGCGAAGTAGGAGCCGCCGCGGCGGCTAAACTTGCTAGGTGGGAATTGAGTTCACGGCCATCGACTTCGAGACGGCCAACGGGTTCAGGGGTTCGCCCTGCGCCGTCGGATTGACCAAGGTGCGGGCCGGACGCGTGGTGGAGGAAGCTTCCTGGCTGATGAGACCGCCTCCCGGCCATGACCATTTCGATCCACGCAATATGGCCATCCACGGAATTACGGCCGACATGGTGGCCCAGGAACCGAGGTTTGGCGACCTGTTCGCGGAAATCGGAGGGTTCATCGGGGATGACGTCCTGGTGGCCCACAATGCCGCCTTCGACCTCGGTGTGATCCGCTCGGCGCTCGAAGTATCCGAACTGGCAGGACCGGGGTGGGATTACGCCTGCACGGTTCTTCTGTCACGGAGGAACTACTCGCTGGCGTCATACTCGCTTCCCTTTGTCGCCGAAGCGGCGGGCGTTCCCCTCCTCAACCACCATGACGCCGTCGAGGACGCCCGCGCCTGCGCCGGAATTCTGATCGACATGGCGCGGCTGAACTCGGTGGACACCGTCGAGGCCCTCGTGGCGTCGCATCAGCTACCGATGTCCCGCGCAGAAGCCTATGAGCCGGGACTTCACGAATTATCCAAGGCCACCCGGACAGCGCTCGGCAAAGGGCCGGCGACGCCGTGGGTGGGCTGGCCGGAGGAGGGACCCAACCCGGCCGCCAACGCCCAAGCGGACCCGACCCACCCGCTGTACGGCGAGACGGTCGTCTTCACGGGGACGCTCGGCCTGCCCCGGCCGCAGGCGAAGGAGCGGGCCGCCCACCTCGGCGCGCAGCCCGCAAGTGCCGTCACACGGAAAACCACCATTCTGGTGGTGGGGGACGGATTCGTAGCGACGGATCTGCGGAACGGTCGCATCACCGGCAAGGCGCGTCGTGTGCTCGACCTGCATGAACGAGGCCAGCGCATCGAGGTGATTTCCGAGGCGGAGTTCCTCCAGCTGACCGAGGGACTCTGGCCGGCGGCAAGCCCCTAGTCAATGCTCAGCCTCGCGTGGGTCAGTTCCTCTTGAGGGCGTTGGTTGGTGGTCGGGGAGGGTTTGGTGGGGGCGTTGCTGCGCGGGTGCATGAGGTGCTCGACGCTGTTCGTCAACGATCACGAACAAACGAACAAACGAACAAACGAACCAACGGATCACGGATCACGGATCACGGATCAGCGGTCAACGGTCACCGGATGAACGGATCACCGGATGACGATTAGCGGCCGCGCGGCAGTCTCGGAGTTCGGGAACTGGATGGGTTTGCTGATCTAGAACGGTGCGGGGTCCGGGGTGGGCGTTGCCTTCGGGTCCCGGTGCGGGTACTCCTGTGGTGTTCCCGTCGGGGTTCCCGTCGGGGTTCCACTGGGGTTGGTGGGGGTGGTGGTGTAGGTGCGGTGGGTGGGCGAGGTCCAGGTGAGGGTGCCTGCGGTGTTGTTGGTGAGGTTCCAGGTGGTGATGGTTTTGAATCGGTGGTGTTTGGGACAGAGGTGGGCGAGGTTGTCGTGGTCGGTGGTGCCGGCCCGGGACCAGGGAACACTGTGGTCGATCTCGCAGTGCGCGGCTGCCCGGTTGCAGCCGGGGAA
>NZ_KI914896.1:1033-6684 GCF_000520555.1 Arthrobacter sp. Br18 | reverse complement strand
ACCGCTCAGCGTCCGCCCGCCGTCGTCGAGGGGTGGGCATGATGGAGCTGCACGCTGAACTCGAGGCCCAGATCGACCGGTGGCGGGGGTACGTCCAGCAGCGCCAGGCGATCTCCTCCGCCGACGTCGACGAGTTGGAGGATCACCTGCGCGGACAGATCTCAGACCGGCAAGCCACCGGGCTGGACGACGAGGAGGCCTTCCTCGTCGCCATCAAGCGCCTCGGGAACCTCGACGCCTTGTCGCACGAGTTTGCCCGCGAGCACTCCGACCGGCTGTGGAAACAGCTGGTCCTCGTCCCGCAGGGCTCCGACGACGCCGGCACACCGCCATGGCGCGAACTGGCGGTCGTCCTCGCACTCGCCGTCGGGGCGGGCGTAGCAGTGCGGGCCGGCCTTGCCTGGCTCGACGACGGCACAGTGCTGGCACGCAACCTCAGCCTCCTGGTCTTTCCGTTCTTCGCTGCGTACCTCGCGTGGAAGCGTCGGCTGACCGCGCAGGTGGCGGCCGCGCTGCTCGTCCCCTTCACGGCCCTCGCGGTGGTGCTCAACGGATACCCGTTCGCCTCCGGCGGCTCCACGGAGGTGCTCGCGGTGCTGCACACCCCGGTCGAGCTGTGGCTGCTGGCCGGACTGGCGTATGTCGGAGGGAGGTGGCGCTCCGATCGTCGGCGCATGGACTTCGTCCGCTTCACCGGCGAACTCGCGATCTACTTCACGCTCCTGGCCCTGGGTGGAGCCGTGCTGATCGGGCTCACGTTCGCGTCCGTCCAGGCCGTCGGTGCCGACCTGGAACCGGTGCTGGAGGACTGGATCCTGCCGTTCGCCGTGCCCGGGGCGTTCGTGGTCGCCGCATGGCTCGTCGAGGCCAAGCAGAACGTCGTCGAGAACATCGCCCCCGTCCTCACCCGCGTTTTCACGCCCCTGACGATTGCCATGCTGCTGGCCCTCCTGGCCGTGCTCACGGCCGCCGGCGGCCTTGCCGACATCGAGCGTGAGCTGCTCATCCTGATGGACGCGATCCTCGTGCTCGTCCTCAGCCTGCTGCTCTACTCGATCTCCGCCCGCAACTCCCTTGCGGCCCCGAACCTGTTCGATACCCTGCAGCTGATCCTCGTCGTCGCGGCCCTCGCGCTCGACGCGGTTCTGCTGACCGCGATGCTCACCCGCATCGCCGAGTTCGGTTTTAGCCCCAACAAGGTCGCCGCGCTCGGCCTGAACCTCCTGCTGCTGGTCCACCTGGCCCGCGCGGCCTGGCTCAGCGTCGGATTCCTGCGCGGGCGGCGCGCCTTTACCTCGCTCGAGCGGTGGCAGACACGGTATCTGCCGGTCTACGGCATCTGGGCCGCCGTCGTGGTCGTGGCGTTTCCGCCCGTCTTCAGCTTCGCCTGACCCGGCTCGCGGACCGGGTCAGGCTGCACTTTCACCGGTCGGCAGCGGCTGGCAGCGGGGACACCACCAGGTACGACGGCGGCCCGAATACCCGGGAACTTCGGCCCGCACCTGGATAAGGGTGCCGCACCGCAGGCACGGCCGGCCGGCCCGTCCCGCCACCCAGTGCTGTTCACCCCTGCGCTGGTTCCCGGTGGTGACCTGATGCGCACCCGGCTGGGTCGCCGAGAACCGCAGACACCGCGCCCCCAGTGCCACCAGCGCCGGCACATCGACCGCATGCACGGGCGTGTCCGGGTGGATCCCCCGCAGAAAGCACAGCTCGTTCGCCCAGAGGTTGCCGAATCCCGCGATGTTCCGCTGCTCCAGAAGCGCCGCCGCAACACGCATTCCGGGGTCGCGGGACAACCTCCGCACGGCTTCAGCGGCCGACCAGTCCGCCCGCAGCGGATCCGGGCCGAGGTGCCCGATCACCCCGTGCTCCGCCGAGCTGAGCACGAGGTCGACGACGGGCAGGTTCAGCCCGTACGCCGTGGGGCCTCCGGCCACCTTCAGGATGACGCGCGCCTCGGGAAGAACGGCGCGGGGCAGGGCCCTGGCGGGCGCTGTGACAGTCCAGGATCCCTGCATCCGCAGGTGGGTGTGCAGTGTGAGTCCGCTGTCCAGGCGTGTCAGCAGGTGCTTGCCGTGGGTGGCGTGCCCGATGACGGTCATTCCGTCCAGGGGGTCCGTGGCGTGGGCGGGGACCCGCAGGTCCCCGCGGAGGAGCCTGCGGCCGTCCAGGGCGGCACGGAGGCGGCTGGCGAGACGGTACACACTGTCACCCTCGGGCACGGCGGCATCTCCCTGACGGTCGTGGACGGCTTCCGGCGTCAGTGGCCGCGGCGCACCCTGAGCTCGAATTCGATGAAGGCTCCGATCATGGCCCGGTAGGTCTCCTCGACAACCGTCGGATCGACCCCCTGCTTCTCGGCGTACCCCCGCACGTTGGTGATGACCTGTTCCACCCGGGCCGGCGCCCGCACCGAAGCGTCGTCGTGCTTGAGTGCTCCCGCCCGCCGGACGAGCCGCTCACGCCGCGAAATCAGGGCGACCATCTGCTCGTCCACCTCGTTGATTGCCTCCCGCACGGCATCGAGCTTTCCTGCGGTGTCTTTCCCGTCGTCGTCAGCCATGGAATGAGACTATCGACAAATGAAAGCGCAGCTGAATGTCGTCACCCTCGGAGTGAGCAGCCTCGAGGCCTCCTACGACTTCTACGCCACCGGCCTCGCCTGGCAGCCGAAGCTGTATGTGCTCGACGAGGTGGCGTTCTTCCAGGTCGGCCACGGACTCCTGCTGTCACTGTTCCGAGCCGACCACCTCGCCGCAGAGGCGGGCGGAAGCGCATCCGCGGACCTTGCCCAGCTGTTCACGCTCGGCCACAACGTCGGGTCGCCCGATGAAGTGGACCACATCCTGAATGTGGCGGCCACTGCGGGAGGGTCGATCGTCGCCGAGGGCACCCACATGAGCTGGGGCGGGTATTCGGGGTACTTCGCCGACCCCGACGGTTTCCGCTGGGAGGTCTGCCACAATCCGGGCCTCTCCGTTGACGCCGAGGGCAATGTGACCATCCGGGAGATCGGGTAGGAATTGATGGACCGCCGCCGTGGTTGACGACTGTGCACGGCTGGCGACGCGCAGCCGACGGCAAGATGCTGACGACAATACGAGGAGCACCGTGGACTACACACCGGCCGCAGGAACCATCACCATGTTTTCGACCACCTGGTGCGGCTATTGCCGACGACTCAAGAGCCAACTCGACGCACAGGGCATCGGTTACCGCGAGATCAACATCGAGAACGTGGAGGGAACCGCCGAGCTGGTCGAGTCGCTGAACGGCGGGAATCAGACCGTTCCGACGGTCCTGTTCCCCGATGGATCGGCTGCGACCAACCCCTCGCTGAGTGATGTCAAGAGCCGCCTGAGCGTCTAGGGGCACTCCCGAATATGCTGGGAGCAGCGCGCCGATCGTCGGCCTGCTCCCATCGAGAGGACGTTCCCGTTATGGCGCATCAAGTCCAGGCCGTTGTAGTGCGAGAAAAAAATGCTCCGGCAACCGTCGAGACGATTCTCGTTCCCGATCCCGGCCCCGGCGAAGCGCTCGTGGACATCCTCACGTGCGGGGTCTGCCACACCGATCTGCACTATCAGCAGGGCGGCATCAGCGACGACTTCCCCTTCCTCCTGGGCCATGAGGCCACCGGCGTTGTGAGCGCAGTGGGCGATGACGTCACGTCCGTGGCACCCGGGGACAGGGTCATCCTGAACTGGCGCGCGGTGTGCGGCGAATGCCGCGCGTGCCGCCGGGGCGAGGCGCAGTACTGCTTCAACACGCACAATGCCACCCAGAAGATGACGCTGGAGGACGGCACCGAACTGTCGCCCGCCCTCGGCATCGGCGCCTTCGCGGAAAAGACGCTCGTCGCGGCCGGGCAGTGCACCAAGGTTGATCCCGCCGCCGACGCCGCCGCCGTGGGACTGCTGGGCTGCGGCGTCATGGCGGGTATCGGCGCTTCGATGAACACGGGCAACGTGCGGCGCGGCGACTCAGTGGCCGTCATCGGCTGCGGGGGCGTGGGTATCGCAGCGGTCGCCGGGGCGAAACTTGCCGGCGCGACGACGATCATCGCCGTCGACATCGACTCCCGGAAAAGCGAACTCGCGAAGGGCCTCGGAGCAACCCACACCATCAATTCGAAGGACGAGGACCCGGTGGAGGCTATCCGGGCACTCACGGGAGGCAACGGAGCCGACGTCGTCATCGACGCCGTCGGCCGCCCCGAAACCTACCGCCAGGCGTTCTATGCCCGCGACCTCGCCGGCACGGTCGTGCTTGTGGGCGTGCCGACTCCCGAGATGATGATCGAACTGCCGCTGCTTGACGTATTTGGGCGTGGCGGATCACTGAAGTCGTCCTGGTACGGCGATTGTCTGCCGAGCCGGGATTTCCCGATGCTGGTGAGCCATTACCTGCAGGGCACCCTGGATCTGGACGCCTTCGTCACCGAGCGGATCCGCCTCGACCAGGTGGAGAATGCATTCGCCAAGATGCACGACGGCACCGTGCTGCGCTCGGTGGTGGAACTCTGATGGCGGCGCGGATCGAGCACCTCGTGACCTCGGGCACCTTCTCGCTCGACGGCGGCACCTGGGATGTCGACAACAATGTGTGGATAGTGGGCGACGACGTCGAGTGCGTCGTGATCGATGCCCCCCATGACGCGGCTGCCATTCTCGACCAGATCAACGGCCGCGCGGTGAAGGCCATCCTGCTGACGCACGCGCACGACGATCACATCCGTGCGGTCGGGGAGCTGTTCGATGCCGTCCACGCACCTATATACCTCCACCCGGAGGACCGCATGCTGTGGAACCAGGTGTTCCCTGAACTGAGCCCTGACCAGGAAATCCTCGACGGTGACACCATTGAGGTTGCCGGTGTCACCCTGCGTGCACTGCACACGCCGGGCCACTCCCCCGGGTCAGTGTGCTATCTCCTGGCGGACGCCGGCACGGTGTTCACCGGAGACACGCTGTTCCAGGGCGGGCCTGGGGCCACTGGGCGTTCCTACAGCGACTTCCCCACCATCATCGAGTCCATCCGGTCCAGGCTGCTGACGCTTCCGGCGGACACCATCGCCCGGACGGGCCACGGTGACAGCACCACGATCGGCGCCGAGGCTCCGCATCTCGAGGAGTGGATCGCCAGGGGGCATTAGGGTCAGTTCCTCTTGAGGGCGTTGGTTGGTGGTCGGGGAGGGTTTGGTGGGGGCGTTGCTGCGCGGGTGCATCAGGTGCTCGAAGCTGTCCGTCAACGATCAACGATCACGGATCACGGATCACGGATGACGATTAGCGGCCGCGCGGCAGTCTCGGAGTTCGGGAACTGGATGGGTTTGCTGATCTAGAACGGTGCGGGGTCCGGGGTGGGCGTTGCCTTCGGGTCCCGGTGCGGGTACTCCTGTGGTGTTCCCGTCGGGGTTCCCGTCGGGGTTCCACTGGGGTTGGTGGGGGTGGTGGTGTAGGTGCGGTGGGTGGGCGAGGTCCAGGTGAGGGTGCCTGCGGTGTTGTTGGTGAGGTTCCAGGTGGTGATGGTTTTGAATCGGTGGTGTTTGGGACAGAGGTGGGCGAGGTTGTCGTGGTCGGTGGTGCCGGCCCGGGACCAGGGAACACTGTGGTCGATCTCGCAGTGCGCGGCTGCCCGGCTGCAGC
>NZ_KI914896.1:0-933 GCF_000520555.1 Arthrobacter sp. Br18 | reverse complement strand
GTGGGCGAGGTTGTCGTGGTCGGTGGTGCCGGCCCGGGACCAGGGAACACTGTGGTCGATCTCGCAGTGCGCGGCTGCCCGGTTGCAGCCGGGGAACCGGCAGGTTTCGTCGCGGTACCGGAGCCAGCGCCGGAGCAGTGTCGAGGGCAGTCGTGCGGTGCGTCCCATGGCCAGCGCGTTGGTCTCGCCTCCGACCAGCAGGGGCGTGAAGTGGCGGCTGATCGCGGCCAGCTCCCGTGCCGAGGCCGGGCTGAGCGGCCCGTAGCCTTCCAACTGTGCCGGGTTGTCGGTGAAACCCAGAAGTGTCTGCACGTCCATCGTGACCAGCACCTCCGCGCCGCTAATCCCGCGGCCCGAGTACCCGGGCCCGCCGCTTACGCCAGCCCCGCTTTCGCTACCGGTGTTCGGGGCGGGGGTGGTGAGCAGGTCCATCAGGACGTCGGCCCGTAACTGGGTCAGGGTGCGGGCCTCCTCGGGGCCCTGCACGGCCCTGGCCAGGTCCGTCACCCTGCCGAACACCCCGGAGGCCGTGACTGCGGGCAGGTAGGCCGAGAGCCAGCACATGCCATCCCTGTCGGGGATCAGTTCCAGGCGCCGGTCCGCGGCGGCCTTGGCCTGGCGCACCGGAATCGCCTCGGGATGGTGACGCTCGCGCTCACGCCGTCCCAGTCGGGCCAGCTGGGCACGGGTCCGTCCCGGAGCCGCCGCCAGCAGGCACCGCTCGTAGTCCGCCCGGCCGGAGGATGGAACACCCTCGGATTGCTCGATGATCTCCGTGGCATGGTGATAGAAAATCCTCCCGCGGCGCAGGGCCACCAGGGTATCGGGGAAATCCCTGCACAACGCGTGACTGGTGCGCAGCAAAACCCCCGCGGTGCGCTCCGACAGCGACAGGGTACAGGCGATCTCCGTCACCGTCAGGCTCGTAGCCAA
>NZ_AZSA01000273.1 GCF_000520555.1 Arthrobacter sp. Br18 | reverse complement strand
AGACTGGACTGACCTGTGGACCCAGGACGAGTACAAGACCCGCTATGAGCGCGTCAGCGGCATGGGCGCAGCCACCACACAGCTGGTGATGGCCGGGATCCTCACCCGCTACCGCGACGACGACGGCGACCTCGGGGTCAGCGATGAGGGCTGGGAGCAGATTGAACAGTACTTCCAGAACGGAGTGCCGGCTGTCAAGGACCAGGATCTGTTCGCCCGCTTCGCCAGCGGTGAGGTGGACTTCGGCCAGATGCCGTCCTCGTCCATTCCCGGCCGCGAGGAAACGTACGGCGTGACCTCCGGTGCTGTGAGCCCGGAAGACGGCGTCCCCTACGCCATTGAGCAGATCGGCATCATCAAGGGCTCGGAGAAGCAGGAAGACGCCAGGAAGTTTGTCGACTGGTTCGGCGGCGCTGACGTGCAGGGCCAGTGGGCGGCTGAGTTCAACTCGCTTCCCGTGAACGAACAGGCGCTGGCGAGCGCGAAGCCCGAGGTCGTTGAGTTCGATGAACAGTTCACGCACCAGGACATCGACTGGGCTTTCGTCCAGGAGAACCTCGGTTCCTGGATCGAGAAAATCGAACTGGAGTACATGCCGTAATACTCACCGCCAATCCGTCGGTGCCGATAATTCCTTGGAGATCCACCCATGATCCGTTTCGACCATATCCAGGTCACCTTCGATGGCTTCACCGCTATACAGGACCTGGACCTGCAGGTATCGGAGGGTGAATTCTTCACGCTCCTTGGTCCATCCGGATGCGGCAAGACCACTGCGCTGCGCACCCTCGCAGGGCTCGTGGACCCGTCCGCTGGGGATGTCCACATCAATGGGCGAAAGGTCACGCAGCTGCCCAGTGACAAGCGGGAGGTAGGAATGGTTTTCCAGAACTACGCCCTCTTTCCGTCCATGAGTGTGGAGGAGAACATCGCCTTCGGTCTCAAAGTGCGCCGGACCGGGTCCGCGGAACGGGCCCGGTTGGTGGCGGATATTGCACGGCGGGTGGATTTGTCCGACGACCAACTGCAGAAGAACGTTTCCGAGCTTTCCGGAGGCCAGCAGCAACGCGTCGCCATCGCCCGCGCGCTGGTGCTCAAACCGAAAATCCTGCTGCTGGACGAACCGCTGTCCAACCTCGACGCGAAGCTGCGCCAGCAGCTCCGGATCGAACTCAAGGAGCTGCAGGCCGAATCGGGCATCACCACCGTCTATGTCACGCATGACCAGGACGAGGCCCTGACCATGAGCGACAGGATCGCCGTCTTCAACAAGGGGCAGGTGGAGCAGGTAGGCACGCCCCAGGAGATCTATGAGCAATCGTCCACGGAGTTCGTCTGCAACTTCATCGGGGACAGCTCGTTGTTGGGGCCTGAACTGACCAGTCACCTCAACCGCTCATCCAGCAGGACGCTGGACCCGGCCAAGCTGTCCTACCTCCGGGTGGAGAAGGCAGCCCTCGGGTTTGGACAGGGCGACGGCGGGCGAAGCGTCGCTGTTGACGGCCGGATCACCGGGCGTAACTATCATGGCCAGCACAGCCGCTACACGGTCCGCAGCTTCGACTCCGACATCAAGGTACTGGTGAACGAGTCCGGACGCCCGGGACACGAGGTGGGCACCCCGGTCCAGGTGCGGATCGATCCTGCGCAGGTTCTGCAATACGGCGCCCTCGCGTGAGCCGCAGCATCGGCGGGAAGATGCTGCGGTCACCGCTGGTGGTGGTCACCATGGTCATCCTGACGTGGTTCACTGCCGCGTTTCTGCTCTGGCCCAACCTGAACCTGTTGGTCGAGACCTTCTTTCCCTCGGGCCAGTTCTCCGGCCGCGCTGTCGAGAAGCTGCTGTCCTCCGACCGTGCAATGAAGTCGCTGGGCAACAGTTTCCTGCTGGCCGTGGTGCTCGCCGTCACCCTGTTCGTCATGACGTTCGCCACCACCACCAACCACCTGTTGTTCCTCGGCAACGCCATCCGGGCTGCCGGTCCTCAAGCCCACCCTCTTCGCCGTTTTTTCGCCGTCCTGTTCGTCATGACGTTCGCCACCACCACCAACCACCTGTTGTTCCTCGGCAACGCCATCCGGGACGTGGACTACCAGACCATCGAAGCGGCCCGGAACATGGGCGCCTCGGCGTGGACCATTCTGCGCCGGGTGGTGCTGCCGGTCCTCAAGCCCACCCTCTTCGCCGTCACTATCCTGTCCTTCCTCACCGGGCTGGGTGCCCTGAGTGCGCCCCAGGTCCTCGGAGGCGAGGAATTCCAGACCATCACCCCCATGATCCTGACCTTCGCCAACACCTCGACATCACGTGACATCGCGGCCCTGCTGGCCATCATCCTTGGAGTGGCCACCATCGCCATGCTGGCGGTCATGACACGCCTTGAGCGCGGAGGCACCTACTACTCCGTCACCAAAGTGTCGGCCCCACTCCAGAAACAGCGCATCGCCAGTCCTCTGGCCAACGCCGTCGTCCACGCCGCCGCGTACCTTCTCTTCCTCATCTACGCATCCCCGCTGGTGCTGATCCTGCTCTATTCGTTCATGGACGGCGCCGCCATCAGCACCGGGGTCCTCACCCTGGAGCGGTTCACGCTCGAGAATTACGCGCGCGTCCTGTCCCAGGAATCCGCGTTGCGTCCGTTCATCGTCAGCATCGTGTACAGCGGCCTGGCAGCGGTCATCACGGTGGGCGGCCTGCTGTTCGTCACCCGGATCCTGCAGAAGTACCGCACCCGAATCACCGGAACCTTCGAGTACCTTCTGCACATTCCATGGATTCTTCCCGCGGCCATGATCGCCCTGGGACTGGTCATGACCTATGACCGGCCCAATCCCCTGCTCGGCGGGCTGGTACTCAGCGGGACCACCGTCATCCTGTTGGTGTCATGACCTATGACCGGCCCAATCCCCTGCTCGGCGGGCTGGTCCTCAGCGGCACCACCGTCATCCTCCTGGTCGCGTTCGTTGTCGTGAAGATCCCCTTCACCCTCCGGATGCTCAAGGCAGCCTTTGCGTCGGTCAACAACTCCATGGAGGAAGCCGCAGCCATCATGGGTGCGGGCGGCCTCTACACCTTCCGCCGCATCCTGTTGCCTGCCGTGCTGCCCACCGCGGCGGCCATCGCCGCCCTGAACTTCAACAGCCAGCTCGAAACTTCAACAGCCAGCTCGACGACTACGACACCGCCGTGTTCCTGGCCCACCCGCTCTACCAACCACTCGGGCTGCAGATCAAGGCCAATACCGACGGCGGCGCGGACGTCAACGCGATCGCGAACACCTTCGTCTACACCGTGCTCCTGATGATCGTGATGGGCCTGACCATGTACCTGGTCTATGGACGCGCCGGTAAACGCACCAGGCGCAACCCGCGACGCTCGGCTTCCCCGGGAATCACCACCGGACCTGACACCGGCAACACGTCCGGCGCCCACGTTCCCATGGGGCCCGCGGCTTCGGAGGAGAATCAACCGGTGCCGTCCATCCCGGGAGCCCCCGCCAAAGGATCACCCTGACCACTGCCTGGGCCGAAAGAGTCCACCGCCGATGACCCTCGGGGCCGCGTAAGCCTAGATCCCGGAGCCAGCCAGGGATTCGTTGACTTCCTCGGCAAGGAAGGCGTGGCCGTCAGTGGTGAGGTGGTAGCCGTCCCCGGAGTCGTACTCTTCACTGTTCTCCGGGGTGAACCACGGCGCGGGGTCAATGAACTCCGCGCGGCCACATTAGCGCCGGTTCGAAGGGCCGCTGTCTACTCCAAAAGTGATTGGTTCTCCGGGTAGAGCGCGGCTGGTCCAATCACGACTATCCGCGCAGCGGGCCACGCTTCGGTGCAGTGGTGAGGTGGTAGCCGTCCCCGGAGTCGTAGCCCTCACTGTTCTCCGGGGTGAACCATGGCGCGGGGTCGATGAACTCCGCCCCGGCCACGGTAGCGCCGGTTCGGGTCACCGCTGTCCCTTCCAGGAGCGTTTCACTTGCCGGGTAGGGCGCGACGGGCCCGATCACTACTATTCGTGCATCAGGCCACGCCGCAGTGGCGGTTTCTACTGTCGCGCTGATGGCGTTGATGGTCGGGACACTCAATGTGCTGGTGTCATCGAGGCCGCCTTGGAGAACAACAATGGCCGGGTTCAGGGTCGCATTGTCCGCGTGCTTGGAGATGCGTGCCTGGTACTCATTCCCATCCGAGCCGTCCATGTCACTCCCGAAAGTGAAGCCAGTGGAGCCGATCCCATCGACGACCGCATTCCATTCACGGGCCCGGGAAAGGACGCGGGCAAAACCTTCCTCGGATGGGGTTGTTGTCCCGTAACCCTCCGTGAATGCATCGCCGATGAAGAGCGCTTGTGATCCAGCCGCCACGGATCCGATGGTTGGTTCGGGGCTCTCCGTGGGCGCAACGGTCGGTGGCGATACCGGGCTGGACCGGTAGGCGCGGGCGGCCTCCGCGTTCGCTTGAAGGACATCCTGCTGGTTCAGGTAGAGACCAGTGATGCCAAGGAGGACGCCGAGCCCAAAACAGGTAGCCGCAATGGGATTGAGCCGTTTCGAGACGAACGTGCGGAGCGTGGATTTTTGAGATGACGGCAAAGTGATTCCCCATATTCTGAAACCGATACTGCCCAATAGTACGAGGCCACTACCCTGAACCATGCCCCAAGGCCGCTTCGCCGGCCCTCGAAGGAAAGAGAAACGGATCTCATGAAGTCGCATCAGTTCACTGCAACTCTCGCCCTGGGCCTCCTGGTCCTCACCGGATGTTCTTCCACCACCGAAAATGACGAAGGTGCCAGCGCCAGCCCGGAAGCTGTCAGCAGCGAAACCGAGACCGACCAGGGTTCGCGACTCGACGCAGTGCTGGCTGCCGACACCTTGAAGGTCTGCACCACGGGAGATTATCGGCCCTTCACCTATCTGGATCCCGAGACGGAACAGTGGAGCGGCATCGACATCGACATGGTGGAGAATCTGGCTACCCGCCTGGACGTGGACGTCGAATATGTCCAGACCACCTGGGCAACACTGATGCCGGACTTCCTCAATAGCTGCGACATCGGAGTAGGCGGCATTTCCATCTCTCTGGAACGCGCGGAGCAGGCCTTCTATACGACGGCCACCCTGGACGAGGGCAAAACCCCGATCACCCGGTGCGAGAACGTTGAAAGGTACGACACCGTCGAGGAAATCAACCAGCCGGGCGTCCGCTCCATCACCCCGATCGGCGGCACGAACGAGAAGTTTGCCGACGCAAACTACCCCGACGGGGAAATCATCCGCTTCGAGGACAACAACACCATCTTCGATGAGATCATCGCCGGACGCGCCGACGTGATGACCACCGATGCCTCCGAGACGATGTGGGTGGCGAACCAGCATCCGGAGCTATGCGCCGTACATCCGGAGGACCCCTTCGACTACTCACAGAAGGCCTACCTCCTCCCGCGGGGCGATGACGTATTTCAGGAATATGTTGACCAATGGCTGAACATGGCCATCAATGACGGAACTTACGACGCCGCAAAGGCGCCCTGGTTCGGATAGCACCTCTTGGCTCGGTGCGGCTACAGCAGCGGTGGCGGCCGGAAGTCGCCCAGGCGATGCTCTTCACTCCTGGACATCCAGTACCGCTTCACCTCGGTGAGGAAGAGGTC
>NZ_AZSA01000272.1 GCF_000520555.1 Arthrobacter sp. Br18 | reverse complement strand
CCCACTGGGAATCGGTCAAAAGAGTAGTACGTGGCACGCACCCATCATTCCAAAGACCACCCCGAAGATTTAGGAGACACGCCCTAGCCGCGCGAACACCACGGGACAGCGACCTGCTTGACGGTGAGTAGAGCGCTTCTCTATTGATTCCCATCTACCCAGACTGCCAGCCGCCGCAGGACGCCCCGGCTTGGGGGTAGAAAGTGTCAGCAAAGCAGTTGTCCCTTGACCACGCACGCTGATGGATGGGTGAACGGACACCTATCGTTGACGCTTCAGTCGTCGAAGACAGACCAGCAGATGCTGCTTCGGCGGTCCTGGTCTTCAAGGACAAGGGTACGGAGGTGCTCGGGAATTTGTCGGCGCTGCCAGTCACGCTCGGCCCGCGCAGCTTTTCGTTTTTGACCTTCGGGTGCTGCAGCTGCAACGGCCTTGATGGCGTAGGCGGCGGCACCCAGATCGTGTTCGGGGACGTGAGCGACACAGGCCGTTTGGCCGGCTGAGTACGCCGCGAAGCGTGCGGCACCACGCAGAGGACGCGCAGCACCCATGGCGTGCCCTCCTATTGCACGGGTCAGCATCATCTTCGTTTCGCCGCGTGCCCAGGCCCGTGCCGCTTCGATCGCCTCCCGAGGTCGACTATCCCCGCGGTCCAATTCCTCGAACAGAACCAGTACATGCTCGGCGCAGGTGGCCGCCCATAGCGCCAGGAACTGGTGATCGATCTCGGTGAGAGTTCCACCGCGTCGGATGGACACGAGGCGAAGATCGCGAACAGCAGGAAGGATCATATGACTGGTTCATACTCCCCGCGCGTCCCAACGGCAACCTAGCCCTGATGCCAGATCGGACAGGGAACCATCTAAGCGGACGAATCAACCACACCTGCGTTTGGCCTGGACCGGCAGCGGATCCTCTAACGGGGGTGCCGACATCGCCTCCGTCATCGACGTTGAAGATTGCCTGACTCGGGTACGGGCAGGTCAATAAGAGTGCCGTAGTCCTGCTCCCACCCGTAATCCACGCTTTTTACGCGCAGTGCACGAGGGCTCGCTTCGACGATCTGCACACTGATCGGATCATCGCGATCTTCGATCGAAAGCACCCATGTATCCGCCAGGTAGCTCAATCCAGTGTTCTCTAGGACCTGGGAGGCATCGTACTCATCTGAGGCTGTATCGAGTCCATACCCGAAAACTGTCACGGGGACGAAGGCCTCACCCTCTGGCACGAGGTACCCGAGAAGCTCACCGTCGTTCTCCCGGTAATACGGCGTCCAATGTGTAGGAATCATTCGTCGATCCTACGCACAAGTGCCTGTACAACCATCGAAGCAATGTCTCGCAGCAGGATCCTTATCGTTCGGTTGGGGTTGATGCCTGCACGGTGATGGCTATGAGGCTGGCGATGCATTGGGTGAGGATCAACCAAGGGTGAACAGTCCCGAGGTACAGGGTGAGCAGGACCGGGATCATTGCTAGGACGGTCATGTCCGTCCCGCGCAGGAGAGATGATGCCTGG
Organism: Arthrobacter sp. Br18; assembly: GCF_000520555.1. Lineage (GTDB taxonomy): Bacteria > Actinomycetota > Actinomycetes > Actinomycetales > Micrococcaceae > Arthrobacter_D. The sequence continues at coordinate 4,206 of NZ_AZSA01000272.1, read as the reverse complement.
TCCCGTGGGATGGATCCGAAGGGCGTCTCCACGGGGGGTGTCGTCCAGTCTGTTGGGGGTCGTGTTGCTGCGCGGACGGCTCCTGCTCCCATCCCCAGACCGGCGATCACCCCGAGCAGCATGAGGGAAGGATCCGTGGATCCCAGGACCACGAACACGGCAGTTAGTGCGCCCATCCACGCCGCCATCGTCAGGGCGGGCATGAGCATGCGGCTACATCGCAACTGTGTCGAAGAGACGGGCACAAGCGCGTCGAGCCCGGCGACCACGGCCGTCCGGCGGGCAACCGTCCCGGTTCCTGCAGCGGTGACGCAGCCACCGATGAGGATCACGCCGAGCTGGAGCACGGCGGGAAGGGCTGGGGTGATCAGGGCCGCGCAGACACAGATCACCAGCCACACCACCGGACCGGTAGGTGGGGGTTGCAGGCGAAGGAACACCACGATATCGGCGCGCACCACTGCGGAGAAAGCCCAGCGGGTCGGCCACGCGTAGAAACGCGAGCCACGCCTGCTGGAAGGGAGCCGCGGGGCGGCAGCCAGCGCACGACGTAGCTCGTTGAAGTCCATGAAGAACACAGACGCTCCCGCGTGTCCCGACACGGATCCACCGCGCTGTAGGTCAGCACCATCAACGTCGCCTGCACGGGGAAGCACGTACACGATGAGGATCACTGCCCCGATGAGCACGACAACTAAGGGCCATATCGCGGGCGCGAGGAACGGCAGCACGGCCACCGGCGTGAACCCGACGAAGCACACAGCGCGGATCAAGCGTGAGGATTGCGGATTCAACTGCAGGGCCGCAGCGCTGGTAACAGCCAGGACAACTCCGACACCGAAGGTTCCCGCCGAGATGGCATGCGCCCAAGCCGACCGGTCGATACCAGTTAGCAGGCTGAAAGGGAGATAGGCGATCGAAGCCGCGGCGCCGAACGCAACCAGGCGACGCCGGAAAGGGGGCAGGACCATCGGCCGCCGATCAATTGGCAGCGGCAACCACCACGCGGCCTCCGCGCGACTCACGGTCACAGGCCCCAACCGGCGGGCCATGAGCAGGATCCCGATGAGTGCCAGGTAGGTCAATGCCATCCACCGGAACTCAGCAGGCAGCACCTGCCAGCGTGCCGCTGTCAGTCTCGCCCCATTGAGGTCCTGCCCTGCGATCTCATCGCGGAGGGCGAAGACAAGAGACGCCGCCATGGTCGCCACGCAGGCCAGAGCCAATGCGTTCGAGTACACATCGATGAAGAGGTCACGAAGAGACGACCGAGCCCTGTTGTACTGTTTGGTCCTGTGCCGGGTGAAGGCGACAACGTCCCGGGTCAGGTCCCGGGCGCCCCGCAACGTGTCCGCCCCGGACGTGTCGTGTCCGATCATGGTTTGCGTCGAGTCAGGAACCTGCAATGATCTGCGCTCCCCGCTCCGTATCGACTGCCTGGACGATGTCGTCAATGACCAGGCAGGCCGTCGCCGTCCGGACGAGCAGTCGAGGATCGTGCGTGACAAGCACGACCGCCGTGCCAGCAACGGCACGCTGTTGAATCCGTTGAGCCAAGGCGTCCCGCATCACTGGGTCCAGGCGCTGCTCCGGCTCATCAAGGATCAGCAGGGACGACGGGCGGATGAAGGCCGCCGCCAGGAGCAAGCGTCGCCTCTGCCCGGACGACAGGGCATCGGGGACAGCATCAGCCCGCTCCACCAAGCCGAAGAAGAGCAGTTCCGCGTCGACCAGGTCCTCAGCAGGATCCAACGCATGGCCACGGGCGACCAACAAAAGATGCTCCCGAACCGTCAACGCCGGAAAGAACACATCCTCGTCGAACAAGACCGCCACCTGACGGCGAAACAGCACAGCATCGGGCATCACCGGCATACCATGCACCCGCACGTCCCCCGCCAACGGTTGCTGACGGCCCGCCAGGGTACGGACCACCGTCGACTTCCCGGCACCGTTGAAACCCACCACCGCAAGGACCTCACCCGCAGCAACCCGACACGAAACCTCCCCACACACAGGAGCTCCTACATATCCCGCCAACAATCGATCCGCCTCGAGCACGACCCCCACACCACCCATTCATCCACCCTAAACGGGAGACCTGCAGGGGCACTGACTGCTACATCAGCCGAGGGTCCAACAACCCCGGGACCAACATCTCTAGAGGCCGACGGGACCTGGGCATGCCACCTGAATTCCTCAGCGTGCTCGTCAGCGTCCAAGGCGCCACGGCAATCATCGGCGGGCTCACCGCAAGCATCCTCATACGCAAGCTCGGCATCCGCACCGTCATCATCCTCGGCGTTATCCTGCTCGGCATCGCCGTGCTCGCTTCAGCCATCCCAAATGTGCCCATCGTGCTTACAGGCTCCGTCATCACAGGACTCAGCGTCACCTGGACCGTCATCGCCTTCATCACCCTCCGCCAAACCGAAAGCCCCCCCACGCCTCCAAGGAAGAACCTCAGCTGCGACCAGCATGCTCATCAACGTCCCCCAAGTTGTGGCCAACATGATCGCGGCAGCACTAATCAGCACGATCGACTACCGGGCCCTCATCATCACAACGAGCATCATCTGCCTGGCAGGAACGCTACCTCTCCTACTACAACGCTCCGCCCCAGCACCACACCACGCCGAAAACCAGAAAAGCTGAAAACCCACTCCTATGGCCTGTCGAATCCCAGTCGGCAAGAAGCCGTCAGCTTCGGTGAAGGATGGTCTATCGAACGCGGGCCATCATCTTTGACGGCTCGGTCAATGGGGCGAAGCCATATTGGGCGTACAACCCATGCGCATCACCGGTCGACAACAAGATCCGCTTCAGATCTAGAGGTTCCAGATTCTCCACGACGCCGGCCGCAAGCATCTTCCCGATGCCTAGCCCGCGCACCTCGGTCGATACAAACACATCGCAGAACCATGCAAATGTAGCGCCATCAGTCACGACGCGACCGTAGGCAACCTGCTCACCGGTTCCGCTCTCGTACACCCCATAGTTTCGAGACGCATCGATAGCTGCATCCTGCTTCTCACGGGATCGCCCCTTCGCCCAATAGGACTGCTCGCTCAACCATCGGTGGACACGAGACCGATCGACCCTGCCCACTTCCGCGGAGAAAAAGTAGCGCATAGTCATGACACCACTCTAGAAGTTGTGGCCTTGACCCCGGATAGTGGACACGGGTTACGCGGCGAGTTGAACTTCGGCCTGCTCTGATGAGTATTGCATCTCGATGTCCACAGGGCTGATTTGCCCGATCGAGGAGTGCCTGCGGCGTCGGTTGTAGCGGTCCTCTATCCAGGCCCCGACCTCCCGGGCCGCGCGTGCCCGGGTGGGCCAGACGTGGCGGTAGTAGAACTCGGTCTTCAACGTCGCGAAGAAGCTCTCGGCCATCGCGTTGTCCCAGCAGATACCGGTCAAGCCCATGGAACGGGTGATGCCGTGGGCGGCAGCGAACTCGGTGATTTGCGCTGAGGCGTATTGAGTCCCACGGTCGCTGTGGAAGACTACCTGCGCCGGCGGATCCTGCCGCAAGGTCAAAGCCATCCGCAGGGCGTCCTGGATCAGATCGGTGCGCATATGCTCAGCGATGGCCCAGCCGATCACACGGCGGCTGTGAGCGTCGATCACGGTCGCCAGATACACCCAGCCCTCCCAGGTCTTGGATTCGGAGAAGGAGGGCGCCCGTCCGATGTGGAAGAAAGGCTTCGGCTTCCACCCGCTGGCTGCGTTCGTGGATCACGGGGCCGAGGGCACCGGGGAACCGTTGGCGGTGCTGCTGCGTCCCGGGAACGCCGGGTCCAACACCGCCTCCGATCACATCCAGGTCACCAGGGACGCCCTGGAGCAGTTGCCGGCAGGATTCCGGTCGGGTAGGAAAGTGATGATCCGCACCGACTCCGCCGGCGGCACCCACGGGTTTCTGGACTGGCTTACCAGTAAGCGCCGGAACCTGGGTTATTCGGTGGGATTCCCGCTCCACGGGGCCGTCGAAGCGGTCCTGCCCCGAATCCCGAGGACTGCGTGGACGCGCGCCTATAACAGCGACGGAGTGGAGCGCGACGGGGCGTGGGTCGCCGATATCACCGGCATGCTGGACTTGTCCTTCTGGCCTGCCGGGATGCGGGTCATCGTCCGCAAGGAAGTACCCCATGTCGGCGCGCAACTAAGGATCACTGATGTCGATGGGATGCGCTACACCGT
>NZ_AZSA01000271.1 GCF_000520555.1 Arthrobacter sp. Br18 | reverse complement strand
CCACTGGGAATCGGTCAAAAGAGTAGTACGTGGCACGCACCCATCATTCCAAAGACCACCCCGAAGATTTAGGAGACACGCCCTAGTTCCCCAGCGTCCCGTCCTTGGCCAGCGCAATATCATCAGACTTCGACAGCTCTTCGACATTCACGTCCTTGAACGTGATGACCCGGACGTTCTTCACGAAACGCGCCGAACGATAGACGTCCCAGACCCAGGCGTCCTGCAGCGTCAGATCGAAGTAGACCTCGCCGTCCGCGGATTTCGCCTGGAGATCAACGTTGTTCGCGAGGTAGAAGCGCCGTTCAGTCTCGACCACGTAGCTGAACAGCCCCACGACGTCGCGGTACTCCCGGTACAGCTGGAGCTCCATGTCGGTTTCATAGTTCTCAAGATCTTCGGCGCTCATGATCCCATTCTGCCTCAATCTCCAGACCGGGCATTCCCGGCCGTTTGGTGCCGCCCAGGCGCCATGATCGCCGGTGGTAGTCGCTGGCCCCCCGTGCATCAATGGCGGCGCGGTGCGAGGCGGTCCCGTAACCCTTGTTCACATCCCACCGGTACGCGGGGTGTTCGGCAGCGAGGGCCGTCATCAGCGCATCGCGCTCGACCTTCGCGAGGACGCTTGCGGCGGCCACACTGAGGCACTGCAGGTCGGCCTTGATCCTCGTGTGGACGGGCGCAGAGCAACCCGCGGGGAGCCCGTTCCCCCTGGACGGGCCGTCGAACAGCGGATCCTGCCTCGGCAGGGACAACCAGTCGTGATTGCCGTCGAGGATGACGACGTCGGGATGCACCGTCGCAACCACCTGTTCCCAGGCCCGGCTCCCGGCGGCCCGCAGCGCGGCCATCAGGCCGACGTCGTCGATCTCGGCCGAGCTTGCATGGCCCACCCCGTAGGCGAGCGACCATTTCCGAATGCGCGGCACCAGCGCCTCGCGCGCCGCGGGCGAGAGCAGTTTGCTGTCCCGCACTCCGCGCAGGCCCTTTCCGGCCTCGAGGTCGACGACGACGATCCCCACCGACACCGGACCTGCCAGGGCGCCCCTGCCGACCTCGTCGCACCCCGCGATATAGCGGTGTCCGCCGGCCGAAAAGGACCGCTCGAGCATCAGGGTAGGCGCTGCCAAGCCCTTCAGGCGCACGGGCGTCACCTGCGTTCCAGGCCACCCTGCGCTGCGGCCGCCGGCTCCGGGATACCGTCGAAAACCTGCGGGTAGTTGTCGAGGAAACCCATGCGGTCGAGCGGCCAGGCGATCACTGCCGCCTTCCCCTCAATATCGTCGAGGTCGATGAAGCCCTGGCCCGGCTTGTCGGTGTTCGCCCGCGAATCGGCCGAGGCGTTGCGGTGATCCCCCATCACCCAGACCTTCCCCTCGGGCACCACGACGTCGAACGGCGTATCCGAGGGAGCCGCACCGGGGAAAAGGTAGGGCTCGTCGAGTGGATCACCGTTGACGGTGATCCGCCCCTCAGCGTCGCAGCAGACCACCCGGTCCCCCGCCATGCCGATGACGCGCTTGACGAGGTGCTGCTGGGAGTCATCGGGCGCCAGCCCCACGAAGATCAGGGCTTCCCTGAACCAGCCGATGTCCGCCGGTTCCCCTGCCTGAAGCCAGTTCTCGGTGTCACCGAACACCACGACATCCCCGCGCTCGAGCCCGAAGGGCTGGGGAACCAACTGGTTGACGAAGATGCGGTCGTCGATTTCGAGGGTGGTTTCCATGGATCCGGAAGGGATGAAGAAGGCGCGGAACAGGAACGTCTTGATCAGGAAGGACAGGACGAGTGCGATGACCACGATCGTCGCGATTTCCCTGAGCCACGCCGCGAAGCTGCGATCCTGCTCGATGGCCTTCTTCGACGCGGCGCGTCTGGCCCGCGGCGCCATCGGCGCGTCGGCACCGGGCGCAGCCGACACGGGAGCATCCGACCCAGGCGCAGCCGACCCAGGAGCATCAGACCCAGGAGCATCAGACCCAGGCGCGTCGGCACCCGGCGCACCTGAAGCGGCCGCATCTGAAGCGGGCGCATCCGACGCAGACGCGTCAGTGCCGGGCGTACCTGAACCGGTCACGTCCAGGGGCTGCGGCATGCCAGCGGCATTGCCGGTCTTCCGGCGGAAATTTCGTGCCATCTGCTGCGTTCCTCAATGTTGTTCCGGTGGGCCGTGGGCCACCGCGTGCTTCGCGATCAATTCAGAACTCAGGGGTGGTCCGGGCCCGGCTGCTCGATCCGGCCCGTCCGATCGAGTGGCCAGATGATGTGCACTGCCTGCCCGATCACCCGGTCAGCGGCCACCAGGCCACCGCCCGGTGCCCCCAGAAGCGACCGGGAGTCCATCGAGCGGGACCTGTGATCACCCAACAACCACAACCTACCCTCTGGGACGTCGACGTCGAACTCCGTGTCGCTGGGAGCGTCGCCCGGGAAGACATACCGTTCATCGAGTGCCTCCCCATTCACTGTGACACGGCCGTCGTCGCAACAGGTCACCCGGTCCCCCGGTACTCCGATCACCCGCTTCACGTACACCGTTTCGCTGCCGCTGAGCCCCAGCCACTGCCCGACGGCGTCCGCTGCGCGGGCCGGCACACCGCGGTCGTCGCGGATGGGATCGAGGGACCCCCGGCCGTCGAAGACGACGACGTCGCCCCGCTCGATGCTGTCCGTCGCCTCGCCCGTCTTGCTGACCACCACGCGGTCGCCCTCCTGGAGGAGTGGTTCCATCGACCCCGACGGAATGTAGTAGACGTCGATGAACAGGGCCCGCACCACCCCGACTACCAGCACGGCCGCAAGGACCGCGGAGAACACAAAACGCCAGCCCGTGATAGCGGACCGGCGTCGAGTGGGCCTCCCCTGCGGAGGAGGGGAAGCGGTTGGGTCAGGCACCCGTCGGGATTACTTGACCGTCTTGGGGTCGCGCTTTTCCTTGATCTTGGCTGCCTTGCCGCGAAGTTCGCGCATGTAGTAGAGCTTCGCGCGGCGAACGTCGCCCTTGGAGACGAGCTCGATCCTGTCAAGAACCGGGGAGTGCACCGGGAAGGTACGCTCCACGCCGACGCCGAAGCTGACTTTGCGGACGGTGAAGGTCTCGCGGATGCCGTCGCCCTGGCGTCCAAGGACGAAGCCCTTGAAGATCTGGACACGGGTGTTCTTGCCTTCAATGATGTTGACGTGAACATTGACGGTGTCGCCGGCGCGGAACGCCGGGATGTCGGTGCGGACCGAGGCCGCGTCGACGGAGTCGAGAATATGCATGGTGCTTCTCCTGGTGAACGCCACAGGTCATTCACGTGGGTCACGGCGGTCAAGGCCGGCTCGGGGAGAGCGGCAATTCCCGCCGAAAAAGGTGTACCGGCGAGTCGGATCTCCGAACGCCGGTGTGTAGAACTGTTGGCCGCACACCCCCTGTGGCAGGGTCCAGCCCAGCAGACACAAGCACCAAGTATTCCACACCAGCGTCGGCGGGGCGAATCGCGGTCTGCCGTCTTTCAGAACGTCACGCCGCAGCGCAGGATGAGGTTCGCATAGGGGGTTGCCTCGCCGGTCCGGATGATCAGCCGGGCAAACGGCAGGAGCGCCTTCAGCTCCTCATGGCTCACCAACTTCGGCTTCAGGCCCTCGCCGCGCACGGCCTCCTCAACTGCGGTGCCGGATGCCTCGGACGCCAGAACGGCACCTTCGACCTCGATGTCGGCCAGCACCGCCCGGAGCACGTCCGCGAAGCGAGGGATGCCTTTGACCAGTGCCAGGTCGACGACGATGTCCGGGTCGGGCAGCGGCAGACCGCAGTCGGCGATCACCACGAGATGCCCGTGTCCGAGGCCGCCCAGCGCACCGTTCAGCGGGCCATTCAGGATTCCGTTCTTCTTCACGCGTCGGCTTCCTGCTGGAGTTCTGAAGGAGCTTCTGAAGGAGCGGCCGGCAGCTCGTCGTCCAGGGAGGGGTAGGAGGGCTGCGCACCCTTCGCGCCGACAGCGAAAGCGCCCGCCCGCACGGCGATCCGGACGGCGTCGGGCAGGGAATCGTCGGCCACCAACCGGGCAGCCAGGGCGCCGACGAAGGCGTCCCCGGCGCCGGTGGTGTCCACCACGGACACTGACGGCGCAGGAATTTTCAGCACACCGGAGGATGAAGCCACCAACGCACCGGCACCCCCCAGCGTCATCACGACAGAGCTGAAGCCGCAGGAGAGGAGGGCCCGCACAGTGTCAGCATGTCCGGACGGCGCCGGAGCACCGGTCAGTTGCGCCAGCACCAGCGCACCCTCGTGCTCATTGACCACCAGCGGGTCCGCGCGCAGCAGCGTCGTACGGTCCAGCTCGATGACCGGCGCCAGATTGATCAGCACCCGTCCTCGCGCGAGATCGACAGCAGCTGCGACGGAGGCGGCAGGGATCTCACCCTGCAGAACCAGAACACCGGCGCCGGCAATCAGCGCCTCGGCAGCAGACACCAACTGCGCAGTGACCTGGCCATTCGCGCCGGGGATGACGACGATCGTGTTCTCGCCGTCGTCGTCGACCTCCACGATGGCGACGCCGGTTGTCGTTCCAACCCGCTGCACCGCGTCGATATTGACACCGGCGGAGCGCAGGCCGGACAGTGCGACGTCGGTGTAGGCGTCCTCCCCCACCGCGCCGATCAGAGTGGTGCGGGCCTGCAATTTCGCCGCAGCTACCGCCTGGTTGGCGCCCTTGCCGCCGGGCATCACCGCCAAAGTCCGCCCCAGCAGGGTTTCGCCCGGCTGCGGGTGGCGTTCCAGTGTCACGACGAGGTCGGCGTTGATGGACCCTACGACGACGACGCCCGGCGGCTGTATGCTCATCCGGTGAATTCCCCGACATTCTCCGAGTTCACGGTGGTGACCGGAACGGGGATGGTTTCCTCGACGGTGTCGCCGGCGAGGAGTTGATCAAGGACCTCCACGGAGCGCTTACCCAGTTCAGCGGGCTGCTGCGCGATGGTTGCGGTCATGGTTCCGGCTCGATGGCAGCGAGGCCGGCCTCAGTGCCATCGAAGCCGACAACGCTGACTTCACTACCCGCCCGGTCACCCAATGCCTGGATGGCGCCGAGGGCCATTTCGTCGTTCTCGGCGAAGATGCCGGTGACGTCGGGGTTCGCCTGGAGCAGGTTGGTCGCGACGTTGAGGGCTTCGGCGCGGTCGAAGTTGGCCGTCTGCATGGCAACAACCTCTATATCCGGATACGCTGCAAGGCCTTCTCCGAACCCGGCTCCACGGTCGCGGCTGGCGGAGGTTCCGGCAACGCCCTGCAGGACGATGACCTGGCCTGCCTCGCCCATGGCCGCAGCCAGCTCGTCAGCAGCCTGGCGTCCGCCGGCTATGTTGTCGCTGGAGACCAGGGACTGCACTTCGGCACCGTTGACGGCGCGGTCGACGGCGACAACCGGGATATCGGCTTCGATCAACGGTGCAACGGAGGCGGCAGCGGCGTCGGAATCGACGGGGTTGATCAGGACGGCGTCGGTGCCGCTGGTCGCGGCAGTTGCCAGCTGGTTGGTCTGCGTGGCGGAGTCGTTCTGCGCGTCGACGACCTCGAGATCGATGCCGGCTGCCTCGGCAGCTTCTTCTGCGCCGTCGCGCAACTCGACGAAGAACGGATTGTTCAGCGTCGACAGCGCGAGCGTGGCCGAAGCCGAATCCTCGGATGCTTCGTCGCCGCCGCGGTTGCAGGCGGTTGCGCTGAGGACCAGCGCCAGGGACATGGTCAGCACAGCTGCCTTGCGTGGGGAGGAGAACTTCATTGTTGTTTCCTTACGTGGTTATCGGACGGAACTCGGGCGGGGAGGAATTAGCCTCGGGCTTTCATGAGGGCGGCCCGGCGGTGCGTGTTTAATAGCTGAAAGGTGCTCCTGACGTGGGAAAATGTTGTTACCACACAGCAATTTCGAGCACGTCGAGGGAGCACCTTCCAGGTGAGCAACACTACCGGTTTCTACCCGTCCGTCCGCTTCGATTCGGCAGGTGCCGGGTTGGTTTCCCAGGCGGGCGGGTTGATCCTCACGGACACGGTCCGGGCCTCCGGTCTCGGCGCCGGACTCACCGACGCGCTATCGCCGTGGCGTAAGCCGTTC
>NZ_AZSA01000270.1 GCF_000520555.1 Arthrobacter sp. Br18 | reverse complement strand
AGGGGGAATAAATCATGCCGCGACCGACAGGCCAGCAACCCCATCCTTGCTCATCCAGGGGCTACTAAAAAGGTAACGGGGGGAGTACGTGTCGGCAGTAGAAGTCGAGGAGCGGGTCCGGGATGCCGGCCGCCCGGGAGCCAGGAGCTGGCCGCGGCACCCGGCTGAGCGCCGCTGACGTGCCTGGGAGGCATGTTTTAATGAGGTAGTGAAGAGGACCACGAGACCCGCGGTCCTGGCGGCGGTTATTGCACTGATCTATTCCGGTATCGGCATCTCGGTCCCCAGCTTCTGGGTGGACGAGGCGGCGACCATCAGCGCCGTCGACCGCAGTCTCGCCGACATGATGCGCATGACGCAAAGTATCGACGCCGTCCACGCGTTCTATTACCTGCTGATCAATGCCTGGACCGCGGTCTTCGGCCTCTCGGAGACCTCCCTCCGCGTCCCGAGCCTGCTGGCCGTCTCAGCGGCCGCGGGGTTCCTCGTCGCCATCGGGCGCCGCCTGGCCGGCACCACCTACGGCCTCACGGCTGCTCTCGTGTTCGTGGTGCTGCCCCGGACCCAGTACGTGGCCACGGACGCCCGGTCCTACGCTCTTGCGCTGCTGTCCACAGTGATCGCCACGTACTTCCTGGTGCGGATCCGGGAGGGCCCCTCACAACGTCTCTGGGTGGGGTACGCGGCAGCTGCGACGGTCGCAACACTGCTGTCCTTCTATACGGTGCTGGCTTTCGTTGCGCATCTGGCGACGATGCTCCTCGACCCGGCGCTGCGCAGCCGCTGGAGAGCGATGCTCGCCGTCAGCCCGGCCTGGCTGATCCCCACAACCGCCCTGGCGGTCATCGGTGCGACCCAGCAGTTCCAGATCTCCTGGATCCGGCCGATCGACGGCAGCGTGGCCTTCGAGGTGGCTTTTTTCCAGTTCTTCACCGACGCGTACATGCTGGTGGACGGGAACCCGGTTCCGGAGCATACGCCGCTGGAGAGTGTGTCGATGTACGGGCTCGCGGTGCTTATCTGGGCCCTCGCCATTGCCGGCGCAGTCCTGTTCCGGCGGCATTTCCTTGTCAGGCTCGCGCTCCCCCTCCTGGTCGTACCCCTGGGCGCAGTGATCGGCGGATCCCTCATCCTCGGCTCGCCGTACTACCTGCCCCGCTACCTGTCGTTCATCCTCCCGTCGCTCCCTCTGCTCGCGGCCGCATTGGTCCTGCGCATGCCCCGCGGGCGGGCACCGACCACGACGCGGCAGCGCGCCGTCGTCCTGCTGGCAACGATTCTTCTGGCACTGCCGTCCTATGCAGGCCAGCGGACGGAGTTCGGTCGCAGCCCACAGGATGATTTCAGCTTCATAGCCCGAACACTCGACGAACATGCGCAGCCCGGCGAGGCGGTGGCGCTGGGGGTCAATGCGGACCTGGCGTACACCGCGTACCCGGACTCGTTCGACGGCCTGGCCGACGCCACCGTCGGGATCAGCGCGGCCGAGTGGGGGCGGATCTACAACCAGCGATTGGGCCTCGAAGCGTCGAGGGACCAAATTCTGTCCCACGCCACCGTGTGGCTTGTCCGCCCGGCGGAGGACGGTGCAGACGAGGAGACCCTCGCATCATTCGGCTATGCACCCGAGACGCGGTTCGAGGGTACGGGAAGCACCGTGGTGAAGTTCGTCCGGCAGCAATAGTCCGCCAGCGATAGTCCGGCAGAGACCAGACGGGGTAGGGCCTGGACCTGGGCTCGGCGTAGGGTGGAATGCAGACGAAAGGAGCACTTCATGAAGAAAATCCTCATGGTACTGACCAGCATCTCCGAGATCGGCGACACGGGAGAAAAGACCGGCTACAACGTGGCCGAGGCTGCACATCCCTGGAAGGTGTTCAAGGATTCCGGGCATTTCGTCGACTTCGCGTCCATCCAGGGCGGCCAGCCCCCGCGCGACGAGGTGGACTCGACAGATCCCCTCCAGGTCGCCTTCACGGAGGACGAGGCCACGCGCGCCGGTCTCTACAACACTGCCCGTGTCGACGTCGTTGATCCGGACCAGTACGACGCCGTCTACCTCGTGGGAGGCCACGGCACCATGTGGGACTTCCCGGACAGCGAAGGGTTACAGAAACTCGTCGCCAGCGTCTACAACGCGGGCGGCCTGGTGGGCGCGGTCTGCCACGGACCGGCCGGGCTTGTGAACGTGGAACTGGCCAACGGGCTTCGCCTCGTCCAGGGCCGGAAGGTGGCTGCCTTCACCAACGACGAGGAGGTTGCCGCAGGAAAGGATAAGGTCATTCCGTTCTTCCTTGCCGACCGACTTGAGGAACAGGGCGCCACCCACGTATCGGCTGATGCCTTCGAGGAGAAGGTCGTCATCGACGAGCGGCTGGTGACTGGCCAGAACCCGGCTTCAGCGGCCGGCGTGGCCAAGGAGATGGAGAAGCTCTTCGCAGAGGTCATCCACCAGGAAAAAGCAGAGGAACAGCACGAGACGGAGGCCCTGCGCGCCGAGAAGGACGCCGAGAAGGATGCCAGGAAGGCTGCCGCAGAAGCGGAGCACTGACTGAGCTGCTGCCGCGATGTCGGACAGCGGAGCTGGTGGTTTTCGCGTTTTGCTTGGGATTTGGTGGCGTAGCCGATCCGGTGAACCCGCTCTTCAGGGCTGAGAAGAACGATCGGGCCATCGCGTTGTCCCAGCACACGCCGGTGCGGCCCATCGAGGACCGCATGCCCACACCGGTGACCAAGGTCCGGAATGCGGCTGAAGTGTATTTGCTGCTGCGGTCCGAATGCCAGATCGCATCCGGTTCGAGGTGCGTGGTCCCGGCGGCGTTCTTCAGGGCATTGGCGACCAGTCCGGTGCGCACGTGATCAGCGATGGGCCAGCCCACGACTTTCTTCGAATAGCAGTCGATCACGGTGGCCAGATACAGGAAGTTCTGCCAGGTGTGAATGTAGGTGATGTCCCCGACGAACCTCACCCCGAGTCGGTCCGCGGTTAAGCCCCGTCCGACCAGATCGGGGACCGCAGCGGCGCCCTCGGCGCGATCATGGGGGTAGCCCCGCGCTGACGACCGTGGACAACACGCACCCGGTGTCCGAGCCGTAAAACGTTGCCTCAACAGGGGGAGGTACCGCACTGAACTCCAAGTCTGTGGAATCCGCGTAGGCGCTGGTGGTGCTCTTGCGCGATATGAGCGCCACCCCGTGGAAGCATCGTGTTGAAGGGCCGAGCGGTCGATCCTCGTGTCAATCTCAGGGTCACCGCTGATTATGACGGCCTATTACCGTCTATCAAGCACTAGGAGTGACGACATGACTGCACCTCTCATCTACATCAGCTTCCCAGGAACCGCACGGGAAGCACTGGGCTTCTACGCGGACATCTTCGGTGGCGAGCTATCCCTGCACTCCTACGAGGACTTCGGCAGGACTGACGGCCCGCCGAGCGCTGTGGCTCATGGGGTACTCAGCGGTGTCGTCGCCCTGGCGGGATCGGATGCACCAGCAGGAGAGCAACCGGTTCGCTTCGAAGGCCTCATGCTGTCGTTGCTGGGTACCGCCGAACCTGCGGTCCTTCATGAGTGGTTCGACAAGCTCTCCGCCGGCGGTTCGGTGCGCGATCCCCTCGCGCCGAAGCCATGGGGGGCCTCGGATGGCCAGGTCATTGATTGTCACGGCCTTCACTGGCTCATTGGATACGAGCCCGGGGCATGAAGGATTCACATTTGCTTGCGCAGCTAGCGAGCGAACGAACTCACGTGCTCCAACCAGGACTCGCTGAGGCCGCAATGAGTCGAGCGATAGTCCCATCAGGTTGGACGATGACGCGACTGCTGAACCATCTCGCCTTCGATGATGAGATGTTCTGGATCTCGGCGGTTCTCGGCGGTGACGCCCGAGCAATCGCCGCCCTTTCCAACGGTTGGCGTCCGAACCGATCACGGGAGTCGAAGCCGTCAATATCTACAAGCGTGAGATCGTCCGAAGTAACGACGTCCTCGCGAAGGTCGACCTGGACGCCCCTCCCCGCTGGTGGCCCTCGGCGAGTGGGTTTGGTGCATCACCCATGGTTGATGGGCGCGAAGTCGTGTTTCGCGTGCTCGTCGAAACGTCTACTCACGCGGGCCACCTCGACATCGCACGCGAGTCGATTGACCGTCATCAGCACCGAGTCGTGAAGTAATCCCGATTTCCAATGCTCAATAAACCGAGACGCTTCGACTTCAGTGCTTGGAGGCGATCCTCACACTGGCAGACGCGATTCTTCGCTGAGCCGTTGACTTATCAGTCCGGGCGGACTCGGAAAACGAAAGGTGGGAGTGCCATAAGAGTTCTGTTACTGCTGCGTTGCCACAGTACCCATTCCAGCCAATGCAAAAGGCCCCGGTTCCCTTGTATGAGGGAACCGGGGCCTTCTCAGTTGGCGGTGACGGTGGGATTTGAAACCTCCCAGAGGTACAGGTCAGGGGCTTGAGAACCGGAATCTAGAGGTTTTGAGTCACGCGAGGTCACAGCAAGTAACCAAAGATCTAAACTATATGTTGCCAAAATGTTGCCGCCGGCTCGTCATGCCCTAGCAAGTTTGCTAAGTCCTGCTTGAGGGCCACACCTCATGGCGAGGGTCCCACCAAAGAACATGGAACACGTGTTCTCGGAGGAAACCGTATAGGCGCGGCGCGCCTCCGCAACGGAGCCTTGCTAGTTCTGTTTCATCGTCGCGCTCAAGGTCTGCCAGCCGCCTTTGAGAAGAGGCGGGCATTTTCGCGACGTCATACGATTTTCCGTGCTCACTACCAGGAGCAAAGATTTCCCCTAGAGTCATTGACTCGAAGCTGGCCATCTTGTCGAAGAGGTTGGACAACTCATCAGGAGCGATATTTACCGGCGACCAAGCTCCATCACGGTCCATCTGGCTAAAGCGCCACACGAGCTTGCGCTCGAGCACTGCCTCTTGGTCGATATCGAGCACTACGGGGCGTTTTTGCGCGCCGTCCTCTACTGCGGATGGAGTCGCGTGCTTTCCTGCAGCGGCCTGCCAGCCACCGGGCGGTACCGGGACTCGCTTGTTCTCTCGCCTCGCCACTGCTGACGCTAGTTGGAGAGTCCGTGGTAGTACTCGTGCATAGACGCCTGAGTAATTGGCGCGGAGCTACGCGCCCCTTCGCGGAGACCCTCGCGCGCATCGCGCCAGGGGTCCTCTCGATGGGTCATCTCACTGAGCTCGTGAGCGGTGTACTGGCCGTATGCATCCAGCACCGCGTCGATGGTTTCTTTCTCGTTGTCCTCGAGCTCGTCAGGGTCGCCCCACGTCCACGTATCCACGCGGAAGTTGCCCCGGTGCCGGTCATACAAAGCATAGATAACTGGGCCGTTGGCCCAAGCCTGGATGTCATCCTCGAAGAGTTGGCGCTCTTCCCATACGAGATGCCACGCCTGCGAGTAGTAGGCGAGCTTCTGCAGCTTCATCGCTGAGAGGCTGCCCTGCTTTTCCAGAATGTAGGCTGCTACGTCGTGAACGTTCGCCATTGCTTCTCACCGCTTCCACCCGATGCGTGGGCTGCATGCCCGGTTAATGAAGAAAGGAAATTCCACAAGCGCCGGTGAAATTCCAGAAGTTGTCCACAGATTTATTCACAACTTTATCCACAGGCAACTTGACAGCAACACTACATCCGACCTATGACCAAATACGATCCGTCGGCGTGTCTTACGGCGTGTCGCACTTTCGCAGCCCTTGTAGTAGAGGCCCTGCTACCGCGTTGCGGGGCCTCTACTTTCCCGCGCTTAGCGGCGCTCCTCAGGCCTAGACTCTCCAGGAGCGCCGCCGGCAAGCGTGGAAGCTTATACCGCCGTGAGGTCCACGACGCGGAGCGACTTCGGGGACGCAACCTCCAGGGCGACGCGCGCTTCGAGGCAGGGCTCAATGAGGTTCCGGTATCGTTAGTCACAGCGCCCCCGTCGGGGGGGGGTGCAGTGACTGTTCCAATCGGAGGAACCATGCTCAACCGCCTTGCAACCGAATTTGCCGCTGAAATCGCCAACCACGACTGGTCAGACGCGCCATACCGCCTTGACCGAGCCGGACACCACCGCGACCAAGACTCAAACCGCGGTAAAGAGGTCCTTACCGACGTCGAGGCAGACTGCATCCGCACGAATGTCATGTGGGTTACAGCTCAGGTGCTCAAGCACGCCGATCCAAATTTCGA
>NZ_KI914895.1:3911-6325 GCF_000520555.1 Arthrobacter sp. Br18 | reverse complement strand
GTCATCGCCTACAACCTCACCCGCGCCGCCGGATTCCTCGCCGCCGGTCCCTTCAGCAACGCCAGGACCGGAACGATCCGCCGCAAACTCATCCACATCCCCGCCAGGATCGCCCGCAGCGCGCGGAGAATACGGCTCCACCTCCCAGAAGCCTGGCCCTGGCAAACACACTGGGAAAAGCTGGCCACCAGCGTCCACCCACCGCCTGCCGCAGCGTAACCATCCCATCCACCAAGCCCGGCAACGGCTCAACCAGGACACCAGTGGAACACCACCGGCAGGAAGGCCGAAGGCTACCTCGCGCCCAACACCGAGACCGCCGCCGATTCCCAGAATGCTCTACAACCAAGAACGGGTCGGTGGATCAAGGCTTAGAGCCCACGCAAGTTTCAACGGTGCGCCAGAGTCTGTCATGACCTTCAACGAGACCGTTTGCAGGACTGCCACCTCCCGATCCAGCGTTTCGACCAGGTGACGTTTCCTGGCGAAACTCATCGCGCAGCTCCACGACCAGATCTGCATCGTTAGACGGCAGGGGAGCCGAGCGCAGCCTGTTGCAGGCGGCGGACGGCCTCTGGATACACGGTGGCTAGGTCCTTGATTTTCGGAGCGAAGGCGCTGTTGTGCCAGAGGAAGCACACCAGTCGACGGCGGCCGCCCGGCAGCGGTGCGAGACCCTGGTACAGTCGCGGGTCGTTCAGGACCGCCATGATGGTGTGCCGGTCCGCTCCATCGACGAAGAAGTAGTGGGAGTGCTCGCGTTGGCCTCCGGGCACGATGAGAAATAAGGGGTCCATATCAAGGAGGATCTCCGCAAACCGGGTGCTCCAGTCGAAGAGGGTGCCGTCCATGTACGTCTCGCCGTTCACCTCGCGGGCCGCCTCGGTGACTGTGGATGCGATCGCTGTGCTGGATGCAGCCCACGCAGAGGCCGGGGAGGCGCCAAAGGTGACCCCACACGGACTGAGGACCTCTCGGGCCTCCGATGCGGCCACGGTGGACCGCATCAAGTCCGACTACGCCTCCCTCCCGGGTGGGCGACGGGCCTGCGCAGCCCGGCGCTCGTGCCCGCCGACGACGGCACCTGGGCGGCCTCCGTCGGGCTCAAGCAGAACGTCACCCACCGTGTCCTAATCAAGGACGATGGCTCCTCGTGCCTCGAGGGCGCCCGCGGCAACAAGATCCGCTGCACCGACGGCCCCGTCGTAGAGCAGCCGGCCGGGTATACCTGAGGAGACAGCGGGACCCCTGTGGCGGTACCCGGGGAGATCTCCTCACTGAGCAACGAACAGCTCGCCGAGCGATCAGGACCCGGACAGACTTGGAGCCCCTCAAAGACGGCGACCTGGACCTGATTGAGGTCCGGTCCACCGACACCACCGCCCTGCACAAGGCGATGGAGGCCCTCGGGTCGCGTGAGCCCGAGCAGCAGGAGGACTTCGGTGCCCACCTGGCGGTCGAGATTCTGGCCAACGAACTCTCAGCCGAGCAAGCCCACTGGGCTGGCCGGTACGCCGCCGAGCGTCACCTCGCGGCCGAGCCGGTCGAACAGGGCGCTGCCTATGAGCGTAACGACCCCAAGCACCCGGAGTACCCCGGCACCCTTTAGCAGTCAGTCCCGGCCGCTCGGATCAGCATCCGAAGCCCTTGAACTTTACGGTCGTGTGCCCACAGAATCTCCAGGATGCCTCTGTGAGATCTTGGATGAACATGTGGGTGGATGCCCTGTTCGTCGTCTTCTCCACCGTCTTCGACCACCGTCCAAACTTTGCGCGTTTCGAATCGGCTTTGATTTCCTTATCCATGTCAGCGATGGCCGCGGCGCATGCCGCCCCACCGCCTGTGTAGGTCAGTGCGTCGGACATTATTTTGCTGACATCTTTGGGATCGGTCGGTTCACCCGCATTGTGTGTTCGCACGGACGCCTCGACCGAGGTGGAGCAAGTCTTCATCGCGGTCGCAGTCTTATTGCCAGGCTTGGCAAGCAAGGCGAACAGGGCCGTCTTCGCGGCGGACTCGGCCCGCGTTACAACGATCTCCTGACCCTTCCAAGCGAGAGTCAGTGCAACGTCGGGCGCCCATCTGATTTCTTGCGATGACGGAATGACGGCGTGGCCAGGCATCACGATCGCCGTCTTCGGTCTGGCCTCGATGAAGAACTCCTCCGAGCGGGTCCAGGCATCCAGGTATCTGACGGTGATACCAGTCTCGAACACCCACACTTGGCTGGTCAGGTTCCGGACGATCATTATCCCGTCATGGTTCCTGCACAGGTGGACGTCCTCGAAATACGGCTCCCAGCCTGCCGGGTAGTACATCTTCGTGGGGTAATCGGGCAGGCAACCCGGGGTGACCTGCGCTACCGCCATGAGATTCGATCCGGCCTCGGCGGGTGCGGGGACCCCGCCGACCAC
>NZ_KI914895.1:0-3811 GCF_000520555.1 Arthrobacter sp. Br18 | reverse complement strand
CCCCCGCCGACCACCGACGATTCGGCCGGTTTGGGTGAGGATTCAAGCGATTCAGGTGGGGCGCAACCAGAAAGCGCCAGAATGAGTGCGGTGGCCGAGGCGGTCATCACGGTGAGCGGCTGCCTGAATGACTTGGTCATGGCGTTCCACGTCTCCATTGACGATGATGCGACCGATGCTACGCCCGGCCGCGGCCGGGTGGAAGTGATTTCTTGCGGGACCTATCGGCGCCGGGTGCCTGCCGCACACAGCAGGGCATGACCAACTCAACAAAAGCCCGAGTCGACAAGGGCGTGCCCGCCGGCGGTCAGTTCACAGCGACTTCCCATTCCGGGCCGGTCGTCACCCTGGCCTCATCGAAGAAGACGTGGGTCGCCGCGCCGGCCACTTCGCCTTCATGTGGCGTATCGACGCCCGCCGTTGGTGGACCTCGGCCTCGCCGTTAGAGTCACCGGCTGAAGGTCACGGTCGTCGGCGGCATGAATCCAGTTCTCGAGCAGCAATGCCGCTCGTGGGAGGCCTTCGCCGACGTCCAAGCACCTCAAATGCCTTTAGGTATTTGAGACTTCCGATGCCGTCACGAAAATCTGCACCCTCCCACTGCTCCCCGGCCAGTGCAGGATCTCGGCCGGGAATTGCGCTAACCCGGTGGGTATGGGTTAGGAGGCAGGATCGGCGTTACGTTTCCCCGGCCGGTAGCCGGCAATCGCCGCGCGGACGTCACCCTCTTCGTGCTCGCCCTTCTTGCCGAACGGCAGCATCTTCAGCAGAGGGTGAACGATGGCCATGACGACCAGGCCCCAGGCGAAACCGACGACGGCCGAGCACAGGGTGTTCACCAGCCAGGCCAGGAAGCCGCCCACCACCGCGATCCCGGCGAAAGGGGCCTCGAGGGCATGGATCACGTCATACGGCATGTGCCACCCGAGGTCGTATGCCCCCTGCACCATGATGTGACCTCCGACCCACAGCATGGCGATCGTCCCGACAAGGGTTATCACCTTCAGCACGGTCGGCATCCCCTTGACGAGCAACTCGCCGAAGCGCTGGGAGCCCGCGGAGTCCTTGGTGGTCAGGTGCAGGCCGATGTCGTCCATCTTGACGATGAGTGCAACCGCGCCGTACACGATCACCGTGATCGCGATCGCCACGACGACCAGGATGATCGCCCGAACCCATAGGGACTCTTCGGCCACCTCGGTCATCGAGATGACCATGATCTCGCAGGACAGGATGAAGTCGGTGGTGATGGCGCCCTTGGTGACCTTCGCCTCCGCCTCCGGGCCCCGTTCGACCGCCGGAGCCTTTTTGTCCGCGGAGTGGCCGCGGAGCTTGTGCCAGACCTTCTCGGCACCTTCGTAGCAGAGGTAGGTGCCGCCCAGCATGAGGATGAACGGGATAACCCCCGGGACGAAAGCACTGACGAGCAGCAGTGCCGGCAGGATGATCAACAGCTTGTTGCGGAGCGAGCCCCAGAAGATCCGCTTGATCATCGGCAGTTCGCGTGATGGATCCGCCCCGGACACGTACTGCGGAGTGACGGCGGCGTCGTCGATCACCACGCCGGCGGCCTTGGCCCCCGCCTTGGCTGCCCCGGCAGCGACGTCGTCCACCGAGGCGGCCGCTATGCGGGCCAGGGCTGCGACGTCGTCCAGCAGGGCGACGAGACCGCCGCTCACAGATCGCCCTCGCTCTGCTCGAGGGCGGAATGCTGGGCGTGGAGGCTACGGTTGAGGCACGGAATCGGCATGCTCAAAGTATATGGTGGCGGGCAGGCGGCCGTCGGGGGTTGCGTAGGTCCGCGTGACTGCAGGCAAAGCGTGCTGACAGCGGCGGCGCCGATGTTTATCTCCACCTCCTCAGCGGTGCCGATGTAGCGCGTTGCTGTCCTGTATTTGATGAATATGTGGTCTTCCCGGAATGTGCAGCGTCCATTCGAACAGTGCACACGATGCGGTACGTTGCGAAAGACGTGTGCTGAAGTCGAGGGAGTCGCCGGGTAACCCGGTGCCCAGGGACAAGACGAAGTAGGTTCACGACAACGGGCTCTCAGGGCGGGAGGCCGGCTTTCCCTCCGTCTGGTGCAGTGCTTGTTCACCAAGCGGTTTCTCATTTCGAGTGCGGAAAGGCACGCGGATACGCACGTGCGCAGGTGCTGGATCGGGTCGCGGGCCACGCCGGTGGAGCGGCAGTTCGGTCCTGAAAGACAGGTAGTTAAGTTGTCCACACCGGGCCGCCTACTCTGGTAGCGCAGTTGCGGCGGACCTAGGGTGAGGTGGGTCGGCTGGAGCCGGCGTGCAGGCTGATGGGTGGGCCTGCCGGTTATCTGACAGGGGTCCACCATGGATGGTGTCCGCATTGTCGAGGATGAGGTGCGCGAGCTCATCCGGCGGCGAGGCTTGGATCCCGCGCGCCAGGTGCAGGAAATCCTCACCCTGGTTGACGCCGCGGTGAACGATTATGACGAGCGGTCCATCCACGGGGTGCTTCCGCCCCTTGGCCATCTTGAGCACGCGCGGAAGTACGTTTTCGACGCCGTGGCAGGGTTCGGGGCGTTGCAGCCGTACCTGGATGATCCGACGATCGAGGAAATCTGGATCAACGCCCCGTCCGAGATTTACGTTGCCCGCGCTGGGGAATCCGAACTGGCCGCACTGACGCTCACTGAACAGCAGGTGCGCGACCTCGTGGAAAGGATGCTGAAGTCCTCGGGGAGAAGGCTTGACCTCTCATCGCCATTTGTCGACGCATCACTGCCCGATGGCTCGAGGCTCCACGTTGTGATCCCCGATGTCACCCGGCGCCATTGGGCGGTGAACATTCGGAAGTTCATTGCGAAGGCCACCAGGCTCGAGCACCTGGTGGATCTCGGGACGCTTTCTCCCCAGGCCGCTCTCTTCCTCAAGGCCGCGGTGGGCAGCGGGCTCAACATCCTCGTCTCGGGGGCCACCCAGGCGGGCAAGACCACGCTGCTGAACTGTCTGGGTGCGGCTATCGGTCCGCGGGAGCGGGTGGTCACGGTGGAGGAGATCTTCGAGCTGCAGCTGCCGTTGCGCGACGTCGTGGGGCTGCAGTGCCGGCAGCCGAACCTTGAGGGCCAGGGCGAGATCCCGCTGCGCAGACTCGTCAAGGAGGCGCTGCGGATGCGGCCCGACCGGTTGATCGTCGGGGAAGTCCGCGAAGCCGAAAGCCTGGACATGCTGGTCGCCCTCAACAGCGGCCTCCCCGGAATGTGCAGCGTCCACGCCAACAGTGCACACGACGCCGTCACGTACGGAAAAGCGTGTACCTAGCGGACGAGGCCGCCGGCTTACTGCTGCTAATTCTCCAACGGGTAACGGAGGCTCAGACGAGAGGAAGTACTTGTGCCGGTCGAGCCCAGAGTGTGACGATAGGCGGGCCGTCGATTGTTGGCGGTTGCCACTGCTATAGGTTCCGTTTCATGCTCCTCATAGTTCCGTCGGTGAAACGAGAACTCCAAGCCCGTTGTTTGACTTAGCCTCGATCCACCGATGATTTTCGGGTTGTGCGCGGCGTTTTAAACACGAAATGCCCGTCGTCTGGGAGAAAATATGGCTTACCACAGTCAAATTTTCATACCAGATGAGGACATCTCGTAGATGCAAGTTTCCCATAGAACGTCCGCGGCGTCAGTGTCCTTCGACGAACCGAATCTCGTGTCGGTCGCCGGGCTGGTCCCGGTGATGACGTTGGCCCGGGATGCCGGTCTGCACGAGTTAGCCGATGAGTGGTTGTCCGTGCCGACAGACAAGGGCGCCAATGCCGGGCTGAAAGTCGCGTCGCTGGTAGC
>NZ_KI914894.1:2788-7330 GCF_000520555.1 Arthrobacter sp. Br18 | reverse complement strand
TGCCCAGGACGCCGCAGCCCGTCCGACAGCTGCCGAAGTCTCCGCAACGCTCCAGAACGACGCCCTTTTCGGAAGCGAAGACACACCTCACGCCGGATCGCACGTAACTCCTCAACCGGCAGCGCACATCCTTCCCGAGGGAAAAGGTATACCGACTGATTCTGAACTAACCGGGTCACTGCGGAACGACGCCTTATCGTCCTTTCCCATCACGGAATCGCTCGAAATTGATACCGCCACGGAAACTGCGACTCAACCACATCCATTGGTGGCAGAACACCATCGAAAGCCTGTTCTGCGGTGGGTGCTGATTGTTCTTGCAGCACTAATCGGAATCCTTTTTACCGTCGTGCTGCTGATGCTGGTCTTTGATGGACAGGCCCGACCCGTTCGCGTGGACTACCCCCCAGCATCCGGGGAACTGGGCGAACTACTCATCGACCTACAGGAAAGCGTGGACCCTTGATGCCCACCCGCCGTAACAAGCTGCGCCACTTCAACCGGACCCACAAAACGGCGGCGGCGGCGTTGTTGATTGTGGTGCTTGCCGGATGCAGCGGGGCAGAGGACTACGATGCCCGTGCTGCGGAACAACTCCAGGCGGACGTCCTGACAGTAACCCGGCAAACCATCAATGAGGACTACAGTGCATCACTGGAAACTCTGGACGGACTTGCTCTCCGGCTCGATGTCCTGGTCGACAACGGTTCAGTTCCAGCCGATCGAAGGGAACGCATCCAAACCGCTATCGCAGCCCTGCGGGCAGGCCTGGAAGCTAGAATCGCTGCCCAAGAACAATCACCATCGGCTCCGACACCTACGTCAGAGCCCCCACAACCCCCCACTGCTTCGCCGACACCAGCACCACAGCCCGCGCCCGTCCTGCCTCCTGCTGCCCCGACTCCGGCGCCCGTGCTGCCAGTCCCCAAACGGCAGCCAGTCCCCGTGCTGCCTAACGCTCCTGCTCCAGTGTTGCCGGTACCCACCCGACAGCCAGCGCCTGTGGTGCCCGGCGCGCCTGCTCCGGCGCCAAACGTTCCAACACTACCCCCGGTGCCGGTGCCGGTGCCTGTGCCCGGTAGCATTGTTCCCGCCGAACCTACACCCGAACCTGAACCGGTACCTCCCTCGGATGGCCCGGCCCCGGTTCCGACCGCGCCGGTACCCGCACCAAGTGACCCACCCGTACTGCCACCGGTACCCGCACCAAGTGACCCACCCGTACTGCCACCGGGACCAGTGCCGGTGCCGAGCGGCCCGGCACTCCCTGTGCCTCCACCCACCGATCTTTAGCGGCTCTTCGCAGTTGAGAGTGTAGTTAGGCTGCGCGCGTCGATGGCGGGATAGAGGTCGAGGTCTTCCGATGATGGAAGTTCCTACGCTCGCCATCTGAAAGACCTCGACGTGTTTCACGCTACCTTCGATGCCCCTGACCTGACCACGTTCTGCCGCCTGGATGAGATCGGCCTCGAAGCCGTCGGACAGTTGTTCGAACCGGATCGGGCGTTGATTGAGTGCCGGGTCGTCAAATCGGACCCGTGGTGCCGGAAGTGCGGTGCCGGGGGTGTGCCGCGAGATACGGTGACCCGCCGGTTGGCGCATGAGCCGTTCGGTCACCGGCCCACGACGTTGTTGGTGCGAGTACGTCGCTATCGATGCGCTGATTGCGGACGCACGTGGCGGCAGGACACGGACGCGGCAGCTCCGCGGCGGGCGAAGATCTCTCGTCGAGGGTTGAGCTGGGCGCTGGAAGGCATCGTGGTCGATCACCTCACCGTCTCCCGCGTCGCCGCGGGTCTCGGGGTGTCGTGGCATACGGCGAACACAGCGATCATGACCGAGGGGAAGCGTCGGCTGATCGATGACCCGGCCCGGTTCGACGGGGTGACGACGATCGGGGTAGACGAGCATGTCTGGCGGCATACCCGGCGCGGGGACAAGTACGTCACCGTGATCATCGATCTCACCCCGATCCGTGAGAAGACGGGCCCGGCGAGGCTACTGGACATGGTCGAGGGACGCTCCAAGGCAGTGTTCAAGCAGTGGCTCGCCGATCAACCGGACCAGTGGCGGGACGGCATCGACGTCGTCGCGATGGATGGTTTCACTGGGTTCAAGACCGCTACGTCCGAGGAACTCCCGACGCGATCCCGGTCATGGACCCCTTCCACGTTGTCCGCCTCGCCGGGGACGGACTGGACAGGTGCCGGCAACGCATCCAACAGGCCACGACCGGGCATCGGGGCAGAGCCGGTGACCCTCTCTACAAGGCCCGACGCACCCTTCACACCGGCGGTGATCTGCTCACAGAGAAGCAGCGAGCTCGCCTGGAAGCGCTGTTCAGAGTCGAGGAGCACCTCGAGGTCGAAGCGACGTGGGGTATCTACCAGCGGATCGTCGCCGCCTACTGGGAACCCAACAAGACCAAGGGGAAGGAAATGATGCACGCGGTCATCGACGCCATCACCAGCGGCGTCCCCGCCGCGCTGACAGAGATCCGCCGCCTCGGCCGGACACTCAAGCAACGTGCCCCCGACGTGCTCGCGTTCTTCGACCGACCCGGCACCAGCAACGGCCCCACCGAAGCGATCAACGGAGTCATCGAAACAACCCGTCGGATTGCCCGAGGCTTCCGCAACTTCACCAACTACAGACTCAGATGCCTACTCGCCGCAGGCGGCCACCGACCATACCGCACCAAACCCGCCAACCACGCTTAAACGCGGAGAGCCGCATATCCGTACTGTGAGGAGATGTTAATAATCTTCCCCTGACCGTCCTCGGGACTAGTTCGGGCGAAGGTTTGGGCGGTGAAGAACGCCCCTTTCAAGTTGACGTCCATGATCGTGTCCCATTCGGCCTCAGTGACGTCCAGGGCCGCAGTGCGGATATTGGTCCCAGCACTGTTGATCAGGTTGCCGAGAGCACCCACGTCGCCTCCGGGTCATCCTCACCCGCTGACCTGGCGGCAGTATGAGAGTCAAAGCCGATGGCATGCCAGCAACAGGGCCCATGTAACCGGGCTCGGTCCAGGGTAGTTACTCCAGCCGGGACCGTGCTGGCCACTGTTTGGGCACAGGACGTGTTTGCGGTACGCCGTCGAGGGAAATGTCCAGTTCCTCGTGCAGGAAGGCGACGGCCCCGGCAATGTTGCGGTACGGAAAGAACGGTTCGGGGTAGGACCAAGCAATATCAGTGAGAGAGGATTCGCTGGTAACGCTCCAGTAGTTGGTGGCAAAGCCCTTGTAAGGGCAAATGCTCTTCGTGGTCGTCGGTGTGAGAAGGCCGAAGTCGATGTCTCGCCTCGGCAGGTAGTAACGCGGTGGCAGCCCTGTTTCCCAAAGGAAGATCGCATCGCGCGACTCGCCGATCAGGACGTCGTCGTGGCGCACCGTCACTAATCGTGAGCTGGGCAGGGCATCGATGTGGACGAAGGGGTCGTGGGGATGCTCGAATACTTCTTCATTCTCTTCATACCAGTGGTCAAACTCACCGCGTTCCCACGTCACTCCCGTATAACCGTCAAAACCCTTTATCCGCCACGCCCCGTGGCGGATAAAGCGGTTATCAACAACTACATCGAACCAGGACATAACCTTGGAACTCGGGTGGTGGTAGCCCAATTCGTCCGGGGCCCCGGTGGGTATCAGATGCTCTGAGCGGACGTCCTCGTCCCGGAATAGGTACCGCGGTACAGGAAGTTCCTCTTCCCATACGAGTAGCTGATCGCGGCTGTCGACCACGAGTGCGTCGCCCACGATTCCGCGCACCCATCGCGTACTTTGTAGTGGTTCTCTCGGGTTTTGTTTCATTGACATGGCCTCCTTTCAACTTTTGTGGCTGTCCTGACTGCCTCAGCTCGTCCCGGCACACGCTGGGCTCAACTGTGATCATGCGTGAAGTGGTTTGTCTTCGGGTGACGGTTTCTCCCTGTTGGAGCGACGCGTTGTCCTCCTCTTATGCATCGGATCAATGACCAGACGGTAAGGATGGCGCCGGCTGCGCCTAAGCGTCTGGTCCGGCTGGTCCGCCAGTTCCCGGTGATCTGGTTGCTCGAGGGGTCCGGGGTGAAGACCGTACCGCTTGAAGGGGCTGTGGGGCCTTTCCGTAGTGCAAGCAGGTTCATGACCGGGTTGATGCATTGGTCATAGAGCCGCGGAAAGAGGCCGTGGATCGGGATGATGGTTCGTTGGATCTGACCGACCACTGTTACCGGCCTTGGTCGTTTCGAATTCCGCAGGATCACCTTGGCGACACGGTGGGGGGACACGACGGGGGGTAGTGGGTGGACGTGCTGGCCGGTGTAGTTCGCGGCGTGCTGGTAGATGGGGGTGTCGATTGTTGCCGGCAGTACGAGGCAGATGTGAATGTCTTTGGCTTTTCGTAACTCCTGGCGCAGTACTTCCGTGAAACCGAGCAGCCCGAATTTGCTGGTCACATAGGGGGAGACGTAGGGGGAGGTGATTTTGGAGTACACCGATCCGATGATGATCAAGGTTCCCCGGCCCTGGCTTCGGAAGTACGGCAGCACCGTGCGAGCAG
>NZ_KI914894.1:0-2688 GCF_000520555.1 Arthrobacter sp. Br18 | reverse complement strand
ATCGTTGCCGGCAGGACCAGGCAGATGTGGATGTTTTTGGCTTTCCGTAACTCCTGGCGCAGTACTTCCGTGAAACCGAGCAGCCCGAATTTGCTGGTCACATAGGGGGAAACATAGGGGGAGGTGATTTTGGAGTACACCGATCCGATGATGATCAAGGTTCCCCGGCCCTGGCTTCGGAAGTACGGCAGTACAGCGCGGGCAGTGTGGATCGGTCCGAAAAGGTTTGTCTCGATGATTCGGCGGAACACGTCGGGCGGTGTGGTTTCGAAGGTTCCGTAACTGTAAACGGAGGCATTACCGACGCACACGTCGATCCGCCCGAAGGCTTCAACTGCCGAGCGCATGAGGATTTCTACCTGGGATTCGTCGCTGATATCGGTGGGCACGGTGATTACCTGCGCCCCGTACGCGGCACATTCGGCGGCGACCTCTTGCAGGATTTCGGGACTGCGGGCCGCGAGAACGAGCCGGGCACCGGTTTTGGCGAAAGCATGCGCGGTGGCCCGGCCGATGCCGCTGGAAGCACCGGTGATGACGACCACCGCGCCCGGTCGGCGGTGGCCGCCCTGCCGGCTCACCGGCACCGCCTTCGGGGGCGTGCTGTCACCGCGGGGATGGGGTTAGCGGGCACGGTCAGAGATCCTCAGCAGGCTTTCGGTGACCACACCGAGGACCGTGTGGGCGACCATGCCTCTTGCATGTGCCTGCCAGGGGTACTCCTTGGGTCCGGATGCCAGTCCCAGTGCAGGAGCAACGATCTCGTCGTTGAGTACATATAACCCAAAACCGTACAGCGCGCCGTTGCCTGCTTTCATGAAGGGCGCTTCCCTGCGGATGACGGCGTGCAAGGCACCGGGCAGTATTCCCAGCGCGTAGTGCATTGTTATTCCGGCCGGGTTCGGTTCACCGGTGGGCAGGTCGATTCCTGTCTTGTCGGCTGCTTTTTCGATGGCGGCATGGGCGACGTCCTTGCCGCCGGCACGGGCCTGGTGTTCGCGTTCTAGCGCGGCGGGATCTTCGTGGTTGTACAGAAACCCTCCGACGCGATCCATCGCCCACACACCGGCCGCACCGGCTGCTGCCCCCAGAATCATGTCCAAAGCGATGCTGCGCTCCGATGTGACATGATGCGCAGGGGCCGGCTCAGGGGCCGGGGCTCCGGCAGGACTGGGCAGGACGGGGGACGGTTCCGGTGGCTCCTGACGGAAGGGTTCCTGACGGGAGGGCCCCGGTGGATTGGTGCGTCCGTCGGGGAGGTTCTCGGTGGTTGGGGGATGCGTCATTTGGAGTGTGTCCTTTCACCGGTTCAAGGGAGAAATCTCCGGCACCGGAAAAATCGGGTGCCGGGGAGGGGGTCGGTCAGGGTTTGAGGACGACTTTGATGCAGTTGTCCTGCTTTTTCTGAAACACCTCATACGCTTCGGGCGCTTCATCGAGGGAGACTTCGTGGGTCATCAAATCGGTAACACCGAGCGGATCGGAAGGGTCCTCGACCAGGGGTAGGAGGTCATCGATCCACCGTTTGACGTTGCACTGGCCCATGCGCAGCTGGATCTGCTTATCGAATAGGGTCAGCATCGGCATCGGGTCCGCCATGCCGCCGTAAACACCGCTGACCGAGACAGTGCCGCCGCGGCGCACCGCGTCAATGCAGGCATGCAGGACATTCAGCCGGTCGACCCCAACCTTCTCGATGGCTTTCTGCGCGAGCGGGTCCGGCAGCAGGCCGGCTGCCTGCTGGGCGAAAGCCCCTACCGGGGAGCCGTGGGCTTCCATGCCCACCGCGTCCAGGACGGAGTTCGGGCCCCTGCCCTCGGTCATTTCACGCAGTTCATCGCCAATGGTGTCGCTGTAATCCAGGGTTTCCACGCCGTGCCGTTCGGCCATGGCGCGCAGCTCGGGCACAGGTTCAATGCCGATGACCCGGTAGCCCAGATGCACGCCCGCGCGGGCGGCGAACTGCCCTACCGGGCCCAACCCGAAGACCGCCAGGGTGCCGCCGTCGGGCACGTTCGGGCCCCTGCCCTCGGTCATTTCACGTAGCTCGTCTCCGATGGTGTCACTGTAATCCAGGGTTTCCACGCCGTGCCGTTCGGCCATTGCACGCCGCTCGGGCACAGGCTCGATGCCGATGACCCGGTAACCCAGGTGCACGCCCGCGCGGGCGGCGAACTGCCCTACCGGGCCCAACCCGAAGACCGCCAGGGTGCCGCCGTCGGGCACGTTCGCGTACTGCACGCCCTGCCAGGCGGTGGGCACGATGTCGGAGAGGTAGAGGTAACGCACATCGGGAAGGTCGTGGCCCACTTTGATGGGGCCGTAATCGGCGAAGGGAACCCGCAGGTATTCCGCTTGCCCGCCCGGTACCGAACCATACAGCTCGGAGTACCCGAAGATGCGCGCACCGAGGCCTTTTTCCCGGACCTGGGTGGTTTCACACTGCGACTGCAGGTTCAGGGAGCACATCAGGCACTTCCCGCAGGCGATGTTGAAGGGGATGACCACCCGATCGCCGACAGCCAGGTTCGACACGGCACTGCCGACTTCCTGAACGATCCCCATGGGTTCATGACCCAGGACGTCGCCCTTGCTCATGTAGGGGCCCAGTACCTCATACAGGTGCAGGTCCGAGCCGCAGATCGCTGTGGAGGTGATTTTGATGATCGCGTCGGTGGGTTCCTGGAT
>NZ_AZSA01000265.1 GCF_000520555.1 Arthrobacter sp. Br18 | reverse complement strand
CCCGGGGACCCAACCACTACGACTACGCTGCCCGGGACACCGGCCACACAACCGGTCATCTGATGCTCGTCGCGGTGCACCCGTGGGACATCCACGGCGCGAAGACCGCCGGATTGCAGACCGCCTGGATCAACCGCGCGGCCGCCGCCTACCCCTCCTACTTCGCTCAGCCCGACATTGAAGCCAGGGACCTGTTGGAGTTGGCGGAAATCCTCCACGAGGGCTGATCGGTCCAGTACCGACATAGGGGAACGGTGTCCTGGGTTACAGAACAAACCGTTTCGGACGCCTAGCGTTACAGTGGAATTTCGTTCGGAATTCAGCCCCACCCGAGGAGAGCCATGCATTTTGATCCATCCACAACAGCGCTTGTGTTGACTGACCCACAAAACGATTTCCTCAGCCCCGAGGGCGTCACCTGGGAACTGGTCGGCAACAGTGTCCGGGAGAACAACACCGTCCAGCACATCGATCAACTGCTCGCCGGGACGAAAGCTGCCGGCTACGAAGTTTTCATCTCACCGCATTACTACTTCCCGCACGACCACCAGTGGGAGTTCGGCGGGACGCTGGAGAAAAAGATGCACGAGATCGGAATGTTCGACCGTCCCGGCCCACTGAGCCTTGAAGGTTTTGAAGGCTCAGGTGCTGACTGGCTGGAACAATACAAACCGTACATCCAGGATGGAAAGACCGTCGTCTGCAGCCCCCACAAGGTGTACGGTCCCGAGCAGAATGATCTGGTGCTTCAGCTTCGTAAGCGCGGCATCAGCAAGGTGGTTCTAGCGGGAATGTCAGCCAATCTCTGTATCGAGAGCCACCTGCGGGAATTGCTGGAGCAGGGATTCGACGTGGCCGTGGTCTCTGACGCCACGGCAGCACCGCAGCACCCGGAACTGGGTGACGGCTACGCGGCTGCCATGACAAATTTCAACTACATCGCGGGAGCTGTGATGACCACCGATGAGGCACTGGCTGCTCTCACAGCTTGATCCGCGAGAGAAGCCTGAAAGAGCATCTCCGGCCATACCTCACTGAACCCATAAGGAGCGACCCCGATGGCAACCGTTGACATCACCGAAAAGACGTTCGAAACCACGCTCAACAGCAATGACATTGTTCTAATTGACTTCTGGGCGGGCTGGTGTGCGCCCTGCCGCTTGTTCGCACCGACTTACAGCGCAGCTTCCGAGAAGCATCCCGACATCGCTTTCACGAAGGTCGACACGGAGGCCGAACAAACGCTTGCCGCCCAGGCGGGCATCAGTTCCATCCCTACCTTGATGGCCTTCCGCGAAAAAGTGCTGGTCTTTTCCCAGCCAGGGGCGATCGACGCCGCTGCGCTCGAACAGGACATAACTGAGGTCAGGGCACTCGACATGCAGGCCATTCATCATGGCCTGGCTGCGGACAAATCAATGGCCGGCAGCTAACTGATGGGTCTTACGCACCACACGACAGACAGGACGACCTCATGATTTATGAGCACGCGCAACTCACCATCCGTCCCGACGGGCATGACAGCTTCCGCAATACGTACCCCGCTATCCGGGAAAACCTACTGGCCGTTCACGGATGCCGGTCAGTAGACCTGCATCCCAGCGTCGATCAGCCGGACATCTACCTGCTCCGTGTGGGGTGGGAATCGCTGAGCGACCATACGGAAGTTTTTCCCGAGACGGATCAGGGCCGCAATGTGCTGACCCTGCTTCAATCACACGTCACCTCGGTGGAAATGATTCATTTCGACGCTGACACCGTGCAACCCGATTAGATGTCACGAAGCGGCTGATCGGAATGGTGGTTATGTTGCGGGCTTAGCCTAGATCCACCGATCAATTCTTGGGTCGCCCGGCGTTCTAAAGACGAAATGCTCATCTCTCTTGGATTCCAGTGGTCGTCGCAACACCCTGACTGATGGGGAGTTGCAGGGATGGTTGTTTCGTCACCGCGGAAGCGGAATCGGCAGTATGCGGCTCAGGAGAAAGCTGAGTTTTTCCGGCGTCTGGATCGGGGTGACACGATCCGTGCGGTCGCGGCCGAGCTCGGGCTGAGTCCGGACACTTGCTACCGGTGGCGCCATGAGTCAGGGACCTCCACGCCTCGGCAGCGTTCTCGAGTGTATTCGAGGCCAGGACAAGGCCGAGTTCTTTCGCCGGTTGGCGCTGAATCCGAACGTGTCGGCGGTGGCCTGTGAGCTCGGCTTCGTCCGGGTGACCTACTACAAGTGGGGGGCGCGTCAGACTACAAGTGGGGGCGCGTCAGAAAACGGAAAAAATACCACGCTAAGCTCTGGCCGGTGATCGTAGTGGCCTAAATTTGCCCGCACCGATCCTAGCGCTGCTGCGCCAGGTGTAGTCACCGGTGAGGTTGATGTGTTCCCACCCCAGTGGTGAGAGGTATTGCAGGAGCGCATCACGGGATTCCGGATCCGGGCCGTGTGTTGTTCAATCACCTCGGTGAAATCCGGAACCGTGGATTCGAGCAGCAACGCTTAGCGTGGTATTTTTCCGTTTTCTGAAGCGCCCCAAAAGCGCCCAGCCGAGCGCCACTGCGCCCGACACCGCGACCGCGACCGCTTCGAGGGACGCGCGCCGGGTGGTCGGAGGACCGGACGTTCCTCCGGCCCGAGGCGAGGTCACCTGCGGCTCTGTTCCGCGCGGGGCCTGCCGCACGGTCATTTGCGGGTCATGACCCGGCGGCACAGGACGACGAACGGGTTTACGCGCGGTCGCTGTTTTCTTGAACCGTCACGATGCGAACACCGTTGGAGAACGCGACGTAGTTTCGGATATTCTCGGCCGCCGGCGTCGGGTTGGGGTAGTACCACGCGGCATTGGCGTTTTTCTGCCCGTCGACTGAGAGCGTGTAGTACTGCGCGGTTCCCTTCCACGGGCACTGCGACGTCAGGGACGCTTTGGAGAAGTGCGCAGAGATCAGTGACTTCGGCGGAAAATAGTCGTTGCCCTCTACCCGAATGGTTTCTTCGGACTCCGCCAACACGACGCCATTCCAGATTGCTTGGTACATGGACTGCTCCCTGCGAGTTGTGCGGGAAAGACCCGCGGTTACATCTACAGCAGCACCGAGCAGGCCCGGGTTCCGTAACCTGGGACACGCAACGGCGCAGAACCGAGGGTGTGTGCTCGGTCCTGCTCCGCAGGGCCGATCAGATGTCGCTGGCGGTCTCAAACTGCGAGAGTTGCGGAGCGCTGGCGAGGAGTGACCCTAGCTCGGTCGCGCCTGCTCCAGCGCGCCATTGACGGTAGGCCGCATCGGCTTCGGCTGAGGCCCAGCGTTCCAGGAGGATCACGTGCGTGGCATTCGCAGTATCGACGAGCACGTCGACGCCCTGGCACCCGTCGAATGCGCGGGTCTGGGCGAGGATTTCCCGCAGCATCGCGGGCGCGGCCGCAGCTGATTCTGGCTTGAGTCGCAGGTCGAGAAGCACGGTGAGGGTCATGAGTGCTCCGAATCAAGTGGCTGGCCGGAGGGCAGATTGAAGCTTAGAAGCTGAGGATCTGGTAACCCTCGACCACGAGGTTCCGCACGCTCGCTTCGCCCTTGTACTCAGTGAGCAGGTCCCAGCCTCCCAGAGCGATAGCGTCGGAGACCCCATGGTCGGTGACGCAGAATCCGCAAGCGCCTCGGATGTTGTCCTTGAGAGCCACGGCCAGGGGATTCATCTTGTGGTTGGGCGCGGTGATCGCAGCCAACGTTTCCACGCCCGAACCGTCGAACACGACGACGACATCATCGCCCGCCTGTTTGAATTCGAGGGCGGTCTTGAGGCCGCGGTAGACGCGTGAAGCGTCGGAGTCGATGGGCTCGTAGATGACGACGGCAATTTTCAAATCTGACATGGTGTGCCTTTCCTCCTCGGTAGACCGATCTGGTCACTGACAACTATACCGATCTGTCTGTAAAATCCGATCATGGAATCCACGATTGCAACGCCGGTGCCGAGCGCGCGGGCGCGCCTCCTCGAATCCGCCAGTCGCCTCTTCCACGAACATGGCATCAACGCCACGGGAATCGATCCCGTCGTTCGCGGCGCGGGAGTGGCGAAGGCCAGCCTCTACAACAACTTCGCCAGCAAGGAGGCGCTCGTGGTGGCGTACCTAGAGGAAGAACTCAACGGATGGGTCGATCACGCCCGAGCACTTGATGATCCCCGGTGTCCCCCGCGGGAGAGGGTCACTGCCCTCTTCGAAGCACTCGCACTCTCCGTCGAATCGCACACCTTCTACGGATGCCCCTTCACCAACGCAGTGATCGAACTTCCGGAATGTGTCTCGGTGCGGCAGGTCGCGGACCGTTACCGCGCCGCGGTTCGCACACACATATCCGGCCTTGTTCAGGAGGACCCGGGCACCACCATCGTCTCCCGTCTCGTCCTTCTTTATGACGCCGCCATCACCGCAGCGAAGGTCGCCCGTGACGCCGCCCTGGTTCGCGAAGCGGGCGCCATGGCGCAGGAACTTCTTTAGACCGTTCACCCGAAACTAGACGAACTGATGAAGATCACAGACGCTCTGCGGGCATCTAGACATTCTTCGCGAAATGCTCGACGGCTCAACAGGCGAATAGCAGGCCCATGGACATTCCCTTTGATCCCGACGTGCCATTTCGACGTCGTAAGGGGATCCTCCACTAGGACTCGAACTCTCCGCGGCAGGAGCGCTCTGTCATCAGGCATGTTGTAGCTACGGCACATCCAATTTCGCGACGCAGCCTGGCTGGTCACAAGCAGGACGGGACTGGTCACCCTTGTTCCGCGCCAAGGTGCGGTGCGCGGCCCAGACATGATCCATGTCAACCTGCGCCTTTGCTTCCTTCATGGCCTTCAGCGCGTTGTCCGAATAGCGCATGTGTTTGCTGTTTTCCGAACACGAAGCGATGGGAGACATGGTCGTCGTTGCTGTCGAGCCCCGAGTGACGGCGAAGCGCCACGGCCCTCGTTCGCGATACCCCCGCCTTGTCAGCCAGGTCGTACGGTCCCATGTAGAACTTCTTCTCCAGGTCGACCGTCCGGATAGCCGCAGGCTCCGCGTCCTACCACTGGCATACGACGAGGTTGTGGAGCAGACCCGCGCCGCCCTCGCAGCGCAGGGCTTCGGAATTCTCTCCGAAATCGACGTGCGGGCCACCTTCGAGGCGAAGCTCGGGGCAGAGGCCGTCCACGACCTAGGCGACTACGTCATTCTCGGCGCCTGCAACCCGCAGCTGGCCAGCCGAGCTCTGGCGGCAGAACCTGGCCTGGGCGCACTGCTGCCATGCAACGTCGTTGTGCGCCGAGGAACCGAAACAACAGTCGAGGCCATCGATCCGCAAACCATGGTCCAGCTCACCAACAATCACGCAGTGCGCGAAATAGCCGACGACGCCGACGCCCGGCTCCAAGCAGCTCTCAGCAAACTTCACCCCCTTCAGGGGAGCTCCTCATCAGGAAGTCCTTGAGGGGAAGGTACCCGCAAAGCGTGAAACAGTCCGCCGCAATGAGAGGCACGCTCCTGCCCGGTCCTGCAGCACTACAGCCACACGGGCGCTCACCCATCCCATTGGCGGCAGGCAAAATACGCTACTGCGGCTGGCGCCGCTCCCACTACCGGCAGCAGTTCATCGCATCAGCGCGCTTTCATGCCTCAGAGGTGCCACGGCGGCTCTCTGGATGATCACTGCAGTCTGCGGGCGTCGGTCATGGCGCAGGCAGCGTTGAGCGCGCCGTGAACTGCGGCTGTTAATGGCCGGTCCGCCGCCGCTCCAGAGCAGAGGAGGTGTGTATGACCTCAGGCGAACCGGCCATCTCGTCCTCCAACTATCGCTGCTGATCGATCCGAATCCTTCAAAGAAATGGTAGGCGCTTCGTCAGCCTCGGTCGAAGGCCCCGCATCAGGTTCCCTCGCTGAGAGTCCTGCGGCGTTGGGCATATTCCTCATCCGTCAGTTCCCCTTTCGCATATCGTTCATCGAGGATCTGCCGGGCCGCACTCCGGTTGCCTGCGCCACCGGCAGTATCACCATTGCCTGCGGAAGGATTTCCCCGGTTACCGGCGGCGAAAAACCGCACGACCAGAAACACCAACAGGATCACACCAACAAGTACGAGAAGGCCGAAGAGCCACATCCCGCCCATGCCGAATCCGTTGCCACCCATCACGATTTCCCCTTCCTGTTACATGCCCGGGCAAACCCCGGCAACTGTTCCCACCTTACCTTCTATACCCCGGGGGGTAAATCAGCGGCGTCGATTTGTTTCATGATCCTCTCGGGAGCAGTTTGAGGCAGCGATTATCCGCACGTGCACAACGTTCCGGCCACTTGTGACTGGATTGTTTGTTTTCCCTAGGCGAGGTATTTTGCTCGGCGTGAGAGCCGAAATCTGCCGCTGGGTGCAGCGATATCCAGTACCACTTTGTATGTGGCCAAGTTCCGACTCTGTGGTGAGTTCGAACATCCCCGGCTAGCCGCCGCATAAGCCGACCGTCTTGCGGGATGGCGAGGTGTTCCGGTGAAGGTTCGGCGAAAAAAGGCGGCATTTTCCACACTCGACGCACAGGGTAGAGCGAAGGGCTAGCACCAGATGCAACTCCGTGGGGTTCCCCGCGTACCTCTTGTTCTGCTCACGCGAAGGGACTGTACCGGGTGGGCACCGACAACCAGTGCCCTACTCTTGCTGTCGTGTTTTACGGGTCATCCACCTGTGGGCGGGTGGAGCCCCGGGGGACCAGCTCAGAGCCGTCCACCTGGGGGTGAGCCGCAATTCTCTCGTGGGGCAGCAATGGCGTCGCGTGTGGACAGGTTGTCCATCAGTGGCACAAATTTTTTTAGTAATCGAAGAAGTCGAGCTTGCCAGCGCCCAGGGCCGCGAACTCGCAGTGCGCTACGACGTTGCTTTCGCGCCCGGTATTTTGCTCGATGGGAAGCTGCTCGGTTTCGGTCGACTGTCCGAGAAAAGACTCCGATGGCGGCTCGCGAAGAAGTAGGCCCGTGCGTAGGTCTACTACGCACGATAGGATTGGTGAAGAGGCAGCCCAATGCGCCGCAGATGACAAGTGTCACGTGGCGGAGGTTTCGGGGCAAGGGTTCGTCGAATCGATTGACGGCCAGGATATTGTCTCCCTAACTACCCCACTACCCTGCCAGAGGAACTCATCATGATCACCAGTAGAAAAGTTCTCAGCGTCGCTTTCACCGCAGCCTTGGTTGGAGGGGCAGGCCTCGGGTCTACGGGGGCCGCTCTGGCCTCTTCCGGCCCGGTGTCCCAGTCCGGACCGGCAATGACCACCGAGCAGATGGCTATCACCATCGATAACTTCGTGTTTACGGGGCCAGGCACGGTCAACCCGGGCGGTGAGATCACGGTGACCAATAACGACACCGAAGCCCATTCGGTGACCGCCGATGATGGTTCCTTCGATGTCACCATCCCGGGTGGGGCTAGCGCCACTTTCACGGCTCCCAGTGAAGCAGGAACCTATGGGTTCTTCTGCAAATTCCACGGCAACATGAAGGGCTCTCTCACTGTCGGAGCCGAAGGCATGGCGCAGATGCACGAGAAGATGATGCTGGACCATCCCGAGATGGCGCAGATGCACGACCAGATGATGCTGGACTATCCCGAGATGGCGCAGATGCACGAGAAGATGATGATGGGCGGCGCGGGGATGGCGCAGATGCACGAGAAGATGATGGCGGACCATCCGGACATGG
>NZ_AZSA01000264.1 GCF_000520555.1 Arthrobacter sp. Br18 | reverse complement strand
GGTTGTCTTCCGGGAGGAGAACGCGGTGAACGGGACTTCAGCGACCTCGGCCCGGGAGACCCAGGTGTTGGTGTTCTCGTCGGACACCGCGTCGGTGTACTCGATCGTGGTCCACGCCGTTTCGGGGATCGTGGCGATAGCGCGTTTGACTGCCGGGTCCATCCGCACGGTCACCGATACCTCCGCCCTGCCGGCCAGGGCTGCGGAAACACTGCGGTGGCCGTAGAACGCCGAATCGGCTCTGACCAGGACCTGGCCACCAGCATGCGTCCGCGTCAGGGTGGACAGGGCGTCGGTGATCAGGCGTTTGGCTCCGCGGGCGGAGTTCGCCGCTCCTTTGCGCAGCCGCTGGGCGGCGATTACCGGGGCGGTGTCCTTCGTCGAGGCGGTGGCCAGCAGCGCATTCAGCCCGCGGACCCCGGAGTATCCGTAGCCGGAGCCCTGCTTGGCGTAGCCGTGGACCTCGATGATCGTGTCGTCGACGTCCACGAACACGAAGTCTTCAGTGCCAGGGCTTCCGAGCAGCGGGGCTCGCGCTGCCACATTCGCCAGGAAGCGGGAGGCGACCGCGTCCAACTGCCGCACGTGCCCGAAGGTGAAGGCCCGCAGGAACGAGCCCAGCGTCGAGGGCGCATAGCAGGCGGTAAACAACCGTTTCATTCCGCCGTGGCGCAGCAACGCCATGTCATCGATAGAGTCCGCGCCAGCGACCATACCTGCTACCAGCGACGCGACTTTCAGCCCGGCATTGGCGCCCTTGTCTGTCGGCACGGACAACCACTCATCGGCTAACTCGTGCAGACCGGCATCCCGGGCCAACGTCATCACCGGGACCAGCCCGGCGACCGACACGAGATTCGGTTCGTCGAAGGACACTGACGCCGCGGACGTTCTATGGGAAACTTGCATCTACGAGATGTCCTCATCTGGTATGAAAATTTGACTGTGGTAAGCCATATTTTCTCCCAGACGACGGGCATTTCGTGTTTAAAACGCCGCGCACAACCCGAAAATCATCGGTGGATCGAGGCTAAGCATGGCGCCTCGGTGTCCAGGTGGTGGCCATCGATCCGTCGGCGGCGTTCCGGAAGGCGTTGCGGATGTGGCTGCCACGCACCGCGGTGTCCGTGGATGCCTTTCATCTGAGCATGCTCGCCAACTCCATGGTGACCGAGGTCCGCCAGCGTCTCACCCACGAAACCAGAGGCAGGCGTGGCCGGGCTGCGGACCCGGTGTGGGCCAACCGCCGGCTGCTGCTCAAAGGCGCGGAGCTGGCCACCTCGTCCCGTAAAGTCGTGACCCCCGGCAGCAGCGCTCTGCGCGCCCGTAACCATCCCACCGCCGCGTAGAACAGCGGCTTCGGTTGATCACCGGTTGTCCACGCCTGTCCGTCCAACCAGCCGATCAACTCCGCCTCCGCCGAGGCGTAGGAGACATAACCGTATACCTCGGGCGATCTCGGCCTGACGCTCAAACCGCGTCGGCCGCCGTTCCAAGTACCCCTTCACGCACGACGGATCCGCCACTCCGACTTGTCCGGCCGCATAATCCACCACCGTGGTCGGTACGTCGAGGGGGTCCTCCAAAAACGTGCCCAGGTGTCGGACGGTCACCAACTGGAGACTGAACCCGAGTCGGTTGCGATCGCCGCGCCGTTTCGCGACGAGGCCCAGATCGGCGTCGTCCAGGAAGAAGAACCGCTTCAACACCGCCTGTTCCGGGGCCTGCGCCTCGAATCGCCCGTATGAGGCCTCCTCGGCCGCAGTCAAATATTTATGTTTAGCCATACAGGCTCAACGAACCGAGGCAACCACCGTTACCACTGGAGATCGGCTTAGCGTGACTTTCCCGAGCATTGGTCCAAATGGCCACAACTACGCGGCGCATGCCGCGGAGACCGGCGACCAGCCTCCCGTCGTGCCAATTCTCTTTTTCAAGCACCCCAACACGGTGGTGGGTCCGAACGACGACGTCGTCATACCGCCCGGAGCGCAGAAAGTGGATTGGGAGGTGGAGCTCGCCGTGGTGATCGGCAAGCGGGCCTCCTACCTGGTCAGCCACGAGGAAGCACTGGCCTGCATTGCCGGCTTCACCATCAGCAACGACGTCTCTGAGCGGGACTACCAGCTCAAGCACTCGGGCGGTCAGTGGTCCAAGGGCAAGTGCGCACCGACCTTCAACCCGATGGGCCCGTCCCTGGTGCCAGTCGAGGATGTCGCCGACCCGCAGTTGCTGCGGCTGTATTCTACGGTGAACAGCGAAGCGCGACAGGATTCGACCACGGCGGACATGGTGTTCAGCGTGGCGGAACTGGTGCGTGACATCTCGCAGTACATGGTCCTGGATCCCGGCGACGTCGTGAACACCGGAACGCCGCAGGGTGTCGCGTTGTCGGGCCGGTTCCCGTACCTGGCGGCCGGCGACACGATGGCCATCGGAATCGAGGGGCTGGGTGAACAGCAGCAGCGGGTTGTCGCACAGTCCCGGCAGTCCGCCGTCGTGCTCCAGGCGCAGGCCTGAAACCCGGCTATACCTCTTCCCGGCCGCCGCGCTAGGTTGGAATGGCCGGTTGGTTTAGTAGCCACTCTGGTGCTGCCCCAAAAGCAACCCCCGGAAAGAGAGTCATGACCCAGAACATCTTCGTGGTGGGCCTCGACGACCTGAACCACTCCACGCTCCTCAAGCTGCCCAACGCCAGCCAGTACACCTTCCACCAGTTGCTCGAGATCGACGAGCTCCAGGGCGGAAGCGCCTCCGTGCCGGAGCTGCTGGACAAGGCCCAGCGCCAGCTGGACGCCTTCGACGGCTCCTTCGACGCGATCGTGGGCTTCTGGGATTTCCCGGTCAGCATGATGGTGCCCATCCTCTGCAAGCGCCACGGGTTCCGGTCTGCGGACCTGGAAGCCGTGGTGAAATGCGAGCACAAGTACTGGAGCCGGCTTGAGCAGCAGAAAGTGATCGACGAGTATCCGGCCTTCGGCATCCTGGACCTCACGGCAGAGCCGGCGAGACTGCCCGACGGCGTTTCCTACCCCGTCTGGATCAAGCCGATAAAGTCCTATTCCTCCGAGGGCGCGCACTATGTCGAATCCGACGAGCAGCTCCAGGTTGCGCAGGGCCAGGAACGGGGGGAAGTGGACCGCGTCGGCGGACCGTTCAACGATGTCCTCGCCCTGCTCGACCTGCCGCCTGAGATCGCTGAGGTGGGCGGCAGCGCCTGCCTGGTCGAGGAGGCCGCCACCGGAAGCCAGGTCACGGTGGAGGGCTTCAGCCAGGGCGGCCGCGTGGAAATTTACGGCGTCATCGACTCCATCTCCTACGACGGTGCCCCCAGCTTCCTGCGGTACCAGTACCCCTCCCGGTTGCCGACGCAGATCCAGGACTACATGGCGGACGTGTCCCGGAAGGTGGTTGCCGCCGTCGGCCTCACCGACACCACGTTCAACATCGAGTACTTCTGGAACGCGGAGAAGCAGCAGCTCAGGCTGCTCGAGGTCAACGCCCGGCATTCGCAGTCCCACGCGCCGCTCTTCGAGCTGGTGGACGGGGTCTCCAACCATGCGTACATGCTCGACATGGCACTTGACCGCCAACCACCCCACCTCCGCGGCGAGGGCCCGTTCGGGACTGCCGCAAAGTGGTTCCTCCGCCGGTTCTCCGACGGCGTGGTGCAACGCATGCCGACAGCCGGGGAGATTGCCGAGCTTGAACGGAAACTGCCCGGCACCACGGTGCATGTGACGGTCACGGAAGGATCGCGGCTGTCCGAGGGCTACGGCGAGGACAGCTACAGCTACGTCCTTGCGGAAATTTTCCTCGGTGGCACTGACGAATCGGACCTTGAGGACAAATACGCCCAGTGCGTCGATGCGCTCGGGTTCCGGATCGACGATGTTCCGGAAGGAAACTGATGCGCGCCGTCACGTCCCTTCCGCACGAAGTTCGCGAGACCGAACACCTCTGGATCCCGATGTCGGACGGCACGCGGCTCGCGGCACGGCTCTGGCTGCCCGTCTCCGCCGAGGACGAGCCCGTGCCCGGGGTGCTGGAAATGATTCCCTACCGCAAACGCGACCTCACAGCGC
Organism: Arthrobacter sp. Br18; assembly: GCF_000520555.1. Lineage (GTDB taxonomy): Bacteria > Actinomycetota > Actinomycetes > Actinomycetales > Micrococcaceae > Arthrobacter_D. The sequence goes on along the minus strand of NZ_AZSA01000264.1, from coordinate 3,768 downwards.
AGCGGGACTCCATCCATCACCCGTATATGGCCGGTCACGGCTACGCATGCCTCCGGGTTGACCTGCGTGGCAGCGGGGACTCCGAAGGGATCCTCACCGACGAGTACCTGGAGCAGGAACTTCTCGACGCCGAGGAAGTCCTCGCGTGGCTGGCGGACCAGCCGTGGTGCAGCGGGCGCACCGGCATGATGGGGATTTCCTGGGGAGGCTTCAACGCCCTGCAGGTTGCCGCCCGCCGTCCCCCGAGCCTCGGCGCGATCCTGACGGTATGCTCCACCGACGACCGCTACACCGACGATGTGCACTACATGGGCGGGTGCCTGCTCAGCGACAACCTGTCCTGGGCCTCGACGATGTTCGCCTACAACTCCTGTCCACCGGATCCGGCGATCGTCGGCGAGCGGTGGCGCGAGCTCTGGCTGGACCGGATCGAACACAGCGGCCTGTGGCTCGAGGAGTGGCTCCGCCACCAGCGCCGGGATGCGTACTGGCAGCACGGCTCGATCAACGAGGACTACTCCGCCATCCAGTGCCCGGTCTTTGCCGTCAGCGGCTGGGCGGACGGCTATTCAAACGCCGTGTTCCGGATCCTCGAGGGACTCGATGTCCCCACCCGCGGCCTGATCGGCCCGTGGAGCCACAAGTATCCGCACCAGGGCCAGCCCGGTCCAGCCATCGGGTTCCTCCAGGAGGCGGTGGGCTGGTGGGACCATTGGCTGAACGATAAGTCGAACAATGGCGCGATGGACGGCCCGGAGCTCAGCATCTTCATGCAGGACACCGTGCAGCCCGCCACAAGTTACGAGGACCGGCCGGGCCGGTGGGTCGGCGAGGCGAGCTGGCCCAGCCCGCGCATCGAGGAGGTCCACTACCCACTGGGGCGCAACCGCATCGGACAGCCCGGGGAACAGCTCCGGAGCCCTGAGCTGACGGTGCAGTCGCCGTTGTCCGTTGGCCAGTTCGCCGGGAAATGGTGCTCCTATAACGCGCCTCCCGATATGCCGTACGACCAGCGCGAGGAGGACGGCGGTTCCCTGGTTTTCACCAGTGAACCCCTGACGGAGCGACTGGAGCTGCTTGGAGCACCCCGGCTGGAACTCAGTCTCGCCGCCGACAAGCCCATCGCGATGGTCGCCGTCCGCCTGTCCGACGTCGCGCCCGACGACGAGGCGACCCGCGTCAGTTACGGCCTGTACAACCTGACCCACTACAACGGCTCACACGATCCCCAGCCCCTGGAGCAGGGCCAGCGGCATACCGTGTCCGTGCAGCTCAACGGTATGGCGCAGTCCTTTCCTGCCGGGCACCGCCTGCGGGTGTCCATTTCGACGTCGTACTGGCCCGTGGCCTGGCCGTCACCGGAACCGGTGCGCCTCACCGTGTACCCCGAGGAAAGCTCCCTCGCCTTGCCGGTTCGTCCGTTGAACGCGGACGACGACGGCAGGATCCCCACCTTCGGGGAACCGGAAGGGGCGCCGCCGATCGCCGTCACCCAGCTGGAACCGGGCGAGCAGGACTGGAGCGTCAGCCGGAACCTCGTGGATTCCTCGGGGTCCCTGCAGGTAGTCAAGGACCTGGGGGTGGTCCGGTTCGACGACATCGACCTCAACGTCACCCGCCGGGCCTATGAGCGGTACAGCTTCACGGGCAGGGACCCCAACTCAGTGCGCGGCGAGACCGACTGGACTATGGGATTCGAGCGCGGGAACTGGGCGGCGCGTACGACGACGAAAACCGTGCTGACCTCCACGGCCACGGACTTCCACCTGTACGCCGAACTTGACGCCTACGAGGGAGACGTCCGGGTGGCGTCGAAGAACTGGAGCACGACGATTCCGCGCGACCACATCTGATAATTGCATCTGTGCGTCGGCTCCTCAGCTAAGCCTTGATCCACCGACGGACTGATGGAGCATCCCGGGATGAGGTTTGGGTGGGTTGATCGCGTTTGGGCGTGCCGGAGGCTCCGGCCTCGCTGCCGGTCGTGTTCCACGATGGGTCCTTGATCGTTGTGGTCAGGTGCTGCCGGGTCAGGTCTTCGCCGGCCGGGGGAAGACGCGGGTGAACAGGGCCGTCCAGGCTGTCTCCCAGGGCCAGTGCGCGGGGAGGTGAAGGCGAAGCTTCCGTGCGGAGGATGCGATTCTAGCCGGGACGCTGATCAGTTTGCGTCGGATTGTTCCGGTCCGGGCTTTGGCCAGCCCGTTCCCTGCCGTCGTTGCGGCGGCGCGGGTGAGGTTGAACGCCATGGCGGCCAGGACCAGCCAGGCCGCGTTGGCCGTGAAAACACCTGAGGGTAAATGCGCCAGGGCGCTGTCTTTCAGGTCCGCGTTGACCTGTTCGATGATGGCATGCCCGCGGTGGGTTTTGTCGGCGGCGACGGTGTCCGGGGTGCCGGTGGTGAAGAACGCGTGGAACCGGTAGGTGTCGAAGATGGTCGGCTGTCCGGCGCCGTGCGGATTCAGGTCCGGGATTCTTCGGACGACCAGGCGCCCGGGGATGTGTTCGCCCTGTTTCCGGGAACTGAACGCGGTGTATCCGGTTTCGGCGACTTCGGCGGAGGAGATCCACCGGTCCGCGGTCTCGTCGAAGACCGCGTCCGTGTACTGGATCGGCTTCCACGCGGCCTCGCGGACCAGCACCGGGCCCGTGGCCCTCTCGCCGGGCAGCCGTTTCACCGTGGCCAGGGCGTCGGCGACCATCCGCGCCGCCCCGCGGGGCGAACCCGCCGAGCCCTTCCGTAGCCGCTGGGCGACAATGACCGGCGCCGTGTCCTTCGTGCTGACGGTGGCCAGCAGTGCGTTCAGGCCCCGGACCCCGGAGTAGCCGTAGCCCGAGCCCTGCTTCTGGTATCCGTGGATTTCGATGATTGTGTCGTCCACATCAACGAGGGTATATTCCCCGGTACGGGTGCCGATCAGCGGTGTCTGTGCCGCCAAGTTCTTCAGGAACCGGGAGGCGACCGCGTCGAGCTGGCGGACGTGCCCGAAGGTGAAAGAGCGCAGAAACAAACCCAGGGTCGAGGGCGCATAGCAGGCCTTCAAAAGCCTGCCCATCCCTCCGTGGCGCAGTATGGCCATGTCATCGATGGAATCGGTTCCCGCGACCATCCCGGCAATCAGCGAAGTCACTTTCAGCCCGGCATTGACACCCTTTTCAGCCGGGACACTGAGCCAGGTCTGTGCCAGCGAGTGAACCGCCCCGGGTTTAATGGAGGGTGTTGATTCCTTGAAAGGATGAGCCCTTATGGCAGCACCTAAGAAGTATCCGGATGAGCTTCGTGAGCGGGCGGTGCGGTTGGTGACGGACGCGCAGAAAGACCCAAGTGGCCGTCGGGGTGCGTGTACCAGGATCGGTGCTCAGCTGGGTATCCCGGCGGACACGATCCGTGGCTGGTTGCGTACCGTTGAAATTGATCAGGGGCTGAGGCCTGGGACCACAACCGATGACGCCGCCCGGCTGGCAGCACTCGAACGTGAGGTCGTTGAGTTGCGGCGGGCGAATGGGATCCTGAAATCGGCGTCGGCTTTCTTCGCGGCGGAGCTCGACCGCCCCTCACGGCGATGATCTCCTACATCGACAACTACAAGGACGAATACGGGGTCGAGCCGATCTGCAATCAGCTGCCGATCGCCCCATCAACGTACTACGCAGCCAAGGCCCGCCCGGAGTCCACACGGTCCATCACTGACGCTGTGACGACGGAGAAAATTACCCGGGTGCACCGGGAGAACTACAGCGTCTACGGTGCCAGGAAAGTGTATGCGGCCC
>NZ_AZSA01000263.1 GCF_000520555.1 Arthrobacter sp. Br18 | reverse complement strand
CACATAGGTCGGAGCGCCCTCGATGGTCCGGAACGTGCGATCCAGTGCCGCGAACACGCTCGGCGCGGTCCGGTCCCGCAAAGCGATCACGATCCGAAATCTGGACCACGCCAGCCACGCCACGAACAACACCGTCTTGCGACCGTCGATGACCGGGCCGTCGCCGAAGTCGTACTGCAACCACATGCCAGGTTCCGTCACCCAGGGCCGGTGCACCCGGACATGGCCGAGACGGTACGCGGCGCGGACTTGCGCGACCGCCCGCCTGGTCGAACGGTCCGATCCCTCATAGCCCAGCGCGAGGAGCTTGTCGTGGGCTTTGTCGGCGCGGATCCGTCCCTTGGACGCCTCGACCCATTCCTCGATCTTGGGCAGGAACGCATCCGTGACCCGGCCCCGATAAGCCGGCTCGGCGATCGGCTTCCCAGCGTCGCGGGCGGCAACATGCCGGGCAACAGTGTGATGCGAGCAACCGGTCAGCTCGGCCGCAGCCCGCAACGATCCAGTCAGATCGTAGGCAGCAAGAATTTCCATGATTTCTCCGTCAAACTTCATAACAGGGCCTCTTCCCGGGCGACTTTGGTGCGTCTTAGACACCGCAATCAAACCCCGGGAAGAGGCTCCCGCCGCATAAGCGGACGGGGTTCCGAAACAAGAAGTGGGCAGATCTCATGGCCACCAACGGGCAGTTCTACTGGCCGTCAGTGGGCAATTCCGTGGCCGCCTATGGGCAGTTTTTCATGGCCGCTAACACTGGGAGCGACAATCGTCCTTATATGTACGGGGATGCTTATGGCAGTCACCGACGAACCAATGGACCGTATCCTCTTTGAAGTCATCTCCGCCTTCGCGACCTGCGGCCTGAGTGTCGGACTCAGCGAAGAACTCCCCCCGACAGGAAAATACGTCCTCACCGCCCTCATGTTCGCAGGACGCATCGGCCCAATCAGCTTCGCCTCAGCCCTCGCCCTACGCAACCGCGACCAGCTCTTCCGATACCCCGACGAACGCCCCATCATCGGCTAACACAGCACACCAGCATCCCGACGACACCGCGCTCGGTAGTTCCTGGGAACTAGTGAAACCCTTCATCATGCTCCACAAAACGGCTAACGCCGGAATGTCTAATACCAAAACCCCCAACCTTGACCGCCAAAAAAATCACCTACTTCTCTTGGTAACTATTCTTGAAGACCGTGTCGCACTGATGGATGGGCTTACGGGATGGTTTTGGGCTGGTCGGCGACGAGTATGGGTGGGTGACTTCCCTGCGATGTTCTCCCTCCAGGTTCTGATAGGCCGGAAGGTCTGATGACCTGCGAGAATTCCGGCATGGCTCGATTAGCGGCACCGGAACTTGGCCCTGTGCGTACCCTCACCGGCTTCGTTTTGGCGCTTGCACTCCCGCCGCTGCTGGAGTGGGGCATCTTCTTCGCGGGTAGCGACTTCCTTGCCGTTGATGTCCTCCTTCAGGTCGCCGGTGTGGTGGCAGTTGCGCTGGTTGGTGGGTTATGGCCAGCGCTGCTTTGCGCCCTGTGGAGCAGCCTCATCCTCAACTACTACTCCACCGAGCCGTTCGGGTCCTTGGAAATCACCAATGCCGAGGATCTGCTTACTCTCCTGATCTTTGTGGCCGTTGCGGTTTCCGTGTCTTTGGTGGTCGGACTCGCGGCCCGACGCTCCCGGGAGGCCGCGATCGCTTCGGCGGATGCTGCGACGCTGGGAGAACTCGCTCGGGGTGTGCTGGCAGCGGAGGACACACTGCAAAGCTTCCTCCACCACGTCCGCACCCATTTCGGGATGGCGGGAGCAGCACTCTATGCCCGGGGCGATGAGGACGACGGCCGCAGCTCGGCCGAGGCCGGCACCTGGAAGGTGCTCACGGTATCCGGCAGGCAGGTGACTTTGCCTGATCTCGGGGATCCTGCCGGGAGCGAGGCAGCTGGAGTGGGTGATGCCAGCACTCTCGTCCCAGGTGGCCTGAAGCTGGTGTTGTATGGTCACGCGCTGACGGCACGGGAACAGCGGTTGCTAGTTGCCTTCGGATCCCAGTTGGCTGCGCTACGTCAACGGCAGCAACTACTGACCAGTACCGAAAAGAACCGCCACCTGGCCGAGGGCAACGTCATGCGGACCGCTATCCTGCGGGCCGTCTCGCATGACCTGCGCACGCCACTTGCCGCCATCAAGCTCGCGGTCACTAGCCTGCGGCAGCAGGGCATCGACTTCTCCCCCGACGAGGAAGCCGAACTACTCGGCACCATAGAGGATTCATCAGACCGGCTGGCGTCACTGATCGATAATCTGCTCGACATGTCGAGGCTGAGCGGAGATACCGCTACCCCGCACCTCGGACCCGTGCATTGGCCGGATGTCGTAGCGGCCGCCCTGCAGGGCATGCCCTCGGAAAATGTCCGCATCCTGTTGCCGCCCAATCCTCCGCCCGTGCAGGCCGACTTCGGAATGCTCGAACGGGTCATCGCCAATATCGCCGAGAACGCACAAAAGCACGCGGGTGGATCCGACATTGTGGTCACTGCTGCGGTCTCCGGCACGGTCGGGGATTTCCCGGCGGGCGAACTGCGTCTCCGCGACCATGGCCGCGGCGTCGACAAGGACGGGATCGAGCGCATCTTTCAACCATTCCAGCGGCTGGACGATGCAGGCACCGCCGGGCTTGGTCTGGGGCTGGCCGTCGCCCGCGGATTCACCGAAGTGATGGGCGGGGAACTTCGTGCCGAACCTGCACCGGGCGGCGGTCTGACTATGATCATCCGGCTCCCCCTTTCAACGGGGGTAAGGCAGTGATCACGGTCCTGATCGTCGAGGACGAACCGCAACTCCTGCGCGCTCTTCAAATCAACCTGCGCACCCACGGCTACCACCCGGTGACAGCCACCGATGGCGCGTCCGCGCTTGTGGCGGCATCGGAGCATCGCCCGGACCTGGTCCTGCTTGACCTTGGCCTTCCGGACATGGACGGCGTGCTGGTCATTGCCGGTCTTCGCACGTGGACCCAGGTGCCGATCATTGTCCTGTCGGCCCGCCACGGCCCGGAAGACAAGGTCGAGGCGCTGGACGCCGGGGCTGATGACTACGTCACTAAACCATTCGGCCTCGAGGAACTGCTGGCCCGCCTACGCGCAGCCGAACGACGGTTCGTCGCAGCGCCAGGAACGCCGGTGGTCACGACAGCGGATTTCCGTCTGGACCTCGCTGGCAGAAAAGCCGAGCGCCACGGCGAGCAGGTGCGCTTGACTCCCACTGAATGGAAGATCGTTGAACTGCTCGTGCGTCATCCTGGCCAGCTTGTCGGACAGCAAAAACTCCTGCTGAGCGTGTGGGGCCCCGCGTACGCCCACGAAGCGCAGTACCTGCGCGTCTATCTGAACCAACTACGGCGCAAGCTCGAACCAGACCCGACCCGTCCCCGCTACTTCATCACCGAAAGCGGAATGGGATACCGGTTCGAGCCCTGACGTCGGTGCCGGGCTGCGATGCTACCGAGTCATAAAAGTGACGTTGGGCACAACCGGCGCGGACAGGCGTTAAGGATTCATAAAGAAGCCCTGTCAGCCCACCAAGCCGGGCATACATTCAAGCCTGTGAGCATCATCAAAGATCATCTCGTCGAGTCCCGCCGGGCCCGTCGGCTCGGCCACTGGCTTCTTGACGACGAGAACCAGCGCAAGCCAAAGCGCCGAACCAACTCCACTGTGCAGCCCTGGTGGAAAGTCATGTGCCTGACTGGCGTCGACTACTTCTCAACCCTCGGGTACCAACCGGCAATCGCAGCTGCTGCAGCGGGCGCGCTTGCCCCTATCGCCACGCTCATCCTCGTCGTCGTCACACTCTTCGGCGCGCTACCGATCTACAAACGCGTAGCCCAGGAAAGCCCCAATGGTGAAGGCTCCATCGCGATGCTGGAGAAGCTACTGCCCAAATGGAAGGGCAAGCTCTTCGTTCTCGCACTGCTGGGATTCGCCGCGACCAGTTTCATCATCACCATGACCCTCTCCGCCGCTGACGCCAGTGCCCATCTAATCGAAAACCCATTCGCTCCGACCTGGATCCATGGCCAGGAAGTGGCCGTGACCCTAATGTTCCTGTTGCTCCTCGCGGTCGTCTTCCTTCGTGGGTTCCAGGAGGCCATCGGCATCGCCGTTGCCCTCGTCGCGGCTTTCCTCATCCTGAACCTCGTGGTGGTGATAACCGCCGCCGCGCAGATCGCCGCCGATCCCGCACCCATCGGCCACTGGTGGACAACACTTACCGCCCAGCACAGCAATCCCCTGGCGATGATCGCCGTCGCGCTGCTGGTCTTCCCCCGACTCGCGCTCGGGCTATCTGGATTCGAAACCGGGGTTGTCGTCATGCCGCAGATCAAGGGTGCCCCCGACGACACGCCGGAGAGTCCCCAGGGCCGGATCATCGGCGCCCAGAAATTGCTCACCTCGGCCGCCGTGATCATGAGCGGTTTCCTGATCGCGTCGAGCTTTGTCACGACCCTGCTCATTCCCGCAGCCGAGTTCGAGGAGGACGGTGAAGCCAGCGGCCGCGCCCTGGCCTACCTTGCGCACAAGTACCTTGGTGAAGGCTTCGGAACGCTCTATGACGTGAGCACCATCGCCATCCTGTGGTTCGCCGGCGCCTCCGCCATGACCGGACTGCTGAACCTCGTGCCACGGTATCTCCCCCGTTACGGCATGGCACCGGCCTGGTCGCGGGCCGTCCGGCCCATGGTTATGGTCTTCACCGCGGTCGCCGCCACGGTCACCGTCGCCTTCAAGGCCGACGTCGAAGCCCAAAGCGGCGCCTACGCCACCGGCGTGCTGGTACTGATTGCTTCAGCCTCGGTAGCCGTGACACTGTCCGCCCGCCGCCGCCGCCAACACACCGCCGCACTGGGATTCGGTGTCATCTCCCTGATCCTCATCTGGACCACACTCACCAACATTTGGGACCGCCCCGACGGCGCCGGCATCGCCGCGTTGTTCATCCTCGGTATCCTCGTGGTGTCCTTCGCATCAAGAGCGCGACGGGCGCTTGAACTGCGTGCGACAACCATCACCCTCGACGACGAAGCCCTGACCTTCGTCGCGGCACCGGACTCCGGCCAAATCTCGCTGATCGCACACGAGCCCGAGCGGCTCAGCGCCGCAGCATACCGCCGCAAGTTCGACCACGCCTGTACCGTCAGCCACATCAGCCCTACGGATAGGCCATTATTCATTGAGGTAATCGTCGATGACTCATCAGAGTTCGAAGCCCACCTAGACGTGCGCGGCATCACCCGCCACGGTTACCGTATCCTCCAGGTGCACAGCTCGAACGTGCCCAACACGATTGCCGCAGTAATGCTCCACATCCGCGACATCACCGGACTCATGCCGCACGTCTACTTCCGCTGGACCGAGGGAGACCCACTGGTGAACCTCTTCAAGTTCCTCATCACCGGAGAAGGAGAAATTGCACCAGTCACCCGGGAAGTACTACGCGAAGCCGAACCGGAAGTGTCCCGCAGACCATGGGTTCACGTGGGCTGAATCAAGGCGAACCCATGGGTAAAAACCGGTTTACAGCACACTCTGCCAAGCCACCCGCTGCACGCCCCACGGGGGAGCCGCTGGCAGAATAGCTACAGCCGTTATGGAGTACCCGCCGCAGAGTCGCGGCGAAGCACACTCATACGCACCACCTGGGCATGGTTCTACCAGTCAATGCACTGCTGACTGGTTTTCGACTTACGTCTGAAATTGGGTCATGTCGACCCGAAACGGTCCAGAGAGGTAATGCGCATATCCTGCCGGTATCGTTACCGCCGTCGCATGGAGAAAGGTGGAGCACGATGCCGTTGTGGTTAATGGCCCTGATCTGGGGAACGGTTGGCGGGGCGGCCCTCGTGTTTGGTTGCGCTGTTTCGTGGAGATGGACGATTCCGTCGAAAATTGTACCCCCTACCCTCAGATAACCTTCACCACCTCAACTGGACTCTAATCAACAACCACAGCATCATTTCGGAAGGATGATTTATGGACATTGAGAACAGGACCGGCGTCATTACCGGTGCCGGCACAGGTATCGGCCGTGCCCTCGCCGTCGAATTCGGACGCCAGCACGGGAACCTGCTGCTGGTAGGCAGACGGACGGAGCTGCTCGAGGAAACAGCGGACAGGGTCCGCTCAGTTGGCGGGCAAGCAGAGGTTTTCGCTGCCGATATCACTGAACCAGGTGCTGTCGACAGGGTCACCGGAGCTGCCCGGCGGCAGGGCCCGGTGAACCTGTTGGTGAATAACGCCGGCAACGTGCGGGCAGGTCACATGGAAAACCTGCCGGAGCAGGACGTGCTGGCGATGATCAATCTGAACCTCACGGCCCCGATCCTGCTCACCCGGGCCCTGCTGCCCTCCCTGAAAGAATCCGCGACCCAGCGGGGAAGCATCCTCCTTGCCATCTCCAGTGGCATAGCCCTCACCGGGCTGCCGTTCTACACCGTGTACGCTGCCACGAAGTCCGGGATAGCCCACTTCGGCGAAGCCCTCAGGCGCGAAGTCCATGGCACTGGCGTGCACGTGGCCACCGCCTACCCCGGCGCCACCGACACGGACATGATGACCAGTTCCACCGCAGGGGAAGACCTCGGCTTCGGTCGCCGCCCAGTAGCTGATGTGGTCACCGAGATCCTTGCCGGCCTGACGGCCGGGGACCACGAGATCAACACAGCGGCCACCACCCGACGGAAGATGCAGGGCCTGAACAAAACAGACCCCCTGGTCGTGGACGCCCTGCTCGCACCACGGCTCGAAGCCCTCGAAACCGCCGTCCGCACCCACCGCAGCATCTAAGCACCAGACGCGCGTATCGAGGCAACTGACGGCCGACGGAACCGATGGTGATGCCAGGGGAACGAAAGCCACAGTGCCCCGTAGCATGCCAATTAGCCCTGTCGTTAGGCAGCTGAGGAGACGACTGATGCTGAGGATGCCCGCATCATTTGTCGTCATCCCCAGGAGTCGGCTGAACGGAATATCCCCGTCCCGCCGCGTGCTGAAGCCGGTCGGTCTAGCATGGACGCAACGTAAGGCACCACACAGCTGACCCACCCAACCGTCCCACCCTAATCTGACCAGTCGACTTCATCCTTGCCCGCTAATGAACGGATATGCGGCCGTATGCATAAACCTGCAACTCTAACTGTTGCACTGACCGATCCTTTGCCGGGACGCGACGGCCGGCTTGGCTGCAGTTGGTCGAGGCCCAGCATTCACGGCGGTTCTGGCGACCGTGCCATGTCTCAGCAATATGTCTCACATGTCCTATTCTCAACAAAGCAGATTAGGTCCTTTGACGAGCTTGGGCGGGAATGGGGGCGTTGCCCGCGATTGACGTTCTACGCGGCACTCTTGCCGAAAATCCGCGATGGCGGATCCGCTCTGGTTCGGCGGCGCACCTGTCGCGCGGCGCCGAGCATTTGCTTAGGTGGGCATTCGGGAATCTGTTGTGCATCGAACAGCAAGGTCGAAGGACCCGATTCGGGGCCCGGGAAGTTGTTGTGCTGGTGGGTCGTGGACGAGCGTTCGGTCGGAGGACTGCTCCCTGCAGGCAAATATGGCAAGGTGAAACTACTGAGGGTCAGTGTGGCTGGAATCCGAGGGTATGGGTACGAGTGACGAAATGATGGTTGAGCTGCCGGCGGCGTAGTTGCGGTTGGCAGTTGCGCAGGTGCTGGCGGACACCAGTCCATTCGTAATGGAGGCCCGGTTCGTCGCCGATAGGGTTATTCGTCCCCGCGACGCCGGACACTTATCGAAGGCCGTTGCAGGCGATATCGGATCATTAATCTATCAACGCCAAATGCACTCATGGCATTCGGGTGCGTTCGGGGTTACAAAGTCGATTCAGCAGTTGGAGCATGAAGTGAATCATTACAAGCGGGAAATCTTTCCTGATGGCCAGGTCGACCCGTTCCGAGTACCCGCAAGCATCGCGGATATCGCGGCCGGCATCCCACTGCCGCACCCGAGCCGCAGGTTCTACCCTGACTTGATGACGTCGAATAGCTCCAGTTAAGAGCGACCTCCGCCGTGGCCAACAACCGCCCCGACGGAATGCCCCGCAAAGTAGAGGACGCTGCCGCTGCCAGAGCTAAGGACCTCCAAGACAGAGGAAGCAGCGCTTCCGGCATCGGCAAGATGCTTAGAGTCCCCGCGCCACGGTCTACCGACACCTTACATATGGGACGCGGCGAGAAGTCCCGGAATCAGGCAACGACAGGGCCAAATAGCCTTGCGACAAACCAGCCAAATACGGCTCATCGCAAACGAGAGTGCAGGCGGGGTGTAGCCGGGGCGGGCGCGTCGGTGACGAGATAGAGGTCGAGGCCTTCCGATGATG
>NZ_AZSA01000262.1 GCF_000520555.1 Arthrobacter sp. Br18 | reverse complement strand
TAACCATCCCAGCCACCGGCCACGCAGTCACCCTCCACAACACCAAGGACCAATTCTCAACTGAGGTCTCCGCCTGGCTAGACACCCGCAACTTCGGCTCCGCACAGATGGGACAAATGCCCTCCGGTGGAGCGGATACCGGCGTTGCAGGCACACCGGCAAACAACACCAACGAAACCCCGTTCGGCACCGCCGGCATCAGCTTTCTCGCCGGGGCATTGGTCATCGCCGCAGGCGCAGCCTTCAGCATCCGCCGCAGGACGACCAACTAACAAAAACGGGACACCCTAGACCTGAAGGGTCGTTCCTTCACCAGATACGACAGTGTCTTCCACTCTTGCCGGACAGGTAAGCGTGGAAGCCACTGTCATTTTCATCGTGAAGCCGGTCGGCTCACCCACCGGTGGACGGCTTTGAGCTGAATCCCAAGGGCTCCACCCGCCCACAAGTGGTTGACCCGCAGTGAGTAAGGTAGCGGCCGTATGCACCGCAGCGCCGTCCGCACCCCGTTCCACGGTGCTGCGGACACTCATGCTGTGGACACTCATGCTGCGATGCGGATCGTTAGGGGCCCGCACAGGATAAGAAACTACTCATGCCACGACGTCTTTACTCGCGGAAGCATGCTGATTCTGCCGTTCAAGGCACAAAACCCTGCCGTGGATTTTCCCGCGGCCGGGTAGGTCCAACCTCAGGTTCGGAAAAGTCGATGGTAACGGTTTCCAGCTGGTCCATCATGATGAGCGGCAGCGTTCCTACCGTGGCACGGCGGCACTGAAGGCTCAGCCATCGATACAGTCGACGCTCTGCGGGGTCGTCCCGCATACCGGAAGGGAGCCGATGATGGGTGCCGATGAACAACTGCAGGTCCAGTAACCGTTGCTGCCACAACGATTCAGGGCGTTTGAGTGCCAAACTTTCCCTCGCTGCGGCACCTCCCCCCGGTGGGCCGCCGGTCTCTCCAGTGGCGGACGGGGTCGTCGTCATGGCGCCCCTATATCTAGAGAATGGTCAGGATCAACAGGACGGTCAGGAAGCTGAGGGCTTCGCGGAGCCCCGTTAGCGGTAGGGAAGGCAATGTGGATTCTCACGATCCTGTCGTGCCCGACCCTGTCCAGGGTGTAGCGCACTACCATGCCGGCCGCCAGTGCCGATTCGTGGGTACAAATATCAGGCGGGAGTTGCCGTCAGCGGGTTGGATAGTCGTACCGCCTGTTGCTGGATCATGGAAGAGAATCATCCCACTCCGATGCATCGCACTGTTCCTTCCCGGTCGGTGGCTCCTCGCCCGTCCAGGCAAGGGGAGCCCTGATCATCCCGGGTGCGCTGGCACGTCCTTGCAGCCTATTCCCATGCGCACCTATAGCAACGGCACGTACCTTGTAACCTCCCGGGCGTGTCACCAGGTGTGCTGCAGAGCCTCGTCTAGTTCCGGTTGCACGACGTGTCATCATTTTGTTCTCGTGCTCGGTCCATAGACGCCGTAATGCGCCGTGTTTCCGACAAAAAGCCGTCCTTCGTTACAAGGACGGCTGCTCTGTCGTTTTCACAGCGTGCGGTGGTTGTGGCAGTTTGAGTTGAACCCGGTATGACGGTTTGTTTTGAGCCCACCTGCCGACTCGCCGGGCAGGTTGTGACGGTTTGAGTTGGACCCACCCCAGCGTTGTTCTCATCTGATTGGTTTCCAACGGTGGAGGGCATGGGATGAGATCAAAAGTGGAGCTATTTGCCAGAATTCGCCGGGATGCGCGGGTGGAGGGTCTGTCTATTCGTGCGCTGGCCCGACGCCACGGAGTAGGGCGACAAATTGTGCGGCTGGCGTTGGATTCCGCTGAACCGCCGCCGCGGAAGACGCCGGTGAGAGTGGCCCGTCAGCTGCAGCCGGTCAAGGTCCTGATTGATGCGATGCTGTCCGAGGATCTTCAGGCACCGAGGAAACAGCGTCATACCATTCGGCGGATCTTCGCCCGGCTGGCTGATGAGCACCAAGAAGCATTCCTGGAAGGCCATATCGAAGCGTTCAACATGATCGGCGGCATCCCGGTGCGGCATATCCGGTATGACAACCTGACCAGTGCGGTAACGAAAGTCCTTTACGGGGGTGGGCGGCAGAGGGCGGAAAACGAGCGCTGGGTGCTGTTCCGTTCCCACTACGGCTTTGACCCTTTTTACTGCGAGCCTGGCATCTCCGGCGCCCATGAAAAGGGCGGGGTTGAAGGAGAGATTGGCAGGTTCCGGCGGAATTTCCTGACCCCGGTGCCAGTTGTTGAGTCCCTGGCAGAGCTGAACCGGAAAATCCGGGCATGGGACGAGGGCGAGGACCGTCGGCGGATCGGCAACAGGATCAGCACGGTTGGCCAGGACTTCACCGCTGAACGTCCTTTCCTGAGGCCGGTACCCGTAGAAGGGTTTGATCCAGGCCTGGTCCTCACTCCCAGGGTCGACCGCTCGGCGCTAATCAGTGTCAGGACGGCCAGATACTCCGTATCAAGCCCGGTTCATCGGCCGTAAAGTCCGGGTCTCGCTGCGTGCGACGGAGATCCAGGTCTTTGACGGCAGAACACTGATTGCCAGGCATCCGCGCACTGTTGTCAGGGGCGGGCAGTGCGTTCAGCTGGATCATTATCTGGAAGTACTCCGTATCAAGCCCGGTGCCCTGCCGGGCTCCACCGCCCTGTCTCAGGCCCGGGCTTCGGGTGTTTTCACTCCGGCCCATGACGCGTTCTGGGCGGCGGTGAGGAAAACCGACGGCGACGCGGCAGGGACCAGGGAACTGATCGATGTTCTGCTCCTGCATCGCTCGATGGACGCCCGGGACGTCGTCGACGGAATCGCTGCAGCCTTGCGGGTAGGGGCGGTAACGGCAGATGTTGTCGCAGTAGAAGCCCGCCGGGCAGCAGCTGAACGCGGCACGGTGCGGGGCCCGGCCGATCAGGTCGCCTGCGGGGAAGCGGAAATTGTCCAACACCGGATTCTCAGCCTTACCCAGCGCCGTCTGGCAGACCCGGCGGCAGTGATCGCCGGCCTTCCTGCAGACAAACGGCCGCTGCCGTCGATGGCGGCATATGACCGGCTCCTCAGACTGCCGGACCGCGCCGCGTCCCCGGAACCCGTCCCTGCCAGAGAAGGAAACGCATCATGAGCCCGACCCCACCGGTTGTCTCCCAGACGCTGCGCCGCCGGCGCGGAATGACTGAACAGGCCGCCATGGCAGCCGTGGAACAGGCATGCCGCCGGCTGCGTCTGCCAACAATCAGGACCGTGCTTGAGGAAGCTCTGGCCGTGGCAGGGAAGGAACAGCTCTCCTACCAGGGATTCCTCGCGGAGTTGTTGCTCGCCGAGTGCGATGACCGGGACCGACGCAGCTCCGTCCGGAGGGTGAAAGCGGCGAATTTCCCGCGCGATAAATGGCTGGGTGACTTCGACTACGAGGCGAACCCGAACATCAACGCCGCCACGATCAATACCCTCGCCACCGGGGACTGGATCAGGAAAGGCCAGCCGCTGTGCTTCATCGGGGACTCCGGGACCGGCAAATCCCACCTGCTGATCGGTCTCGGCACGGCCGCCGCGGAAAAAGGATTCAAGGTCAGATACACCCTGGCCACCAGGCTGGTAAATGAGCTGGTCGAGGCCGAGGACGAAAAGGTCCTGGCCAAGACCATCTCCCGTTACGGACGCGTCGATCTGCTGTGCATTGACGAACTGGGCTACATGGAACTGGACCGCCGCGGCGCCGAACTGCTCTTCCAGGTCCTCACCGAACGCGAGGAGAAAGCGTCCGTGGCCATAGCGACCAACGAATCGTTCTCCGGCTGGACCAAGACCTTCACCGACCCCCGACTCTGCGCGGCGATCGTTGACCGGCTCACGTTCAAGGGAACCATTATAGAAACCGGAACGGACTCCTACCGGCTGGCCCACACCAAAAACCAGCAACTCCGGGATGAATGAATACCTCGCTGGCTGCTATCCCCAGAAAATGGGATCCCCGCTTTTATCCACATGATCCAGTAGGACCTGAAGACTTGGGCTGGGAGCGAGGAACCGGTACTGATGGAACTTCAGATTCCGGTCGCGCCAGAACAAGGTCCACAGCCCTGTCTTCTTGGTGAAATACATCCGGGCTATGGGGAACCGCGACCACTGCGTTTCCCCGTTCTCATCCCACGGGGGACGGCATTCAAGAATCGTGATGTGACGGGCAGCGACATCGCACTCCACCCGCATCTCATCGCTGAACCTGGCAGGCACCCGTTCGGCACACCAACGGCGCGCACGAGCAACATCGAGCTCGGGCAATCCGGAAGAAACCATACCCACGATGATCCCAGAAGCACCACGGAGTGGACTCAAATCAAACCGTCACGGTGGGTCCAGAACTACTTGACACAACCACCTCTCAGGGGCGTGCTGTCCTGAAAGCGGGACGCTCCCCCGCCCTCGACTACCGGTGGCAGACGTAAACGTGCCTGGGGGTGTGCGTCGTTCTGCCGTTCGTCGTCGGCACCCGAGAGTTCTCCCTTACAGAAGTATCAGTCCAGGTAAGTATCAGTCCACGTACTCGGACTGGGTGCGGATGAACTGCCAGTCTTCGTCTGTGAGGAGCTGGCCCTCAGATGGCCCGCCCGCCTCGACGATTCCGGCTCTAACGTCGTCCGGGACATCGGCAGATCCCTGGTTTTCCCTCAACCACTGCTTTGCTTCAACACCAACACGCGGCCACCACTTCTCAATCTGCATCGCTTCCACACCATGCTCCTATCTCGACTGTTCACTAACCGTATCCCCCGGTGCTGTCGATCCAGGCGGCTACAACTTAGGATTTATCGCCGGTTGAGGATGCTGCGGATCATCCCGCCGATACCTCCGGGTCCGGGTTTGCCGACGCCGCCCCTGCCGGGAGTGTTCAGCCTGCCGGTCCCGGAACGCCGCCCGGTGGTGCCGGTGGGGTTGGCCCTGCCGGTGAATCGTCCAGCAGTGTTCTTGATGATGTTGCTCAGGCCCATGAGGGTTTCCTTCCGATCGTCAATTCGTGTGTTTGCAGTATCGGGTAGCTTCCGACTTTACGCGTCTTGCTGGGCCGCGACCAGAAAGAACTACCGGTCCCGCACCCATATGGGGGTCGCAGCCTGGTTGTGCGGCCGCTCAAGCGCAGGTGTATGACGATCCCGGCTCGCATCGTGGTCGTGGTCCTGCGTCACGAATGTAAGCCTGCTGTCCATCATTCTCCGGACCAGCCCGAAAAGTAACCCCCTGGCACCCGCAAACCTCCCCCACTGGTTTGGCCGGTGCTAGCGTTGTAACCGATCCACCTACAAAGTCCACGATGACAAGGAAGTGATCACGATGACGTCAGGCGAAAACGCGGAAGGCTGGGCCTTCTCCGACGAGGAAGCAGCACGCGAGGGCAACATCCCGAACCCCGAGCTTCCAAGAGACCCCGACCCAGCAATAGCAGACAAAGCGAAGACCTCACAAGACCAGGCCGGACAGCATGCGCCTGCCGTGGAACCGGATGAATCCGCGAATACTGCCAGCGAGTACCCCTCGCAGCCTGAAGCGGGCAAACCATCTTCCGACCAGTCCGAACGCTACGGCTACCAAAACGATGCGGACCCGCCCCGGTAGGACCTACACCAGTTCGGCTATGAGCAGCTGTTGCCCTACAAACGGCCTCCGTAGCTCCCACTTGCCTCCCCCACGGAAAATCAAAGCACCATTTCGAGCGAAGGAGACAATAATGTCCACTCCCAGAGATGAAAATAGAACCAACCTGGACAATGTTATTGAACCGGACAACGATGCACTTCCGAATCCCATTCGCCAGAGCCCTGCAGGGATGCCCGAAAGAATCGACGACGATGCTCTGGCGGCCGCCACGGAACAGGAACGGGTCGATGCCGGACTTATTGACTACGCCCCTGATCAGGTCCCGCCGGCAGCTGATCCTCCCCCTCCCGGAACCTCCGAGGCGGCCGAACTGGCACAACGTGGACTGACAGATGAGGATAACGGCGACTGAAACCACCACTAAGCCTTGATCCACCGATGCTGATCGGGGAGTTATCGGCGGTTTAAACCGAGAATGCCTGTCTTTTCAAGGAAAATGGGGTTTGTCTAGAACACCTTTGACCGAAAAGACAGGCATCTCGTAGATGCAACTTTCTCATACTGGTTTGTCCCTGTCAGCTTCCTTCGATGAGCCCAATTTCGTGTCCGCGGGTGGGTTGGTCCCGGTCATGGGACTGGCCCGCGATGCCGGACTCTGTCAAGCCCCGGGTGTGGTGGAGGGTTTGTTAGACCCGTTCCATCGGTTTGATGGCCGGGAGTTTTGAGTAGTAAATGGTTTCGGCTTCCACTGGCGGTAGGTAGCCGATCTCGCTGTGAAGACGTCGGTGGTTGTACCAATCGATGTATTCCGCAACGGCAATTTCCAGGTCGTTGCTGCTGGTCCACGGCCCTTTGTTACGGATTAGCCTCGATCTTTCATGAGGCGGTCTCGTCGGTGTGATCGGGGCTTACTGGTTGCCTGATGTGATTGATTCTGGCATGTGGGTACGACATTGTTGCCGCTGACCGGTGGCGGTGGTCGGTGATGGTTCCACGTCCATCACGTCGAGGCTGCTTTTCCTGCTCGGGGTCTGTCGGCGATGGTGGCTTTTACGGCGGGTCCAGGGCTCTGATGCGGGTGAGGGCTTTGATGAGCAGCGGCGTGTCAGGGGCTCTGGCGGCGAGGTGCACGGTCAGGCGTCGGGCGTGTCGGCTGGTCTTCCCGGCGATTTCGAAGATCCTCGCCCGGAGTTTCTTCGGTTCCCAGCGTCTGGCTTTCGTGCCGTGGAGGCCGAGCATCTGTGCCCAGGCCATGAGTTCGGCGGCGAGCATGACCAGGTGACACCAGAGCGTGTTGGCGGCGAACGAGTGCAGGGGCAGATTCGCCAGGCCGGTGTCTTTGGCGTTACGGATCCTGTCCTCACACCGGGCCCGTAACCGGTGGCGGACCTCGAGGTCCGCGAGCTGGCCATGGTCCTGGTTCGTGGCTAGGACGGTGTAGCGCATTTTTTTCGGCTCCCAGCGCCTGGCCTTCGTTGCGTGGAGGCCGAGCATCTGTGCCCAGACCATGAGTTCGGCGGCGAGCATGACCAGGTGACACCAAAGCGTGTTCGCGGCGAATGCGTGCAGGGGCAGGTTCCCCAGACCGGTGTCTTTGGCGTTGCGGATCCGGTCCTCGCAGCGGGCCCGTAACCGGTGGCGGACCTCGAGGTCCGCGAGTTGGCCGGTCTCCTGGTTCGTGGCCAGGGCCGTGTAGCGCATTCCGTCGACATCAGTAATCCTCAGCTGCGCGCCGACATGCGGGACTTCCTTGCGGACGATGAGCCGCATCCCGGCCGGCCAGGAAGATAGATCCAGCATCCCGGTGATATCGGCGACCCACGCCCCGTCGCGTTCGATCCCGTCACTGTTATAGGCGCGCGTCCACGCGGTCTTCGGTACCCGGGGCAGGACCGCTTCGACGGCCCCGTGGAGCGGGAACCCCACCGAATAGGCGAGGTTCCGGCGTGGGTGGGTGAGCCAGTCCAGGTAGTCGTGGGTGCCGCCGGCGGAATCGGTGCGGATCATCACTTTCCTGCCCGACCGATACCCCTTGGGCAGCTGTTGCAGCGCGTCCTTGGTGACCTGGATGTGGTCGGCCGCGGTGTTCGATCCGGCGTTCCCTGGCCGGAGCAGGACCGCCAGTGGTTCCCCGGTCCCCTCACCGCCGTGGTCGACGAAGGCGGCCAGTGGGTGGAACCCGTAGCCTTTCTTCCACGTCGGACGCGCGTCTTCTTTGTCCGAGTGGGAAATCAGCAGTGTTGCATCCAGATCCACGACCAACGGTGCGCCCTTGCTGACCCCGTGCAGCGGCGAGTGCTCGCCCGCGGCCGCCCAGACGTGGGCCCGCGCTGCGGCCCGGGCCGTGTTGATCGCCGCCAATGCCTTGGCTGGTTTTATCGTGGACAGGGTCGTGATCAGCCGGCTGACGGTCGGGTCCGAGGGGACCCGGCCGTAGACCTGCGGTTGGGCACGGAGCCGGTCCACGTCGGCGAGGCAGTCGCCGCCGGTGGCCAGCGACAAGCCCAGATCGGTGAGGATCTTGCCCGGGTCGTGCATTGCGAACGGTTTGCGCCACGGCGATAACGCGTCCGAGAGCCCGGCACCAAGCCCCGAGACGCGGACCGTGTCCGTCAGGATCAGCCCACCGGCCTGAGACACCACCCCAGAGCCTGCCGCATCAACGCGGACGGACGGGTAGAGACCGGTAACATTACTCACCTGGAAGGTGCTCCCTCGACGTACTGGAAATTGCTGTGTGGTAACAACACTTTCCCACGTCAGGAGCACCTTTCAGCTTTTAAACACACAC
>NZ_KI914893.1:82237-91008 GCF_000520555.1 Arthrobacter sp. Br18 | reverse complement strand
GACGACGGGATCCTGAACGGCAACGTCGTCGCACCCGTCGTCGTTGCTCCCGTCAACATCGGATGCAACACCATCTCCGTCATCGGCGACACGGCCTCCGACTGCACCACCACGGGAACGACCGGAGGCACCGATGAGACCATCGGAGCCGGCATCGGTGAACCTAATGATGGAACCACCGGTGGAACCACCGGAGGCAGCACTGACGACGGGATCCTGAACGGCAACGTCGTCGCACCCGTCGTCGTCGCTCCCGTCAACATCTGATGCAACACCATCTCCGTCATCGGCGACACGGCCTCCGACTGCACCACCACGGGAACGACCGGAGGCACCGATGAGACCACCGGAGCCGGTGAACTTACTGACGGCAGCACCGGAGGCACCACAGATAACGGGATCCTGAACGGCAACGTCGTCGCACCCGTCGTCGCCTCAACCAGTAAAGGTGACGCCTCCGGCAGGACTGCTTCGTTCGGGTCGAATGGCGCCATGCCAGCTGGATCGGCGTCAGTGGCCAGTACGCGGGTGAATGTTGCAGCGCTGGACGCTATGACGACGTCGGTTCCCATGGCAGTCACTCCGGCTGCTGTTACTCCGAAGGCGCTGGCCTATACCGGATTCAACGCGCACGTGGTCCTGCTGTTCGGAGCCCTGTTCATCACGGGCGGTGGACTGTTGGTGGTTCGCCGGTCGGGACTTGCTCCGATCTAGTTCCGGAGTCAGCAACGGATCCATCACCAAGAAGTCGGAGCGCTTGAAACAGACGGGAGTTCCGCAGTGCGAACTGCGGGAGTCCCGTCTACCGGCACGTCCCAACCTGGATCGGGCACAGTACGGTACTTCTTTTGTGCATCACCGATAACCTGGGTGATATCAGGGCAGCCGACGATCGTCGGCATGCGGTATCCGCAACCATCGGTGATCGTAGCCCTGGAGGCGAAGTTCGAGTACTCCCTCCTCGGAAACGCGGGGTTCGGTATCTCCGAGCAGGTCGAGAAGGATTTGGCCACGGACGCCGGCGGTCGACTGATCGGCACCCCGCAGATCGAGAGTCACCGTGACCGGCTCCGGCCCGAAATTGTGGAGAAGGATAATGCTGGCTGCCTCCCAACTGCAGCGGTGTGCCAGGACCGACTGAATGGGCTGGGGCAGAATCTCGAACTGTCCCCAGCCAAGCTCCGGACACTCCCGGTAGCGCCGAATGAGCTTCGCCAGGAAGTTTAGGAGCGACTCCGGGTCGCGCCTGGCCTGGGCCGCGTTGACGCGTTCCTTCCCGTACTCCCCCGTAACCGGTGGGGATACCAGCTCAGCTGGATCGGCCGTCGAAAAACCCCCGTTCTTCCCACGTGTCCACTGCATGGGCGACCGGACCGCCATGCGCCCGTCGGCGTCAAGGTCCTCTCCCATCCCAATCTCCTCGCCGTAGAACAGGACCGGCGTCCCGGGCAAGGAAAACAGCAGCGAATAGACCATCCGGAGGCGTTGCTGGTTTCCGTCGAGCATCGGCGGCAGGCGGCGTTTCAGGCCCCGCCCGAAGACCTGCATCCGTTCCTCGGGGCCGAAAGCGTCGAAGACCTCCTGCCGCTCTTCGGTGGAGAGCTTGTCCAGCGTCAACTCGTCATGGTTCCGGACGAACATGGCCCACTGGTTATCCGGATTGATCTCCGGCCTGCTTTCCAGCGCTCTGGCCAGGGGCGAGGCATCCTGCCGTGCGAGCGCGAGGTACATGGCCTGCATCGCGGTGAAGTCGAACATCATCGTGAGCTCATCGGCGTTCCCGCCGCCCAGGAACTCAAGTTGCTCCTCATACGGCAGGTTAACTTCGCCGAGGAGAATCGCCTGGCCATTGCGGCGGTTGAGAAACCGCCGCAGATCCTTGAGGAACTCATGCGGATCAGGCAGTTCGTCGGCCTGGGTGCCGGTTGTCTCGAGGAAGTAGGGAACGGCGTCCACCCGGAAACCGTCCATGCCCAGCTGCAGCCAGAAGCCCATGGCCTTGGCTATTTCGTCCCGGACTTTCGGATTGGCAACGTTGAGGTCCGGCTGGTGCTTGTAGAACCGGTGCTGGTACCACTCGCCGGTGGTCTCCTCGAGGGTCCAGATGGAATTCTCCTGATCCGGAAAAGCCACGTCCTTCGACGTGTCGGGTGGAGCGTCCGAGCGCCAGACATAGAAATCCCGGTAAGGGCTGTCCGTGGATTTCCGCGCCGACCGGAACCACGGGTGCGAATCCGAGGTGTGGTTCACCACGAGGTCGGCAATGATACGGATGCCCCTGTCCTTCGCCGTTCGAAGGAATTCCACCACGTCGCCGTGGGTGCCGAGGCGCCCGTCCACGCCGTAGAAGTCCTTGATGTCGTAGCCGTCGTCCCGATCCGGAGTCGGATAGAACGGCATCAGCCAGATGCAGGTCACCCCGAGTTCCGCCAGGTAATCGACACGCCGGGCGAGGCCGGTGAAGTCACCCACGCCGTCACCGTCGGCATCGAAGTATGTCTCCACGTCGAGGCAGTAAATGACGGCGTTCTTCCACCACAGATCAGAGGTGTCGGTTATCTTCATGAAGGTCCTCCTTGATGCAGCGGAATCAGCGCCGTCGTTCGATCGATCCAGAGAAATGCATCGTAGCGGCGGTTGAGCACTGTGGGCACATAACTTCCCCGCCGTTCGACGTCGGGATGATAGACGACGCCGATTGCGCGGTGGGCGCGGCTGCGGCCTGCCCAGCCGGTGCCATCATCGAAGACGAACAGCGCCGATTCCTGATCCGGCAGCGCGTCATGGAGCAGCTGCTCTGTACTGCCCTCCCGCGCTGCGGGCATGAGCATCACCTCGGTGGCACCACCCCAACGATCCGCAGCCAGCACCTGCCCTTCGTGGGATCCGAAGCCTATGAGAACGACGCCGTCCTCGGAATGCTCCTCGCGCACGAGCTGGCCGAGGTTGATCATGCCGCCGGCGGCCATATCCGTCCAGCGGGCGTCACCCACATGCGTGTTGTGCTCCCACACCACGGCCTTGCTGTTCCGGGCGCTTCCTTCGTTGTGGTGCGTCATCAGCGCGTCGAGGGTTTCGGCCATGTGGCGGTCGCGGATGTTCCACGACTCCGGCCCACCGTGAACCATCGCCCGGTAGTAGGTTTCTGCGCCCGCCGCCGAACGGGCGTTGCGTTCGGCGTTGAACTGATCATCGCGTCCGGCACCGGCTCCGGCACCGGCTCCCATAGAGTTCAGGTTTCCGAGCAGGGCAACCACTTCCTTCTGGCATCCGGAAGGGACCCACTGGGTAGACCGGGCGTAGGACTGCGCATCCTCCGCGTGGGGTTCGAAACACCGGAAGGCTTCTAGCGCGGATTCAACGTACTGGGGCTGGTGTGCTTCGAGGTACTCAAGGGTGGAGCGCAGCGAATCCCACAGGCTGTAGACGTCGAGCCCGTAGAAACCCGCACGCCGGCCCGGTTCGAGGCCACAGTTCCGTGCGCGCAGCCACCGGGTGAAATCGACGACGTCGGTGTTCGACCACATCCAGGTCGGCCACCGGTCGAATCCGTTGAGCACGTCGGCTGGATCCTCCGGCGCCCCCTCAACCGCGGTCACTGACCTGTGCACCTTCCAGCAGTCCGGCCAGTCACCCTCGACAGCGACGAAGGAAAAGCCGCACTCCTCGATCAGCCGCTGCGTCAATGCCGCACGCCAGGCATAGAACTCGTGGGTGCCGTGGGAAGCCTCGCCGATCAGCACATACCGGGAGTCACCGATCCGTTCGAGCAGCGGTTCCAAATCCGCAGCATCCCTCAGCGGCAGAGTGGTGTTACGCATACCGGCCCCCTCCTTCATGCCTTCCCTCCTCCTCAGCCGTGCAGGATTCGCCAGCGGCAGGCCCGGCAAGAAGGGATCGGACCTCTTCGTCGCCCGTCTGCCCGAAATGCTCATACTCAGCGCCCACCGCACGGAACCTCTCCGGTTGCCAGGGGCAGACGACGTCGTCTGCCAGCTTCTGCACTTGTCTCACGGCCATGGGCGCGCCGACGGGCACGGCGGCGATGATCCGACGGGGACCGAGTTTACGTAGAGCGGCTACCGCCGCCCGCATCGTGGCACCGGTGGCCAGCCCGTCGTCAACCACGATCACCGTGCGCCCACTCACCGCCAGCGGCGGACGCCGGCCGCGGTACTCCTTTTCACGCCTGGCCATTTCGATGGTTTCCCGCGCCAGCGTTTCCTCGAACAGGCGGCGACCGTCCTTGAGCTTCTCGAGTTCGACCATGAGGTCCGGGTTCCGCACCAACTCGGTTGTGCCGGCCGCCGACGCCAGTGCCGCCATGGCGGTTTCCGGGTGGTTCGGGAACCCGAGTTTGCGCACCACCACCACATCCATCTCGGCCCCCAAGGCGAGCGAGATCTCTGCCGCTACCGGAACGCCGCCGCGGGGAAGCCCGATCACGAGGGGCGCCTCGGACCTCCAGACCCCGAGGAAGCCCGCGAGCTCCCCTCCCGCATGCCGACGGTCGAGAAATCGGTATCTGCCCATACCCGCCACCCCGGAAACGAAACGGAAGCCTACTTCCTATCATTGTCCCGGCCCGCCCGAAAAGTAACCCCCTCGCGCGGCAAAAAAACTCTCCCACTGGCTCTCCACCGATGCAGGCAAGGAGGCGGTGTCCGGAGCCCCGGACACCGCCGCCGCTCCTACCAGCAAATACCCCTCACCGCCCGGGCTATGACCTTTTCGAAGCGCTCCGGCACCGTAAGTGAAGCACCGCGCGTATTGTCCTAGTATCAGATTCCGGATGATCGCCGGAACAGCAGGACACATGACAAGGAAGTCAACCATGCGAAATAGCTCCTTACGAGGACTCCTCGTCGAAGTCCCGAAGGAACTGTGAGATGGGCGCGGCTCTGCAGTCGACCACACCGAGAGTGACCAGGCGGGCACAGACCCGCCTGGGAATCGCCCTCATCGCACC
This sequence comes from Arthrobacter sp. Br18, assembly GCF_000520555.1. GTDB lineage: Bacteria > Actinomycetota > Actinomycetes > Actinomycetales > Micrococcaceae > Arthrobacter_D. The sequence goes on along the minus strand of NZ_KI914893.1, from coordinate 86,039 downwards.
GTTGATGCTTCTGGTGGCGGTCTTCTTCCTCTTTCCACTGGGCAATGCAATCTACTATTCATTCGTCGACTTCGACGGCCTCAACCCCACCCCGCCTTTCGTGGGGCTCGACAACTACACCCGCATGTTCGCCGATGCGGAAATGTGGCATGCGCTCGGCAACAACGTCATATGGATCGTCCTCGGGACTGCAATACCCCTGGTCATCGGCCTCGTCCAGGCACTGCTGCTGTGGAATGTCAGGCATGCCGGCATCTACTACCGGCTCGCCTTCTTCCTTCCCTACGTCCTCCCGCAGGTAGCCATCGGAATTGTCTGGGGGTGGATCTACAACCCGGTCAACGGCTGGGTGAACAAGACTCTCGAGGCACTGGGTCTCGGCGGCCTCGCCACCGGGTGGCTGGGCAATCCCGACACTGCCTTCTACGCCGTCATGGCCACGGCGATCTGGTCCATCACCGGATTCGTACTAATTATTTTCCTTTCAGCACTGCGCAACGTAGACCTCGAACAGATGGACGCCTCCCGGCTTGACGGGGTCAACGCAGGACAGCAGCTTCGCTACATCATCCTGCCCCAGATCATGCCGGTCTTCCTCATGGTCACCACCGTCACGCTCGTCGGCGGGTTCCAGGTGTTCGACATCATCTTCATCATGACCGGCGGCGGGCCGGCGAACGCGACGAATGTGATGGGCACCTACGCCTACACCAGCGCCTTCCAGCTCAGCCAGATCAGCTACGGGACAACGCTCGCGCTCCTGATCACCGCTCTATCCATTCCCTGCGCGGTGGCCCTGAACAGGCTGCAACGGCGGCTCTCTCTGCAAGGAACAGGCGCATGACGAACACCACCGCAGCCGGGGACCAACTGATCGAGACCGCCGAGGCGGCTGGAAATCGACCCCCCGCTGCCCGCAACCGCATGTCTCCCCGGCGCAGAACCGCCCTGTCGGGAAAGCACCTGCTCCTGATCGTCATCTCGGCGATCTCCCTCTTTCCCGTCCTCCTGATCTTCTCGACAGCACTCAAGACGCAGGCGGACGTCCGGACCAATCCCTTCGGGCTGTTCTCGTCGTTCTCCTTCGAGAACCTGGTGAATGCCTGGACAGTGGGCGGATTCAGCGATTACCTGCTCAACAGTGTGATCCTGACCGTTCCCAGCACCCTCCTTGTGGTGGTTCTCTCCACCATGGCCGGCTACACCTTCGCCCGGCTTCCCTTCAGAGGGCGAACCTTCGCGTTCTACCTGGTGGTGCTGGGACTGCTCGTCCCGTTCTTCGCCTACATGATTCCCCTGTTCTTCCAGCTTCGAGGCATCGGCCTGCTCGATACGCTTCCTGGCGCGATCCTGGTCCTCACCTCCACGGGGGTCTCCTTCGGCACCTTTTTCATGCGGGCATTCTTCTCCGACCTCCCCACCGAACTGGAGCAGGCTGCCCGCGTGGACGGGTGCTCGGAATGGCAGATCTTCGTCAAGATCATGCTGCCGCTGGTGCGCTCCGGTGCCGGCGCCCTGGCCGTTTTCACCTTCATCCAGAACTGGAACAACTTCCTGGTGCCCCTGCTGTACCTGCCGGGTGGAGGGTACCGGCCGTTGACCACGGGGCTCTACCAGTTCATGGGGGGGCGCTCCATCGATATCGGCCCCCTCGCCGCCGGCTCCCTGATCACGATTATTCCAGTGGTCATCATTTTCATCCTGATGCAGCGGCAGGTCGCAGAGGGCTTCATTTCGGGTGCGGTAAAGGGATGAATTCCTGGCTTGTCCACCGCGCGCAGTCACCACTTACCGATCACCTCTGAGAAAAGGACACCTACCATGAAGATTCCTGGAATGACCCTTCCGGCGTCGGCCGCGGCGCTCGCACTGATGATATCCGGCTGCACCGGGACCGCCCCCACTTCCGAGGGCGACGACGGCGGTACCGAGCAGATCCGCTACCTCATCGAGCAGCCCGAAGATGCAGAGACCATCGAGCTGATCGAAGGCGACCTCGCCACGTTCGAAGAGCAGAATCCCGACATCGATGTCGAACTTGAAGTCATGCCCCTGGACAGCATGAGGACAGTCCTGCAGACCCAGCTACGGTCCGGTGAGGGACCGGACGTCTTCGGCTGGGGCTCCGGTCCCGGCTATGCGGGTGCCCTTGCCGAAGCCGGCCTGCTCTATGACCTCACCGCCGCGTACGAAGAATACGACTGGCCGGTGTATGACTTCGCCAAAGAGCGGGTCACCTCCGATGGCAAGCTGATCGGTATTCCGGGAGACATCGAAACGATCGGAATTTTCTACAATCAGAATATTTTCGACGAACTCGGCATCGACCAGCCGGAGAACCTCAGCGACCTTGAAGCTGCGGCGGGCCGGATCGACGAGGCAGGGATCACCCCCTTCGCCATCAGCGACAAGGAAGGCTGGCAGGGAGGGCATTTGCTCAGCATGGCGTTGTCCAGCCGCATCGGCCCGGACGGAATGGACAGCCTGCTCGCCGGTGAAACCCCGTGGACCTCGCCGGACGTCGTGGCCGCCCTCAACACCTGGGACCAGTTCAGTTCCGCCGGGTACCTGACGGAATTCCCCACGGCGCTCTCCTACGACGACGGCAACTCGCTCTTCTACTCAGGGGAAGCAGCGATCCTTCCGACCGGCAGCTGGCTTGCCCCGGAGATCCAGAACGGGGTCGACTTCGAGGTCGGCTATGTCCCGTTCCCCGCAGAGGACGGCCAGGGTATCTTCAGCGGCGGGCTCGGCTCAGGACCACTCGTCTCAGCGAATACAGCGAATCCCGAAGCGGCGATCAAGTTCCTCGATTACCTGATGACGCCTGAACACGGACGGTGGACCATCGAGAACCAGAGCACCATTCCGCCGTTCCCGGTGGACACCGAGGGCGTCGACACTTCGCCGCTGTTCGCCCAGGTTGTCACCGACGCAGCACAGATCGCTGACGGAACCGGTGAGTTCGGCTACAACATCGATGTCCTCACCACCGATGTGTTCAACGATGCGATGATCAACGGAATTCAGGCCTTGCTCACCGACCAGAAGACCGCCGAGGAAGTCGCCCAGGATCTGGAAACGGCATTCCAGGCAGGATAGGCCCAACCGTCGAAGGAAACCCTGTATGCGTTTGATTGCCAATAATTGTTACCAACTCGAACACTCCAAGGGCGCCAACGGCTACGTTGTCGCCGGAAGCGCCGGCGCCGCCGTCATCGACCCGGGAATCTCTTCCGGCTATGACGGCGTCCTGAAGGAGTTGCGCGACTCCGAAGCACGGGTAGGCCGGGTCATCGATCTGGTGCTCACCCACTACGACTTCGACCATGTCCAGGTGGCAGCCCGCCTGCAGCGGGAACTCGGCGCACGGGTGTGGCTGGGCCGAGCGGACGCCGCGATCCTTCGTGGTGATCGAACTCCGCCCACGGCCGTGCGGCGCCTCATGCAGCGACTGACGTCGATACCCTATCCCGACCAGGTAGAGGAACTGGAAGGCACCGGAAGCATCTTCGAAGGGCTCGACTACTTCCCCACCCCCGGCCACACACCGGGCCACTTCGCCTTTCAGTGGCAATCCGTCCTGTTCAGCGGGGATTCGGTCACCGTCCGCAAGGACGGCGGGCTCCGCCAGTTCATTCTCCGGCCGGTGATCAGTGACAGGGCGGTTGCCGGGGAAACCGAGCAGCTCCTGCGCGAACGCATTGCCAGCACCGGCATCGAGTGGATCTGCGCAGGCCACAACCGACCCACCCGTACGAAGGAGGCAGGCTGACTGTCCGGTTCGATGGCCCGCCGCCGT
>NZ_KI914893.1:79216-82137 GCF_000520555.1 Arthrobacter sp. Br18 | reverse complement strand
GCCTAGGCCTCGCAGGCCGCAGTTCTCGGCTGCTGCGGGCCTGGCCCTACGCCCTGCGAGCCGATACTTCGACCGACGCCCGGAAGGCGTTGTACCTGGAGATCTCGGCAGCGACCGGTTCCGCAACCGTGTCAGCTGCCACCCGCGCAACTGCAGCGGCGAGCCTCCGTCGTGCCCTGCGGCTCCGCAGTTTCGCGCCGAAACGGGCCACGACGGCGGAAAGAACCGCGAGCAGCATTCCGGCGCCGGCACCGGAGACGATCAGCAGCGTGGGCACGGGGAAGCCCTCCACGCGCGGCGTCTGCGGCAATTGCAGCTGAAGGAACCCGCCCAGGGCAAGAAGGCCGAGCCAACCGGCCCCCGCAACAAGAGCGGCGAAGGCCACCCACTGGAGCAGTCCCGCAAGGGCCCACCACCAGGCACGCCGCCCCGTGGAGAGATCGGTGCCGGCGACAGCCTGGTCGAGGCCGTCCAGCAACACCGGCACCGACCCTCGGGCAGCATCCCGGATGGAGCTGCGCCACGGCTCGACGGCGGAACCTGCCGCCTCATCGGCATACGTGCGGACGGCGCGGTCCACTTTCGCGAGCTGGGCAGGCTCACCGGCGGGCAGGGAGGTACGCCGCAGCACCGGATCAATATCCGCGCGGCGGAGGTTCAGCCGACGCAGGGGGTCGGGGCGCAACGCACCGATCCACCGTGTGACGGGCCACCCGGTCGCGGCGTGCGCATCACGCCGGTAGGAAGCGGCGACGGCGTCAACCACGGCCCCGACGCCCGCCGCAGCGGTCAGGCCTTCGGCAAGGGCAGCTCGTGCGGAAGCCCCGGGAATCAGCAGGTCACCCGGTCCCGTGTACTGCGTAAGCTCCGCTGCGGCAACCACGACGTCGGCGGCCAGTCGCTCGTTGGCGGCGCTTTTCCGCGCGGCGAGGTTCCGGATGGCAGCAGAAAGCGCCTCCAGACCGGCGCCCGTCCTGGCGGAGACCGGAAACACCCCGACGCCGTCGAGTCCCTCCCCCGCAAGGATGCCGGCCAGCGACGCCGTCACCTCGGGCAGGGCGGAGTCGCTGAGCCGGTCCGACTGGTTGAGCGCCACCAGCGTGACGGCCCCATGGGAGGCAAGGGGCGCCAGGAAGCCCTGGTGGAGTGCCGCGTCGGCGTACTTCTGGGGATCAACCACCCACAGGAGGACGTCCACCTGGCCCGCCATACGCTCCACGACAGCGCGGTGCGCGCTCGCCGTCGAATCGAAATCGGGCAGGTCAAGCAGGATCAGCCCTGCCGCTCCTCCGACCAGGGGTGAATCCGCCGGCATGTCGTGGCGCTCGTCCACCTGCAGCCAGTCCAGCAGGTCGGCGCTGCCGGCCGAACCCCACACGAGAGCCAGCGGCGAGGACGTTGTAGGGCGTCGCGCCGCCACCCGTGCAAGCTCGGTTCCACTGAGCGCGTTGACGAGGGATGACTTCCCGCTCCCGGTGGGGCCGAACACTCCAACGACGGTGTGTTCGGCGGACAGGGAGCGCCTGCTTCCGGCACGGTCGAGGACGCTCCGCAGCTTCCCGAGCCGGCGTTCGTCAAGGCGCCCGGCGCCCAGCTCACGCGCCGTGTCGAGGGCCGAAAGCTGTTCCTGCAGGGTGCTGCCCCGCGAAGCCTGCCGACGGCTCACTGGGGTTCAGCCGCTCGTGCGGTGGTTGGACGCGGCTCGCCGGTGCGGGAGGCCGGTTCCTGGGTCAGTTGCAGTGTGGCCAGCGCGGTGGCGTAGCGGCGCAGCGCCTCCGGCTGGGTCTGCTCGGAAAGCGGCGAAAGGAGCGCCTCGAACCTCGTCTGCTCGGCATGCAGAAGCCTCCCGCACCGCTGTCGCAGGTTGTCCTTCGCGGTGCGCGCGAGCCGCCGCACCGCGTCATCACCGAAAACCGCCTCGAGGAGCTTCTGGCCGACCACAGCCGAACCTCCGGCAATGCCGACCTCACCGCCGGTGAGGCCGCCCGTTGACGCGAAGACCACCACCATGAGGGCCACCGCCACTCCATTGACCCCGAAGGAGAGCATCCTCGCAGCGAACCTCTTGCTGCTTCCCTCGGACCGCACCAGTTCGAGCAGGTCCTGCTGCCATTGCCTCACCTCGGCAGCGGCGCGCGCCGAGAACTCGGCGCTGTTGTGTGATGTGTGTCCGGCGAGGAGTGCCCGGCTGGCGTCGTCGGCGCGCCACCTGGTCTCGACGGCCTCCGCGGCCTTCGCTGCCTCCTCGACGATGACGGCATGGAGTCCGCTCTCGATCGCCGCTGCCACGGTCTGCGCCGGTGCCGGTTTGCCGGTGAAGAACGCCCCCGCCCTGTCCCGGAGCCGGCCGATCTTCGTCTCCACTCCGCGCATGAACTCGCCGGTGCCGACAAAGTCCTGCCACCGTGCGAGCACCTCGCCGCGCAGCAGCGTTCCATCTTCCGTGGAGCGCAGAATTCCGCCGAGGGCGACGTCGAAGGCGGTGGTGGCGGAGTTTCGCAGACCGGCCGCCGCGGCCTGTTCGGCACTGGCCGCATCGGCAACCTCGCTGATCCTCATTCCGAGTGCCCGGACGGCTCCGGTGAGGGTGCGTCGTCCGATATTCCGCCGACCCTCGGCATCGGCCGCCAGACTTTCGAGCCAGCGCCGGACGGGAGCGACGGCACCGGAAGGAAGCATCCCCTCCGCGTCGAGCGCCACCTCCGGTATCACGAAGATCGGCGCGTGCGCCAGGTTCTTCGCCGCCAACAGTGCCAGCAGGTCTTCCCGGATCTCCTCCTCCACGCCCGCCGGGACACGGTCCAGAACGACGGCGAGCAGGACGTCCCGCTGCGCCGCCTCCGAAAGGAGCGTCCACGGCACCGCATCCGCGTACCGGTTGGCGGTGGTGACGAAAAGCCACAGATCGGCGGCGGCGAGCA
>NZ_KI914893.1:43721-79116 GCF_000520555.1 Arthrobacter sp. Br18 | reverse complement strand
GGCGGCGAGCAACTGGCCCGCGAGCCGCCGGTTCTCATCGGCGATCGAATCGACGTCCGGCGCGTCGAGGATAGCCAGTCCCACGGGGATCGAGGTGTCCGCTCGCAGGAGGAGGGTGGCGGTGGCACCCGGAGGGGCTTCCTGGACCGGGTGCCGGGGTGGACGGCTGGGTCGCGGTCCGGGTTGCGGCCCCGCGTTCGTAGCGAGCCAGGCTTCGGGCTGCTGCCGAAGCCGCTGTGGAGTCTGCTGCCCGGGGTTCTGCCCAGCGTGCTGCCCGGGGTCTTGTTCAAGGTTTTGCCCCCGCTGCTGTCCCCCGCCTGACTGGACCCGTGTCAGGGACGGCAGCACGCGCTGGCTCGAGAACCAGCCGGCATCCAGCGGGTGGTGGAGCAGTATGGGTTGGCGGGTCGTGGGGCGGATGGCACCCGAGCGGGTGACGGGTTTGCCCACAAGGGCGTTGACGAGCGTCGATTTCCCGGCGCCTGTGGAACCGCCGACGACGGCGAGCAGCGGTGCATCGACGTCGGCCAGGCGCGGCAGGATGTAGTCGTCCAGTTGGGCCGCAGCAGCGGCAGCGGCCGCCCGTGATTCAGCGGAGCCGCTGAGAGCCAGCGGAAAGGTGGTCCGCGCCAAAGCGTCCCGTACCTCCTGAAACAGTGCCGAAAGCCCCTGCGGCCCGGCTGGAGGGGAGGATGCGTTCATCCTTCCATTCTGCCAGCAGCCACCGGACTTCCCTCGACCGGGAGTAATAGCCCGCGGACCACGAAAAAACGCCCCGGACCGAAGTCCGGGACGTTCATTTCCTGTCCTGATGCCAGGACAATCGTGACCCCAGCGGGATTCGAACCCGCGTTACCGCCGTGAGAGGGCAGCGTACTAGGCCGCTATACGATGGGGCCAGTACTGTTCTGTGCTACTACTACTGTTTTTGTTACTACCGCTTCAACAGCGGTGCTCTGCAGTTTCCTGCGCTGGGGTACCAGGACTCGAACCTAGAATGTTGGTACCAGAAACCAGTGTGTTGCCAATTACACCATACCCCAATGGCACTTTTCCGAGTCCCAACCAGCAGGAATCCGACCGCATAACCGCGTCGCGCCGAGAATCAACTTTACCGGACGGGTGGCAAGAACTGCAAAACGGAGCTCAGGGTGCTGATCCGGCGCTGCGGGCCTCCCGCGGTTTCGACGCCGGCACGGTCGAGCCACACGCCCACCAGGCCGGCGTCATCGGCGCCCCTGGCGTCGAGCACCGGATTGTCTCCTACATACAGGGTGCGGGCAGCCGGAGTTCCCAGCAGCCGGACTCCCTCCGCGAAAATCGCAGGATCGGGTTTTGCTGCTTCCACGGCATCGATGCCCACGAGGATCCGAATGCGGGAGAGACCTGCGCGGTCGAGTTTGGCCCGCTGATAGTCATGGACGTTGTTGCTGATCACCCCGTAGGGAATGTTCCGCTCGTCCAGTACATCGAGCAGCGGGACGACGTCGTCGTACGCCCGGAAGTGGTGCGGAAGGGTGGACTCGTACGCCCGGTTCCACCCCGCCGCGGCCTCGGCGTCGAACGGCACCGATGTGAAACCCGCCCGCGCGTGGGCGGCGCGCTTGATCCGCTGCTCGGTGAAAGTGGCCCGGCCCTGGAGGAAGCTGTCGTAGTGGCGTTCGGGATCACGCGCGTACAGCCGCTTGTATTCGATCCAGTCATCATCGCTGAGATGGCTCAGCCCCTCGTCGGCAATTTCATGGAGGGTGGCTCCCATGGCGCCTTCGAGGTCCACGAGGGTGTCGTCGATATCGAAAAGGACACCCAGCGGATAACCGGCTCCGAAGCCGTTGTCCATTGCCACCCCTACTGGCCGGCCGCTGCGCGGAATGCCCCGATGCGCGCCAGGGAGGACTCCCGGCCGAGTATCACCATCGACTCGAAGAGCGGCGGTGAGATCCGTCGCCCCGAGATGGCCGTGCGGACGGGACCGAAGGCAAGCCGGGGCTTGAGTCCGAGCCCGTCGACGAGTGCCTCGCGGAGCGCGGTCTGGATGGACTCCGCATCCCAGCCTGCGGCGTTGTCGAGGGCCTCGAGTGCGCTGTCGAGCACCTCGGTGAGGTTGGCGGGCAGCCCCTTCCGGGCGTCGTCCGCCACGTCGATGGCGTCGTCGTTCTTGAAGAGGAAGCCGAGCATCTCCGGGGCCTCCCCGAGCAGCGTGATGCGCTCCTGGATCAGGGGCGCTGCCTCCGCGATGATGGCCGTCTCGCGCGGATCCAGTGGATCTCCGACGAGCCCTGCGGCGACGAGGAAGGGGACGAGTCGTGTCCGGAATTCGGCTGGGTCGAGGAGCCGCACATGGGTGCCGTTGATGGCTTCGGCCTTTTTCAGGTCGAAGCGGGCAGGGTTCCCGAGGACGTCGGAGATGTCGAACTTCTCCACCAGTTCATCCACCGTGAAGATGTCCTCGTCGGCGGACAGGCTCCAGCCGAGGAGGGACAGGTAGTTGAGCAGGCCTTCCTTGATGAACCCGCGCTCCCGATGCAGGAAGAGGTTCGATTCCGGGTCCCGCTTGGACAGCTTCTTGTTCCCCTGCCCCATCACGTAGGGAAGGTGCCCGAAGATCGGCATGTGGCGGGCCACCCCGATATCGATCAGCGCGCGGTGGAGGGCGACCTGCCGGGGGGTGGAGGACAGCAGGTCCTCTCCCCGCAGAACGTGGGTGATGCCCATGAGGGCGTCATCGACCGGGTTGACCAGGGTGTAGAGGGGCGCGCCGCTGGCACGGACGACGGCGAAATCGGGAACGCTTCCGGCCCGGAAGGTGATGTCGCCGCGCACCAGGTCGGTGAAGGTGATGTCCTCGTCCGGCATGCGTAGCCTCAGGACCGGCTCCCGGCCTGCATCCCGCAGGGCCGAGCGCTGCTCGATGGTGAGCCCACGGTCGAAGTTGTCGTAGCCGAGCTTCGGGTCGCGGCCCGCCGTTCGGTGTCGTTCCTCGACCTCCTCCGGGCTCGAGAACGACTCATACAGGTGGCCGGCGTCCACCAGCCTGGTGATGACGTCCGTATACAGGTCGCTCCGCTCCGACTGGCGGTACGGAGCATGGGGCCCGCCGACCTCCACTCCCTCGTCCCAGTCGATGCCGAGCCACCGCATCGCTTCAAGCAGCTGCCCGTAGCTCTCCTCGCTGTCCCGGGCGGCATCCGTGTCCTCGATGCGGAAGATCAGCTTTCCGCCGGTGTGCCGGGCGTAGGCCCAGTTGAACAGGGCGGTGCGGATCAGGCCGACATGGGGAGTACCTGTGGGCGACGGGCAGAACCGCACGCGGACGGCAGTGGATGCGGTGACAGTGGGGAGCTCAGCTGCTGTAGTCATGATGGTGCAAGTCTAGTAGCCGGGCCGAATGGCGGGTGCAGGGTAGGTGCGCCGCGAAGTCGTCGGCATGAAGCGTTCCCCTGACGCCGTATTCAGTCCGGACAGGTCAGCGCCGGACGGGATTGGACAGCCTGCCGATTCCCTCGATGTCGACGTCGAAGCGCTGGCCATCGGCTATCAGGCCGACGCCGGCCGGCGTTCCCGTGAGGATGATGTCCCCCGGGAGCAGGGTGAAGGCCTGGGACACATAGGACACGAGTTCGCGGGCGCCCCAGACCATGTCACTCGTGGAGCCATCCTGGCGGAGCTCGCCGTCGAGGGTTCCCCGAATGCTGAGGTTCTCAGGATCCAGGTCCGTTTCGATCCACGGCCCGATGGGGCAGGACGTATCGAAGCCCTTGGCGCGCGCCCACTGACTGTCGGTCATCTGGACGTCCCTCGCAGTGAGGTCGTTGGCGCAGGTGTACCCGAAGATGACGTCGTCGACCCGCTCGAGGGGGACGTCCTTGCAGATGCGGCCGATCACCACTGCCAGTTCGGCTTCGTACGAGATCTGGTCGGAGAACGACGGCAGCATCACCGGATCCCCGGGGCCGACCACTGAGGTGTTCGGCTTGAGGAACATCAGCGGAGCCGTCGGGGGCGCCGAGCCCATTTCGCTTGCGTGGTCGGCATAGTTGAGCCCGATGCCCACCACCTTGCTGCGCGGGATCACCGGCGCCAGGAGCCTTACGTCCTCGAGGGCGTGGCGCACCCCGGTCAGTTGGACGCCGGCATAGAACGGATCACCGTTGATCACCGCCACTTCTTCGCTTCCCTCGGGCCCCTCGACCACGCCGAACATCGGATCATCATCCACCACAAAACGCGCAATTCGCATGCCCCAAGGCTACAGGTCGTGGTTTGTGCGGGGAGTAGCAGCACCCAAGGAGGGACTAAATTGATCCAGGGCACGCGAAAGCCGCGGACGTACCTCCCCAAAAGGTGTAGGCCCGCGGCTCTTCGTGGTGCTGAGGGTGATGCTCGACGTACTAGGGTAGGACAGCGGCCTGAGAGCCGCTGCCTTGAAAGACTAGGAAGGCCAGCGGTTGACGTCGGTGCTCGAAACTGAGGGTGATGTCGTCTTGGCCGAGGACTTGGAATCAGCAGCAAACGCCGCCGATCCTCCACCGGCTACGAGCAGTGCTGACAACATAACGGTTGCGGCGATCTTCTTCATGATGGTGATCCTTGGGCTTGAGGGGAGAGAGACCTTTTGCTTCTCGCGGGTGCGATTGATTCGACAGTATACGAGAAGACTGCGTTCACACCAGTAACTTCAGCAACTATTTTAACTTCCCAATACATTTCATCCGCATTGCCCTAGACTGAGCGCGGCAACCAGGGGCTTTGCCTCAACAGCACCGGTGGCAACACGGTGCACCGCGACAGGAGGTGGCAATGGCTCATCATAGTGAACCCGGCGAGCGTATGCTTCTTGAGCTCAGGGCCCGTGACTCGTGGAACCAGCGGGATTACGCTGGAGCTCGCGCGCTCGCCGATGAGGCAGCAACGGCGGCTTTGAAGCTCGATGATATCGACGCGTGGTGGAATATGACCTTCTTGAAGTCCGAGTGCCTGCGCAAGCTCGGCCTCATGAGGGAATCCGCCGAGGTTTCCCAAGTGCTGAACGATCACCCATTGACAGTTCAGTCGTCAGCGCTTACAACGAGGGTGGCAACCAATTTGTCGTTCGCCCTTCAAGGCTGCGGAGATCTCGCTGAAGCTGTCATTGCGGCGCGACACGCGGCCGCCGCTGCTGAGGCCGATCCAGAGCAACAGGAATCCCTCATCAAAGCGCAGTACGCTCTAATCGCCGCGCTGGCCGACAGCGACCAACTCGACGAAGCGTGGGTGCAATGCCTCGCCTTGGCTGCACTCCTGCAGGGCAACCCGAGTTCGCAAAGTGCCGGCATGAGCTACTGGGCCATCGGCAACGTGGCCTTCCTCCTGAACCAGCCCGAGGAAGGCACCAAGTACCACCGCCTTGCCGCGGAAAACCTTTCACCGACGAACGACCTCGAGCTGTGGGCCAAATTCAACCGGGCCTCCGCCGAAATCCGCCTCGCAGCCGGCGTCGTCCAGCCTGAAACACTCGAATGCATCGACCGCGCTGAGCTGGCCATCTCGATTGTGGGAGGCAGCGAGCGGGACAAGCTGGAACTGGCGCTGACCAGGGCGCACTGGCTGGTGTTGACAGGCCAGTACGAGGCAGCTGCAGAGCGCCTGCGATTCGTTATCAGCAAGGACAAGCTGCTCGCCACACACACTGCGGCCGAAGCGCACCTGCTCCTCGGGCGGGCGCTGAAGGCGAAGAAGGCTGAACCCGAAGCAGCGCAGAACCTCAAGAAAAGCGAGAAGCTGTTCAGTAAGGCGGGCGCCCCCAGCAGGGCCGGCTCGGCGCGCGAACTCATCGACGATATCGAGCCGACCGCCACCTGAGTCCTCCCGTGCCGGAGGAGGGCAGGGCCCGCATCACGAGGCTGAAGCGGCACGGATCGGTGGTACTGTTTCCTCGATCACAGATCGGCAGCAAGAAGCCGATCGATCCGCAACCGTCCCTTCCGGTCTCACATCGGGGACAGCTTCCAGGTTTCGGGTCCGTGGTCTCCGGTATCGGAAAATTGCTGACGAGGCCGCGCCTTGCCGCTGCCGAACTGCTGGGGATGAACATGTCGAATTCAATAGCCGCACCTCCCACCTCGGTGTGGCAGCCCTTCCCGCCCTGCTGTGCATTGTCGCCCGGCGGGGCAAGCTTCGCCGGTTATTCCGCGCCGGCTGCTGCGCCGGCCGGATTCCACCGGCACCTCACTCTCGTAGGGCAGGATACGGATGCGTGAGGAACCGCCCGGGGAAGCGGACGCGTCCAGCGACCTCGACGCGCGAGGGCAGCACACCGACCCGGACGCGACCGCGGATTCGAACGGCATCACGATCATGACGCTGTCGGCCGGGGAACGTATCACTGAAGCCATTGCGGAAGCCAAAGCCGCAGAAGCACGGGAGCTGGCCGGCACCGTAGCGCGCCCGTTGCTCATCGACATCAGCGGGGTGCTGTCGATCGACCGCGAAGCGCGCGCCGTCCTGGGACGAGCCAGTGTTTCGACGGCGATCGCCCTGCTGGGATCAAGTCCCGTGGACCGGGTGATCGGGAGCTTCCTCCTGGGCGGCCAACCGCCGTCGTGCCCCGTCGAATTCTTCTCGTCCAGGAGCGAGGCGCTCGAGTGGCTCGCCGGGTATCGAAGGTACCCTGAGTCTGATGAGCGCTGACAAGAAGGACCCGCGGCTGGCCATTCTCGTCGACAGCATCGTACGGTTGTCGCGCGGGGACCTCAGCAGCCGGATCGAGCCCTCCTGCGCGCGCGACGAGGTGGACGCCGTCATCACCGGCGTCAATCTCCTCGCCGAGGAGCTGGAGCAGGTGTACGACCAGTTCGAGAAGAGGGTGGAGAGCCGAACCGCGATGCTTCGGCAAGCGCACCTCGACATGATGAAGATGGCGATGTCGGACGCCCTGACGGGGCTTGCGAACCGGGTGGCGTTGATGGAGGGCATGGAGACAGCCCTCGCAAGAACTCACGACGGCGCCCTGCCTCCCGCGCTCATCCTCCTCGATCTCGACTCGTTCAAGAACGTCAATGACCGCTTCGGCCATGACGCCGGCGACCGCGTACTCCAGGAGGTGGCCGCGCGGCTCAACAGCGTGGTGCGCAAGAGGGACATGGTGGCACGCCTCGGCGGAGACGAGTTCGCCATCCTCCTTCCCGAGGCCACCATGGACGTCGCGATGCAGGTGGCGCGCCGTGCACTGCAGGTTCTCGGGAAGCAGATCCAGTTGGAGGATCTGTACGTGCACTCGAGGGCAAGCATCGGCGTGCGCCTCGGGGACCCCGGACAGAGCGCGGAGGATCTCCTTCTGGACGCCGACACCGCCATGTACGCCGCAAAGCGGGAGGGTCGAAGCATCATCAAGGTATTCGAGCCACTGATGCTGTACACGCGCCAATCGCGGAGCCAGATGGCCACCGAGCTGCGTGGCGCCATCGCGTCCGACGATCTGGTCCTCCACTACCAACCGGTGGTGGAGCTCTCGACGAACCGCATCCTCGGCGTCGAGGTGCTGGTCCGGTGGCAGCACCCCGTCCGTGGGCTCATCCCACCGGATACCTTCATACCGCTTGCCGAGGAGATCGGGGCCATCCACGATCTCGACCGCTGGGTCATGCTGCACTCGCTGCGGCAGCTTGCGGAGTGGAGGCGCACACTGCCCCTCGACGACGACTTCCAGCTGAGGGTGAACCTGTCCGCCGTCGAACTGAAACAGCTTGACCTGGTGGACCATGTCCGCGCGCTCCTGCGCGAGCTCGGGGTACCCGCCCAGAACCTGGTGGTGGAAATCACCGAGACGGCCATTGTCACGCGCGGCGAGGTGGAAATGTACTCACTGCTCAGCCTGCAGCAACTGGGCGTCGGCATCGAGATCGACGACTTCGGGACCGGGTACTCCTCCATCAGCTACCTGCGCGAACTCCCGGTCAGCATGGTCAAGGTGGACCGCTCACTGCTGGTTGACCTCGACACCCGGCCAGGGCAGCTGGACTTTGTTGCGGCGATCCTCCAGCTCATCCGCGCCGCCGGGCTCGAGGCGGTTTTCGAGGGCATTGAAACGAAGGAGCAGGCCGATAAGCTGCGGGATCTGGGGTGCTCCAGCGGACAGGGTTACTACTTCAGCAGACCGCTCCCGGCAGGCCCGGTGACGGAGCTACTCACGGGCAGCAAGTACCTGAAGGTGCCCGCCGACAGCCTGTAGGGGCCGCAAGGCTCCGGTCCACGAGGGCTGCCCGCAGAACTTGTGCATGTGTGGTGGGTGCCGTCGTCGTTCACCCACCGCTGCTGCGCAACTTCCCATGGCGGAGCGTTCAGCGAAGGTTGGTGCGGGCGCGTGGAGAAGGTTGGGAGGCGCCGCGGATCGGCGCCTCCCCTTGGCGTCTCCTAGACGAGCCGGGTCAGCCAGCCGTGCCGATCCTCGCCCGTACCCGTCTGGATGCCCAGGAGCTGGCTGCGGATCGACATGGTGACCTCTCCCGCTGCCGAGTCAGGCGCTCCGATCACTTCGTCGCCGTCGCGCAGGGAACCGATGGGGGTGATGACGGCGGCAGTGCCGCAGGCGAACACCTCGGTGATGTCGCCCGATGCCACGCCGTCGCGCCACTCATCGAGGGTGATCTTGCGTTCCACCACGTTCATGCCGCGGTCCCGGCCGAGCTGGATCACCGAGGAGCGCGTCACTCCCTCGAGGATGGTGCCGGACAGTGCGGGCGTCACCAGTGAACCGTCCCGGAAGACGAAGAACACGTTCATTCCACCGAGCTCCTCGACAGCGTTGTCGTTGAACTGATCGAGGAACAGCACCTGCTTGCAGCCGTGCGCCTCGGCCTCCAGCTGGGCGGCGAGCGAGGACGCATAGTTTCCGCCGGCCTTGGCTGCCCCGGTGCCGCCACGCCCTGCGCGCGCGTAGTTCCGGGACACCCAGATGGCCACGGGCTTCACCTCGCCGCCGAAGTAGTTCCCCGCGGGCGAAGCGATGACCCGGAAGGTCACTTCACGGGCCGGCCGCACACCGAGGAACGCCTCGGTGGCAATCATGAAGGGGCGGAGGTAGAGGCTCTCGCCGTCGCCCGATGGAATCCATGCCTGATCGGCGGTCACCAGCTGACGCAGGGATTCGAGGAAGAACTCTTCGGGAAGCTGCGGCAGTGCCAGCCGGACGGCGGACCGGTTGAGCCTGGCCGCGTTCGCATTTGCACGGAACGTCCAGACCGATCCGTCCGCGTGCCGGTACGCCTTCATGCCTTCAAAGATTTCCTGGCCGTAGTGCAGCACGGCGGCGGCCGGGTCGAGGGCGATCGGACCATAGGGTTCGATCCGCGGGCTGTGCCAGCCACCCACGCCCGCCTCGTTGACCGCGAAGTCCACCACCGTGGTGTGGTCGGTGAAATAGTTGCCGAAGCCCGGGTTGGCGAGGATGGCATCGCGCCGTTCCGGCGTTGCAGGTGTGGTGGAAAGATACTGGGCAAACTCCAGCTCAGTGGCTGTCATGATTCCTCCGGGCGAGCTTTCGGTTAGTGATCACTCACCAGCTTAGGACACGGCGGCGGCGATAGCATCGCCCACGGCCGCGGTGCTTCGCTTCTGTACGCCGCGGGACGCGATGTCCGCCTGGACGGCAGTTTCCACACGCGCGGCAGCGTCCTCATGACCAAGGTGACGCAGCAGGAGGGCGGCCGAAAGAATGGCGGCGGTGGGGTCGGCTTTCTGCTGGCCCGCGATGTCGGGTGCTGAACCATGGACGGGCTCGAACATGGACGGCGCGGTGCGGTCCATGTTGAGGTTGCCGGAGGCCGCCAGTCCGATGCCGCCGGTCACCGCTGCGGCGAGGTCGGTGATGATGTCGCCGAAGAGGTTGTCCGTCACGATGACGTCGAACCGGGCCGGGTCGCTCACCAGGAAGATCATGGCGGCGTCGACATGCAGGTAGTCATGGGTGACGTCGGGGAACTCTTCCGCGACGGCTTCCACTGTCCGCTTCCACAGATGACCCGCGTATACCAGGACGTTGTGCTTGTGCACCAGGGTGAGCTTCTTGCGGGGCCGTCCGCTTGCCCTCCGGAACGCATCACGGACCACCCGCTCCACCCCGTGCGCTGTATTGAGCGAAACCTCCGTCGCGATCTCGTGGACCGTGCCGCCGCGCAGTGTGCCACCGTTGCCGACATAGGGCCCCTCGGTCCCCTCGCGGACCACGAGAAAGTCGATCTCGCCGGGGTTCGCCAGCGTGCTGGCCACGCCGGGATACAGCCGGGATGGCCGCAGGTTCACGTAGTGATCCAGTGCGAAGCGCAGTTTGAGCAGCATCTCCCGCTCGATGATTCCTGAGGGAATACGGGTGTCCCCGGGGGCAGCGCCCACCGCCCCGAAGAGGATGGCGTCGTGCTGCCGGATTTTCGCCAACGTGGCGTCGGGCAGCGTCTCCCCCGTGGCGAGCCAGTGCTCGGCGCCGAGATCGTACTGCGTCAGTACGACGTCCACCTGTCCCGCTGTGACTGCGCGGAGCACCTTGACGGCCTCCGTGGTCACTTCGGGGCCGATGCCGTCACCCGGAATGACGGCGAGGTCGATGCGGGAACTGGAGGCGTGGGCCGGAGATTCGCTCATCCCCCAAGGTTAGGGAAAACGGCCGGGTACTGGACAAACCGTCTCATTCGCTGGACACGATGCAGTGGCGATGGCGCATCCTGTCCCACGTCGGCTAACGTTTCGCTGCGGGGAACGCATCGATCATGGAGTTTGCAGCAGAAGATGACAGCACGGGAAAGTATGCAATGACGCACGGAAAGTACCCGGACCTCGAGGCTTATCTCGACATGCACCTGATGGGCGCCACGAACGGCGTGCGGCTTTTCGAGGCGGCAGCGCGGTCCTGGTCCGGAACCCGGCACCAGGAAGTCATCACCCGGCTGGCACAGGACATCGACGACGAACGTGCTGCCCTCCGTCGGGCGATCGAGCAGTTCGGACACCGGCCCGGCAGGGTGAAGATGTTTGTCGCCCACTCGATGGCCCGGCTGGCCGCGGTCAATCCCGTCAATCCCTTGCGTCGGAAGGGGAACGCCGGTGCCCAGTTGGAGCTGGAGACACTGCTGTCCCTCCTCCGGGGAAAGGAAGCCCTGTGGGAGACGCTCATCTCACTTCTGCACTCCGCCCCGGCCGCTGACCGGCTCGGCTTCACTGAGGAAGAGCTCCTCCGCCTGCTGACTGCTGCCCGACAGCAGCAGGCGGAGATTGCGGACATCATGAAGGAATCGGCCCCGGACCGGTTCCTTCGGGTCGACTGAGTACCTAGCCGGCGTCGGGCTCCCCCGCATACTTCGGGAAGACCGGAACGGGCGAGGGAAGGCCGGTCCCGGGAACCAGCGGGGTGCTGACCGCTGCGAAGGTGCGCAGGGCGTCGTCGTCGGCCGTTCCCTGGCCGAGCGCGGTGAGCAGCTGTGCTGCGCTGCCGGGCATCACGGGCTGCGCCAGGATCGAGACGATGCGCAGGATCTCGAGCGTCACATACAGGACCGTGTCCATCCGCGGTGGGTCGGTTTTCCGCAGGACCCACGGCTGCTGCTCGGCGAAATAGGCGTTCGTGTCGCCGAGCACCTTCCAGACGGCCTCCAGGGCGCGGGAGAATTCCTGCTTCGCGAACGCCGCCCTGCAGGTATCCAGCAGGGCGGCGGCCTGGGCGAGGATCGCGGTGTCCGCGGGGTCCAGCGCCCCGGGCTGTGGAGCCTTGCCGCCACAGTTCTTCGCGACCATGGAAAGGGACCGCTGGGCGAGGTTGCCGTAGTTGTTGGCGAGGTCCGCGTCCATCCTTCCCACCACGGCGTCGTGGCTGTAGGAGCCGTCGGCACCGAAGGGCACCTCCCGCAGGAGGAAGAACCGCACCTGGTCCAGGCCGTACTTTTCCACCCAGACCTGCGGCGCCACGGTGTTGCCGAGCGACTTGGACATCTTGACGCCCTTGTTGTGCAGGTGCCCGTGGATCATGATGCGCTTCGGCAGGTCGAGCTGCGCGGACATCAGGAAGGCCGGCCAGTAGATGGCGTGGAACCGTGAGATGTCCTTGCCGATCACATGGACATCGGCCGGCCAGTACTTACGGAACGGCTCGGAGTCGACGTCGGGGAAACCGGCCCCGGTGAGGTAGTTGGTGAGGGCATCCACCCAGACGTACATGACGTGGCGGTCGTTGCCCGGCACCGGTACGCCCCAGCCGAAGGTGGTGCGGCTGATGGAAAGGTCCTCGAGGCCGCGCTTCACGAAGCTGATGACCTCGTTGAAGCGGGACTGGGGCGCGCCGAATTCCGGCTGCGCCTCGTACAGGGCCAGGAGCTTGTCCGAATAGGCGGACAAGCGGAAGAAATAGCTCTCCTCCTCGGTCCAGGTGACCTCGGTGTCGGTCTCCGTGGCGTACCGCAGGCCGTCGGCGCGGAGCTCGGTATCGTCCTCGACCCAGAACGCCTCGTCACGCACCGAGTACCACCCGGCGTACTTGTCGAGGTAGATATCACCGTGTTCTTCCATCCGGCGCCAGATCTCGGTTGCGGCAGCGTAGTGGTCCGCATCCGTGGTCCGGATGAACCGGGTGTAGGAGGAGCCGACGACGTCGTTCATGGCCTGGAAGGCCTGCGCGTTGCGAGTGGCGAGTTCGCGCACCGGAACGCCCTCCCGATCAGCCGTCTGCTGCATCTTGAGCCCGTGTTCGTCGGTACCGGTCAGGAACAGGACGTCATACCCGTCGAGGCGCTTGAACCGGGCCATGGTGTCAGTCGCTATCGCCTCGTAGGCATGACCGATGTGCGGCACGCCGTTGGGGTAGGAGATGGCGGTGGTGATGTAGAAGGGGGGCTTGGCGCCTGAGGAAGTCACCCTACGAAATTACCCTGTTCCGCGCCGCGTCGCCGACTGGCGCCCGCAGCGTCGCCTCAGTCGGCGCGCACGACGGCGTCATGGGCGAGGACGGCATGCACTCCCCACGTCTCGTTGGCGATCTGCGTGATCCGCAGGTCCACCACCGAGCTGGCGAGGGCCAGGGCGTGCGTCCGCGACAGCCCCAGCAGCGACTGCAGCCACGTGAGCATCGCACTGAGCGCCTCCGCGGTGGCCGCATTGAGGTCGGCGTCGAAGCCGAAGGTGATTCGAGCTGTGGGGGTGAGCGCGTGGATCGTCTCGAGGGGCGGGTTCGGCTCGAGGTCCAGGACAAGCCGGGAGGTCATCGGGCACTCGATGGCGGTGCCGCCCACCTCGCCGTCGCCCTGGGCCGCATGTCCGTCGCCCACGCTGAGGAGCGCACCGGGGACCGTGACCGGGAGGAACAGCGTGGAACCCGCCACCAGCTCCCGGCAGTCGATGTTCCCGCCGCCCGAGGCGCGGGGAGGCGTGGTGGAGAACTCCCCTTCCTCGGGAAGCGGCATGCCGACGACGCCGAGGAAGGGCTGCAGCCGGACCGTGTGGCCGAGCTGGTTCGTTCCGGTCCCGGTCTCCGTGTCGAGGTCCCACAGGAGCCACTCCGCTGTGCCGCCGGCGACCCCCAGCGACCGGGTGAAGGCGTCGTCCCGCCGGCCTGCCACGGTGAAGCCCCAGCCGCCGGGGGTGAGCGCCTCGAAGGAGACGGCCAGCATGTCGCCCGGCTGCGCTCCCCGGACCTCGATGGGACCGGTGAGGCAGTGGCCCCGCCGGTTCGGGAACATGAGCGGCCGAACCTCGCCGGGCGTGGACTGCGGCTCCAGGTGTCCGGAGGCGTCAAGGGACCCCACCACCACCGTGTCGCCGGGATCCACTGCCAGGACGGCCGGGGTGTCGCGGGAGAAGACCTGGGTGACGGTGCCGGGGTGCACGTCGAGCTGGTGGGTCGCCATCAGTCGTGCAGGTCGACTTCGCGGGCGACGCTCGCGCCGATTTCGGTGCGGATGGCGTCCAGTACGTCCTGCGGCACCGAACTGTCGACGGTGAGGAGGGACAGCGCCTGGCTGCCCTCCTTGTTCCGTGCAACCTGCATTCCGGCGATGTTGACGCCGCGCTCACCGAGGAGGCGGCCGAGGGTGCCGATGACCCCTGGACGATCCGCATACAGGATCACCAGGAGGTGCTCGCTGATGGGTATTTCGAGGTCGTAGCCGTTCACGCCCACGAGCTTCTCGATCTGCTTCGGTCCGGTGAGCGTCCCGGCGACGGAGATCTGCGTGCCGTCGGACAGCGCCCCCCTCAGACGGAGGACGTTCCGGTACTCCTCCGACTCGGAGGTGGTGATCAGCCGCGTGGTGATGCCCCGCTGCTCGGCAAGGAGCGGCGCATTGACGTAGGACACCTGTTCCGAGACGACGTCGGTGAACACGCCCTTGAGTGCTGCGAGTTCCAGCGCCTTCACGTCGAGCGACGCGATCTCGCCGGCGACCTCGATCTCGACCGAGGTGAGCGAGTCGTGGGTCAGGGCCGTGAAGATGCGCCCCAGTTTTTCCATCAGCGGGATACCGGGCCGTACCCGCGGATCGATCACTCCGCCCGCCACGTTGACGGCGTCGGGCACCAGTTCACCGGCCAGCGCAAGCCGCACGGACTTCGCCACGGAGATGCCGGCTTTCTCCTGCGCCTCAGCGGTGGACGCCCCGAGGTGGGGAGTCACCACCACGTTGTCGAGGCCGAAGAACGGGAGATCGGTGCTGGGTTCCTGCACGAACACGTCGATGCCGGCTCCCGCTATGCGCCCTTCGGTCAGGGCGGTGTGGAGGGCTGCCTCATCCACGAGCCCGCCGCGCGCCACGTTGACCACGTACGCCGTCGTCTTCATCTTCCCGAACGCGGAACTGCCGAGCATTCCCACGGTCTCGGGGGTTTTCGGCATGTGGATGGTGACGAAGTCGGATTCCTTCAGAAGCTCGTCGAGGGTCACGAGCTGCACGTTCAGCTGCTGGGCCCGGGCGGAGGTGATATACGGGTCATAGGCGAGGATCTCAGTGCCGAAGCCCTGCATGCGCTCGGCAACGAGCGCACCGATGCGTCCGAGGCCGATGATGCCGATCTTCTTCTCGTACAGTTCACTGCCCGAGTATTTCGACCGCTTCCACTCGCCCGCCTTCAACGCGGCGCTGGCCTGGGGAATGTGCCGCGCGAGGCTGAGGATGTGCCCCACCGTGAGTTCCGCCGCCGAGATGATGTTCGACGTCGGCGCGTTGACGACCATGACGCCGGCGCTCGTCGCGGCCTTGATGTCGACGTTGTCGAGGCCGACGCCTGCGCGGGCGATGACCCTGAGCTTCGGTGCCGCGGCGATGGCTTCGGCGTCCATCCGCGTGGCCGAGCGCACCAGCACGGCGTCGACGTCGGAGAGGGCAGCGAGCAGTTGCGACCGGTCCGCCCCGTTGGTGCTGCGGATTTCGAAGTCCGGACCGAGTGCCTCGACGGTGGCGGGTGAGAGCTCCTCGGCGAGCAGGACGACAGGTTTTGGGTTCACGGGAGAAGATCCTTGCAGCTGGTGGGGCGGTTCGGAGAGCGGGTCGGACACACTGACGGGGCGCACCAGCGGGCGCGCCCCGTTCCGGCAGATGGAGCTAGCGGGCCACCGAGCCTTCGGTGTAGTCGTCATTCGTCTTGATCCAGGAGAACAGCTTGCGCAGCTCCCGGCCGGTGGTCTCGATCGGGTGGTCCTCCCCCTTCTTCCGCAGGGCCGCGAACTCGGGGGCGCCGGCATCCTGGTCGTCGATGAAGCGCTTGGCGAACGCACCGTTCTGGATGTCGGCGAGGACGGCCTTCATGTTCTCCTTCACGGACGGGTCGATGACCCTCGGGCCGGATACGTAGTCGCCGTACTCGGCGGTGTCGGAGACGCTCCAGCGCTGCTTGGCGATTCCGCCCTCCACCATGAGGTCGACGATCAGCTTGAGCTCGTGCAGCACCTCGAAGTAGGCGACCTCGGGCTTGTAGCCGGCCTCGGTGAGTGTTTCGAAGCCGTACTGGATGAGTTGCGACGCGCCCCCGCACAGCACGGCCTGCTCGCCGAAGAGATCGGTCTCGGTCTCCTCGGTGAAGGTGGTCTCGATGACTCCGGCGCGGGTACCGCCGATCGCCTTCGCGTAGGACAGCGCGAGCTCCTTTGCCGTACCGGACGGGTTCTGCTCGACGGCGATCAGGTCGGGTACGCCGCGCCCGGCCTCGAATTCGCGGCGGACGATGTGGCCGGGGCCCTTGGGTGCGACCAGCGCGACGTCGACGTCAGCCGGTGCCTCGATGTAGCCGTAGCGGACGTTGAAGCCGTGCCCGAAGAACAGGGCATCCCCGGCCTGCAGGTTCGGCGCGATGTCCTCCTTGTAGACGTGGCGCTGCACCTGGTCCGGAGTGAGGACCATGATGAGGTCGGCTTCGGCGGTGGCCTCGGCGACCGACAGGACCCGGAGCCCCTCGGCTTCGGCCTTGGCGCGCGAGGCAGAGCCTTCCTTCAGGCCGACGCGCACGTCGACGCCGGAATCCCGGAGGCTGAGGGCGTGGGCGTGGCCCTGGCTGCCATAGCCGATGACGGCGACGGTGCGCGCCTGGATGAGGGAAAGGTCGGCATCGTCGTCATAGAACATCTTGGTCACGGGTGGTTCTCCTTCGGGTGGATGGTGCTGGAAAGTAGTGGAGCTGTGCTGATTATGCGCTGCGCAGGGTGCGGTCGCTCATCGACTTCGCGCCGCGGCTGATGGCGAGCGTTCCCGATTGGACGATCTCGCGGACACCGAAGGGCTCGAGGACCGACAGCAGCGCGCTGAGTTTCTCAGGCGTTCCCGTGGCCTCGATGATGAGCGAGTCGGTGGAGACGTCGACCACGGACGCACGGAACAGGTCGGCTGCCTGGGTCACCTGCAGCCGGGCCGAGGCATCCGCACGCACCTTGACCAGGATGTGGTCGCGCTGCACTGATGTTTCGGAGGTGAGCTCGACGATCTTGAGGACGTTGATGAGCTTGTTCAGCTGTTTGGTGACCTGCTCGAGGAGGTCACCCTCGGCCTCGACGACCACCGTCATCCGGGACATGCCGGGAACCTCGGTGGGGCCGACGGCAAGTGAGTTGATGTTGAAGGCACGGCGGGCGAAGAGGCTTGCGACGCGTGTGAGGACGCCGGGGACGTCTTCGACCAGGACGGAAAGCGTGTGACGGGCCATGGTCAGTCCTCCTGTTCCCACTGCGGGGTCATGTTCCGGGCAATCTGGATGAGGTCGTTGCTGACTCCTGAGGGCACCATCGGCCAGACCATCGAATCGCGGCTGACCACGAAGTCGACGACGACGGGGCGGTCGTTGATCTCGAGGGCCTGCTGGATGGTGGCGTCGATGTCCTCGTCGCGCTCGCAGCGCAGGCCCGCACAGCCGTAGGCATCGGCGAGCTTGACGAAGTCGGGAACCCGCACGGTGTCGTGGCCGGTGTTGAGGTCGGTGTTGGAGTACCGGCCCTCGTAGAACAGCGTCTGCCACTGCCGGACCATGCCGAGCGAGGAGTTGTTGATCACCGCCACCTTGATGGGGATGTTGTTGATGACGCAGGTGGCCAGTTCCTGGTTGGTCATCTGGAAACAGCCGTCGCCGTCGATGGCCCAGACCACGCGGTCCGGGTTTCCCACCTTGGCCCCCATGGCGGCGGGCACCGAGTAGCCCATGGTGCCGAGCCCGCCCGAGTTGAGCCAGGCGTGGGGACGCTCGTACTGGATGAACTGGGCCGCCCACATCTGGTGCTGCCCCACACCGGCGACGTACACGCCCTCGGGTCCGGTGATCTCGCCGATCCGCTTGATGACCTGCTGGGGTGCCGACAGGCCGTCGTCGGGCTGGACGAAGCCCATGGGATAGGTGTTCCGAAGATGGTTCAGGGTGCTCCACCACGCAGTGATGTCGGGGGCGTCCCCGGCAGCATGCTGATCCCGGACCGCCTGGGTCAGCTCCGGAATGATTTCCTTGACCGATCCGACGATCGGGACGTCGGCCGTGCGGTTCTTCGAGATCTCCGCAGGGTCAATATCCGCATGGATGACCTTGGCCCCCGGCGCGAAGCTGGAGAGGACGCCGGTGACGCGGTCGTCGAAGCGCGCGCCGAGGGTGATGAGGAGGTCGGCCTGCTGGAGCGCCGTCACTGCGGACACTGCTCCGTGCATGCCCGGCATGCCCACGTGCTGGTGGTGCGAATCGGGGAAGACACCGCGGGCCATCAGGGTGGTCACCACGGGTGCGCCGACGAGCTCGGCGAGTTCCTTCAGTTCGGCCGCAGCATGGGCCTTGACGACGCCGCCGCCCACGTAGAAGACGGGACGGGTCGATGCGGCGATCAGGCGTGCCGCTTCGCGGACCTGCTTGGAGTGCCCGCGCAGCACCGGCCGGTATCCCGGAAGGTCCACCCTGGGCGGCCAGGAAAACGTCATCTGGCCCTGCTGGGCGTCCTTGGCGATGTCGACAAGGACCGGGCCGGGGCGGCCCGTGGACGCGATGTGGAACGCTTCGGCAAGAACCCGCGGGATGTCATTCGGGTTGGTGACCAGGTAGGAGTGCTTGGTGATGGGCATGGTGATGCCCACGATGTCGGCTTCCTGGAACGCATCCGAGCCGATGACGGCACTGGGCACCTGGCCGGTGATAGCTACCATCGGAACGGAGTCCATGTGCGCGTCGGCGATCGCCGTGACGAGGTTCGTGGCGCCGGGGCCGGAGGTCGCGATACAGACACCCGGCCTGCCGGTCACCATGGCGTAGCCCTGCGCTGCGTGGCCGGCGCCCTGTTCATGCCGGACAAGGATATGGCGGAGCTTGGTGGAGGCCATCAGCGGATCGTAGGTCGGAAGGATTGCTCCACCCGGAAGCCCGAAGATGTCATCGACACCTAGCTCTTCTAGAGAGCGGACGATTGCCGCGGATCCGAGCATCTGGATCGGCCCCACGACATTGTTCGGTCCCCGGACCGCACTCGGCGGGGCTGCAGGCTGCGCTGCGTCCCTGCCGGAGGGTGCCGACGGAGCGGCTGGTCTTGCTGCCATCAGCGCCGGGCTGATGGGCGATCCCTTGGACATCGATAACTTCCTTTGGAACGGTACTGCCTGAACTTCCTGGACGCTGCGCTTTTGTCGGTGTTAACAAAAAAACCCCTCAGCCTGGTGGGCTCTGTGAGGGGTTGCGCGTGACGTAGAGTCTACCGGTCGGGCTTTAGGCCACGCGCTGGGTAAGGACGACGACTACGTGTGCAAGCTGCATATCTGTAGTGTCCACGCACCCGGGAAAGGGTGTCAACCGAACCCCTGTCCATCTCACATGCTGGACAGGGCGTCCAGTTAGTGGACATTAACCCGCGGTCGTTCGGCGAGGGGGCGCGGACCGGCGTCCCCTCGCCGGACGCACTTACCCGCAGTAGGCGCCTTCGGATGCCGAATGCACGAGCTTGGCGTATTTCGCGAGGACGCCCTTCGTGTAGGTCGCGGGGAGCGGCTCCCAGCCGATCTTGCGGCCCTCCAGTTCCGCTTCATCCACGAGGAGGTCGAAACTCTTGTTCTGGATGTCGACGCGGATGCGGTCGCCGTCCTTCACGAAGGCGATGGGCCCGCCGTCGACCGCCTCGGGCGCGACGTGCCCGATGCACAGGCCGGTGGTACCGCCCGAGAAACGGCCGTCGGTGAGCAGCAGGACATCCTTTCCGAGGCCGGCGCCCTTGATGGCGCCGGTGATCGCGAGCATCTCGCGCATGCCCGGCCCGCCCTTCGGGCCCTCGTAGCGGATGACGACGACGTCGCCGGCGTGGATCTGCCCGGCGTCGAGGGCGTCCAGCGCTCCCTGTTCACGCTCGAAGACGCGCGCCGTGCCCTCGAAGACGTCGGCGTCGAAGCCTGCGCTCTTCACGACGGCGCCCTCCGGAGCGAGTGAGCCATGCAGGATGGTGATGCCTCCGGTCTTGTGGACCGGATTGTCGAGTGCACGGAGGATCTTGCCGTCGAGGTCCGGCGGGTTGATCGCGGCGAGGTTCTCGGCGACGGTCTTGCCCGTCACGGTGAGGCAGTCGCCGTGGATCAGGCCGGCGTCGAGGAGCGCCCGCATGATGACCGGCACGCCGCCCACCCGATCGACGTCGGTCATCACATAGCGTCCGAAGGGCTTGAGATCCCCGAGGTGCGGGATGCGGTCGCCGATGCGGTTGAAGTCCTCGAGGGTCAGCTCCACCTCGGCCTCCCGCGCAATCGCCAGGAGGTGCAGCACGGCGTTCGTCGAACCGCCGAAGGCCATGGTCACCGCGATCGCGTTCTCGAAGGCCTCGCGTGTCATGATGTCGCGCGCGGTGATGCCGAGGCGAAGCAGGTTGACCACGGCCTCCCCTGATTTCCGGGCGAACTCGTCACGACGGCGGTCGGCCGACGGCGGTGCCGCCGATCCCGGCAGGGACATGCCCAGCGCCTCGCCGATGCAGGCCATCGTGTTGGCCGTGTACATGCCGCCGCAGGCGCCTTCACCGGGGCAGATCGCCTTCTCGATGCGCGTCAGGTCGGCCTCGGACATCTTCCCTGCAGCGCAGGCTCCCACCGCCTCGAAGGCGTCGATCAGGGTCACCTCCTTCTCCGTGCCGTCCTCGAGCTTGACCCAGCCGGGCATGATCGTTCCGGCGTAGAGGAAGACACTGGCGAGGTCCAGCCGTGCTGCGGCCATGAGCATGCCGGGCAGGGATTTGTCGCAGCCGGCCAGCAGGACCGAGCCGTCGATGCGTTCGGCTTCCATGACCGTTTCGACCGAGTCGGCAATCACCTCGCGGGACACGAGGGAGAAGTGCATACCCTGGTGGCCCATGGAGATGCCGTCGGACACGGAGATCGTCCCGAACTGCATGGGGAAGCCGCCGCCGGCGTGAACGCCCTCCTTGGCGCCCTGCGCCAGCCGGTTGAGGGACAGGTTGCAGGGGGTGATTTCGTTCCAGGAACTGGCGACGCCGATCTGCGGCTTCGCGAAGTCGTCGTCGCCCATGCCTATTGCCCGGAACATGCCGCGCGCGGGCGCCGCATGGATTCCGTCGGTGACTACTCGGCTTCTCGGTTTGATATCAGGAGTTGTTTCCACGCTCATGCGTCAAAGTCTAGGCCTACGGGCAGTTGCGGCCGTGCCATATGACCCCGCTGTTACCTCGACAAGGATGAGCCCGGAGCCCTCCGGTACAGTGGAGATCCGGCGGCTGGCTCGGTGCGGCCGCCGCCCGGCACTTCAGGTGAACCTGCTGGTATCCCTACCGGAATGGCGTGATATGACCTCCGACGAGGCCGGCGGCCGATTCGAACAACTGCGCGGCGGACGCGGCCTGAAGAACGCCCTGCGGCGCGTCTTCGACACCCAGATCCCCAACTACGGCGACTACAACCTGGTGTTCGCGTCGCACGAACGGGGAGAGGGTGATGCTCGGCCTCCCCTCACCACGGTGGGGTCCTACGTGCTCGGCTACCGCCGGCAGCCGGCCGAGATCATGATGGCTCCCGTGGAGGTTTCGAGCATCACGGGGGCGGGGACCCCCGTCGAGGTCAATATGACCAACCTCGCGCACGCCCTGCGGTGGGACGACGGCAGCTACGAGGTGGGCACGAGCACCGGACGCATCTTCCGGTTCCGGGTCCGCGCGCAACCCACGCTCGACGTCGGGCCCGGAAACATCCTCCTGCTCGAACAGGACGAGGACGTGATCGACTTCGACGCCTTCATGGAGGCGTTCATCGCAATGGCGTAGCAGGCCGCTCGGCGTCCCTGGTACCTCCACGGTTTTCGGCCCCAGCCCCGCCTGGCCCGGGGTGATGTCGGCCGATGAACGTCGCCGGACGTCAGTGGCCTTCCCCGGTTCAAGGTCCCGCTTGCACCAGGGTGATATCGGCCGATGAACGTCGCCGGACGTCAGTCCCCTTCCCCGGCCCAAGGTCCCGCCTGCACCAGGTTGACAGGCGCCTCGCCCTTACCCAGCAACCGGATCTGCTGATCGAGCAGCCGAACGATCCGCGGCCAGAACGCGCCGGTATTGCCTCCGACATGCGGAGTGATGATCGCCCCCTCCAGCTTCCACAGCGGATGGTCCGCCGGCAGCGGTTCAGGATCGACGACGTCGATCGCCGCCCGGAGGCGCCCCGCCGCTACCTCCTTCGTCAGGGCTTCGGTATCGACCACCGGTCCGCGCGCCACGTTGACGAGCAGGGCGCCGTCGGGCATGGCGGCGAGGACCTCGCGGCTGATCAGTCCGCGGGTGGCGTCGCTGAGCGGGGTGATCACGATCACGACGTCGTGGTGCGGCGCGAGCCCGGCCAGTTCATCTCCGGCGTGGACATGGCCTGAGGCGTCATCCCGGGCGGAACTTCCCACCCTCGTCAGGACGACTTCGAACGGCTCGAGACGCCGCTGGATCTCGACGCCGATCCCACCGACTCCCACGAGCAGCACGCGCCGGTCCGCAAGGCCCGCATACCGCCGGGAGTCCCAGACGGCCCGCTGCTGGTTGCGGACCGCGACGTCGATCCCCCGAAGTGAGGCAAGGGCAAGCCCGACGGCCAATTCGGCAGTGGCCGCGGCATGCACTCCCGCCGCCGTGGCGATGGCGGTGCCGGAGGACACCAGCTCCGGCACACCGTCGTAGCCCGTGGACTGGGTCTGCACCAGCTTGAGCTGCGGCACGCTGGCGAGCGCCGGTCCCGGATCTCCCCCACCGCCATAGGGGAGGACGACGGCGTCGATGTCACCGCGCGCCACGCCCTCCGGATCAGAGCTGAGGTTCCAGTGAACGACACGGATGTCCGGGCTCGATCCGGCAAGCGCATCCCGCAATTCGAGGGAGGGAACGGTCAGCGTGCTGATGGGGCGGCTCGAAGGCCGATCGCGATGCTGCATGCGCCAAGCCTAGTGGCAGTTCGCCGGCGCTCGGCGCTCGGCGCTTCACTCCGACAGTGGATACACCTCCGCACCGACCCAGGGGTGGTGGACACCCCGATGGGCGGGCCGTAGGGTCGAAAACATGCCAGCCGAGCGCGTTCTCCCCGCAGTGCGGCTTCGGGCTGCACGCCTGGGCTGGACCTGCCTCCTCGCTGCTCTCCTTTCCGGCTGCGCCAGCGGGTCCGGCGCGGAGCCGATCTACCAGGGGTCCGATGCACCCGGGCCGTCCGCATCCACAGAACCGGCGGCCGGCATCTCCCCCAGCGCCGCTCCCGCCGATGGTACTCTCGCCGGCACCGACCCCGCCGGCACCGATTCCGCCGGCACCGATCCCGCCGGCACCGATCCCGCCGATGGTGCTCCCGGAGCTCCGGCGTCCGGGCCTGCCGCCCTGCCCGCAGTCACCTACGCCGGCGATGAGGTGACGGGGCTCGGCGTCCCTTGGTCCATCGCCGTCCTTCCCGACGGAACGCTGCTGTTCTCCGACCGCGAGACGGGCGACATCATGCGGGCGGCAGCCGACGGAACCAGCCTCGTCGGCACACTGCCCGACGCCGCTGAGGCGTCCGGCGAAGGCGGGCTCCTCGGGCTTGCTGTCGCCGGGGATTTCAGCGACAACCCCGCGGTCTACGCGTACTACACATCGTCCGGCGACAATCGCGTGGTTCGCATGAGCTATGAGGACAACGCGCTGGGGGAACCGGAAGAAATCCTGACCGGCATCCCCAAGGGAAACATCCACAACGGCGGCAGGATTGCCTTCGGCCCGGACAGCCGCCTGTACATTGGCACGGGCGACGCCGGAAACGGCAGCAATGCGCAGGATCCGGAGAGTCTCGGCGGGAAGGTGCTGCGTCTGGCGCCGGACGGGACCGTGCCCACCGACAATCCCACTCCCGGCTCCCCTGTGTACAGCCGAGGGCACCGCAACGTGCAGGGGCTCGCGTGGGACTCGGAGGAGCGGTTGTGGGCCACGGAGTTCGGGCCGGAGGTCGACGACGAACTCAACCTCGTAGTTCCCGGCAGCAATTACGGGTGGCCCGACGTGACGGGGGCGCCGGGCAGGCAAGGTTTCGTGGATGCCCAGGTGGCCTGGCCCTCCACCGCCACCTCGTCTCCGAGTGGCATGGCGATCATCGATGACACCGCCTACATCGGGGGCCTCCGGGGACAGCGGCTGTGGCAGGTGCCTCTCGTCGGCGGGCAGGCGGGCAGGCCCGTGAGCCACTTCGATGGCGAGTTCGGGAGGCTGCGCGATGTTGCGGAAGGATCCGACGGATTGCTGGTCGTGACGAATGAAGGCGACGGTGGCGCCAGGATCCTGCGGGCGACGCTCGACTGAACGGTGCGTTCGATTTCTGCTTTGCGGCTCGATGCTGGTAGAGTTTCATGCTGTTGCTGATCACCGAATCAGCCGCAAATCGTAGGAAAAGTGCCAAGCACCTCTAGCTCAATTGGCAGAGCAATTGACTCTTAATCAATGGGTTTCGGGTTCAAGTCCCGAGGGGTGCACTGCGAAACCCCGTACTTCCCAGTCTCGCCGCTGGGAGTGCGGGGTTTTGTTTCGTCCGGGGAGGGGCGGCTCCAAGTCAAGTCCAAGTTTATTGTTGACTCGTTCGGCCACGACGGCGCGTAGGGACATTGGCCACCGCAGCCACGGAAGATGACATCGTCGTCGGATTCCTGGATGAGAACCAGACCGGAACACAGATCCCGTTCCATGAGCAGCCCCGCGTCTCTGGAAATACTCGCCGACGATGTCGTAGCAAATCTCGGCGAGTGAGTCACGATTTCTTCCGGTGCGGCACGCCCGATATCTCGGTCATGTCCGGAGGTTTCTACGCCCAGTACAACCAGTTCCGGGCAGAAATCGACTCGTCTGACGGGGCCGCACGTCTACCGGATGGCGTTCGCCCATTCCGCTTCTTCCTGGCATCTTTCGGAGCATGTGTATTCCTGTGAACCGACCAGGGCCGCGCCACACCCGTGACAGGTCATGCCGGCCCTGTGAAAATTGTTTCTGATGTGCTGAATGAGACTCATGTGCCAATCATACGCAAGTGCCATTCCACCATCCGCCGACCGGTTCACGCTGCCCGTCCAGGTCGAGGAACTCACGGGCCCGAATCACTGGACCGCAGAGAGAGAGCGTCGGCGGTCTGGTGCGAGCTCACCTGCCCTGGCGGCAGCGTGTGGACCTTGAAGGGCTTGGCGTGGAACGGCGACGTCGTGCTAGTGCAGTAAGTAAAGCTTTCCCATGCGCGAGAAGCCCGGGTGGCTCCTGTCGCGTGCCGGTGGCGGGAGATCCCGCAGCGGGAGCGGAGCCGGGACGGGTAACTTCAAGTTGAGTTCGGGTCTTTCCCGAACTTCTCGTTCATGGCGTCATGGATCCCTGAGGGAATCATTTGATTCCGCAGTCCACCTTCCACAGGTCAATTGAAGGTCGCTACTCCGCCACCGTCACTCGTCCAGGTGATGGCTCCGCCCTGGTAGTCCTGGCGGACCCCGCCGCCGGGAATGCCGTACTCGTTCGACGTCGGGTACCCCAGCCGCCCGTTCTCGAGCCCAGAACGGGCGTAGGCCTCCCGGATGCCGCCGAAGGAAAGGTAGGCGCCGCTGGCAGGTGACCAGAGGATGGCCCCGTTCTGGAACGCCTGGTACTTGCCGTTGTCACGGAGCCCGCCCATGACGCCGGAGGCGGGGAAGCCCAGGAACCCGGCCTGGGCACCGTGGGCCTTGTAGGTGTCCAGGATGGGCCCGCTCAGGGTGACCTGTCCGCCGGTGGCGGCTGACCAGTAGATTCCACCGTTCTGGAACTGCTGGAACGCACCGCCCGTCACCGCGGTCTCCCGGCCGGTGGGGTAGCCCAGCGGACCGTTTTCTGAGCCATTGCCGACGTAGGTCGCCCTCATCCCCCCAAAGACCAGATGCGCTCCACTGGCAGGCGACCACAGGATGGTACCGTTCTGGAACGTCTGGTACCTGCCGCCGTCCTTCAGACCGCTCAGTTCGTTGGAGGTCGGGAAACCCAGAAATCCGGTGTGCGCGCCGTAGGAGCTGTAGGTGTCCAGGATGGCGCCCTTGAGGGTGATCTGTCCGCCGGTGGAGGGCGACCAGAAGATTCCGCCGTTCTGGAACTGCTGGTACGCACCGCCCGGCACGGGTGTCTCCTTCCCCGTAGGGAAGCCGAGGCTCCCGTTCTCCGAGCGGTTGCGGACGTAGGTCTCCCTCATCCCGCCGAACACCAAGTGCGCTCCACTGGCAGGCGACCACAGGATGGTACCGTTCTGGAACGTCTGGTACCTGCCGCCGTCCTTCAGTCCGCCGAGTTCACCCGAGGTAGGGAAACCCATGAAACCGGCCGGGAAACCATAGGCGAAGTAGAGATCCCGGAGGGGCCCGTTCACACTGGGGTGGGCGCCCGTAGCAGGCGACCAGAAAATTCCGCCGTGCTGGAACTGCTGGTAGGCCCCGCCAGGAACACCAACTTCGTCGCTCGTGGGGTAGCCCAGGGATCCGCTGGTGGAGTTCGCTCCCTGATAGGCGGCGTGCATGGCTCCCCTGACGGCAACCGCGTCGGTCGCCTCGGACCAGAAGATCGAGCCGCGCTCATGATCCCGCTGCGCGCCCCCGTCGGCGAGGGGTATGTCGCTCCCTGTCGGCCTGCCGAGCAGGTCCGCAACACCCGGCTGCCCGTACTTCGCGTCCATCAAGGCGCGGATCGACACTTTCGTCACCACTGGGGTGGAAGCTGAGGACCGGTGGGCCGGAGCGTAACCGGCCGCGGTACCCGTGGCATTCACGGTCATGGTTGCACCGACGTCGGCACTGGTCAGTCGGTACGTTGAGCCGGTTGCTCCGGCAACGGCCTCGCCGGAGCGGAACCACTGGTAGGTCACCTCGATGGGTGCCGGCGTCCAGGTTCCGGAACTTGCGATCAGCACCGAGCCCGTTGCGGGAAAGCCGGCAATGGTCGGAGGAATCGAGCCAATGGTTCCCGCCGCGATGAGCTTTGCATCGGACGTCTTCACCAGGCTGTCGTAACCGCTCTTGGAGCCGGTCACCTGGACCCGGATGAACTCGTTCACGTCATCGGCGGTAAGTCTGTAGCTTTCTCCCGTTGCCCCTGCAATGACGAACTGGCCCCGCAGCCATCGGTAGGAGAGGTTGACGGGCGCTGGACCCCAGGACCCGGCATTGGCCGTCAGTGTGAGGTCCATGACCGGGTTTCCCGACATGGTGGGAACGGCCGGCGTCAGGCTGCCAGCAACCGCGGCGCCGAAGCGGGTTTTGTCGGCATCCGCGACCGGTGGTGCGGCCGTGACGGTCGGTGGCGTGGATCGCACGGTGGCCGTCGCCTCCGGCGAAGCCGTGGCGTCCTGCGATGCAGTCACGTCCGGCGACACCAGGACACCCGCCGAAGCCGTGGCGTCCTGCGATGCAGTCACTTCCGGCGCGGCCGTGGCTCGCGGCGATACCAGGACACCCGGCGAAGTCGTCGTGTCCTGCGCGGTTACTTCCGGCAGAGTCTCCGCGGCCGCGGCCGGCATGGCAGACAGGGAGCCCGCGAGGAGCGCCGCAACCGCGGCGGCTCCTGCTCCTCGGGTCAAGCGGCGGGACCGAACCGGCATGCGCATCCTTAAAGCTCGTTCCCACCGGGTGGGAATTGATGGGGAGGCCTATGCAGTCCCCGCCGGAAGCATAGCCGAGGAATGCCTGTTACTGAAGATACAAATGGGATAGGTGATCCCACGTGGCTCACCGAGCCGCAGGACCGTCGGCGGCAGTCCTCCGTGCCGACGGACTCGTGGCATGCCATGCGGCTGTCACCTCGGACAACGACAATCGCGCTCGATAACGACGCCTGTAACAGTGACAATCGCACCGGTGGACGACGTTCGACGTGGACAACGGCAATCGCACCGGTGATGCGGGCACGATCGTCGTTCTCTGCGGCGTTACGTGAAGATGAGCGTTGCTGTCAGGCGTTCCGCAGCTAAGGCAGGACGTCGCTGCCGAAGGTATCGATGAAGCCGCGTTGGTCCTGGCCCACATGGTGGAGATACAACTCGTCGAAGCCGAGTTCTGCGTATTCATGGAGCCACTGGGCATGCCGGGCCGGATTGCTTGAGACATTGACCGCCTCCCGCACCTGTTCCCGCGTGATTTCCTTGCTGTCCGCCAGAGCATCGAAGTCCTGTGCGGTGGCGACGTCCCACGTCAGGGGTGGCCCCACGGAGTTGGTACGCCACTGGTCGTAGGCGATCGCGTCGGCGTCGGCGTCGGATTCCGCCCAGCTGAGATGGACCTGGAGCACGGCCTTGCCGCGGCCCCCTTCATCCCGATAGGCACCCAACAGCTTCCGGAGGGTGTCATGGTCCTGGTTGGTGGTGATTACCCCGTCCGCCCACGTTGCCGCACGGCGTGCCGTCTCCACCGACATCACCGGTCCGATCAGGGCGGGCGGCGCCTCCGGCAGATCCCACAGCCTGGCGCGCTCAACCGTCACCAGCCCGCGGTGGGTCACCTCCTCGCCCGCATGCAGGCGGCGGATAACGTCCACACACTCTTCAAGGCGTTGCTGGCGGACAGCTTTCTCTGGCCAGGGATCACCGGTGATGCGCTCGTTCATGTTCTGGCCGCTGCCAAGGGCCGCCCAGAACCGCTCCGGGAACATGGCGGACAGCGTGGCTGTCGCCTGGGCCGTGATCGCCGGGTGGTACCGCTGGCCTGGAGCCGTGACGACGCCGAAGCGGAGGTTCGTCGTGGCAAGGGCCGCGCCGAGCCAGGTCCAGGCATACCCCGCGTGACCCTGGGATGGAGACCACGGCTCGAAGTGGTCCGAACACATGGCCGCCTGAAAGCCTGCCGACTCGGCATGTTGGACGTCCCGGAGAAGCTGGGCCGGCGAGATCTGCTCGTGCGAGGCATGGAAACCGATGATGGGCATGAGAAATGTCTAGCACCGGGGTAGGACAGCTGTCGAGAACGGTTTACAGGGGTCATTTGCCGGATCACCGGAGAAACCACGGCGTACGGAGACCGGTGATGCCTCGGTGGTGCAACGAACACCCGCGCACTACCATGGATGCGTGGAGCCCCTTTTCGATTTCCTCGGCAGCTACTGGTGGCTTGTCTTTCCGTTGAGCGGCGTCTTCGCTGCCTGGGGAAGTTCCTGGTCCAAGGCAAGCGAGCGGCGGCATCAGCGCAAGGTCGAGCTCTATCGGCTCAAGCACCAGGGCGTGGCCGTCGAGCAGGCACGTAGCGGCGAGATCGAGACTCTGCTGACAGCGCATGACGCCGTCAACAAGCGCTGGCTCGACTACGAACTCGACGCCGCGAAGCTCATCGACTACCCCATCATGACCGACGTGCGGGAGCCGCTGACCGTCGCCTTCCTCCGCGCGAAGCGCGAGGCAGACGCGCTGCGGCCGGCGGACTCCGATGAGCTTTCGCGAAACCGGCTCGCCGAGTACCGGAATGCGGTCAACGATTTCGACGTGGCATTCCGCGTGGCGGAGTCCGAAGCCCACCGCCTGAAGGACACAGCCTTCAGCGGCGCCGAACGCCAGAGGTTGACGACCGCGCGGAAGCTCGTGACGGTCGCCGTCGATGAGGCGGCAACCCCCGCGGAACGCCAGACGGCCTACAGGCGGGCGCGACGGGAACTCGACGGGCTGATCGTCCTTCCCGACGCCACCATCGCCTCCCTTGAGGAGAAGGTGGCACGCATGCTCGGTACGGGGCCCGAGAAGGCACAGGCCTGAGTTCCGATGGACGCTTTCTTCAGGGACGAGGGGAACGTCGAGGAGGAGCGCTGGAACGACCCGCTGCGTGGGAACATCGGTTTCCGGACCCTCCTCGGCGACACTCCGGGCACCGACTCCTTCGTGACGGGCACGGCCAGGCTTCCGGTGGGAGGCCTCCTGGCACTTCACCGGCATTTTCCTCCTGAAACCTATTACGTCCTGGAGGGGCGGGGTGTCGTCACCGTGAGCGGCGTGGAACAGGACGTTGCTGCCGGATCCAGTGTATATATCCGGGGAAACGCGATTCACGGAATTCGGAATACCGGAAGCGAAACGCTGCGCTTCTTCTACGCGCTGGCAGCCGATAAATTTGATGACATCGACTACCAGTTCCTGGAAGTGGAAACAGACACGGGATAGCTTCCCTGGGGGGCTATGGAGGACCATAATCGGAGCATCCCGGAGAAATGGAGCGCCACGATGGTCACCCGCCTCAATTCCTACCTCAGCTTCCGCGACACCGCCGCTCCCGCCATGGAGTTCTACCAGTCAGTTTTCGGCGGCAAACTCACGAAGGACACCTACGCGGCGTACGACGTCAGTGAGGACCCGGCCGAGCAGGACAAGCTCATGCACGCCGAACTCACCACACCCCACGGCATGGTTCTCATGGCAGCAGACACTCCCAACAGCGTGGACCTGACGGTGGGCACCAACCATTCACTGTCGCTTAGCGGCGACGATGAACAGGAGCTGCGGGGCTACTGGGACAAACTGTCCGACAGCGGTACGGTCGTGGAACCGCTGATGCAGGCACCGTGGGGCGACAGCTTCGGCATGTGTGTCGATCGGTTCGGAGTCCACTGGATGGTCAACATCGCGGGCCCGGCCGCTTGACGCCCACGAGGATCGCCACCGGATGAGGAACGGAGGAGCCGGCCGGTCCGGCCTGCTTCCCCGCTCCTCCCCGGACGGGTTCCTACTTCGAGGCTTCCTTGTTGACGTCCGTCGGCGAATCGTACTGGCGGTCCGGGAGGTTGTTCAGGGTCTCCATCACCGAGGAGTCGGCTCCGGATCCTTCGGCGTGCTTGACCAGGTTCTCCTTGGATACCGGGTAGTCGATGCCGCCCAGTGCCTTCTGGATGTCGATGGGGCTCGGATCTGTCATGTGTTCCATCCTTCTCTTGGGGCTATTCCTTGCACTCACTGCTCCGTCTGCCCATGGACAACCGAAGCAGCGTCTGTGTCACGGTCGGTGACCGTAGTGGGCGATTCGAGGTGCACAGCACCCGAGGGAAGGATTCCTGCTCCGCCGTAGCGTTCCATTACGCGCCATTGCGCGGCCACGTCCTCGCCGGCGTGCGCTTCCGGCAGGTCTTCCCAGAAACCGAATCCCCCGCAGTTCACCAGTGCCTCACGATCGAACAGGACGCAGCCGCCGACCCAGGCAACCTTGTAGAGCAGCCAGGAACCGGGGTCGAGCTGGAGATCCCGCGCCG
This sequence comes from Arthrobacter sp. Br18, assembly GCF_000520555.1. GTDB lineage: Bacteria > Actinomycetota > Actinomycetes > Actinomycetales > Micrococcaceae > Arthrobacter_D. The sequence continues at coordinate 47,975 of NZ_KI914893.1, read as the reverse complement.
CATGCGCAAGATTCGCGGCATTGTGCAGCTTCCACCGAGCAAAGTCCTCGGCGTCCGCGCGGATGCGCTCGGGAAGCACTTCCCCGCCCTCCCAGAACTCGAGCTGCACGCGCTCGGAGGGGCGCACATCGTCGAGGTAGGACAACCCCTGCACTGCGGAACCAATGAAGCCGCACCCCGCGCTCCGAAGTGCGGAGCAGAGGCGCCCAAGGGTGCCGGGCTCAAGCCAGACGTCGTTGTCGAGGAAGAGGACGAAGGGGGCGGCTGACAGGCCGAGAAGAAAACTGCGGTGTTCGGCAAGGCCGCGCCGAGGGAGATGCCGTTCAAGGAGCACCTGGGTTCCCTGTGCGCGCAGCACCCGGACCATCGCCTGCACGGCGGGTTGGGCATAGGCCGGTTCGTCCTCCGTCTGGTCGCTGACGATCACCCGAAAGTCGACGCCGTCCTGCGCCGCGAGCCCCGCCAGCGTCACGGCCAGTTCCGCCGAGCGCAGGAAGGAGGGGATGAGGACGTCGATCTCCGGCTCCACGTCCGGCATGGGGAGCCCCCACGTCCCGGACCAGCGCGTCACGGGGTGCCCTCCGCCATTGGTTCGGCCGAGGTCCGGATCTTCCGCAGCACCGCAGTCGTGGAGCGTTCGGGCACGTAGTCGAGGATGCGGACGATCCCGCCGAAGGCTTCGACGACGGGCGTCTCCTCGAGCATCTGCGCCGAGTAGTCGCCGCCCTTCGCGTAGATGTCGGGACGCAGCGCCTCGATCAGGGGAATGGGCGTGTCGGTGGCGAAAACGGTCACGTAGTCGACGCAGCTCAGCGCGGCAATCACCCCGGCCCGGTCAGCGAGCGCATTGATCGGCCGGTCCGCGCCCTTCAGCCTGCGGACGCTCGCGTCGTCGTTGAGTGCCACCACCAGCACGTCGCCCAGCTGCTTGGCCTGGTTGAGGTACCGGGTGTGCCCGCGGTGCAGGACGTCGAAGCACCCGTTCGTCAGCACGACCCGGCGCCCTGCCTCCCGATCCCGCTGGATACGCCGGGCGAGCTCCTCCTCACTGAGGGCCGTGTCGGTGAAACTGTCCAGGTGGGCGGCGAGATCCTCCGTCGAGCACACGGACGTCCCGGGCCGGTGGACCACGACGTCGGCCGCCGCCTGTGCAAGATCGAGGCTCGTCGCCAGGGGCAGGCCCGCGGCCCGCGCCGCGGTGAGGCAGGCCACGAAGGTGTCACCCGCGCCGGAGGCCTGCCTCTCCACCGCCGGCCGAGCCCATGTCCGGTGTTCTTCGGAGTCCTTGCCGAGCAGTACGGTTCCGTCGCGGTCGAGAGTCACCACGACCGCGGAGGCCCCGGTAGCGGCGAGTAGTTCGCTGCGTCGCGCCTGCACGGTCGCGGCGCGGTCGCTCCCGGTGTCGAGCCTGCGATCGAGGACACGGGAGGCCTCCTCGGCATTCGGCGTCACGATGTCGGGGCGGAGGTCTGCCCACACGGCAGGATCATGCGAATCGACCACGGTCAACGGCGGCGGGTTCATCCCCAGCAGTGCGCTGCGCACCGGTCCGCGCACCGCCCCGGTGCCGTAGTCGCACACCACGACGGCATCACACCCGGCCGTTGCCGCTGCGACGGTGCCGGCAACCCGGTGTGCCGCTGCATCCGGGATGCTTTCCGGGGTGTCGTCGAGCCGGAGCATGACCTGGTCCCCGCCCACAATCCGGTACTTCGTGGTGGTGCGCACGGAATCGTCCGCCACGAGCCCCGTCACGTCGACGCCGGCGTCGGTGAGGATCGAGCGAAGGCGGCGCCCGGCGTCGTCGTTCCCCGTCAGCCCGCAGATCCGCACCCGCGCGCCGAGGGCAGCGAGGTTGACCGCGGTGTTGGCCGCCCCGCCGGCCGCGTACTCGCGGCGCTGGACATCCACCACCGGTGCGGGAGCCTCACGGCAGAAGCGCTCGATGCTTCCGGTCCACCAGCCGTCGAGCATGACGTCACCCACCACCGTGACAGCGGGGGCGACCTCGGCGATCCGTTGCGGCACCCAGCCCGCGAGCCCTCGGACGTCGCCCAAGCCGCTCATCAGGCTCCCCCGACTCCAGGGCTGCCGATATGGACCACCTTGACGAGGGTGAACTCGTCGAGCAGTTCCGGCCCGTATCCGAAGCCTGCCCCGCTGATGCCGCGCGGCTGCGCCGAGCCTCCCGGTGCTCCCCCGAAGACGGCGTTGACCTTGACCGTACCGACGGGCAGGATCGCGATGGCGCGCTGTGCGGAGGCGATGCTGCCGGTGAGAACCGAAGCAGCGAGCCCGTAGGGTCCCGACGCCGCAAGGTGCAGACCCTCGTCGAAGCTGTCCACGACCGTCACGGATGCCACGGGGCCGAACGTCTCGTTCGTCATCACCGTCATGACCTCGGTGCAGTCGAGCAGCACGGTGGCGGGATAGGAGGCGCCGCTGCTCTCCGGAAGAACGCCTCCCTCCACGCACCGGGCCCCGAAGGAGACGGCCTCGGTGACCTGCGCATGCACGGCGTCGCGCAATTTCCGGTCGACGAGCGGAGCCAGAATCCCGCTGCTGTTCCGCCGTTGCGCCTCGGCTGCCAGGGCTGCCGTGAACGGCTCGGCGATGGCGCGGTGCACGTAGATCCGCTCCACGGACGTGCAGATCTGCCCGCTGTTGCTGAACGCACCGACGGCGGCCTGCGCCGCGGCCCACACAGGGTCCACGTCGGCGTCGACGAGCAGCGGATCGTTGCCGCCGTTCTCCCGGATCACGTGGCTTCCGGTGAGCGAGGCGGCCTGTGCGATGGCTGAGCCCGCGGCGCTTGAGCCCACGTGCGCGAGGACGTCGACGTCGCTCGCCGAGGTGATGAGCCGGCCGACGCCGGAACCACCCGTGAGGGTCGAGAAGACGCCGCCCGGAAAGCAGGGGACAAGGATTTCGCCCAGCAGGATTCCCAGGTGCGGGCACCGTTCGCTCGGCTTGTGGATCACCGTATTGCCCGTCACCAGGGCAGCTCCGATGAGCCCGGCGGCCACGGCGACAGGATCATTCCAGGGCGTGAGGAGGGCGGCGACGCCGCGGGGTTCCGTCACCGTATAGTTGGCAGCGAGCACGGACCCGCGGAGGCTGAGTCCGCGCTGCAGGGGGCCGAGTTCGGCGTACTGCTCAAGGGTCGACACGCCCGCCAGGACGCCGGCGAGCGCCTCATCGAACGGACGCCCGGTTTCGCGGCTGTTCAGCGTCGCCAGTGGCCCGGCGCCTGCCCGAAGGGCCTCCGCAGCGTCCCGCAGCATGCTTCCCCGTACCGCAGGATCGGTTCCGGCCCATCCCGGCTGCGCACCGCGGGCGCGTGAGACTGCGGCTGTGACCTGTTCCTCGCCGGCGCACTGCACCGTTCCGACCTCGCTGCCGTCACGCGGGTCGGTGATGGTGAGAGTTTCCTCGATGACGGGATGGTCCTGCATGAGACCCGGGTGGGTGGACATTGTGCTCCTCAGCTTCTGAACCGATTGCTTCTGGACCGATGGCTTCTGGACCGATGGCATTCTAAGCGCGGCGCCGGCGGGCCCGGCTGTTCTTCCAGTACCCAGCACTGCTCCCGTTTACACACCCGACACTGCCTTTTCAGGGATTCCGGTTCCGGGCGCGGCAGCCCTCCACTTTCATCAGCAGGCTTAGGATGTCAGGAAGGACGCAGCTTCGCAACACGTTTCAGGAGGGATTCATGGGTTCGGTAATCCGGGCGGAATTCGGCGGGTCGGCCGAACGGTCGAGGCTGGTGGGCCCTGTCCTCGAGCGGTTTCGCGGGGTGCGCCGCATCGCCGTGCTGCGGGGCGGCGGGCTGGGAGACCTCATGTTCGCCCTGCCCGCTGTCGAGGCGCTCCGGGCCACCTATCCGCAGGCCCTCATCACCCTGCTGGGCACTCCCCTCCACGCCGCGCTGCTGAAGGACCGACCGGGCACCATCGACCGGGTGGAGATCCTCCCGTATGCGGAAGGTGTGCGGCCCGGTGAGTCCGACGACCGCGCCGCGAAGGATTTCTTCGAAAGGATGGTGCGGGAGGAGTTCGACCTCGCTGTCCAGCTGCACGGCGGCGGCAGGAATTCCAACCCGTTCCTCCTGAACCTGAAGGCTCGCCATACCGTGGGAACCCGCACCGCTGACGCCGCTGCCCTTGAACGCACCATCCCCTACGTCTACTACCAGCACGAGGTCTTCCGGGCACTGGAGGTGGTGGGCCTGGCCGGTGCCGAACCGCAGGG
>NZ_KI914893.1:34890-43621 GCF_000520555.1 Arthrobacter sp. Br18 | reverse complement strand
CGGCGTCGTCGTTCGCCGCCGTCGCAGCACTCGCCGCGCGGGACGGAAGCCGCATCGTCGTGGTGGGAGACGACGGCGATGCCGCTGTAGCCGACGAGATCGTGCGGCTCTCCCTCGACAGCGCGCCCGGCACCGACATCCGGTCGGTGGCAGGAGAGCTGTCGCTGGGCGGGCTCACCGGCGTGCTGGCGGCGAGCGCCGTGATGGTCGGCAATGACAGCGGCCCGCGGCACCTGGCCCAGGCGGTCGGCACGCCGACCGTCGGAATCTACTGGATCGGCAATGTCATCAACGCCGGGGCCATGGGACGCACCCTGCACCGGGTCCATCTCTCCTGGGTGACCGCCTGCCCGGTGTGCGGCGTGGACGTCACCCAGGTGGGCTGGACCGCCGAACGCTGCGAGCACGACGACTCCCTCGTCGAGTCGGTCCGGCCCGCCGCCGTCTACGAGGATGTCCGCGAACTCAGGGCCACGAGCCTTCTTCTTCGTGGGCGATGACCATCTGGCGGATCTCGCAGCCCCGTGGCTGCGAGAGCGCAAACAGGATGGCTGCGGCGACGCGCTCCGGGTCATTGAGCCGAGAGTCATCCTGCGGCCTGTACTGCTCGTCGCGGTCGTCGAAGAACCGCGTCTTCATGCCGCCGGGAATGATGGTGGTGACACCGATCTGCCCGGTGGTCTCCGCCGCCAGCGCGTGTGAGAATCCGATCACCCCGAACTTCGAGGCACAGTACGCGGTGGCATCGGCCACGGCCTTGATGCCGAGCGTCGAGGCGATCGTCACGATCCGCCCGTGGGTCTGCAACAAGAAAGGAAGCGCTGCGCGGGCGGTGGAAACAGTGCCCATCAGGTTGACGCCCACCACCTTCTCCCACTGGTCGGCGGGCACGTCACTGAGCGCCCCGCAGCGGTCGATCCCTGCAGCGGTAACGACGGCGTCGAGTCCGTCCATCGTTTCGGCGGCTTCCGTGACCGCGGCCTCAACTGCTGCCCGGTCGGCCACATCGACAGTGAACGCCTTGACGCCGGTGACCCGGCTGGTGTCGAGGTCGAGCACCACGGGCGTTCCGCCGGCAGCGAGCACGGCCTGAACGACGGCGGCGCCGAGTCCGGAGCCTCCCCCCGTCACCAGGACGCGTCCCGGGTTGAAGGAACTGCCTGCTGTGGCCGTGGAGTTGGCTGTTTCGAGCGTCATGTGTCTTCCTTTCGATTGCTGGAATGGAACTGCCTGGGGGTCCGCTCCGCGCGCGGTCAACCCACCCTGGCGAGCGCGGCGGCCAGTTTCGTGGTCGACCGTGCAGGGATGTAGGGAACGGTGACGGTGCGGCCGCCCCAGCTGCTCACGAGCTTCGCCTCGGGGAGGTCCTTGGCTGCGTAGTCGCCTCCCTTGACCCAGATGTCCGGCCGGAGCCGGGCGATCGCGTCCTCGGGCGTCGACTCGTCGAAGACCAGCACCGCGTCGACGCACTCAAGGGCCGCCAGCAGCTCAGCGCGGTCCTCCTCCCCCATGATGGGCCTCGATTCGCCCTTGAGCCCCCGGACGGAGGAGTCGGAGTTGAGGCAGACGATCAGGCAGTCGCCGAGCCTGCGGGCGGCGGCGAGGGTGCGGGCGTGCCCGGCGTGGAGCAGGTCGAAGCACCCGCCGGTCGCCACCACCGTGCCGCCTGCCTCGCGGGTGCGCCGGGCGACATTCAGTGCATCGTGGCCCGGCGCATTGAGTTCCCGGGGCTGCTCCGGCTGCGGGGTCAGCAGCGTGGACACTCCTCCCGCGGCAAGGAAGGTTGCGGCCGCCTGCGCGGCCGCCTGGGCCGCCGCATCGACGGCGAGACCGGCGGTGAGGTGCACGGCGAGGGACGACGCGAAGCGGTCACCCGCACCGCAGGGATCCATTACTGACACCCTCGGAGCCGGGACCACCTGGGGAAGTGCGCCGCGGACCGCAACGAGGGCACCCTGCCCTCCCATGGTGACGACCACCGCTCCGCTCCTCCAGCGGTCGAGGAGCACCTCGGCTGCCGCGGCGGCCGCCTGCGCCCCGCTCCCCTCCACACCGGTGAACAGCAGGGCCTCGAGGAGATTGGGTGTGACCGCGGTGGCGCCGGGGATCGGGTCGGCGCCGGCCGGGTGCGGATCCCAGATGACGGGTATCCGTCCGAGCTGGTGCGCCAGGGCCGCCCGAAGCTCAGGGTTCGCCGTCAGTCCGCGCCCGTAGTCGGCCACGACGATCGCGTCGGCGGATTCCAGGGCAGTCAGCATTTCCGTTGTACATGCCGGCACCGGAGGCCTGGCACACCCCTCGTCGAAGCGCACCACCGCCTGTCCGGCCGCGCGGACGCGTGTCTTGACCGGCGTCGGAGCGCCCGATGGCCCGTAGGTCAGGGCAATGCCGTCGAGTTCGGCGCGCAGCAGCCCGGCGGCGTCGTCGCTTCCCAGGACGGTGACGAGGCCGGTTTCGTGCCCGTCGAGCTGGAGCATCCGGGCCACGAGTCCCGCTCCTCCGGCTCGGCGCCGTACCGCGTCCACGTCGACCACGGGAACCGGCGCATCCGGCGACAGCCTGCCCGCGTCCCCCGAAAGGTCTGTGTCCAGCAGGACATCGCCCACCACGAGTATCTTCACTGCCCTGCCCTCCGTCGTCCCAGCACCTCGGCGTCGAACGCCCGGCATAGCGCGTGCAGGGCCATCAGGTGGCCCTCCTGGGCGTTCGCCGACCCGGCGTCGATCGCCACGTACTCGTCCACGCAGTCGATCAGCGGGTTGGGGCCCGCTCCCGTCAGGGCCCAGGTGGTGATTCCCGCATCCCGGGCTGCCGCCGCCGCGTTCAGGAGGTTGGGGCTCTTTCCGCTGGTGCTCAGCAGCACCAGGATGTCCCCGGGCCTCCCGTGCGCCCGGACCTGCCGGGCGAAGACCTGGTCGAATCCGTAGTCATTGGCGATGGCGGTCACGGCGGAGCTCTCCGCGTGCAGCGAGATGGCCGAGAAGGGCTCCCGCTCACCGTCGAACCGGCCGACGAGCTCTGCCGTCAGGTGCTGCGCCTCGGCCGCCGAGCCGCCGTTGCCTGCGGCGAGGACGCGCTGACCTCTCAGCAACCGATCGGCGAGTTCAACTCCCCATCGTGCGAGGTGGTCGGACTGGACGAACAGCGACTGCAGGGCCGGCATCACCCCGCGAAGATGGTTCCGGACCAGTTCCCCGGGCGCCGGGTCCGGCTGCGGCTCACCAGCATGCAGGGGCGTCAGTAAGCTGCTCGCTTCGGCGCTCACAGTGCCCTCCCTCCCGTGCTCTCGAGATGTCTGGCGGAACCTCTTCCGTCGAACTCCTCCACAGCCGCACTGCCGCTGCGGAGTGCCAGCTGATAGGCCTTCTCGGTGTCCGCCGCAATCCTGCTCCAGGAATAGCGCGCACGCACCCTGCGGTTCCCGTTCCTGCCCAGCCCGCGGGCCCATTCAGGATCGGCCAGGACCTCGGCCACGGCGCGCGCGATGGCCTGCGGATCCTGCGGCGGAACGTGCACCCCCGTGCGGCCGTCCACCACCGTATCCACGAGCCCGCCCACAGCGGCGGCGATCACCGGCACTCCGCAGCCCATTGCCTCCAGCGGCACGATGCCGAACGGTTCGTACCACGGAGCGCAGACGACGGCGTCGGCGCTGCGCAGTAGAGCAGGCATCTCGCCCCGCTGTACCTGGCCGCGCAGCTCCACCTGGTCCGCGACACCCAGCTCTCGGGCGAGGGTTCTCAGCCGCTGCGCCTCGGGGTCCCCGTCGAGCCCCGCTGAGCTGCCGGGACCGCCCACGATCACCAGTTCGACGTCGTCGTGCCCGATGTCCTTGAGCTCACGCAGCGCGCGGATCACCAGGTCCATGCCCTTCCGCGGCACGAGGCGGCCGACACTGACAATACGGTGGGACGCGCCCCTCGCTTCGGCCGGACCGTTGGGCGTGAAGAGGTCGAGGTCGACGCCGCAGGGAGCAATGGATACCCGGTTCCCGGCCACCCCCATCGACTTCAGTTCGAAGACCTCGTCGGTGCAGGTGGCAATCACACGGCGCGCACTGCGGCCCACCATCGCCTCGAGCAGAATCCGGTCGGCGGGGCTGGTGTCGTCGGTGCCCTGGTGCCGTTGCTTGACGGTGCCCAGTGCGTGGAAGGTCTGCACCACTTCGACGGGGCGGCCGGCTGTCCGCGAGCGGCCGGCGGCGTCGAGCGCTGCCAGGCCGGACATCCAGAAATGTCCGTGCACGATCTCCGGGGGCCGCGTGCCCCAGTCGGCAAGAATGCCCTCGGCGAGTTCCCCCATGTAGGGCAGCAGGCCGTCCTTGGCGACGACGCGCGCGGGTCCTGCTGCCACGTGGACCACCTCGAGCCGGGGGCCGGTGCGCACGCGGTCGGGTAGGAAAGGATCATCGCGCCGGGTGTACACCGTGACATCGTGTCCGCGCCGTGACAGCGCGAGGGAAAGCTCCGCCACATGCACGTTCTGGCCGCCGGCATCCACCCCTCCGAGCGCTGCCAATGGACTGGCATGCTCCGATACCATCGAAATTTTCACTGGGCTCCCCTCTCGGTTACTGCCAGGACGCGGGAGCGCCCTGCTGTCCGCTCCAGGACGCTGTCCCAGTCGGCAAGGAATCGGTGCAATCCGTAGCGTTCGAGCGCGGCCGCGCGTGCAACGGTACCGCGCGCCCGTGCCTCGTCCGGATCATCGAGCAGCAGCCTGGCCATCCGGCGGAGGTCCTCGATGTTTGTCGACACGGCACCGGCCCCGGGAGGAACGGCGCGTGCCGCTTCGGTGGTGGCCAGCGCGAGCACCGGCATGCCGAGATGCATCGCCTCGAGCAGCGCCAGTCCCAGGGAGGTCCACCGCAGCGGATGCAGATAGGCGCGGGAACGTGCCAGGCGCGCGTGGAGCTGCGCCGTCGGGAGGTCTCCCCCGATCCTGATCCGCGCCGGGTCGAGGCCCGCGGCCTGTGCCAGGCCGGACGTGCCCATGCCGAACACCTCCAGCGGGGCGAGATCCGTGAAGCGTCCCAGCAGGTCGGTTCCCGTGACGCGGCCCCTGCGGACCGGCTCGTTGATGACCACAGCAAGCTGTTCCGACTCCCCGGTGTACCGATGGCCAGGGTCCACGATCCCGTGTTCGATCACCGTGGTGGGCGCTATGCCGCTATCCCAGAACAGGTCGTTGAAGTGGGTGACGTGTACGATCGGGATCTCGGTCTGGCTCCGCAGCGGGTGCCCGGTGGAGGGGACGCCGCCCTTGGGGGTGTTGTGTTCGAGGAAGACCGCCGGGAGGTTCCGGCCGGGCGTCCGGCCCAGCAACCTTCCGCACTCCTCGATCTCTTCGACGCGCTGGAGGACCACGACGTCGAAATCCTGGTCCCGCAGGTCCTCGGTCGCCACCTCGAGGACGGTGGGCGGCCAGTCGCGGCCGGCCCGGCCGAGGCCCCACGCGCCGCCCACGGCACTGGTGGGCAGCACGTAGGTGTGGTCCCCCCGCACGAAGGCGTCGGTCCACCCTCCGTGGACGTGCCACAGCAGGATCCTCATGGAGTTCCCTTTCTCCGGCGCCTGCCGTCGGTGCGTCCTATACTGCGGCGGGACCCCAGCGAGGACACGCCCGAGCTGAGCCTCAGCACCGCCTCCACGACGTCCTCGGGTGACACCCCGGACAGGCAGGGATGTCCCTGCACCGGGCAGGTGCGCGCCCTGCTTCCGGCGCAGGCAGCGTGCTGGTCCCCCAGCAGCTCGACGGGCACACGATACGGGGCCCAGCGGACGGCCGGCACCACCGGCGAGAACAGGCAGACAACCGGCGTTCCGACGGCGGCGGCGAGGTGCGCCGGCCCGGTGTTTCCGGTGATCACGACGGTTGCCCCCTCCAGCACCGCCCCCAGGGTACGAAGGTCGGTGCGCCCGCCCAGGTCGATGCCCTCGGGCCCGGCGACAGTGGCCGTGAGTTCCCTCTCAGCCGGGCCCCCCGTCACTACGACGCGGAAGCCCGCCGCAGTGAGGAGCTCCACTGCCGCAGCGTGGTGAAGGGGCGGCCACGCGCGCGAGGGGACTGCTGCCCCCGGGTGGACCGCGATGTAGGGACTTCCGCCCACGAGGTGGCGAACGTCGGGAAGTTCGGTCACCCGGAGGCGGCCGTCGTCGTCGTCCTGCAGCACGAAACCTGCCGCATTGGCGATGCCGAGCGCGCGCTCCGCTTCGGGCTGGTCCTCGGGGAAATCCTCACCGGGCCTCAGGCGCACGTCGAGCAGGCTTCCCGCATAGTCCACCGACGCTCCGGTGATCCGTTCCACTCCGGCAAGCCGCAACAGCAATGCCAGCGGAAGCGGGGACTGGTGGAAGGAGGTGAGGATCACGGCTTCCTCGACGCCCGCGCCGGACACGTAGTCCACCAGGCTGCCGGTTCGTGCGGGGGTGATCGCCGGAGCGGGATCGACGATCCATGGCGCCTCCCACGTGAAGACATCGGCCACGCCCGGAAGCAGGCGCGCTGCCGGCGCGCCCTGCGGTCCGCACAGCATCACGACGTCGCTCGCCGCCGCCTCGCGTCGTCCTGCGGCGACCGCCCGCACTGCCGGGCCCGCCAACAGCACGTCTCCGGCGCTGTCGAGCCGGGCCACGAGCACCCTGGCGCTCACTTACCGTTCCCCCACAGCAGCTCGAGGGCGCCCGCCAGGTCGGGGGCGACGAGTGCTGCTGCTTCGACTTCCTCACGGCGCGTTCCTGGCGTGGGGACGAGCACGCCCCTGGCACCGGCGGCGGCTGCGGCGTCGACGTCTGCTCCGATATCGCCGATCAGTGCCATCTCCGACGGGTCGATGCCGAGCCTGCGGGATGCGCTCAGAACCATTCCCGGCTCCGGTTTCCTGCAGGCACACCCGTCACCGTTCCCGTGCGGACAGACTTCCCAGACCTCGAACGGACCAAGGAGTTCCTCCACCCGGGCATTGACGGCGTCCACCTGGCCGCGGGTGAGAAGGCCGCGGGCGATTCCCGACTGGTTGGTCACCACGCCGAGTGGAACTCCGGCCTTCCGCAGTGCGTCGAGCACCTGCCGCGCTCCCTCCACTTCCCGCACCAGCTCCGGGTCCCCGTTGTACGGCACATCGACCACGAGCGTGCCGTCGCGGTCGAACAGGACCGCCCTGGGCGCCGCAGCGGAGTCGATGGGGAAAAACGTCATACAAGCTCTGTTCCCGAGAAGAAGCAGTGCTAAACACTTGAGGGGGAACTTCTTCTTCCCCTGCCCCTCCGGCTGGTCACGGCGGCACTGTCAACTGCCAATAGATGGACCGGAAGAAATCCTGACGAAGGTGACCAGTTCGGAGGTCCCCTGTACCGTGGAGAAGGTGAGCGCCGTCCCTTCACCGACCGTGACCCTGTCCAACCAGTTCGCCCGCGACCTTGCGGAGATGGCCGTCCCCTGGGAAGCCGAAAAGGCTCCCGACCCCCGGCTCCTCGTGCTCAACGAGCCGCTTGCCGCCGAGCTGGGCCTGAGCCCCGCGTGGCTGCGGAGCCCGGACGGCCTGCGCCTGCTGGTCGGCGACCTGGTTCCCGTCGGTGCCACTCCGGTGGCGCAGGCCTACGCCGGGCATCAGTTCGGCGGATTCAACCCGCGTCTAGGCGACGGGCGCGCACTCCTGCTGGGCGAGGCCGCCGACGCCGAAGGGCACCTCCGCGACATCCACCTCAAAGGTTCCGGCCGCACTCCCTTCGCGCGCGCCGGCGACGGACTGGCTGCCGTCGGCCCGATGCTGCGCGAATACGTCATCAGCGAGGCGATGCACGCCCTTGGCATACCGACGACACGCTCCCTCGCCGTGGTGGCAACGGGAAGGTCGGTACGCCGCGAGACCCTGCTGCCGGGCGCCGTGCTCACCCGGGTCGCGGACAGCCACCTGCGCGTGGGCAGCTTCCAGTACGCCCGCGCCACGGGCGACATCGACCTCCTGCGCCGCCTCGCCGATCACGCCATCGCCCGCCACTATCCCGACGCCGCAGAGGCCCAACACCCGCACCGCTCGCTCTTCGAGGCGGTGGTCGCCGCGCAGGCGTCGCTGGTAGCCCGATGGATGCTCGTGGGGTTCGTCCACGGGGTCATGAACACCGACAACATGACCATCTCGGGCGAGACCATCGACTACGGACCGTGCGCATTCCTGGAGGCCTTCGACCCGGCCACTGTCTACAGCTCGATCGACCACGGCGGGCGCTACGCCTACGGGAACCAGCCCGTCGTGGCGCAGTGGAACCTCGCCCGGCTCGCCGAGGCCCTCCTGCCCCTCTTCCATGAGGACCAGGACCAGGCGATCCCACTGGCGATGGAGTCACTCGACGCGTTTCCCCGGCAGTACAGCGCCGCCTGGTCGGACGGGATGAGGACCAAGCTGGGGCTGTCCGGGGTGTCCGCAGTGCCCGACAGCAGGGACGACGCCACCATTCCGTCCCTGGTGGATGACCTGCTCACCCTGCTCCGGGAGGACCGCATCGATTACACATCGTTCTTCCGCAGGCTCGGCGCAGCCGCCCGCGGCGTGACGGGGCCCGCGCGGGCCCTCTTTCCGGATGCGACGGCGTTCGACGCCTGGCTGGAGCGCTGGCGCGCGCTCGGGCCGGACGCCGACGGGATGGATCGGGTCAATCCCGTCTATATCCCGCGCAACCATCTCGTCGAGGCCGCCCTCGACGCTGCCACCGGCGGCGACCAGGAGCCGTTC
>NZ_KI914893.1:21404-34790 GCF_000520555.1 Arthrobacter sp. Br18 | reverse complement strand
CGAGAGGCTCCTGGTCGCGGTCACCGCCCCCTACGACGAGCGCCCGGACCTCCAGCGCTACGCCGCCGCTGCCCCGGAGGACTTCGGGACCTATCGAACCCACTGCGGAACCTGAGGCAGCGCAGCCCCGACGCGGTGTTCCGCTGGTCTGGCAGGATGAGGGAATGGATTCGCCTTCCCCTCCCGCATCCCCGCTTCCCCCCGACGGACGCCCGGAGTTGCTTGCGCTGAGGGCGCTGAAACTGGGAGACCTCCTGGTGGCACTCCCGGCACTGCGGGGCCTCCGGAGGTCCTTTCCCGACCACCGGATACTCTATGCCGCGCAGTCGTGGCTCGCTCCGATCGTTGCGCTGACCGACAGCGTCGACGACCTGCTGCCCACCCACGGGCTCGACGACCCCCTACCCATCGAAGCCGGTCGCGTGGAGATCGCCGTCAACCTCCACGGCAGCGGTGGCGAGAGCCGGCAGCGCCTCGAGGAGATTCGCCCGGCACGCCGGATTGGGCACCGCTCACCGGGTTGGGACGGCCCCGAATGGCGATACGGCATCCACGAACGCCAGCGGTGGGCCGATCTCGTCGCCTGGCACGGCATCCCCGCCGATCCCCTCGACTGCCGGCTCCGCATTCCCGACGGCGGCAGCCGCTCGCCCGGCGCCGTCGTCCTGCATGTAGGAGCAGCGTACGGAAGCCGCCTGTGGCCGGTGGAGCGGTTTGCCGACGTTGCACGGACGCTCACCGGCGCCGGACTTGAGGTGGTGTTCACGGGAAGTACCAGGGAACGTCCGCGCGCCCTCGCCGTGGCGGATGCGGCCGGGCTCCCCGAGGAGTCCGTCGCGGCGGGTGAACTCACCCTTGACGCCTTTGCCGGACTGATCTCCGGGGCGTCACTGGTGGTCTCGGCGGACACGGGGGCAGCCCATCTCGCGTCCGCGTACGCGCGCCCGTCGGTTGTCCTGTTCGGCCCGGCGCCTGCTGCGGAATGGGGCCCGCCGCCGGGGCCCCATCTCGTCCTGACTGACGAGTCAGTGCGGCGCGGCGAGACGTTTTCGGAAAACCCCGACCCCGCCATCCTCGCCGTGACGGCGGCGGACGTGCTCGCGGCCGCGGCCCGGCTCGGTATCGAATGAGGTCCGGGCAGCCGCCGGGCAGCCGCTGAGCACGACTCCCGATACGGAGCTTCGGTAAGCTGCAGAACCGGCGCGCCGGGCCGGCTCAGGCGATGCGCGCGGACTCGGTGGAATGGGCGGGCTCTTCGGCAGGGTCACCCAATAGCCGCTTCTGGAGGGTAACCAGGACACGCGCAAGCTTGCGCGAGACCTGCATCTGCGACATCCCGAGCTGTTGACCGATCTGCTGCTGCGTCTCCTCGTTGAAGTAGCGCCGGTACAGCAATTCCTTCTCCGTGGAGGATAGTTCGTTGACCGCGGCCCGCAGGGACAGCATCTCGTCACTGCGCTCGATGCCGCTCTCGGCGGTCTCGAGCGTATCGGCCCAGCTTCGGCCGTCGAACGGCGCGTCGAGCGAATCCGGCCGCAGGCTGCTCTGGCAGGTCAGCGCTTCCCGAACCACCTCCTCCGCCCAGCCCAGTTCGGCTGCGAGCTCTCGTGGTGACGGTTCACGACCGAGCCGCTGTGCCATGGCCGGAGAAGCGCGCGCAATCTCGGTGCGCAGGTCCTGCAGGTGTCGCGGCGGACGGACCACCCAGCAGCAGTCCCGGAGGTAGCGTTTCACTTCACCCGCGATGGTGGGAATGGCAAACGAGGCAAAAGGCACACCCCGCGCCGGGTTGAAGCGCTGGACGGCCTTGATCAGACCGAGATAGGCGACCTGGCGGATGTCTGACGCATCAGGGCCGAAGGACGAGAAAGAGCGTGCCACGGATTCGGCAAGGTCCATGTGCCGCACCGCGATGTCATCCCGCAGCGCGTTCTGCAGGGGGGTCGGAGCACGGTCCTGAACGACCGTGGAATCCTGATCCGGTTCGGCTTCGGGAGATCTCTGCATGCTGTCCACTCCAGGTCGGCGCTGTCTTCATGACGCTTCCCACCAGACCATAAGCCGACTTACTACGCAACGGCTTTTCTTCTCCGCACTCCTGCAGATCTGTTGTCCTGCCGTCGGACCGCGTGCACAGCGCGATGCACCGCTGCCGTGCCAGGCGATCGGTCCAGGGATCACCGCCGGTAGTCCTCCCAGGGATCAGAGGGAGTTCGGGCAGCACAGCTACACAGCGGCCGATGGTCCCGACGGCCCGGTATGCATGGACCCGCCATGACCTGAATCGCTGCCTACGGGCTCGTCGCGCAAGGTGCCGGGCGCAGCATCATCCGGCGTGGTGACCTGGGACAGGGTGTCATGGGGCGTGGTGACTTGGGACACCGTGTCATCCGACATGGTGACACGGGATTTGGTGGCATCGGGTTTGCCGGGCAATGCCGTGTCCGCTCCGGCTGCCGCGTTCCATTTCCAGCGGGGGGCACCCAGTTCCCTGATCACGCTCTGCAGATGACGCCGGAGCTCTTCAGACACCAGCCCGCCGCCGGCGATGAGCGTGCGCTCGATGTCGTCGGCCTTCCTGAGAACGGTCAGCCCCTCGGCCGTGATCGAGACGAGGTGGGAACGGCGGTCGAGGTCATTGCGGACCCGCGTCACGTGGCCGCGGCTTTCCAGCCGTGAGAGGGTCTTGCCCATGGTCTGGGCCTGTACCCTGACGATCTGCGCGAGACCCGCCTGGGTCATGGCGCCCTGGTCCGCAAGCACCCCGAGGGCGATCACACCGGCGTGCGTGATCCCGATGTCGACCAGCCGCTCGTTCCAGGCGTGCTCGACCAGACGGGCCGCCGTCGTCAGCAGCCTGCCGGTTGGCCATTGCTCCAGATCGGGCATATAACCGCGCACTTCCTCTCGCTCGTGGCCCGGCGCTCCCCACTAGCGCCGACCCTTCACCCCTATGATAGCTAAGCTGGCTGATATTTTTTTGAGCCGACCCAAGAAGCCGACTTATCAACTGACGTAACGAGGAGTGCTAATGACACAACGACTGTCGCCCGGGGATCGTGCTCCCGACTTCACACTGGACGACGCCGAGGGCAATCCGGTCGACCTGGCAGGGGCACGGGGCAGCAAGGTGGTGGTGTACTTCTACCCCGCCGCGGCCACCCCCGGCTGCACCACCCAGGCCTGCGATTTCCGTGACAACCTCGCGGGTCTCGCCGGTGCTGGCTACAGGGTGTTCGGTGTGTCGCCGGATCCGCTGGACAAGCTCAAGGCCTTCGCGGAGGAGGAACAGCTGACGTTCCCGCTGCTCTCCGACGAGGATCACGCCGTGGCCGAAGCCTGGGGTGCCTGGGGTGAGAAGACGAACTATGGCAACACCTCCGAAGGGCTGATCCGCTCGACGGTCGTCCTTGACGAGGAGGGCGTTGTCTCTCTGGCCCAATACAACGTCAAGGCCACCGGGCATGTCGCGAAGCTTCGCCGCGACCTAGGCGTGGACTGATTCCCGTAGGATGAATCCTGACGTTCGGAACCCGGTCGGCCGCACGGAACTCCCGGCCGGGACGACGTCAGCGCGCGAGTGGCGGAATTGGCAGACGCGCTGGATTTAGGTTCCAGTGTCTTCGGACGTAGGGGTTCAAGTCCCCTCTTGCGCACGATCAAGGCCCCGACCGGATGTTTCCGGTCGGGGCCTGCTGCGTGGTGGCCTGAACCTCCCCGCACCCCCCATCCCCATCACCCCCCATCTCCGCATCCCCGCATCGACTGCGCCGTAGATGCCGCCATCCGGGCAGGAATCCGTAATTACTGCGCACTCGAGAACTTCTGCGACGTGTAGAAATAATTTCCGCCCTTCCACCCATCCTCATTTCCGGCACGTCCGAAGTACCTCCTGAGACATCAACCCGATGTGTTTCATAAATCAGTCGGCTGGCTCCCCCGGGTCACGTCTATGAAGGAGAAACCCCATGCACCTCACCAAGCGCAGGAACCTTTCGATCCTCTCTCTGGCAGCAGTGTCGATGTTCGGCCTCGCAGCCTGTGGCGGCGGCGAGGAAGCAGCAACCGGCACCGCGACGGAGGCCGCCGAGTCGATGACGCCGGAAGCCACCGAAATGGCCACCGAGATGGCCACGGAGGAGTCCACTGACATGGCCACCGACGAGGCCATGGATCCAGCAGCGAACCTTGTCGGCCCCGGCTGTGCCGGTTATGCGGAAACCGTTCCCGACGGCGCTGGCTCGGTCGCAGGAATGGCTCTCGACCCCGTGGCAACCGCAGCCAGCAACAACCCCATCCTGACCCAGCTCACCGCGGCCGTCTCGGGTCAGCTCAACCCCGACGTCAACCTTGTCGATACGCTGAACAGCGACGAGTTCACCGTCTTCGCGCCCGTCGACGAGGCCTTCGCCAAACTGGATGCCGCGACCGTCGAGACGCTGAAGACCGACGCCGATCTGCTCTCCAGCATCCTGACCTACCACGTTGTGCCGGGCCAGATCCTGCCCGCGGACCTCGAAGGCACCATGCAGACAACCGTCCAGGGCGGCGACGTCGAGGTCACCGGTTCCGGCCAGGAGCTGATGGTCAACGGGGCGAGCGTCATCTGCGGCGGCGTCCAGACTGCCAACGCCACCGTGTACCTGATCGACACTGTCCTCACTCCCCCAGCACAGTAGAGGCCTCCCTGGTCCAACTCCTCTAACGTTGTCCAGGGATTCAGGCGGGCCCTCGCACCTTCCGGGTGCGGGGGCCCGCTTTTTCGTCGGCACACCGGCCGGGCTGCGAGCAGACGGTTCGCCCGGGCTCAGCCCCAGCACAGGTCAATCCCCTAGACTTGCCTTTCACCCGCCCACCCCGTGCCGACAGCCCTTCCGGAGAGTCTGCCTGTGAAAAACACCGCCCCAGGACGAAAGCCCGGAGAGCGTGCCTGCCTTACACTCACTGCGCTGGCCACTGTTCTCGGAATGGCCGCCTGCACCTCTGCCAGCCCCGCACCGACCGCGACGTCCGCCCCGGCGGCTGCTCCCTCGACAGCATCGGCTGCCGACACCACCTTCACCTTCGGAACCGCGGCGGATCCGGAGAGCCTGGATCCGGCCATGGTCAGCGACACCGAGTCCTACCGTGTGACTCAGCAGATGCTGGAAGGCCTGGTGGGAGTGGACCCCCTGACCTCGGAGCCCGCGCCCCTGCTCGCGTCGTCCTGGGAGGAACGGGACGAGGGCAGGGCGTACGCTTTTGAACTGCGCGACGACGTCAAGTTCCATGACGGCGAGCCGTTCAACGCCGAAGCGGTGTGCGCGAATTTCGAGCGCTGGTACACCACTCCCCTCGCAGCGCGCGTCACCACCACCGCCCTGCCGTTCGAGAACGTGTTCAAGGCCTACTCGGACGAGCCGGAAGTGTCGATCTACTCGTCGTGCCAGCCCCTGGGCCAGTTCGAGGTCCTCATCCGCCTGAACAGCCGGATGACCGGATTCATCCCCGCCCTCGCCTCGCCGGCCTTCGCCATGTCCTCACCGAAGGCACTCACGGAGCTGGCGGCCAATGATCTCACCGGCACACGCAATGGGACGCGGATCTCCGAGTACGGCCGGAGCCCCGTGGGCACCGGCCCCTTCCGCCTTGTGTCCTGGGAGGAGGGACGTGTTGAGCTGTCCTCCTCCGAGGGGTACTGGGGGGAGCCGGGTGAGGTGAGGGACGTGGTGTTCACGACGATCGTCCACCCCGATTCGCGTCTGCGTGCGCTCACCGCCGGCAGGATCGACGGCTACGACTTCGTGACGGTGGAGAACGCCGGGGAGATCGCCCGGGCGGGCCTGCAGTTTCTGCAGCGCGACCCGTATTCGGTGCTCTATCTCGGAATGAACCAGGATTTCCCGGGCATCGACGACGCCAAATTCCGCGAGGCCGTGGCCTACGCCGTCGACAAGCCGGAGCTGATTTCCGGGCGGTTCCTGGAGGGCACCAAACCAGCGCGCCTTTTCCTTCCCGAGAAACTCGGTATCAGCGGGGACTCGGTCGATGCCTATGGCCACAACCTGGACCGGGCAAAGGAGCTTCTGGCGGAATCAGGGTACGACGGCGCTGAACTGCCCTTTTACTACCCGTTGGACATCTCCCGCCCCTACCTCCCCGCGCCGGAGAAGACCTATGCCGAACTGAGCCGGCAGCTCACTGCCGCGGGCCTCAATCTCAAGCCGATGCCGACACAATGGGACGAAGGGTACATCGACGCGGTCATGAATGAGGACGCAAGGGCTTTCCACCTGCTCGGCTGGAGCGGCAGTTACCAGGATCCCGACAACTTCGTGGGAGCGATCTTCGGCAGCTATTCGAACGAGTTCGCCTTCGAGGACAACCAGCTTTTCAGCAAGATCAACCGCGCGCGCACCCTCCCCGACGGCGAAGAGCGGCGCGAGGCCTACGCTGATATCAGCAGCCAGATAGCCACCAGGGTGCCCGCCGTGCCACTCGCGTTTCCCATCTCCGCCCTCGCCATGGCGCCCCGCGTGGTCAGCTATCCCGTAAGCCCGGTCATGAAGGAAGTGTTCAACCGGATCGACCTTGCTGACGTCCAGGCACCAGCCGCGCCCTGACACGGCCGGTTCGGCGCTGAGGCAATTCAGCAGGGGATTTAAGTAAGGCAGTCGCGAGAGGCTACGCTTCTATCGCTAGGACAACCGCGACTGGAGAATACGTTGACCGCAAACAGCCAGGCGGCATCGCCCGCACAGACCACCGACGTCGTCCTGATCGGCGGCGGCATCATGAGTGCGACGCTGGGCGCCTTCCTGAAGCAGTTGCAGCCGGACTGGGACATTTCACTCTTCGAGCGCCTCGACAGGGCGGGCCTCGAAAGCTCCGATCCGTGGAACAACGCCGGAACCGGTCACGCCGCGCTGTGTGAGCTCAACTATTCGCCCGCCGGCAAGGACGGTTCGGTCGACCCGTCGAAGGCCGTGGCCATCAACGAGCAGTTCCAGGTATCGCGCCAGTTCTGGGCGCACATGGTGTCCAACGGACATCTCGGCAATCCTCGGGACTTCATCAACCCCGTACCCCACATGAGTTTCGTCTGGGGAAGCGCCAATGCCGCCTACCTGCGCAAGCGCTATGACGCACTGAGCAGGCAGCCCCTTTTCCGGACCATCGAACACAGCGAGGACCACGCGACCCTGGCGGGGTGGACTCCCCTGATCATGGACGGTCGCCCGTCCTCCCAGCCCGTCGCGGGATCCCGCGTGCTCGGCGGCACTGACGTGGACTTCGGGTCGCTGACCCGCGGTCTCACCACCTACCTCGAGGGCACCGGAGTTGCACTCAACTACAACCACGACGTCGCTGACGTAGCCCGCGCCACCAACGGCCACTGGGACGTCAAGGTCAAGAACCTGGCCACCAAGCAGTCGACCACCGTCAATGCGAAGTTCGTCTTCATCGGCGCAGGCGGCGGCGCTCTTCACCTGCTGCAGAAAACGGGAATACCTGAGGGCAAGGGCTTCGCGGGATTCCCCGTATCAGGCCAGTTCCTCCGCTGTACCGATAAGGAAACCGTCAGCCGGCACAACGCGAAGGTCTACGGCCAGGCCTCCGTCGGCGCTCCACCCATGTCGGTACCCCACCTCGACACGCGCTATGTCAATGGAGAGCGGTCGCTGCTGTTCGGTCCCTACGCCGGATTCTCGACGAAATTCCTGAAGCGCGGATCATTCTTCGACCTGCCCGGCTCCATCCGGTCCTCGAACCTTGTGCCGATGCTCGCCGTGGCGAAGGACAACGTGCCGCTGACCAAGTACCTCATCTCCGAGGTACTGAAGAACCGGGAAGCCAAGAATTCATCGCTGAAGGAATTCGTTCCAGCAGCCGATGGAGGAACGTGGGAACTCATTTCGGCCGGCCAGCGTGTACAGATCATCAAGAAAGCACCGAAAAAGGGTGGAATTCTGCAGTTCGGGACTGAAGTCATTACTTCCGCGGACGGTTCGGTGGGAGCGCTCCTCGGCGCATCCCCCGGAGCCTCGACGGCGGCGCCCATCATGGTGGAGCTTCTTGGCCGCTGCTTCCCCACGAAGCTCGCCGACTGGGAACCGAAGCTGAAGGAGATGATTCCCGGGTACGGCGTCAAGCTCAACGAGAATGAGTCCCTTGCAGCGGAAATCCAGACGATGACCGATTCGGTGCTGAACCTCACGTAATTCCCGGCTGCCCCGGTTCGCCAGGCACCCGTCAGCACCGAAGGCAGGTCCATGTTCCGCTTGGCGCACCTCTCCCTGGGCAACCGCGCGTTGATTGCTCTCATCACCATCCTTGCCTCGGTGTTCGGCGTCATCACCCTGGGCTCGCTCAAACAGGAACTCATCCCCTCCCTCGAGTTTCCTCAGATCACCGTCATCTCCTCGGTGCCTGGGGCGTCCCCGGAGTACCTGGACAAGCAGGTCAGCTCGCCCCTCGAAAGTGCCCTCAGCGGTGTCGAGGGACTTGAATCCTCGTCGGCGACCTCGCGCACCGGGGTGTCCAGCGTCAGCCTCGTCTTCGTCTACGGCACCGACCTCGACCGCGCGCGCGCCCAGGTGGACCGGGCCATCTCCACCGTCCGGCCGCTGCTGCCCGAGGACGTCGAACCACAGGCACTGGCCGGGAGCATCAGCGACCTGCCGATCGTCTTCATGGCCGTCTCGTCGGACCGCACGCTCAGCGAGCTGAACGGCGAGCTTGCACGGCTCACGGTGCCACGGCTGCAGAAGATTGAAGGGGTGCGCACCGCAGAAATCACCGGCGGCACGACCCAGCATGTGTCGATCCTTCCCCGCGACGGGGAGCTCGCGGCAGCCGGGCTCGGCGTGTCGGATCTCGCCGACACCCTCGAGAACAACGGCGCCCTGTTTCCCGTCGGAACCCTCGAAGAGGACGACCGGTCGCTGACCATTCAGGCGGGCAGCGTCGTGGGAACCCTCGATGATCTCCGGGGCCTTCCCGTGATTCCGGCCGAAGCCGCGGCCGACGACGGCGGCAGCCCGGCTGGCGGCGCCGGCACGCCCGGATCAGCCGACGGCGGCGTCGGAACCCCCGGTTCAGCCGGCGACGGCGGCACCGGTGATGCCGCAGACGACGGCTCGGCCAGTTCCCCCCGTTCCCCCGGCGACGGCGGCTCCCCCACCGGAGCACCCGTAACCATCGGTGACGTGGCCGACGTCGCCCTCGCCGACGATGAGCCGACGTCGGTCACCCGCACCAACGGTGTCGAGACCCTGGCCCTCACCGTCACGAAGGTGCCCGACGGTGACACCGTCGAAATCTCCCAGCAGGTCGCCGCACTCATTCCGAGCCTGGAGACCGAGCTCGGCGACGCCGCGGACATCACCGTGGTGTTCGACCAGGCACCGTTCATCGAACGCTCGATCAACGACCTCACGACCGAGGGCCTCCTGGGGCTCGGGTTCGCCGTGCTGATCATCCTCGTGTTCCTGCTGTCCGTTCGCTCGACCCTCGTGACGGCCATCTCCATTCCGCTGTCCCTGCTCATCACCTTCATCGGCCTGTACGCCGCGGGGTACTCGCTCAATATCCTGACCCTGGGCGCCCTCACCATCGCCATCGGCCGCGTGGTTGATGATTCGATCGTGGTCATCGAGAACATCAAGCGGCACCTCGGCTACGGCGAGGAGAAGCGCTCCGCGATCCTGACGGCGGTGCGGGAAGTGGCCGGCGCCATCACGGCATCGACCCTTACCACCGTCGCGGTCTTCGCGCCGATCGCCTTTGTGGGCGGGCTCGCCGGCGAGCTGTTCCGGCCGTTCGCCGTCACCACCGGAATTGCACTGCTGGCGTCCCTCGCGGTCTCGCTCACGATTATTCCGGTGCTGGCGTACTGGTTCCTGCCGCGGACCGCGCAGGCAGCCGGTCGTGTTGCAGCCCGCCATGCCGCCGGCCCAGCCGGAACAGGAACACCCGCCGCACAGGGAGCTGCAACCGGAGCATTGCAGCTCCCTGTGCCTGTACTGCCGGCCTTCTCCTCCGGCGGGAGCCAGACGGCGGCCGGTCCGGTGTCGGACCCCGTGCCCGATCCGGTGTCGGACCCCGTGCCCGATCCGGTGTCGGACCCCGGATCCGACCCTGTGGCCGAGGCGCACCGCCGGGAGCAGCGCTCCTGGCTGCAACGGGGCTACCTGCCGCTGCTGCGGGGCACCCAGCGGCATCCGGTCTGGACGCTGGCTGCGGGGCTCGCCGTCCTCGGGGCGACGGCTGCCATGGTTCCGTTCCTTCCCACCAACCTGCTGGGCGGCACCGGGCAGAACAGTTTCAGCGTGACGCAGACGCTCGAGCCCGGGTCGAGCCTTGAAACCACGACCACGGCTGCTGCCCGGACCGAGGAAATCCTCGCCGACACCCCCGAGGTGCGGGACGTGCAGCTCACCGTCGGCAACGCCCAGGGCGCGTTCGCGCAGTTCTCCCAGGGTGCCTCGGTGGCCACGTTCACGGTGATCACCGAGGATGACGCGGACCAGGAAGTGCTGCAGGACAGCGTGCGGGGTCGGCTGGCGGAGCTCGACGACGCCGGAACGTTCTCGCTCTCGAGCCAGCAGGGCGGGTTCGGAACCTCGAGCACCATCGACATCAACATCACCGCCCCGGCCAGCGAGGATCTCCAGACCGCGAGCGACGCCGTCGTCTCGGGCATGCAGGGGCTCGACGGCGCAGGAGAGATCGCCAGCAACCTCGCCGATGCACAACCGCAGGTCCAGATCGACGTCGACCGCGCGTCCGCCGTCGCAGCCGGCCTGAGTGAGGGGCAGATCGCCGGCCTCCTCGGAAGCAGCATCAGCCCGATCCCCGCAGGATCACTCCGGCTCGATGCCACCGATTACCCGGTGCTCATCGGTGAGGGAACGGCCATCACCAGCCTCGGGCAGCTTCGGGACCTCACGCTGCCGACCCCTGCCGGTCCCGTACCGCTGACCGACGTGGCAAGCGTGGAGGAGGTGCAGGTGCCGCTCTCGGTCACGAGTTCCAACGGCGAGCGCACCGCGCGCGTGTCCATCACGCCGTCGGGCGATGACCTGGGCTCCCTCACCACTGCCGCGACGGAGCGGCTCGCATCCCTTGAGCTTCCCCCGGGTGCCGTGGCGACGCTCGGCGGCGCGGCCGAGCAGCAGGCCGAATCCTTCGACCAGTTGTTTCTTGCCCTCTGGGCGGCGGTGGCGATCGTGTACGTGATCATGGTGGCGACGTTCAAGAGCCTCGTTCAACCGCTGATCCTGCTCGTGTCGGTTCCCTTCGCGGCTACGGGGGCGATCGCGCTCCTGCTGATCACCGGCATTCCGCTCGGGCTGCCGTCGCTGATCGGCATGCTCATGCTCGTGGGCATCGTCGTCACGAATGCGATCGTGCTGATCGACCTCATCAACCAGTACCGGCTCCCCCGCGACGGGAAGCCGGGCATGCCGGTGCGTGAAGCAATCCTTCAGGGAGCACGCCAGCGTCTGCGGCCCATCCTGATGACCGCACTGGCCACAGTTTTCGCGCTGACGCCCATGGCGCTGGGGCTCACGGGTGAGGGCGGCTTCATTTCCCAGCCCCTCGCCGTCGTCGTGATCGGCGGCCTCGTGTCGTCCACAGCCCTCACGCTCATCCTGGTGCCGGTGCTGTACCGTCTCGTGGAGGGCCGCAGGGAGGACCGCGCGCTTCGCCGCCTCCAGGATGCCTAGGCGTACCGACCGGGCGTTGGGGGTGCGGGGCGGAACAATGCGGCCGCCGCGGGAGTTGCAGATATGGTGGATGCAAGCGCATCTACTTTGTCAGCGCTACCTCGTCCCGGGCAGGAGACCGATCATGCTTCCCGAACCGCCCTCCGTCCGGCTGACCTCCGAGACCTGGGAGTCACTCTTCCGTGCGCAGGTCACCGTCATGAGGCGCCTGCGCAAGGATCCCGCGTTCCGGCAGCTGGCGATCGGCGAGTACGACGTCCTGTTCAACCTCAGCCGGTGCTCGACCGGCTGGACGCGGCTCAACGAGCTGAACGCCCACCTGCTCATCAGCCAGCCGAGCCTCAGCCGCATGGTGGACCGCCTCGAGGCCAAGGGCCTGGTGATGCGGCGCCCCTCGGAGACGGATCAGCGCGGCGTGGAGGTTGCATTGACCGATGAGGGCCGAGCCCTCCAGCGCAGCATCGGCACCGCGCATGTCCAGCGCATCCAGGAAGTACTCGGCCCCGTGCTCAGCAGCGAGGAACTCGAGCAGCTGCGCTTCCTGACGGAAAAGATCACCCAAGCGATGGAGCAGCGGCCCTGAGCCCCCGCGCCGACCCTTGCTCCACCTCCCCCATCCCCCATCGCCGAAAGGCACACGAATGAACCCCTTCACTGCAGATTCCATTCCCGACCAGACCGGCCGGACGGCGGTCGTCACGGGCGCGAACAGCGGCATCGGACAACAGGCAGCCACAGCCCTGGCCCGCAAGGGCGCCCGCGTGGTCCTCGCCTGCCGCGACGAACGGCGGGGGCGCGACGCCGAACAGCGGGTTCGCTCCCTCAGCGGCAGCAGCGCCGTGGAGCTGCGCCTGCTCGATCTGTCGAGCCTCGCCTCGGTGCGGCGGTTCGCCGAGCAGTGGACAGAGCCGCTGGACGTGCTCGTGAACAATGCCGGGGTCATGGCCACCCCGCGGACGCTGACCGAGGACGGCTTCGAGCAGCAGTTCGGGATCAACCACCTGGGTCACTTCGCTCTGACCGGGCTGCTGCTGGAGCACCTCCGGGCTGCGGAAGCGCCCCGGGTCGTGTCCGTCTCGAGCCTCGCGCACAAGCGGGGTCGGATCAACTTCTCCGACCTGCAGTCGGAAAAGCGCTATCGCAGGTGGTCCGCGTACCAGCAGAGCAAGGCAGCCAACCTGTACTTCATGGTCGAGCTCGACCGGCGCGCCCGAGCCGCCGGGTGGCCCCTGGCGTCGGTTGCCGCGCACCCCGGACTTGCGAATACGAACCTCACGGCGGGAATGCAGCTGCCTGCCGTCCTCGACGTGTTCCCGCTGGACGTGCTCGTGAACAATGCCGGGGTCATGGCCACCCCGCGGACGCTGACCGAGGACGGCTTCGAGCAGCAGTTCGGGATCAACCACCTGGGTCACTTCGCTCTGACCGGGCTGCTGCTGGAGCACCTCCGGGCTGCGGAAGCGCCCCGGGTCGTGTCCGTCTCGAGCCTCGCGCACAAGCGGGGTCGGATCAACTTCTCCGACCTGCAGTCGGAAAAGCGCTATCGCAGGTGGTCCGCGTACCAGCAGAGCAAGGCAGCCAACCTGTACTTCATGGTCGAGCTCGACCGGCGCGCCCGAGCCGCCGGGTGGCCCCTGGCGTCGGTTGCCGCGCACCCCGGACTTGCGAATACGAA
>NZ_KI914893.1:16494-21304 GCF_000520555.1 Arthrobacter sp. Br18 | reverse complement strand
CTGCCTGCCGTCCTCGACGTGTTCGGCGCCTTCGCCCGCCTGGTGAGCCAGTCAGACGCCGCGGGCGCGCTTCCCGTGCTGTATGCCGCCACCGCTCCTGGCGTCCAGGGCGGCGACTACTACGGACCGGACGGACCGGGCGAGACCCGCGGCAACGCGACGCTCGTGGCGCCGTCGCCCCGGGTTCTGGACAGGGACATCGCCACACGCCTGTGGAACAGGAGCATGGAGCTGACGGGTGTCAGCTACGCGGCGCTGCCTCAGCCGGTCTGAGCGGCGAACTGCAGTGAGGCGATGACCTGCCGCGTCGGAGCGAACTCCGGTGCGTCGAAGTAGGCCTGAGCCTCGCCGATCGTGCCGAAGGTGACATTCTGCGGACCGGTGTTCGCCGGGGCTTTCGGCACGAGCACTTCAAGGTCCCCGAAGCTGACGCGTCCGAGCGGATTGTCCGCCTGCACCGTATTGGTGAGCGTGCAGGCCACGCCGTCGGCTCTCCCCACCTGGTCGGTGATGCCGTACGAGCTGAAGAACCGGAAACCCTGGATGATCCGCATGACGAAGCGCGGCTCGATGGCGTCGACGGCGTCGGGTGCCGCGGGGATGCTGAGCGGCTCGCTGCCGAGGACATAGTAGGGCGAGGGCCCGAAGTCCGGGCAGGGCGGGTCCTCCGTCTGGATCCCGGTGTGAAGCTCGGCAGCGGTGATTCCTGCCGGGGTACGTACGGCATAGTGCACCGCGTCCGCAGCATAGACGCCCGCACCCGGTTCCGCCGGCTGGACCACCCAGTCGGCCGGCAGCTCGAAGCTGAGGAGCCTGCGAGGGTCGGTGAAGACCTTCCATCCCTCACGGGCCTCCCGCGGAGGCGAGGTCGCCTCGGGCGAAGGCGGTTCAGCGGCGGGGGCGGTGCTTGCCGCGGCCGTCGTCCGACCGGCGTCCGGGGACTCCTCGCCGCCCGAGCAGCCGGTGAGAAGCAGGACGGCGGCGCTGAGCAGTGCCAGCGTCCTGCATAGGGGCAGATGAACGGAAGTCATGCCGTCAGTGTAAATGTGCCGGTACCGGGTCGGTGGGTCTGCCACTCCGCAGGCCCCGAACTTTGTGCACGGCGGCGACGACGGCGTGAGCGGCCTCTTCCAGCTCCTCCGCGGGAGTGTCGCGCGTCCAGGACAACCTCAGCGCGCTCTGCGCGGTCCCGGGATCGATCCCCAGTGCCAGCAGCACCGCGGACGGCTCGTCGGAGCCCGCTGCGCATGCGGAACCGCTCGACGCCACTACTCCGAGCCGTTCAAGCTCCAGCAGGACAGCTTCCCCACTGACCCCGGGAAAACAGAACGAGGCGAGGCCGGGGAGGCGCCTCGTGGGATGCCCCGTCAGCCGTGCGTTCGGCGTGTGGGTGAGAATGTGCTCGATGAGGGCGTCCCGGTGGACCGTCGCCAGCTGCGCCGCTTCCGGAAGGGCGCCCTGCGCCAGGTCGAGTGCGGCCGCCAGGGCCGCAGCGCCGGCCACGTTCTCGGTTCCCGACCGGCGCCCGCGCTCCTGGCCGCCACCGTGCTGCAGGGGTTCACAGGGAACCCTGCCTCTCAGGTAGACGGCGCCGATCCCCTTCGGCGCGCCCAGTTTGTGCCCCGAGATGCTCAGGGAATCGACGCCGAGCGCTCCGACGCCGAGCGGCAGCCATCCTGCTGCCTGGACGGTGTCGCTGTGGAAGTACACCCCGGCGGCGGCACAGACACCTGCCAGTTCGTCGATCGGCTGGACCGTTCCCACTTCGTTGTTGGCGTACATGAGTGTGCACAGCGTGGTTTCCGGCGTGAGCACCTTTTCCAGTGCAGCGAGTGAAACGATGCCCTCTGGCGTCACCGGAACGGTCGAGACCCGGAAGCCGTGGAAGCGCGTCAGGTAGTCCAGTGCGCCGGACACTGCGGCATGCTCGATCGGGCTCGTCACGATATGCCGTCCTCGGGGGGCCGCGAGCGCTATCCCCTTGAGCACGAAGTTGTTCGACTCGGTCCCGCCGGAGGTGAACGTGATCTCCGATGCCCGGCAGCCGAGAATCCGTGCGACCGTGCGGCGTGCGTCCTCGAGCGCGGCGGCTGCCGCCTCCCCGGGGGCATGGTGGCTCGAGGGGTTCCCGAAGTTCGAGGTCAGCAGCGGCCACAATGCCTCGAGTGCGGCACGCTGAAGCGGGGCGGTCGCGGCCGCGTCGAGGTAGATCATCGGTCGAGGTAGTTCATTGATTGCTCCCGAAAGCGGCCGTGAGGTCCGGGGTCCCGCCTGCTTGGAGACCCGAGTCGATATCGAGGCCGAGGTCGAGCGCCCTGACGCTGTGGGTCAGGGCGCCCGAGGAAATCAGGTCCACCCCGGTCCGCGCGATGGCGGCGATCGTGTCGAGGCGGACGTTGCCGCTGGCCTCCACCAGCGCGCGACCCCTGATCTGCGCCACCCCTGCGGCGAGGTCCCGGAGGGAGAAGTTGTCGAGCAGGAGAGTGTCCACACCCGCGGCAAGGACGGGTTCGATCTGGTCGAGGCGGTCCACCTCGACTTCGAAATGCACCGTGTGCGGCAGACGCTCACGGGCTGCACGCAGGCTCGCCGTAAGGGCAGCTGGGCCGTCCGCCGACAGCAGCGCGAGGTGGTTGTCCTTCGCCATGACGGCATCCGACAGGCTGAAACGATGGTTGTAGCCACCCCCGCAGCGCACTGCAAAGCGCTCAAAGGCGCGGAGGCCCGGTGTGGTCTTGCGGGTGTCGACGACCCGTGCGGTCGTACCCTCCACAGCGTCGACGAAAGCCCGCGTCATGGTGGCGATACCACTGAGCCGCTGGACGAGATTCAGCGCGGTGCGCTCGGCAGTCAGGATACCCGCGGCCGGCCCGGCCACGGTGGCGAGGACAGTTCCGGCGCCGAAGGGTTCACCGTCCTGCACCGCCATTCGCACCTCGATCGCAGGATCGGTGAGACGGAACGCCGCCTCGATCATCGGGGCACCGCAGAAAATTCCCGCTTCGCGTGCGGTGAAGGAGGCAATGGCACGCCGGCCGCCGGGCACGAGCACCTGGCAGGTGATGTCGCCCCACGGCGCATCCTCTTCCAACGCCGAACCCACGATGCGGTCCACCAGCGCGGCCGCGGGCGGCTGGTGAGGGCCGAGTCCGGGATATTCTCCGGACCGGGTCATGGTCGTCCTCCCGCTGCCGTGGTGACTGCTATGTTCGCTGCTGTGTTCCCTGCTGTGTTCCGTGCTGTGGTGACAGCCGTGGTCCCTGCTACATTCGCTGCCGTGGTGACAGCTGTGTTCCCTGCTGCTGTACCTACCGCTCCATTGACGAAGGCCCTCGAGCGGACCGGCCCTGCTGACGTGTCTGCTGCTCCCGACCCCGTAGACAGCGGATCGTCGGAGCGGTAGTGGGCGCCCCTCGACTCGGTCCGCGCGTGGGCTGCATACACCATCAGCCGTGCGGCGACGAGGAGGTTCCCCAGCTCGCAGTCTGCCACTGCGGCGCCGGATGTACCGAACTGCGCGAGCTGCTTCGCCGCAATCCGCAGGCCGCCTCCGGTCCGGATCACACCGGCGTGGTCGGACATCAGACGCTGCAGCTCGGCCCGGGTGAACGCCTGGTCCACGCCCGATCCTCCGAGGTCGAGGGGCGTCGCAGGGAAAACCGGCCAGTGGCCACCCGGCGCCGATTCGGACCCTGGTGCAGGGAATGCCGGTCCCGAGGTCACTGGTCCTGACGGTGCAGGGCCTGACGGGCTCCGGGCCGGGAATGCCGGTCCCGACGGCACTGGTGCTGAGAGCGCCGCGGCGGCCCGCCCGCCGAAGACCAGCCCCTCCAGCAGCGAGTTCGACGCGAGCCGGTTGGCCCCATGGACGCCCGTGCGCGCAACCTCGCCCACCGCGAACAGCCCGCGCAGCGAGGTACGGCCCCAGGTGTCGGTCTGCACCCCGCCCATCCAGTAGTGCGCCGCGGGTACCACGGGAATCGGCTCTCTCGCCCAATCAAGGTCGTGCCGCCGGGTCAGCGCCGTCAGCGTGGGGAAGCGGCGTTCGAGGAACGCGCGGTCCAGGCCGGTCGCGTCGAGGAAGACCCTCGCCTCCCCCGATGCTTCCAGATGACGGGCAATGCTCCGGGACACGACATCGCGCGGGGCCAGATCGCCGGCTTCGGAGAAGTGCTCCATGAACCGTTGGCCCGACCTATCGACGAGCCGCGCACCCTCCCCGCGGACAGCTTCGGAGATGAGCGGATTGCCCGGAACGTCCAGCGCCGTGGGGTGGAACTGGAAGAACTCTGCGTCGGCCACGACCGCTCCTGCATGCCAGGCGAGCGCAACGCCGTCCGCCGTGGCCACGGTAGGATTCGTGGTGTGCTCGAACAGCTGGCCGGCACCGCCCGTGGCCAGCACGACGGCGTCGGCTCCGATCACCGACACGCTGCCGGTGTCTGTCCCTGCGAGGTATTCGATACCCGTGGCTCGGGATGCCGGGCCGTCAGACGTGCGCAGGATCTTCGTGACAAAGGCATGCTCGACCACTGTGATGCCCTCGTCCGCCCGGACGGCGCGAATGAGCGCCGCAGCGAGGCCCGCACCGGAGGCATCGCCCCCGATGCGCAGGATCCGCGGCACACTGTGTGCTGCTTCGCGCCCGACGGCGAGTTTCCCGCCGTCGGCGTCGAACTGGACTCCGAGTTCTCCAAGCCGCTCGATGTGCTGTGCAGCCGCTCCGCACATCAGCGTGACGGCGGCGGCGTCGCAGAGCCCCGCGCCGGCCGTGAGGGTGTCGGCGATGTGCGCGTCGATCGTGTCGGGA
>NZ_KI914893.1:0-16394 GCF_000520555.1 Arthrobacter sp. Br18 | reverse complement strand
CAGTTTCTCTGCCGGGACGACGGCGGCGATGCCGCCCTGTGCATACCAGGTGTTGCTCTCGTCGATGCTGCTCTTTGTCAGCAGCGTCACGCCCGCGCCGGGGTCGAGGGAACGAACCGTCAGCGCCGTATACAGTCCTGCCGCGCCCCCGCCCACCACCACGACGAGCAGTGCCGGTGCGCCCGGCTTCACGGCCGCACCGTGAGCATGCGCTGCAGGGCGATCCGGGACGGTTCGGCAATATCGTCGGGGACGGTGATGCGGTTCAGCACCTCGCCGCGCACCAGGGCCTCGAGCACCCAGGCAAGGTAGCCGGGGTGGATCCGGTACATCGTGGAGCAGGGGCAGATGACCGGATCGAGGCAGAAGATCGTGTGCTCGGGGTGCTCTGCCGCGAGCCGGTTGACCATGTTGATCTCGGTTCCGACGCCGAAGATGCTACCCGGCGGGGCTGCGGCGACGGCCTTGCGGATGTAGTCCGTCGAGCCTGCCTCGTCAGCGGCATCGACCACTTCCATGGGGCATTCCGGGTGCACAATGATCCTCACCCCTGGGTGTTCGTCCCGCGCCGTCCTGATCTGATCGACGGTGAAGCGCTTGTGCACGGAACAGAACCCGTGCCACAGAATTACCTGAGACTCCAGCAGGGTCTGCGTGTCGGTGCCGCCCCATGCCCTGCGGGGATTCCAGAGCGGCATGTGTTCGAGGGCTACGCCCATGGCCTTGGCGGTATTGCGTCCGAGGTGCTGGTCCGGGAAGAAGAGGACGCGCTGCCCGCGCTCGAAAGCCCACTGCAGAACGGCGGCGGCGTTCGACGACGTACAGACGATTCCGCCATTCCTGCCGCAGAACGCCTTCAGCGCGGCCGACGAGTTCATGTAGGTGACGGGAATCACCGGAACCCTGCCGTCGTCGTCGGGCTCGGTTCCGAACAGCTCGGCGAGCTGTTCCCAGCACTCGGTGACGGAGTCGATATCCGCCATGTCGGCCATCGAGCACCCGGCCGCGAGGTTGGGAAGGATGACCGCCTGCGCGGGCTGCGACAGCATGTCCGCCGTTTCCGCCATGAAGTGGACGCCGCAGAAGATGATGGCATCGGCCGTTGTGCGCTCCGTCGCGGCGCGGGCCAGCTGGTAGCTGTCCCCCACGAAATCGGCGTACTTCACCACCTCATCACGCTGGTAGAAGTGCCCAAGGATCACCACCCTGTCGCCGAGGGCGTCCCGTGCCGCGAGGATCCGACGGTCGAGTTCATCCTCGGACGCCGTTCGGTACTCCGCGGGTAGCTCCCCCTGGCGGGGTGTCGCGGCGGGGGCACGATCCGCCATGGACGCACCCGGCCCGTACCCGGGAAGCGGCGCGGAGTCGAACGCCCAGGGAGCGGAGGCGAGATTCGGGGAGCAGGTGCGCGCTGCAGCTGCGACCGACCGTTCAGCGTCGAGGCGGGACAGAAGCTGGATCGAGGTGCTGACCGAGGTCATGGGTTTCTCCCTGCGTTGACCGGAACGGGCGGACTGGAGGCGGCGGTATCTGGCGGTGGGGTGGCTGTGGCGCCGGTCGCGGCCGACGCTCCACCGACCGGCGTGCTGGTACCGGTGTAGCGGTACAGCCGGGGCGGCCGGTGGCGCCCGCCCTGCCGGAATTCGTCGGTCGCGGCGATGTCGGGAGCGGCACGCAGATGGCGCCGGAAGTTCGCCGGATCGAGCGCACGGCCCAGAACCGCCTCGTACACCTCCCGCACCTGGGCGAGTGTGAAGCGCTCGCCCAGGAAGTGGTAGGCGATGGAGCCGTATGCCATCTTGTTCCGAAGCCGCCACAGCGCATAGTCCACGATCTCGTTGTGGTCGAAAGCCAGTGGTCCGAGGGAGTCGGCCCGGAACCACCGGACGTTCTCCGATTCGCGGGCCAGCTGGGCTTCGTCGGGCTGCACCAGCGCCCAGTAGACGATCGACACGAGGCGCTGCGCCGCTGCCCGGTCCACGCCGCCGAAAGCGTAGAGCTGCTCAAGGTACCGGGGATCGAGCCCGGTGGTTTCCGACAGGTTTCGGGCCGCTGCGTCCTGGAGCGACTCATGGCTTGCCAGTGGACCGCCGGGAAGGGCCCACTTTCCGTGGTGAGGCTGGCGTATCCGCCGCACCAGGGGCAGCCACAGCTCGGGACGGCCCGATTGCGGATCGTGTCGAAGGGCGAAGATGACGGTGGAGAGGGCCAGGGACGGAGACTGAAGCTCCCGTTCGGAGACATTCGCCGATGGGTAAGCCATGACAGATCCTTCCTGCATCAGCGAAGTCGTCGAGTAAAAGTCAGAGTGACCTTTACTCAGTGGAAACTATAGCCCATTCCGGCCGGCAGCGTGGCGCGGTCGGCATTGTTTCGCCGCGCGACGGGCGACGGAACGAATCACCGCGGTCGCTGTACGACGGGCTCACCGGGTTCTACACTGTTGGTCTGGATGTCCCGCGAAGCTGGTGTGGTGCCATGGATACAGGGTTGCGCAAGCTGCAGGTGCCTCTGTTTTTCGTCCTTGCCTATGCCATCACCTGGTCCGTTCAGATTCCCGCCTACCTCTTCGCCCACAGTCGCGGTCAGAACCTCGACAACGAGTCGAACTTGTTGCACCTCCTGGCACTGTTCGGCGGCAATCTGGACCCCGGTTTTGCGCTCGTCTTCCTCACCTTCTCATTCTCCTTCGGACCCAGTGTGGCCGGGATCGTCGTCACGGCGCTCTTCCACGGCAGGGCAGGCCTGAAGAACCTGTTTCGCCGGGCAGTCCGGGTGCGCATCCCGGCGCGGTGGATCGCCATCATCGTGCTGGTGCCGCTCGGCCTGAGCCTCGCGAGCGTGCTGCTGGGGTACGCGATCAGCGGGTTCGCACCCCTCCGCTACTCGTTCGTCGTCCCGCTCGGGATGGCGATCCCGTTCCTGGTCTCCATGATCGTCTTCACCGGCATGGCCGAGGAGTTCGGCTGGCGCGGATACGCCCTGCCCCAGTTGCAGCGGACCCGCACCGCAGAGAAGGCGAGCTGGATCCTTGGCTTCGCCTGGGGTTTGTGGCATCTGCCTTCGAACATGCTCCTGCCGCTGCTGCGGAATGAACTGACGATCCCCATGGCTGTCACGGTCCTCCTTGGACTCACGTTCGGAGCCGTCGGCTGGACCATCGTCCTCACCTGGATCTACAACAGCACCGGCAGCCTTTTCTGGATCATCGTGCTCCATGGCCTGAGCAACACCATCCAGTCCTACGTGGTCTTGTCTTCCGGCAACTACACCGCGCAGGTGATCTTCGGCGTGCTGCCGTGGGCGATCGCCCTGTGGGTGCTTAAAAGGTACGGCGCTGACACACTCACCAGGGTACCTCCGGCCGCTGCCGAGCCTGTGGCCAGCGGTGCGCCGCCGCGGCTGTCCTGAGCACGAACGGCAATGTGGCAGGGGTTGCGTCGCCCCCATGGGGTGACTAAGCTCACAGGTGCCGGCTGGAAGCTGGCCTCGCGGCGGGAATGTGTTCAATGGGGCACGCGTTTCCGCCGCTTCCCCCTTTGCCTGGTCCGCCTGCCTGGCCCAGTTCCATGCACCCTTTCCAGCCATCGAGTGCGCAGCAATCACGACTTGCCGGGGGTGAGCCGGTAATTGCTGCGCAGTCGATGGGCGAAGTGCCGGCGGTGGGTAATCTAGGTCATGCGCGGCCCGTCGGGTCGGGCACACAATCCACAGGGGGCGGCTATGGGACGACACAGCGATCATTTGGTGGAAGGCACGGATCCGCAGCTGTTGGTGGCGCTGCATCCGGCAAAGGGCGGGACCGACCAACGCCCCGTCCTTCTACTGCACGGGTTCGCCTCGTCGTCGCGGCTCAATTGGATCGACACGGGATGGGTGCGGTACCTCAACGACGCCGGCAGGAGCGTCATCACGGTTGACCTGCCGGGCCACGGCGGAAGTGCAGCTCCCGAGGAACGTGATGCCTACTCCCCCAGCCGTATCCGTGCCGATCTCCTGCAGATCCTCCAGGACGAGGGAGTCCTGCCGCTTGCGGCCGGACACGCAGCCTCAGGGGTGGACATCATCGGGTACTCGCTCGGCGCCCGCCTCGCCTGGGAATTCGGCGGCACCCAACCCGAACTTGTGCACCGCATGGTGCTTGGCGGGCCCGGCATGGAGGATCCCCTCGCGGCGTTCGACCTGAACGCCGCCCAGCTGTTCATCACCGACGGGGTACCCATCACTGACACCTCGACGGCGAACCTCCTGCGGATGGCCAGGCTCGTCCCCTCCAACAACGTCTTCGCCCTGCTCACGATGGTCGAGGCTGTCAAGGCCGAACCCTTCGTGGCGGCCGAGGCTGTGCCGAAGGTCCCGCTTCTCCTGGTGGTCGGCGATCAGGACGAATTCGCCCGGTCAGCTCCCGAGCTCGCCGCCCTCGCCCCCCGGGCGCAGCTCGAGTGGCTGCCGGGGCGCACCCATTCCAATGCAATCACCTCCCATGCCTTCAAGGCAGCAGCCGTCAGCTTCCTCGGACAGGAAACGCAAGAGGGCACTCCCAGCATAAAGATTTGATAAAGTCGGCCTGCCTCGGCGCGGGCGCCGGATGCGACCGCGCTATAATCGGAAGTGATCAGTAGGCTTATCTTTGATCCAGCGGTCTCACTCTTCCCACATTCAGCTTCCAGGAGAACACCCATGGATGTGCTCCTTGCCGAGCGTTACCAGACCACGACCCTCTTGGGCGTCGGTGGTGCTGCTTCGGTGTACCGGGCGGTGGACAGGAACCTGGGCCGCGACGTAGCGATCAAACTCTTCAATCCCACCATGTCCGACGACGACGAGTACCGCCGGCAGCACACCGAGACCATGCTGTTGTCCACGCTGAACCATCCGGGGCTCGTCGCTCTCCACGACGCCGGCATGTACGAGGACGCGGACGGACGGGCCTCGGGCTTTCTGGTCATGGAGCTCATCGACGGCGAGGACCTTCGCAAGCTTCTGAAGAAGAGTCCCCTCCAGGCGGCCGAAGTCGCACAGGTGGGCGCTGATCTCGCCGATGCCCTCGCCTACATCCATTCGCAGGGAGTGGTGCACCGGGACGTCAAGCCGGCAAACATCCTGATGTTCCACTCCGGCGACAACGGCGACAACGACACCCGCATGTACCCGAAACTCACCGACTTCGGGATCGCGAGGATGGTTGACGCCACTATGGCGACAGCTGCCGGCGCGACCATCGGGACGGCCAACTACCTCAGTCCCGAGCAGGCCCAGGGCATTGCGGTCGAGGGTAGCAGCGATATCTATTCCCTGGGCCTCGTACTGTTGGAGTGCCTCACTGGGGAGAAGGCGTTTCCCGGCCCCATCGTCGAAGCCGCCCTCGCACGCCTGCTCCGCGATCCAGTGGTCCCGCTGTGGCTGGGCCCCGACTGGGTAGGCCTGCTGAAGCTGATGACGGCTCGGGATCCCCTGGTACGGCCCAGCGCTCACGAGGTCGCGCTCCTGCTCCGGACCCACTCCGACGACGGCTCGGCCTTCTCTGTGGTGGGGCTGCCGCCGGAGTCGGCTCCGTCGACGGCTCCCGCCGTCGTCCGTCCGCCGCACGGGCGCCAGCCGGGCGAATCCGGTAACACCGGAGAAATTCCGACCGGCGGCATGATCACCGGAGGCGTTACTAACGGAAATGTCCATATCCCCGCGCCGCCTTCCCGGTCACCAAGCCTGGGCTGAAGCCGGCGTCGTCGGACGATCCACGTCGGATCCATCAGCGAGCCGGGAAGGTTCAACGAAGCTACAGGCGCCTTCACGTACGGCGTCCGGTCGCTCCCCGGTAGCGAGATGCCGGCCGCTGTCGACGAACTCCACTCCCGAGTCAGCGGCGTACCCCTCGTAGCCGCGAGGGGACGCAGTGTGCTTACGGGGTTCCCGGCACCGATCAGCGCGACGGCAGGTGTCGTCAGGACCCGCACGCCGCGGCCGGAGCGGTCGCGGCGTGCGTCAAGGGCCTCATCCTGCACAGGACTGCCCGCGCCAGGATTCATCCGGCCAGCGTCCACTCTCCCGACCAGTGGCTGGGCTGAACCCCCGCGGCGGTTCCCCTGGCCGAACGACGACCGGTACCGGCTCAGTGCTCCGATACGCCCAGTTCGGCACCCTTGGTTTCACGGACCATCGACACCCCGATGAAGGAGATGACGCAGAGAACCATGATGTAGATGGCCACGGACCCCGACCATTCGTACGTCTTGAGGAGCAACTGTGCAACGGTTGCTGCAAACGCTCCGCCGAGGATTGCCCCGAGTGCGTAACCGATGGAGATGCCGGAGTAGCGCACCTCCGCAGGAAACATCTCGGCGTACATGGCCGACATGGGTCCGTAGGACAGGCCCAGGCCGATCGTCAGGACGAAGAGGCCGACGCCGTACAGCACGATGTTGCCTGTGTCGACCAGCATGAACAGCGGTAGCATCCAGACGAAGATCAGCGCGTAACCGATCTGGAACGTCCGGACCCTGCCGATGCGGTCCGACAGCCACCCGCCCACCATCGTGAAGATCAGCCAGCCGAAGGACGCGAGGGTTGTTGCCAGCAGCACAGGAACCAGCGGCATTCCCAGGGTTCCCGTGGCATAGGAGATGAAGAAGGCGATCACGAGGTAGCCGGCGGCGTTGTTGCCGATGAAGATGACGGCAGCGAGGAGTACCTCGCGGGTGTTCTTCCTGAACAGCTCGCGCAGCGGCGCCTTGCTCTCGGCCTTGCGGGCGGAGAGCTCCTTGAAGACGGGACTTTCACTGACGGCGCGGCGGATCACATAGCCGATGACGATCAGCACCACGGACAGAAGGAAGGGCACGCGCCAGCCCCATTCGAGGAACTGGTCCTCGGGGATGGCCGTCCGGAGCCCGAGGAGGGTACCGGTTGCAAGGATCATGCCGATCGGCACCCCGATCTGGGGATATGCGCCGAAAATGCCCCTCTTGCTGAGTGGTGCGTGCTCCACGGACATGAGCGCGGCCCCGCCCCATTCGCCTCCGGCGGAGAAGCCCTGGACGATGCGCAGGAGGATCAGGAGGACCGGAGCCCATGCTCCGATCTGGGCATAGGTGGGCAGCAGCCCGATCAGCGCCGTAGCTGCACCCATCAGGATCAGTGTGCCGACGAGGACCGACTTCCTACCGAAGCGGTCACCCAGGTGGCCCGCGACGATCGCACCCAAAGGCCGGAACAGGAAACTGATACCGATCAGGGAGAAGGCAAGCACCTGGGCGAGTCCGGGGTCGGAGCCCTGGAGCGGAGTCAGGAACAGGGCCGACAGCACGGTTGCCGTCAGCTGCGCGAAGATGAAGAAGTCGTACCATTCGATGGTGGTTCCGACGAGGGTGCCCGCGAGGACGCGGCGCTCCTCCGGCGATGTGCGGTGCGCAGTGCCCTGCGCGACGGTTGAAGACGTCATTGTCACTCCAGATGGACGGGCCTTATTTACTGACAGAACGTTCGGTTACTGTGAGCGAAATCATACCCTGTACGGACGGTTCCCGCGCCATCCGGCCGATGGGCTGGTGTCGGACAGCCGCCCTACCGGTCCTTCGGGCGGAGGATTGCCGCACTCGTCGAACCGAGGGCAAGAAGCGCGACGGCGGCGCACAGCGGGATGAGGAAGACCCGGGTGGGGTCCGCGCTGTCCGCGAGGAGTCCGGCCACTGAAGATCCCAGCGCCGTTCCCGCGACGATGCCGCTGGCCAGAAGGGTCATCACTGTTCCCATCAGGTGTTTCGGGGCAACGATGGACCCGATGCTGAAAATCGTGACCATGGTGGGGCCCACGGGAATGCCGAGCAGGAACAGGACCAGCAGCATCGGCGCGGTGGTCTGCGGAAGGAAGAGCAGGCCCGTCAGTGCAACCATTCCTCCTGCAGCGAGGACCCACCGCAGCGGGTGTGACAGTGACTGTCGCCAGTAGGCGACGGACAGGGCAGCAGCCGCGGAACTGAGCCCCATGACCGCGTAGAGCAGGCCGGCCGACGTGGCCGCCCCGAACTGGCCGGCGAAGGCGATGAGAGCGGCCTGGGTTGATCCGAAGAAGGTTCCCATGGCCACCATGCCGGCCACCGGCAGGACGACGAGTGACCATGGCGCTGCAGGACCCTGCGCCGTCCGGTTCCGCTTCCCCGCCCCGCGCCCGTTCGGCACGACAACAGCGGCGGTGGGATGAACGGCGAAGGCGATCACCAGCACTACGGTCAGCACTGCGGCCAGCGCGAGCGGCAGCCAGGGTGCGATCAGGCTCGCCAGCAAGCCCACGAGCGCTGGTCCGAGCACGAACGTCAGTTCATCGGCGGTGCTTTCGTAGGACAGTGCCGTGTCGAGGTCGGCATCGGGCCTGTCCCGGGTCAGAGCCATCCAGCGGACACGTGCCAGCGGTCCGATCTGCGGGCACGTGAAGCCCATTCCGAACGCAGAAGTCAGAACGAGGATGAGCGCGGACCCGGAGAATCCGGCGACCGAGGAGACGGAGCCGATGAAGAGTGTGATCGCCACGGTGTTGAGGAGTGCTGCGATGACCAGCACCGGGCGCTGGCCGAGACGGTCTGCGAACAGGCCGAGGACGGGAGCGCCGAGTGCGGATCCGACGCCCACCGCTCCGGCGGCGAACCCTCCGACCGCGTACGAGTCGCTGGCGGACGTGGCGAGGGTCAGGGCTCCGACGGTCAGCATTGCGAGCGGCAGCCGTGCGAACAGGCCGAGAGGGAGGAACGAGCGTCCGGCCAGTTCGGGGAGTACTCCGAAGCGGCCGAGCCTGCTTCGCCTGGCTGGTTCGATGGGTGCCGTCTGGGGGGTTTCTGGCGTCTTGTACATTCTCATTCCGGGTACAGGTCAGACGCGCATCGTCCCTCCTCCCGATGCGCCGAACCCGGTAACGCTCTGATTTTACACGCTCTGGAGTTGCTCCACATACCTCAGGCTGGAGCCCTTGCGGCCCTTCACGACCTGGAGCTGGGCGGTGACCCGCTGCTTCAACTCGGCGACGTGACTGACGAGCCCCACAACCCGTCCCCCGCTGCGCAGCCCCTCCAGCGCATCCATGACCTGTTCAAGTGCCTGGTCGTCGAGGGATCCGAACCCCTCATCGACGAAGAGGGTCTCGATGTCCAGCCCTCCCGCTTCCTGCTGGACAACGTCCGCGAGACCGAGTGCCATGGCCAGCGAGGCCATGAACGATTCCCCCCCGGACAGCGTTGCGGTGTCCCGCTGGTTGCCCGTCCACTCATCAACCACGTTCAGTCCGAGCCCTGACCGCTTGTTGCCCGCATGGGCGTCACTGTGTACGAGTGCGTAGCGTCCGTCGGACATCGCGCGCAAACGCTCGGTGGCAGCCTCGGCGACCTGCTCCAGCCTGGACGCCAGGACGTAGGTGCTCAGTGACATCTTGTAGGCATTCTCCCCTCCGCCGCGCGCCGTCTCGGCCACTGACGAGACAAGGAGGTGTTCTTCGCGCAGCGGCACTGCCACCACTTCCTGTTGGTGGAGAAGGGTGCGGTAGGCCTTGACCTGACTGACCGATTGATGAAGGAGCTGGGCGGCGACGGCAGCCACGCCGGCCTCTTCGGTGCGTTCCTCGTGTGCTGTCGTTGCGGCGTCGACCTCGTCCGGAGTGGGCACTGGAAGGCCCGCCTCCTCATCCGCCAGGGCCGACACGACGGCAGCGTCCTCCCATTCGATCGACAGCCGGTGCCCGGCGCCGTCATACGAACGGAGCGTGTCCGCATGAGCCTCGACGGTTCGTGACGGAAGAAGCGCAGCGCGCGCCTCGTCCCCGTCGGTGAAGATCGTCGTCCCGAGAAGATCCTCCAGCACCCGCCCGGCTTTCTCCAGCCGCACCTCCGTCCTCGCTGCGGATGCCTGGGCGTCCTGCGCGCCGATCAACAGCGCCTGACCTTCCACCACGGCCTCAACCCGGTCCCGCAGGCTCGGAAATCCTCCCCGGAAGCCCTCGAGCCGTCCGGACATCTCACGTTCCTGGCTCCGGAGGCTGGAAACCCGCGCGGCGGCGTCGGCGGCGCCCTGGCGATCCTGCTCGAGCTCCGCGGCTACCGCCTGTTCCTCCCCACGCAGTCGGACGACGTCGGCGCGCACCTTCTCATACTTCCGTGAAGCTTCCTCTGCCGCCCGGAGCCCGTGCCGGGCACGTCCGGTGGCGGCGCGTGCATCGTCGATGGATCCCGCCCCGCCCAGCGCGGCGAGGCGCGTCGTTTCCATCCTGGCGGCGTCCCGCTCGACGCGCACTTCACCCAGCCGCTGCTCGGCTGCCGACTGCGCCTCGCGGGCGAGCTGCTCTCCGGCGTGGGTCACCCGCTCCGAACCGTGAGGCTCAGCAGGCAGCGGATGCTCGGGGCTGCCACAGACCGCGCAGGCCTCACCATCGACCAACTGCGAGGCGAGTTCTACCGCTGCCTGCTCAAGCCGTATCTGCAGCTTCGATAACCACAACTCCTTGAGCTCAAGGTGCTCCTCAAGCGCCGCAGCGTAACCCGCCTCCGCCTCGACCCGCCGCTGTTCAGCGGACCCGTGGTCCCGGATCACCTCTTCGACTGCTGCTGCTGCCTCGAGTTCCCTGGTCCAGTTCTCGATACCCCGGGCAGCCTCCCCCAGTACCTGCGCCTGGTCCTCGGCGATCGTCCGGGAGCCCTGCAGCTCGTCAGCCAGCGCCAGGGCCTTTCGCTCCCGCTCGCGGAGACGCTCCACCTCGGCGGCGGAGTCGGCACTCTCGCGACGGATGGCTGTCAGGCGGTCCTCGTCGGGCAGCGCGGCACGCAGAACTCCTAGTTCGGCCGACACCTCCCTGCACGCCTGCGCCAGCTGTCCGGGGGTTCGACTTTCCGGGGTCAACGAATCATGTTCCCCGCCCTGCACATAGGCCCGGGCAAGGTCGTTGCCCAGCAACGCGGCGAAGGCCGCCGCTTTCGCTGACTGGTCACTCCGATGGTCCTCGCCGGCTTCCTGCACAGCGCGAAGTTCACCCTCCAGCAGCCGGGCAGTCTGGTGCCGCTCCACCGCTGACTGCAGGATGAGGATCCCGCCGCGCTCGTCGTCATGCCTGCGCTGCGCTTCGCGCAGGCGGCCCAGGGCGACAGCGTTGGCCCGACGCGACTGAAGGCGGGCGAGGGACACCGCGCCGTCGTCGAGGGTTCGCGATGCCGCCTGCACTCCGCGGTGGGCTTCCAGGCACCGGTCCTCGAGCAACTGGAGGAGCCGCTGCACCTTCCGGGCCGCCGGCTCATCCCCGGCGCCCGTTCGTCCGTCGCCGGCGGCCCCTGACGTAGGGACAGGGCCGGGAAAGTCAGGATCGTCAGCGTTCGAAGTATCCGGTACCTCGGACGCGATACCGTGGCGGGCAGCCTCGTCGACAGCCCTCCTGAGTGTGTGGAGCTGCTCGGCTTCCGCGGCTGCAAGTGCCGACGCCGTGATCCGTGCCTTTTCCGTCAGCATCGCCTCCACGTTCTCGAAGCGGTCCGTCGAGAAGAGCCGCTGCAGAAGCGCCCCGCGCGATTTAGCGTCGGAGTGAAGGAAGGCCGCGAACTCCCCCTGCGGCAGCATGACCACCCGGGTGAACTGCTCCTTGTCCATACCCAGCAGCGCCCGGAGCTCGCCGGAGGCCTCGTCGTTGCGGATGGACTTCTGGACCCAGTCCTCCCCCACCAGTTCGCTCAGCAGTGTGCGGGCATGCTCGGTGGTCGTTCCGCTGCCGCGTTTCGACGGTCTTTCCCACTGGGGTGACCGCTGCACCCGGAATCGGCGCTTTCCCACGCTGAATTCGAGCTCGATCTCGGGGGCGAGGCCCGCCGGAGCATGGTCACTGCGCAGGCGCTTCATCGCCTGACGCGCTCCCGGCAGTGAGCCGTACAGGGCAAAGCAAATGGCATCGAGCACACTTGATTTCCCTGCGCCTGTGGGTCCGTTCAGCAGGAACAGTCCCTGAGCGGCAAGCGCGTCGAAGTCGACGCTCTGCTTTTCTGCGAACGGTCCGAAAGCCTGGATGGAGAGGGAGTGGAGCCTCATGGAAGGTGTCCGCCTTTCAACGCTCTGCAGCGAGGCTCAGGGCCGCGTTGATGGTCGTGTCGATGAGCGCACGTTCTTCGGCAGATGCCTGCCTTTTCCTGACATGCTCAAGGAACCCGCAGCAGATATCGGAATCGTCCTCCGCTTCGGCAATCCGCTGGCTATAGGTCCGGGTGTCTCCCGCGGACTGTCCCTCAGGCGAAAAGACGAGCACCAGAGTTTCAGGGAACCGCTCCCGCAACCGGTCCATAGCACTGGCGGGCCGCTCGGGGTCGGTCAGCGTCACCTGGCAGAAGGCGGTTTCGGCCCATGTCAGGGCAGCGTCGTCGAGCAGGCTCTCGAGGCGTCCCTCCAGCACGGCCAGCCGTTTGGCCGGGGCCCAGCTGACCGGAGTGATGTCCCCGAGGCCGGCGGCGGAGAATTCCACGAGCCAGGCACCCTTCGTCTGCCGTGCTTCGGAAAACGAGTACGGCAGGGGCGAGCCCGAATACCGCACAGTGGGAGTGAGTTGCTGCTGGCCGTGAAGGTGGCCGAGGGCCGTGTAGTCGAACCGCTCGAACAGGCTGAGCGGCACGGCTCCCAGTCCGCCGAGCGCCAGCTCACGCTCGCTGTCCGAGCTGGCGCCGCCGCTGGCGAAGGTATGCGCCATGACCAGGGAATAGACGGTGCCCGAACGCCGCCGACGACGAAGATCGTCGTCGATCAGCTGGAGCGCGGCCTCAGTGACCGTGGTGTGGGTGGGCGGGTCGGCATGGAGGGCGGCGCCAACGATCCGGGGCTCCAGGTACGGCACCCCGTAGACGGCCAACTCCACCCCATGGTCGAGCGGCAGCAGCACCGGGCGGGCGAGGTCCTCGAGCCGCGTGCGCAGGTGCACACCCCCGCGCTCGAGGATCCTCCCGCCGAACCCCAACCGGGTGGCGGAATCGTGATTTCCGCTCGAGATGATGACTGTCGCACCGGCGGCGGTGAGTCGCTCCAGTGCATCGTCGAAGAGCTCGACGACGTCGACTCCGGGGAGCGCGCGGTCGTACACGTCACCCGCGATGAGCACGATATCGACCTCGAACTCCCTCACCGTTTTCTCGAGGTTGTCGATGAAAATCCGCTGTGCAGCGAGGGTGCCGGTTCCGTGGAACGACCGTCCAAGGTGCCAGTCGGAGGTGTGGAGTAACCGCATGTTTGGAACGCTACCTTGTGGGTCGGACAATTCAGGGCGAAGCGCCGGGGGGCCTACCGTCCGGGATTCCCTGGAGTGGGCTCACCGCCGTCGCGGTCAGCGGGAGCCGCATGGATGGCGTCGTCGTTCTCCTGGTCGAAGAACGACCGCGAGTCCGTTTTCGGCTCCGCTGAAGGGGATGCGGAAGCGGATGCGGGCGAGGAATCCGTCGAGGATTCAGCTGCGGTCACAGTCGCGGATGCAGGTGAGGCTGCACCGGAAGGGGCAGCGATTTCCTTCGACGGAAGGTCAGCACCCCGGTAGATCAAGCCGGCGAGAACCGCTCCGACCACAGGAGCAGCCCAGAAGAGCCACAGCTGCTCAAGGGCCCAGCCCTCCGAGAAGATCGCTGCGGCCGTAGAGCGCGCGGGGTTCATGGAGCCGTTGGTGATCGGCAGCAGCACGGTCAGCAGGGCCGCGTACGCCAGGCCGACGGCAAACGGCGCCACGGCCCGATTGGCGAGGCGTGCAGTGGCTCCGAGGAATACCGCCACCAGGAGCGC
This sequence comes from Arthrobacter sp. Br18, assembly GCF_000520555.1. Taxonomy (GTDB): domain Bacteria; phylum Actinomycetota; class Actinomycetes; order Actinomycetales; family Micrococcaceae; genus Arthrobacter_D. The sequence continues at coordinate 2,630 of NZ_KI914893.1, read as the reverse complement.
CGTGGCCACTACCTCGGCGAGGAACGAACTCGTCAGCGGGAACTGCACAGCCGAGTGCTCGCCGAAGCCGTTCGCCCCGACGGAGAACAGGGTTGTCGAATCGGGCAACTGGCTGTTGGCGCTGAGGATAAGCCACAGGAACCCCGTGGCCGCCACCGCCCCGAGGACCTGCGCCACGATGTAGGGAACGACAGAGCGCCACGGTGTCCGGCCGGCGACAGCCGAGCCGAGGGTGATGGCGGGAATGAAGTGTCCGCCGGACACATGACCGAAGGCGATGAACGCAGCCAGCAGGCCGAATCCGAAAGCGAGCACGGGCGGGATCCCGGCGTCGGTGTTCAGGGTGGTGACGCCGATTCCGGCCAGGACCACCAGGAAAGATCCCGCGCCCTCAGCAGCCGACCTCACCCCGAGGCCGTAGCTGCGCAGGGGCTGGGCCGGCGCGCGGGCCTTTTCGTGCGGTTCGGCAAAGCCTGTAGCGAGAACATGCGGGCTTTCGTGCGACATGAAGGAGATTCCCTTGGTTGATGGATTCGGTCGGCGGACGGGGCAGCGAGCCGGCCCCGCTCGCGTGCGGGAAGTGCTGCCTGCGCGAACCGGTTCAGCCTTCCATCCTAAGCCGGGTGAGCCCTGAAGGCGCAGGGCGAGGGAGGAGCGGCGCGGCGGTTCCCCGCCCCTAGACTGGTTCGGTGGCAATCGAACCGACATATCCCGACCAGGTCATGGGCTGCCTTCTTGGCGGAGCACTTGGCAACGCGCTGGGCTATGCGCAGCAGCAGGCGACAACGCCGGAAGACACTCTTGCCATGCTGCGGCGTGCGGCCGGCGGTCTTCCTTTTGCCGAGGACACCCAGCTCACGCTGTATACCGTGGACGGCCTGGTGGACGCGCTGGAGTGGGCCAACGACGGCGTTGCCGCCGATGAGACGGCGTGCCTCTGGTTGGCGTACCTGCGCTGGCTTGCCACGCAGGGCGAAGTGCCGGCACCGATCGCGCCGTCGCCGCCGCCGCGCCCCATCGATGGCCACGCCGTCCTGCGGGCCCGCCGAAATCCGGGCAGCACCTCGATTACCGGTCTACTGACCGGCGACATGGGCACTCGCCACCGCCCGGTCAACCGGTCGGCGCAGGATGCCGGCGCGCTATCCCGCTCCGCGCCCTTCGGTCTCGTGCCCCGGATCCCCCTCAGCATGGTAGACAGACTGACCCGCGACGCCGCAGCCCTCACCCACGGACACAGTGCGGCGAAAACCGCTGCTGCCGTTTTCGCGTCGTTGATTCACCGGCTTGCTGTCGAGGCCATGCCGTTCGACGAAGCCGTCAGGAAGGCAGCGGAGCAGGCAGGAGCGGCCGACGACGACGGCCTCGCCGCCGCGCTCAACCGTGCTGTTGCTCTCGCCGCTGCCGGCAATACACCCGCTTCCGCGGGGCTCCCTGCCGAGCTGGGCTCGGGATGGACTGCGGACGAAGCCCTCGCCCGCGCGATCTACACGGTGCTTGCAGCTGTTCCGGGAAGGGATGCGGGGAACGTCGCCGAGGAACTCTCACGGAGCGGAGCCGAACACATCCTGGCTGCAGTGCAGCTTGCGGTCGGCTCCGGGGGCAACACGGCAACCACAGGCTCACTTGTCGGAAACCTGATGGGCACCCGCTATGGAATCGAGGCGTTTCCCGATGCATGGCTTGACCTGGTCGAGGGAACCGGGGTGGTCAGGGAAATGGCGTCCGCATTGATCGGTGCCGTTGCAGGCGAGAAGTCCCGGCTCTGATCCTCCGCTCGTTCCCGGATCCGACACCAGGGATTCGAAACCCACGCGGCACGGCAGTAGCTCAGGGCCGTCCCGCCAACCTCTGCAGGCACGCCGACCCTTCGCAGAAGACCGCGAAGCGGACGATGTCCATCCGCGATTCTCTGTCGGCCGGGTGAGTGGGTGTCCGGCCGTAAGGCGGCCAGGAATTCGGCTGTGCGTGCAGCCAGTGTCGGGGCCAGCCCGGTAAAGCAGGTGGAACCGGTGATGCCGTCAAGGACCACGCCGGCGTCCGGTGTCGGGTGCCGATCCAATTGTTGCGGCGCGGGTGGACGCGGCCTGCCGGGCGGGCAGGGGGAGGCTGCCGCCGCCGGCGTCGAGGGCTCGGGTGCGGCACGGTTTCGGCGGGATTTTCCCGCCGGGGTCCCTTGGGCGGGAGCTGTCTGTTTGCGGGTTGTCCGGTGGGGAACTGTGCGGCGGAGAAATGTCAGTGGTGGGTGGGATGCTGTTGCTATGGAAAGTCGGGGTGGAGAGCCGTTGACGGAGGATGCGGGTGCATCTTCGACGGTCAAGCCCGGCCTGAGCGGAGTGATCGGGTTGTTCTCCATCGAATTGCTCGATGGGCCGGGATTGACGGATGCCCTGGCGAAACTCGAGGCCCTGGTGGTGTGGGCGCAGGCCGGTCAGGCGGAGGTGATGCACCTGTTGGAGGATCGCTTCCAGGACGAGATGCGCCACCACGGGATGGCGGCGAAAGCCCCCGCGTACGGCCGGCGGGATCCCGGGACCACCGCACCAACCGCGGCTGATCCGTCGGCGTCGGGGTGGGGTTCGGGTGTTGGGGGTTCGGTCGGGTTTTCGCGGTTGCGGCGGGCCGACGAG
>NZ_AZSA01000261.1 GCF_000520555.1 Arthrobacter sp. Br18 | reverse complement strand
CATCCTGAGCCAGGATCAAACTCTCCGTAAATGCTTCTACAGACACAACACCAACCCCCGGGAAAACGGAAACCAGCGCTGCACAAAATTCGAAACCAGCCAAAAAAACCAGCCACCACACCCAAAGGCACAGCAACCAGCCAATTCAACCAATCAAAAAACAATCGGTATCAACAAACTTGGCACACTATTGAGTTCTCAAACAACAGACGCTAACCGGCACCAAACACAACCAAACCATCATGTTCTCGCTCCGAAGCAACTTTTCAAGCCTACCCCCACCACCCCGTCTCCAGCAAATCAGCCCCAAGCCCCGCCACCAGTCAAAAACCAGCACCACAACCCGACCACCAACCCACCACCGACAACAAACCAGAAGCCAATCCCGAACCCGTGCACAGCACACGCCGGAACAACTCCACAATTCAAAGGGGGGATCGTCACCCACACCGGGGCAACTCCCCAACTATACGACACACCCCACCCCACCACAAATCCACCCACCCCACACCACAACACCTGCTGGAATGCGGGTGCTACTCCCCCATGCAGCAACCGCACAACGGCTTGGGTCAGTGCAACGCGTCAACGCTCTGGAGCATGAGTAGGCGTTGATGACTTGAACTTCTGGCTACCTCAGGGATGTTGGTGGATGCGCGAAGCACCTTCCACACTTCCCGGGAATGAACGGTCCGGCCCTCCTACCGATACGTACGCCACGCTACCGGCCCGCACAGCGTCTTTCGCCAATGACGCTGGAGCGGCATCTACCTCGTTCCGGAAAGATGGCGGCGGCGATGGCCTGGGCTATTCTCCTGCCGCTTTGGACGGAGGGCTCAATGGGGTTCGCATAATCGCCGTCCTCGTTGCAAACCATTCGAAGGTCGATCAGAGTTGCACCGTGGGAGAAGGCTGTTCGTGTGATGCAGTCGTTGAAGAGCGCAAGTGCGGTCCTGACCAGCCGCTGGTTGGGGTGGCAGGGAGGCGTGTCGTAGATTGCACAGGCAGTGAGCGCAAGCTCTTCGTCGGACACTGCTTCGATCATCGAGGCGTAGTTCGCTGCGAACTCGTCCCGAGCGTTCCCGAGGATGGAAGGTGAAGATCTTGAGGCGGTTGACGACGTCGTCATCGGACGTGTTGAGCCAGAACTGGTACATCGCGTAGGGGCTTGTCATGGCCGCATCCAGCCACACCGCGTTGCCCTCGCTTTTCCCGAATTTCGTTCCGTCCGAGTTGGTGATGAGCGGCGTGCCGATGGCATGGACACCGACGCCCTCCGCCTTCCGCACCAGGTCCGTGCCGCTCGTCAGGTTGCCCCACTGGTCCGAGCCGCCCGTCTGCAGCACGCAGCCGTATTGCCGGAAGAGCTGGAGGTAGTCCATGCCCTGCAGGATCTGGTAGCTGAACTCGGCGTAGCTGATGCCCTCGTCGGAGTTGAGACGGGTCGCCACGATGTCCTTCTTGATCATCGTGCCGACACGGAAGTACTTGCCGACGTCACGCAGGAAATCGATGGCGCTCATGGGCGCGGTCCAGTCGAGGTTGTTCACCATACGGGCGCCGCTGTCGCCCTCGAAGCTGAGGAAACGCTGCACCTGGCCCTGCAGGGAGGCCACCCACTCGGCAACGGTCTCCTTGGTGTTCATGGTGCGCTCCGCCGTCGGGCGTGGATCGCCGACCAGACCGGTGGATCCGCCGACCAGCGCGAGAGGGCGGTGCCCGGCGAGCTGCAGCCTCCGCATGGTCAGAAGCTGGACCAGGTTGCCCAGGTGCAGGCTCGGCGCCGTGGGATCGAAGCCGCAGTAGAATACGGCGGGCTCCCCCGACAGGAGCGCCTCGATTTCGGTCTCGTCGGTTGACAACTGCACGAGGCCACGCCAGCGCAGCTCCTGCCAGATATTATCGAAGGAAGGGTCGTTCTGCTGGGCGGTTACACCCTGGACTGAGGATTCTGGTGGCTGCGGCACAGCATCCAAATTATCAGCCCTCGATGCCTTCCGGGATTTTGCCTGTGGTCAGAAGCCGCAGCCGCTGCGTCGGGCGTGTCATGGCGACGTACAGGTCGCCGACCCGGGCCTTGGCGGAATCGAGCATGAGCTGCGGCTCCAGAATGGTGACGCCGTCGAACTCAAGGCCCTTGGATTCGCGAGGCGAGATGACCACGATGTCCTGGCCCGGCCCTCCAGCGCCGGTGCCGACGCGGGATCCGTAGACCGGCTCGAGCGCCGACCGCACCTTCGGCAGGAGGTGCTCGGGTGCGATGACCGCCAGCAGTCCGCCGTCGATCGCGGCCAACTCCTCGGGGAGCGCGGCGACGAGGGAAAGCCCCAGATCCGAAACCTGGTTGACGACCGGGTCGTACCGGCCCTCCCGGACGGCTTTGGGCGCCGAGACCACCAGCCCCGCCGCGTTGGCCATGCGCACTGCGGCCTCAGCGATCTGCGACGGCGTCCGATAGTTCACCGTCAGCTCCTCGAGCCGCCACCGCTCCCCCACGAACGGCTCGAGCGCATGTTGCCAGGACCGTGATCCCGCCGCCGAGCTGGTCTGCGCGATGTCTCCGACGATGGTGAAGGACTTGAGGGGGCACCGACGCATCAGCAGGCGCCACTGCATCGGTGAGAGTTCCTGCGCCTCGTCCACCACGATGTGCCCGAACGCCCAGGTGCGGTCGCCGGCGGCGCGTTCCGCCGCCGTCGCCCTCGTGGCAGCCACCGTGTTGTGGAACGCCAGGGCCTCCGCGGTCACGACGCCGTCGACACCCGAGTCGGCGAGGGATTCATTCACGTTCTCCAGGGTGCGCTCGGCATTGGCAAGGTCGCGTCGGTGCTCCTGCTCCCGCGCCGCAGTGCTTCGCCCGGCTGAGGCATCAAAGTCGCCGAGGAGTTCCGCCGCTTCATCGAGCAGCGGGACATCCGCCTCGGTCCAGGGCGCGTCGGCCGGCCGAAGGAGCAGAGCGCGCTGGGCATCAGTGAATTGCTGTGACGCGGCGGCGAGCTGGTCGGGCCGGCTCAGCAGCTCCGAAACCAGCTTCTGCGGGGTGAGCGGCATCCAGGCGAGATTCAGCGCAATCCGCACGTCGCGGGAGCTCCGCACGTCCTCTGCCAGGTAGGAGCGGTCGGCGTTGTTTCCGGCACCCGACGATTCTTCGAGAGTTTCGAGCAGCTGCTCGGTAAGCTCGCGCAGGAGAGTCTTCACGAAGGTCAGCCGGGCCTCGTTGTGCGGTTTGCCGGTGGCCCGTGCGCGTTCCCGTGCCCGAGCCACCTGCCGCGGGGTCAGGGTCAGGCGCGTGCCCTCGACGTCGAGCCGCTTGTTCTCCTCGGGCACGCGCTGCCGGTTGGCGACGGCGCTCCGAACGACGTCCGCCATGTCGAGGCTTCCCTTCAAGGCAGCGGCTTCCTCATCCGGTTCGGTGACGGTGGAGATTCCCGGCATCAGGGTGCCGATTCCGGCCATCACGACGCCCGTCTCCCCCAATGAGGGCAGCACTCGTTCGATGTAGCGCATGAAGGCGTCGGTGGGTCCGACCAGCAGCACGCCGGCCGATTTCAGCCGTTCCCGGTGGGTGTACAACAGATAAGCCGCACGGTGCAGCGCGACGGCTGTCTTCCCGGTTCCCGGACCACCCTGAACCACGGTGACTCCGGGCAGCGGGGCCCGTATGATGCGATCCTGCTCGGCCTGGATGGTGCCCACGATGTCGGACATCTGGCCGGTCCTGCGCGAGTTCAGCGCCGCGAGGAGCGCGCCCTCGCCCTGCAGGGAGTCGTCGTCGCCGAGCATGCCGGCGTCCAGCACGTCGTCCTCGATGGCGACGACGTCGCGCCTGGCAAGAATCAGGTGGCGCCGCCGCCGCACGCCCAGGCGCTCGAAGGCCGTGGCCTGGTAGAAGGTTCCCGCCTCGGGTGCACGCCAGTCGACCATCAACTGGCGCAGCTCATCGTCGGAAAGACCGATGCGGCCGATGTAGCGCTTGTCGCCGTCGTCGAGGTCGAGGCGCCCGAACACGAGCCGGTCGTCGACCGCGTTCAGCTGCGCGAGGCGGTCCTCGTACATCGTGGCGAAGGCGTCGCGTTCGGACCGATTCTGGTGGGAACCCGCGGAGGCGGTGCGGCGAACCTCGGCCAGCTGCTGCGCTTTTTCGGCCCTGAGGTCGTCCAACCGCCGGTACAGGCCGCTCACGTACCCGCGCTCGTGCTCCAGTTCGGCTTTCGCCTGGGATGTTTCATGCATGGGGGTTCCCTCCCGAGAAAGACAGACCGTCAATTCTAGCGTGCGGAGTTCCTACACCACGGACAACGCGTGGACGCGGTGCCCGGCCAGCTGTCCGCGGCCTCCCAGCCCGTTCAGTTCCAGGACCACCGCGCATCCGACGACCACAGCACCGGTGTGCGAGAACAGCCGGACGGCGGCCGCGAGGGTGCCGCCGGTCGCGAGGATGTCATCGACAACGAGGACCCGGGTTCCGGGCGCGACGTCGTCCCGGTGGATCTCGAGGGTCGCCTGCCCGTACTCGAGGTCGTAGGGCTCCGCGTACACCGCCCGCGGGAGTTTCCCGGACTTGCGGACCGTCAGCACCCCTGTCCCCGTCGCGTAGGCGATCGCGGAAGCCAGCAGGAAGCCGCGCGCTTCGACGCCGGCCACGACGTCGAACTCGCCCCGGAACGCTGTGGCGATGGCATCGATGACGGCCCTGAGGGATGGTCCGTCCGCGAAGACGGGGGTGAGGTCGCGGAACAGGATGCCCGCTTTCGGGAAGTCGGGTACGAGTGCGCATCCTTGCTCGATGACGGCGCGTACGTGGTCGGAGGATGGCGGTCCTGGCGCGGCCGCGGGCCTTTCTGGGCTGTTTCTCACCCGACAACCCTACGGTCTTTCGGCGGCTTGCCCGGTCGGTATCGCGACACGGTCGGCTCTCCGGACAGCCAGAACCGCCAGGGATAGTCGGTGGTTCCCCCATCGCCGCTCACCCCGACCCGAGGTCCGGTGGAGTAGCGGGCCTCGGGGACGGGCTCGGGCGGCAGTGCAAGCGTGAAGGGCGGAGCCAGTGTATCCGCTCCATCGTGGCGCCGGTCCAGCCCGAGCGCCTGGGCCAGCCGTGCGGGGCCGCGCGCCAGGTCAAGATCGGATTTCGGGGTGTTCCGGCGCCGGCGGGCCAGGGCGAGCCCGTCTGTCACCTCCCCCGCTCGGAGCAGCAGGCCGGTGGCCCAGCCGTCGGTCCCGCACACCACGTTGACGCAGTAGTGCATCCCATAGGTGAAGTACACATAGAGGTGCCCCGCCGGGCCGAACATCGAGTTGTTCCGGGCAGTACGGCCACGGAAAGCATGCGAGCCCGGATCCACAGGCCCGAGGTAGGCCTCCACCTCGGTGATGCGCACGCTGACCGGGCCGGCGTCGGCGTCATCTCCATCACGGTCGTGGGTGAGAGTCGCGCCGAGCAGCAGTGGCGCCGCGTCGAGCGCACTGACGGAGAGGAGGGAGCGCATGCCCGACGGGGCTGACGGCGCAGTAGGCGGGGTGAGGGAAGCCACGGAGGACACGCTAGCAAAACCGGGACCGGCCATGGACCGCAGCCCACGGCGATGTCCGATTCCCGCTAGCCTGCACGCTGCGGCCCTGACAGGATTGAGCCATGGACTTCTGGCAGCGGTATCGGGCGATCGATTCGCGCGATGCCCGTTTCGATGGTCAGTTCGTCACCGCAGTGTCCTCCACCGGCATTTACTGCCGGCCGTCGTGCCCCGCACGCACCCCGAAACCGGCCAACGTGACGTTCTACCGGACCTCCGCGGCCGCCCATGAGGCCGGTTTTCGTGCATGCAAGCGGTGCCTGCCCGAGGCGGTGCCGGGCACACCCGAGTGGAACCTCCGCAATGACACCGCGGGACGCGCCATGCGTCTCATTGCCGACGGCGAGGTGGACCGCTCCGGGGTGGGCGGCCTCGCACTTCGGCTCGGTTACTCGACCCGGCAGCTGAACCGGATCCTGCGCGAGGAACTCGGTGCCGGCCCGCTCGCCCTTGCACGGGCGGCACGCGCCCAGACGGCCCGCACGCTGCTGACGGGAACGAACCTCCTGTTGTCCGACGTCGCCTTCGCCGCCGGTTTCAGCAGTATCCGTCAGTTCAACGACACGGTATCCGAGGTGTACGCGCTCACTCCGTCGCAGCTCAGGGGAGCAAGCCGGCACCGGCCGATTCCAGCGGACGGCGGCTACACAGCGCTTGCGCTGACCCTTCCGGTGCGGCTTCCCTACGACAACGGTATTCTCGCGTTCCTCCAGGCCCGTGCTGTCAGCGGTGTGGAAGAGGCAACCTCCACCAGTTACGCGCGCATGGTGACCCTACCCGGCGGCCACGGCTGGTTCCGGGCCGAGGCTGTGCCTCCCAGAGCGGGCAGTGCAGGGGTGAAGGTCTCGATCCTCCTCGAGAAACTTGCCGACCTTCCCGTCCTGCTCGCGCGGATCCGGCGCCTGTTCGACCTCGACGCCGACCCCACGGCCATCGACGCGGTCCTGATACAGCAGCCCGAGCTCGCGCCGCTGGTGCGGAACGTTCCGGGAATCCGCCTGCCGGGCGGGGTCGACCCGCATGAGATCCTCATGCGCGCCATGATCGGGCAGCAGGTATCGGTCAAGGCCGCAACCAGCGCGCTGTCCGTCCTCGCTGCCGCGGGCAGCCAACCGCGCCTTGCCGTGGACGGCTTCACCCGGCTCTTTCCCGCCGCCGCTGACATCGCGGCTTCCGCGGCGGACCTCCTACGCGGGCCGGCCAGGCGGATCGAGGCCATCCGTGCCACGGCGGAAGCGCTGGCCGACGGAAGCCTGTCCATCGGCGTCGGCGATGATGTGCAGAGCCTACGGGCGAAGCTTCTGCCGCTACCCGGAATCGGGCCGTGGACTGCGGACTATGTGGCCATGCGCGTGCTCGGAGCCACCGACATCCCGCTCGGCAATGATGCCGCCGTCCGCAATGCGTGGGTGTCGCTGACGAGGCAGGGCGCCCCACCGGGTCCGCGGAGCCGGACGGACCGATCCATGGCGGCCACCCTTGCCCAGGCAAGCCCCTGGCGCTCCTACGCGACGATGCACCTGTGGCGCCATACGTCCGCCCAGGCCCGAACCGTTCCCCATTCGTCCCTCCCCAAGGAAGCAGTCACGTGACCAGCACCCTCCTTACCCCGGCTTCCGCGGCGACCATCGCTACTCCGGATGGGCCCTTCACCATCATCGAGGCCGACGGCGCCGTCCTCTCCTCGGGCTGGACCGCCTCCATCGATGAGCTGACCGGCCAGATCCATCCCAGCCTGAGGCACGTAATCGACGGGCAGGAATCGCCCGGGCTGACATTGATGTCCAACGCCGTCTCGGCGTACTACGACGGCGACCTCTCAGCGATCGACGACGTCATCGTGCACCAGATTTCGGGGCCGTTCCGCAGCCACGCCTGGGATGTCCTTCGCAAGGTACGGCCGGGCTCCCCCGTCACCTATGCGCAGTACGCCGAGCTCGCCGGAAGCGCGGGAGCGGTCCGAGCCGCTGCCGGAGCGTGCGCCCGGAACGCCGCGGCCCTTTTCGTGCCCTGCCACCGCGTTGTCCGCACTGATGGTTCCCTCGGCGGCTTCCGTTGGGGGCTGGAGATCAAGCAGCGACTACTCGACCGGGAGCAGAGCGCGTCGACAATGCTCTTCCAGCATTAGGGACTTCGACTAGGGCGTGTCTCCTAAATCTTCGGGGTGGTCTTTGGAATGATGGGTGCGTGCCACGTACTACTCTTTTGACCGATTCCCAGTGGGCCCGGATCGAGCCGTTGATGCCCAGCTCGGCCGGCCGCCGCGGACGGCCATTTCAGGATCACCGGCTGGTCGTGGAGGCCATCATCTACCGGTTCCGGGCCGGGATCCCGTGGCGTGACCTGCCGGAAAGTTTCGGCCCGTGGCAGACAGTCTGGAAACGCCACCGCCGCTTCAGCGGCGACGGCACCTGGGACAAAATCCATACCCGGTTGCTGGCCGAGGCCGACGCGGTCGGGCTGATCGATTGGGAAGTTTCCGTGGACTCCACGGTGAACCGCGCGCACCAGCACGCAACGAACCTTCCCCGCGGCGCGGGGGGACCTGTCGAACTACATGAAATTGCAGGACGAACCGCCTGATCACGCGATCGGCAGGTCCAGGGGCGGGCTGACCACGAAAATCCATCACCTCTGCGACGGGAAAATGCGCCCACTGGTGATGATCCTCGGACCCGGCCAGGGCGGGGATTCGCCGATGTTCCCGCATCTGCTGGACGCCTTGAGTGTTCCCCGGCTCGGTCCCGGCAGGGCCCGTTCCCGTCCGGACCGGGCCCTGGGCGATAAAGCGTACTCATCGAGGGCCAACCGTGAACTGCTGCGCCGACGCGGCATCCAGGCCGTGATTCCGGAGCGCTCCGATCAGGA
>NZ_AZSA01000260.1 GCF_000520555.1 Arthrobacter sp. Br18 | reverse complement strand
GGACGGCGACGACGGCAAGGACGGCGACGACGGCAAGGACGGCGGCCATGGCGGCAGCCACGGCGACGACGGCCATGACCACGATTGGGGCTACGGCGATGACGACCATGGCCACGCCGTGCAGCAGATCATGCACGTCGTCAACAACTACTCCTACACGATCACGGTCGATGACCGTGATACCGTCACTGACCAGTCGGTGAACCAGAACATCTGGGCTGATGGTGACGTAACCCAGATGTTCGACAACGATGCCTACATCGCCTCGGGCGACAAGGCCGTCGTCCTGGATGCCAGCACCTCCGGTGACACCTCCATCGACAACTCGGTGGACAATTCGGTCGACAACTCCGAGGACAACTCGACCACCGTAACCGCCGGCGGATCCGCAACTGTCGGGAACACGACGGTCAACACCACTGTGGAGGACTCGTTCAACGACAGCTCCGACAACTCCCAGGTGGAGATCGAGGACTCCTTCAACGACAACTCGGACAACTCGGTCGAAGCCGACGTGGAGATCGTCGATTCGTTCAATGACAACTCGGACAACTCGGACAATTCCGACAATTCCGACAATTCCGACAACTCGATCGAAGCTGACGTGGAGATCGAGGATTCTTTCAACGACAACTCCGTGAACACGGACAACTCGATCGAAGCCGACGTGGAGATCGACGACTCGTTCAACACGGACAACTCGATCGAAGCCGACGTGGAGATCGATGACTCGTTCAACACGGACAACTCGGACAACTCGGTCGACACCGATGTTGAACTGAATGATTCACTGAACGACAACTCGGTCGACAACTCGATCGATGCAGAGTTGGAGATCGACGATTCGTTCAACGACAACTCCACCGAGACCGTCACCGAGGTCGAGGTCGAGGACTCCTTCAACGAGACCGTCACCGAGGTCGAGGTCGAGGACTCCTTCAACGAGGAGACCACGGAAATCGATGTCGAGCTGGAGGATTCCTTCAACGAGGAGACCACGGAAATCGATGTCGAGCTGGAGGACTCACTCAATGACAATTCGGTTGACGATTCCACGATCATCGCTGACAACGAGGTAGAGATCGACGCCGAGCTCAACGTCGATGAAGTTGCACTGTAGTAGGTAAGGACAACACCCGGTCCCACGAAACCGGCCCAACGGGAAGCACGAAATCCCGTTGGGCCGGTTTTCGGGGTCGGGCCATGGTCGTTTCGCAGGAGGAGTGTCACGGTGGTCGAGCTGGTCAAGCTGGTGGAGAGCGGCATCGAGTTGGTGAGCGCAGGGGAGCGTCCTGACTTGCGGCAACGACTGGAGCAGACACGACTGCGGTTGGCCGATCCCGATGTCCGCGTGATCGTGGTGGGGGAATTCAAACAGGGCAAAAGCCAGCTGATCAATGCGCTGGTCAATGCGCCGGTTTGTCCTGTGGACGATGACATTGCCACCTCCGTTCCCACCGTCGTTCGCTACGGCACTCCGGCGTCCGCTGTCGTCATAGCGCCGCGAGAAGGTGCCGAGTCCGACGACGGCGAACCATCTCTGGAGCGGCGGCCGGTATCCCTCGATGCCATTGCCGACTTCGTATCGGAGCGGGGCAACCCGGCCAACCGGCAGAAGCTTGCTGCAGCGGAGGTCTGCCTCCCCCGCAAGATCCTTGCGAACGGGCTGTCGCTGATCGACTCCCCAGGAGTGGGAGGCCTGGATTCCGCGCACTCGCTCACCACGTTGACGGCGCTGCCCACCGCGGACGCCATGATCCTGGTATCGGATGCCTCCCAGGAGTACACCGAGCCGGAAATCCGGTTCCTGCGTCAGGCGATGCGGATCGTCCCCAACGTCGGATGCGTCCTGTCCAAGACCGACCTCTATCCGCAGTGGCGTCGGGTGGCTGAACTTGACCTCGCGCACCTCGCGCATCTTGGCCCGGATGGTCCGGTACCGCTCATACCGGTCTCCTCCGATCTCAGGCTGCACGCGGCTCGACTCAACGACGCCGAGCTCAATGAAGAATCCGGGTTTCCGGTTTTGGTCAGCTATCTCCGCCACGAGATCGTGGCGAAGGCGGAGAGGCTTCAGCGCCGATCGGTGGCCCAGGATCTGCTGTCCACCGCTGAACATCTGCGGCTCTCGCTTCAGGCGGAGCTTAATGCCCTCGAGAATCCGGAAGGTGTGCCGCTCATGCTGGCGCAGTTGGAGGAGTCGAAGGAACAGGCGAACCGGCAGCGCAAGCGGTCGGCCCGCTGGCAGACCACCCTGAACGACGGCGTCACCGATCTCATCGCAGACATGGAGCACGATCTCCGGGACCGCCTGCGCAAGATCCAGCGGGAGGCCGAGTCGTCCATTGACGCGGGAGATCCCGGTCTGTCCTGGGACCAGTTCGCCGACTGGCTGGAGCAACGTGTCGCGTCCGCGGTATCGGATACCTTCGTCTGGACCAACGAGCGGGCACAGTGGCTCGCCGAGCAGGTAGCAGAACTGTTTGCACAGGACGAAGTCGCACTGCCGCTCCTGCAGGTTTCGAGCACCGAGCATGTCCTGGACCCTGTGGAACAGGTGCCCACCCTCGACCCCGGTACGCTCGGCGCGGGTCAGAAAGTGTTGATCGGCATGCGGGGCTCGTATGGCGGTGTCTTGATGTTCGGCCTTTTGACGGGAGTCATCGGCATGGCCCTCATCAACCCGATATCGGTGGGTGCGGGGCTCCTCCTCGGACGCAAGGCGTACAAGGAGGACAAGGAGGCGCGGCTGAAGCGGCGCCAGGGTGAGGCAAAAGCGCTCGTCCGCCGCCAGATCGACGACGTCGTCTTTCAGGTGGGCAAGCAACTCAAGGACCGCCTTCGGCTGGTCCAGCGGTCGACGCGGGACCATTTCACGGATCTTGCCGAGGAGCACCACCGGTCGCTGGCAGACTCGGTGTCAGCAGCCCAGCGCACTGCCTCGACGCTGACCCAGGAAACCGGTCAGCGCGTGCGAACGCTCAAGGCTGAGTTGAGCAGGGTTGAAGCCCTGCGGCTGCAGGCGGCGGCACTCGAGCCACAGTTGGCTGTCGCGGCGGGGACGTGAAAGACACCAGCGCGGGGGTCGCTGAGCTCATTGCCGATGCACTGGGGGTCTACGGGAACGATCCGCAGCTGCGGACCGAGCTCGAGAGCTATGCGCAGCGGCTCAACGAACCGCTGCGCGTCGCGGTGGCCGGCATGGTGAAGGCAGGAAAGTCCACGCTGCTCAACGCCATCATCGGTGAGGAGGTTGCGCCGACTGATACCGGTGAGTGCACACGCATCGTTACCTGGTACCGGTACGCGGATACCCCCCGCATCACGCTCTACCCTCTCGTGGGGAAACCCCGCTCGCTTGCAGTGCGGCGTGTCAGGGGGAGGCTTCAGTTCGACCTGGGCCAGGCCCGCGCAGAGGACATCGGCCGCATCGTGGTTGACTGGCCTGCTGAAAGCCTGCGTAACCTCACCCTGATCGACACCCCCGGCATTGCGTCCCTGTCCTCCGACGTCTCGGCACGTGCCACGACCTTCCTGACGCCTGAGGACGCCCCATCCGAGGCCGATGCAGTTCTTTACCTGATGCGCCACCTCCACGCATCGGACCTCAAGTTCCTCGAGGCATTTCGTGACACGAGTGCAGGGCGAACAGGAACGGTCAATGCGCTGGCTGTCCTGTCGCGGGCCGATGAGGTTGGAGCCGGCCGCATCGATGCGCTGCTGTCTGCAGGGCAGATCGCGGACCGCTACCGCCACGACCCTGCACTGCGCGCGCTCGCGCTCGGGGTGGTCCCCATAGCGGGCCTGCTCGCGCAAACCGCCCGTACGCTGCGCCAGGATGAATTCAATGCCCTGCTGAAACTCGCCAGACTCGACAAGGTCGCGCGCGAACGGATGCTGATCTCGGCAGACCGCTTCTGCCGTCCGGATGCGGAACTGGAGGTGACCAAGGAGGCACGCGCTTCGCTGCTGGAGCGCTTCGGCCTTTTCGGCATCCGCCTTGCCTTGGTCCTGTTGCGCAACGGCATCACCGAACCGACCGCCCTGGCGCACGAACTGGCGAAACGTAGCGGACTCAGGGAACTGATGCTGCAGGTCACGCGGCAGTTCGAAAGCCGTGGCTCACAACTGAGGGCCCGCACCGCCCTCACCGGTGTCCGGGTGATGATGAAGGAACACCCCCGGGAAGGGGCGGCGCAGTTGGCCGCAACGGTCGAGTGCCTCGAGTCAGGGGCCCACGAGCTCACGGAGCTGCGGCTACTGGCAAGGCTGCGGGGCAGGGACGTCCCTCTCGCTCCTCCCCAGGCGGCCGACGCCGAGCGGCTCATCGGCGGTTCCGGTGCTGCCCCTGCTGCCCGGCTCGGGTTGCCGGACAGTGCAACACCACAGGAGCTCCGCGCCCAGGCACTGGGGAGTCTTCACCGTTGGCGGCTGGTATCCGAGAACCCACTCACCGACCGCGCCGCGCTTGAAGCCTGCCAGGTGGTGGTGCGCAGCTGCGAGGCGCTGCTCGCGGCGCAGTACTCACGGCAGTCGGCTTCAGGCGGGCCGGCGCTCGCTGGTCATCTGGCCGGACCGGAACCATCGGGTGGCACCGGGGAGCAGACAGGCGACAAGCGCCGCGCAGGCTAGCACTGCCTGGCCGATCACCAGCAGGGGAACCGGCTGGAAGCTCGAGTCTGGTCCGGCAAGGAAGGCTGTCGCCAAAAAGGCGGCACCCACCTGGAGCACCAATGCGACCAGAAGTGCCCATCGCACCCAGCCCCGGCCCTTCAGTAGCGGTCGAACGAGGGCCACCTCGAGGAGGAGAACCACCCCCAGCGCGCCGAGTGTGGACCAGAACGCCAGGCCGATGACGACATCGAGTTCGGCCGGCTCCAACCCACTGTTCAGCCCATTCGCAGTTTCTCTCAGGAATTCCACATGCGTGGTGCGTTCGAGGAAGGCGATGACCAGTGCGATCCCCCCGAGGAGGAAGCTCGCCGCCCATAGCCTTCCGGACAGCTTCACTTCGCTGCTCGGCTCGCGGGGGGCCAGCACCGGGGGAGGATTGGGCTCGGACATCTCGGGGCGTGGTGGGCGCATGGTCGTAATGTAGCCGCATGAGGCGCATCCATCAATCGCCCGGCACCCGATCCGACCCGAAGGTTCTCATCTGCACGGCGCAGGGGTTACCCGTCGCGCAGCTCCGGGTGTTGGTTGCCGTCGTTGCGGCAGGCAGCATGCTCGTCTCGTGTTCGCCGGGTCAGCCGGATCAGTCCGGTCGGTCCGAACAGCCGGATCAGCCGAATCAGTCCGAACAGCCGGATCACGTGGGATCCTTCGCTGCTCCATTACCCTCTGCCGTCCTACTGACAGGAGATTCCATCACCGAGGGGTGGCATGCCACCACCGAGGGATCGAGCTTCCGTGGACTCGTGGAGGAGTGGCTGACCGAAGGTGGAGCCGAATCCGTCTTCGGGACATATCAGGCGGGATATACCGTCCAGGAGGTGGCCGAGGGCTTCGAAATTCCCCGTGGGATGGACCTCGCCGTGGTGGAGCTGGGCACCAACGACATCGGGCGGAACAACGCCGTCGACGGCTTCGGCGTCCAGTATGCGGCGTATCTCGAAGACCTGGAGGAAGCTTCCCCCGGTGTGCGGCTCGTGTGTCTCGGCGTCTGGCATCCGGCGTCGGACAAGACCTCGGCGTTCGATGCCGTCATCGAGAGCGAGTGCACCACCCGCGGCGGGGTGTTCCACCGGTTGTCGGGCCTCTTCGGGGACGCCGGGTTGCGAGGGCCGGAGGGAGTGCCGACATGGGTCGGGGACTCCGACGTCTTTCACCCGAACGACGCCGGTCACGAGCGGATCGCGGAGCTGGTGAAGCAGCTCGTTTCAGCGCCCTGAACCGCGGGGCTGGGCCGCCCGGCCGCCCGGCTCGCCGTCGGGTGCCGCGACGTGGCAAACTAGATAACCGTGCGCAGGTGATCCGCCGTTTCGGCAGGGCCGCGGCGCGGTCCGCCCTGGTGTAATGGCAGCACCCCAGCCTTTGGAGCTGTGGAGTATAGGTTCGAATCCTATGGGCGGAACGGCCGAATGCGCCGCGTAGAATTGCGCCGGGTCCGTCCGGCCAATCAAAACCAGGTAGGAGCGCTTCTTCGTGAGCCACCAGAACGCAGACACTGCCAGGCCATACCCCCCGGGCGCCTACCCGGCAGCAGTGATCGTTCTCGCTGCCGGTGCCGGTACCCGGATGAAGTCCCGCACCCCTAAGATCCTGCATCCGCTCGGCGGCCTTTCCATGGTGGGTCATGCGCTGAATGCTGCACGGGGCCTCGAGCCGGAGTCGCTCGCCGTCGTCGTCCGGCATGAGCGTGAGCGGGTAGCCCGGCACATCACTGAGCTCGACCCCGGCGTACTCCTCGTTGACCAGGACGACGTCCCAGGAACCGGGCGCGCCGTGCAGGTTGCACTGGACGCGCTGGATGGACACGCTGGGCAGCCTCTCAGCGGCACTGTCGTGGTGACCTACGGCGACGTTCCGCTGCTCACGTCCGAGACGCTGCTGGCGCTGGTGAAGGCTCACCACGACGACGGCAACGCAGTCAGCGTCCTCACCGCCGTCCTCGACGACGCAACAGGCTACGGGCGCATCGAGCGGGCGGCTGACGGCACCGTCACGGCCATCGTGGAGCACAAGGACGCGACGGCCGCGCAGCTCGCCATTCGCGAGGTGAACTCGGGCATCTACGCGTTCGACGCCGGGATTCTGCGCACCTCACTGCTGCAGGTCGACGCGGAGAATTCGCAGGGCGAGATGTACCTGACAGATGTGCTCGGCATTGCCCGGGCAGATGGCGGGCGCGTAGCCGCACTGGTGGCTTCCGACCACTGGCAGGTGGAGGGGGCGAATGACCGGGTCCAGCTGGCACACCTCGGCGCGGAGTTGAACCGCCGGACCCTGGAGCGCTGGATGCGGGCAGGTGTCAGCATCATCGATCCCGGAACCACCTGGATCGATGGGACCGTGCTGCTCGCGGAGGACGTCACCATCCTCCCCGGCACCCAGCTCCACGGCTCCACGCAGGTTGCGCGCGACGCCGTCGTCGGCCCTGATACGACGCTCACCGACGTCCACGTGGGCGAGGGCGCCCACGTGATCCGCACCCACGGTACCGGGTCCCGCATCGGCGCCGGTGCGTCGGTGGGGCCCTTCACGTATCTTCGTCCAGGAACCGTCCTGGGGGATGAGGGGAAGATCGGAGCATTCTATGAGACGAAGAACGTGACAGTAGGACGGGGTTCCAAACTGTCCCACCTCGGCTACGCGGGCGATGCCGAGATCGGCGACTATACGAACATCGGATGCGGCAATATTACGGCCAACTACGACGGCGTGAGCAAGCACCGCACCACCATCGGCTCCCACGTGCGCACGAGTTCGAATACCGTTTTCGTTGCTCCGGTGGCCGTCGGTGACGGCGCGTACACCGGAGCCGGCGCAGTCATCCGCAAGGACGTGCCGCCGGGGGCTCTCGCAGTGAGTTTCGCCCCGCAACGCACCACCGAAGGCTGGGTAACCGAAAAGCGCCCCGGGACGGCTTCCGCAGAGGCCGCACGGGCCGCGGGCAGTGCGGCTTCCACCGATACCCCCAGCACCCCCACAGAAGAGAGCGGTCACGCATGAGCGAGATTACGGCACGCGGCGAGAAGAAACTGGTGCTCGCTTCCGGGCGTGCACACCCTGAACTGGCCGAGGAGATCGCCTCGTGGCTCGGAACGGAGCTGCTTCCCGTTTCCGCCTACGATTTTGCGAACGGCGAGATCTACGTGCGGTCGGGCGAGAGCGTCCGCGGAACCGACGTCTTCGTCATCCAGGCCCACCCGGCACCGCTCAACAACTGGCTCATGGAGCAGTTGATCATGATCGACTCGCTCAAGCGGGCTTCGGCCAAACGCATCACGGTTGTCTCGCCGTTCTATCCCTATGCCCGGCAGGACAAGAAGGGGCGCGGCCGCGAACCCATTTCGGCGCGGCTCATCGCCGACCTCTACAAGACGGCAGGCGCCAACCGGCTCATGTCCGTCGACCTCCATACCTCACAGATCCAGGGCTTCTTCGACGGACCCGTCGACCATCTCATGGCCATCCCGCTGCTTGCCGACTACATCCGGTCACGGGTCAATGCCGACAACGTCACCGTCGTCTCGCCCGACACAGGACGTGTCCGCGTGGCTGAGCAGTGGGCGGAGCGGCTCGGGGGAGCGCCGCTGGCCTTCGTTCACAAGAGCAGGGACCTGACCGTGCCGAACCAGGCGGTCTCCAAGCAGGTCGTGGGCCAGGTGGAGGGCCGTACCTGCGTACTCATCGACGACATGATCGATACTGGCGGGACCATCTCAGGAGCGGTGCAGGTCCTCAAGAACGCGGGCGCCAAGGACGTCATCATCGCCGCAACGCACGCCGTCTTCTCCGACCCCGCGGCCCGCCGGCTC
>NZ_KI914892.1:5126-17744 GCF_000520555.1 Arthrobacter sp. Br18 | reverse complement strand
GAACGCGCTGATCGGCACCGTTACGACCACCGAGACCGCGCCGGCCCCGATCACCACCGGGATCGATGAGCTGGCCCTGGTGGATATCGATGACACGATCAAAGCGAGCTACGGATACAAGAAACAGGGCGCCGGTTACGGTTACTCCGGGGTCAAGGGCCTGAACGCGCTGATCGGCACCGTTACGACCACCGAGACCGCGCCGGTCATCGTCGGGGCCCGCCTGCGCAAGGGCGCCACCAGCTCAGCGCGGGGCGCCGGTAAATTCGTGGCCGACACCCTGGCCGCCGTGGGTAGGCTGCGGTCGGCCGATGCGGAGTCCATGGTCCTGCTGCGGGCAGACAGTGCCTATTACAACCACGCGGTCACCGCCGCCGCGGCCAGGGCCGGGGCGAAAGTCTCGATCACCGCCCGGATGGACCCGCACGTGAAGAAAGCCATCGCAAGGATTCCCGGGACTGCGTGGGAGACGATCAAATACACCAACGCCCTCTTCGACGAGGGGTCCGGGACCTGGATATCCGACGCAGAGGTCGCCGAGACCGGATTCACCGCATTCATCTCCAAGAAGAAGGCCGATCAGATCACCGGCCGGCTGGTGGTCCGCCGGATCCCGGAACTGAACCGCAAAGCCCCCACAGGCCAGGAAACACTGTTCGATACCCACCGCTTCCACGCGTTCTTCACAACCGCCGAACCCACGGTTCTGGACACCGTGAAGGCGGATAAAACCCACCGCGCCCACGCGGTCATCGAGCAGGTGCATTCCGATCTGCGGGCCGGGCCTCTGGCTCATTTGCCCTCGGGCCGGTTCAACGCCAACGCCGCCTGGCTGATCGCCGCGGTCATCGCGTTCAACCTCACCCGTGCCGCCGGCACCCTGGCCGGGGGCCAGTTCACCAAAGCCGCCACGGCAACGATCCGGGCAAAAATCATCAACGTCGCCGCCCGGATCGCGTCCTCGGCCCGGCGCATCACACTGCACCTGCCCGAATCCTGGCCCTGGCAAAAGAACTGGGAGAAGGTCTTCAAAACCGTTTACCCACCACCGCAACCAGCCTGAACCTCCGCCCACCCAGCCGCTCACGGCGCAACCGAAAACAACAGTGGAACATCCCCGGACAGACAGGCCCGGAGATCAAACCTGCCGCCAGCCGGAAACACAATCCAAAATCAAAAACCGGCACTCACCACCAGCCCACCGGTGGATTCAGGCTTAGGTGCGCCAGCCGCATCCCGAAGCTCCTCCATCGGGATGCGGAGCACCACGAAGAAGGCCTTGAGGATAGTCTCGCTCGGGTTCCCCGCGCAGGTACTTCGAGATGGATGTGTTGGAAACCTTCACACCCTTGGTTTCCGCGATTGCTTGGATACGCCGCGCGGACAATTGCTCGGTGTTGGAGTCATTGAGCAGATTGGAGAGGCGGCTCACCGCTCCATGTCCTCACCGCGGCTCTTTCGCTCCTGCGGGGGCCGGCGGTTAGGAGGCTGTGGTGAGCCCGACTGGGGTCCTCGTGGTGGTAGGACATTGCGCGCGTGATGGGGAAATTCAGCACGCATTCGTCGACGGTGAGCTTGTAGCTCCGGGTCGAGAGTGGGCTGTGGGTTCTCCTCACCGTTCATCGTCCTGGTGATTCGTTGGACGTCCCACTTCGCCGCTTCCAAACAACGCCGCAAGCAACCTGAGATGCAGCTCCCGACCGGCGAAGAGGTGCTCCGGGCGGTGGCCTGCTGCAGGTCTCGCCTGTGTCGCAGAGCTTTTCGCCGGCCTACCTGTGTGAGTAGGTGAGGCAGTCGGCGTTGTCAGCTCCCGGGCCGACGTGGACCTCGGATGCCTGGCACATCAGGTGGTCGTTGTGCACGCATTCGGAGCGCTGGCATGCCCCGACGTCCGCCAGGACCTTGGGCAGACCTCCGTGGGTTCCGGTGTCAATGAAGGTGGTGCAGGATGCATGGTCTTCAGTGCCGCCGACTGTGATGGCTGCGGCGTTACATGCGGAGTGGTCGTTGAAGGAACAATTGCTTACGCTGCAGTCTGCGACGTGCGTTGTCATGGGATCCTCCGTGGTTCGGCTGCCCGGGACGGGCCGCTTCTTCTGTCCACGGTAGGCCTGTCCGGGCTGATCAAAAAGACCCAGTTGTGTGCCCTAATTGCCCAACGCTACAGCGTTGGCGTTATCGACGGGGCTGACCGTCGCCCCGGTGGCACCTCGGAACCCGGGATGGAGGTTCCCGGCGTTTGGGGTGCCATTGGTTCCGGAGCCGGATTTGCCAAGGCTCCAGTACGCTCTGAATTCAGATTGTCTGGGGTCCAGTCCGAGCTGATTCACAAGGTATCGGCGCAGGCTCTTCACGGT
Source organism: Arthrobacter sp. Br18 (assembly GCF_000520555.1). Taxonomy (GTDB): domain Bacteria; phylum Actinomycetota; class Actinomycetes; order Actinomycetales; family Micrococcaceae; genus Arthrobacter_D. The sequence goes on along the minus strand of NZ_KI914892.1, from coordinate 15,387 downwards.
GCCTGCTTCGCCGGCTACCCACGCATACATGGCGTGTGTGTTTTCCTGTGTGGCCGTGTTTACCTGGCGTTTCGCCCGCACGGCCCCGTACAGCAGCTCACCGCGGAGCGCGCCTGTGGGATGTCGTGCCAGCCAGCTGATCTGGACTCCGGAGTCGGTGCTGATGTCCTGAAAGTCGCTGCCGTCGGGTACTTCCAGGAACGCATGGCCGGTGACATGGGCCGGCAGGGCTTCGAGGATGGAGCTGATCGCCGGAACTGCGGTTTCATCGCCAGCCAGAAGGATCTGCCGGGCCCCTTGGGGGTTCCACCTTATACCTGTTTCACTCAGTCCGGTGGCAGCGGTGATGGCTTCGGCGTCGGGGCCGATGATGACCGCGCCGGTGCCGGGTGCGGCCGCCCGGGCCCAGTCCGAGGCCGGGGCGCCGTGGCCGTCGGCGGCGGGGTGGATGACGAAATCTACGTCCAGCTCCCGGCAATGGGCTGTGGCGCGGAGGGCGCGGACGGTGTAGCTGCGTATCCAGCCGCGTCCCGGCTGTTCTTTCTGGAGCCAGTTCCGGTACCAGCCCTCGCGCAGCTGTCCGTCCGGTGGGCCTGGCCTGGACAGGGTCTGTCCGGGAACGGACAGCAGCATCTTGATCCTCAGGTCAAGTGTCGGCCCCGGGACCCCGAACCGGTCCAGCGCCGGGCCGGTGAAGGTGATGCGGCGGAAATGCGGGGTCAGGTCCTGGACGCGGCGGACGATGACGTCGAACACGCGGACCGGGTGAGCGGGGGTAAGTGCGGCGGCGCTCATGGATCTGCTTCCTTTTTCGGCGGTTCGGCCGGTATGAAAAGACGGTGCGTTTTGAAGGGACTGTACGGCGGGCTGTAGTAGGAGGAGTTTGCCGGAGCAGGCAGCTGTCAACAACAATGCACCGGGCCCGCCCCGAGTATTGGGTCAGGGCCTGGGCTGCAAGGAGGCATTCCGGAGCCCATCCAGGTGCCTGCGGAGGGCTCCGGCTGCGAGGTCGCGTTCCTCCCCGAGGATGAAGGCCGAGACGCCCGCCTGCCGCCAGCGGTCATGTGACTCCGGCGTGCGGGAAATCGGGCAGAACGGAACGCCGTGTTCCACGCACGCGGTGTGCAGGCGGTCCAGGGCGTCAAGAACAACCGGGTGGCGCGTTTGCCAGGGCAGACCATAGGACTGGGATAGGTCTGCGGGGCCTGGGATGATGAGGTCCACACCCCCGCCGGCAAGGATCCCGTCGATGGCGTCGACCCCGGCCGCGTCCTCGATGAGGGGTATGACCATGATCTCCTCATTGGCACGGGCGATGTACTCTGCGGGGTCGATGAGGCCGAAGCCGGAAACGCGGTCGACTGCCAGCGACCGCTTACCCTCGGGGTGGTAGCGGGCGGCCTGGATGGCGGCGTCGACGTCAGCTCGGCTCTCCACGTGCGGGACGACGACGCCCATGGCGCCCGCATCGAGCGCCCGGAGCGTGGCTGAGTGATCAGCAGGTGCTATGCGGACCAGAGGTGTAAGGCCAACCGCTTCCGCCGCGCGAATCAAGTTCTCCAGCTCCTGCGGGTCCACGAGGGAATGCTCGCAGTCAAGGACCACGAAGTCGTAACCCGTGCAGCCGATCATTTCGACCAGCGCCGGTGAGGGGATGGCGCAGAAGAGGCCGTAGACAGGCTCNNGGCGAGCCTGTCCTTGAGTCGATTCGAACGGAGCATGTGTTTTCCTGTCTCAGAGTGTGGGCCGCCCGCGCGGGTGCCGGAGCCGATCGGGAGGACTGGACAAGGTAAAGACATATTACGAAAGACTCTTGTGCGCAAATTATGGCGGCATGTTGCATGCCTGCCCACCTCTCGGATTGACTTCCATCTCCCTATTCAAGTTAGCTTAGCCTAGCCTAATAAAACTTAGTCGGGCCTGGTCTGACTGCGACGCAAGGAGTCCGTCACGCCGTGCCTTTACCTCACCGCAATTAACCCCACCGACGCCGTCACGAAGGGTTTCCTGCCCGCCGCGGCGGCAATGGGCATCCCGGTCGTCATCTTGACCGACGACCCCGTGGCTCATGCTGCAGCCTACGCCGGGATAGCTCATGCGCCACTGGCCGTTGAGCAGACCGAGGTGCACGATGCCGGGGCCGTAGCAGCGCGTGTCCTGGCGCTCGAACCCAGGTACGGGCAGGCACGCGGACTACTCAGCAACAGTGACCACCTGCAGACTCAGACGGCCATGGCCGTCTGAGTCTGCGGGCTGCCCGGGAAGGATTGGCACGCAACCCTTCGCTGCAAGAACAAGTTCCTCACCCGCCGGGCGTTGTCGTACATCGGCCTGGACCATGTTGTCAGTGTCGAGCTCGGCCCGGGGGAAGATCTGTCTGCCATTACCGCGGAGCTGGTGTTCCCCGCAGTGGTCAAGCCCCGCGAAGGAGTGGCCAGCGAAGACGTCCTGCTGGTGCGGGACCTCGATGAACTTCAGGCGCAAGTGGAGAGGATCCGGGAGCGACGCGGCGACGCCGCCCTGGTCATCGAGGAATACCTCTCCGGCGAGCTGCACACCTACGAGACGCTCGGTGACGGCCATACCCTCCAACACTTTGGTTCGTGGCGGACCACGCTTGGGGATCCGCCGTACTTCACCGAAACCAGCCGCGACTGGGTTCCGGCACTACCCGAAGAGGTCGAACAGAGCCTGCTGGCCCAGATCAAGGCTCTGGGGGTGGGACTCGGGGCCTGCCATACCGAATTCGTCGTCGACGGCGGCCGGGCCCGCATCATCGAGGTCAACTATCGGCTGATCGGCGACACGATGGACCTGATCTGCTCAGAACTGCTCGGCGTCGACATCTTCGCCGCGGTCATCCGGCTCCATCTCGGCGAGCCGCTTCCGGACGGACTGCCGCGCCCAGCCGAGCTGGGCCGGCAGGCACGCATCCATTATGTGACGGCCGATCGTGAAGGCACCCTCCATGAATCGCCCGCCGAGCTGTCCGCGGATCTTCCCGGCGGAGTGAGGCTGGGTCACCGCAGGCTCCGCGACCCGGGTGTCTCGGCGCCGCTGCACGGCACCAACCGCGATTACCTTTCGGTGGTCCATGCACTGGGGCCGTCCGTGGAGTCCGTCCGGACCGCCGTCGAGGACTTCATCGGTTCGAGCCGATGGAGCGTTGGGGCATGAACCCCGCAGCTATCGCAAACCAGGACACAACCGCGGGGTTGCTCGCCCGCGTCTTGGACGCCCTGTTGCGCGAGGATCATTTGGGACTCCAGAGCAATGGCCATTCCGTCCCCGCGCCGGACGGGCTCGCCGGGCACGCCGACTGGTGGAGCGCCCCGTTGCCTGGCGGCCGCGTCGCCTATCTATCCGTGCGCGACGACGGCTTCCTCGCCGACCACTCCGTGGCCGACTCCCTGCTGGCAGTTGACGAAGGATCCGGGAAACTGCGCGTCGAGTCCACGCTCGACGGCGTCCTGGCAGCACTCGCGCCGCGCGATGACGCCGAGGCCGAGGCCGGGTGGGTGGCATTCACCGAGGAGTGCCGGCAGACGGCAGAGGTGTTGCGGCTGCACGATGCCGCCGGCCCCGCCCTGCAGGGAAGGCTTGCTGCCGGAACGGAGCAGGGATTTTCAGGGCTCCTGCAGCATGAAGCGCTTGCGGCACTCCGGGACCACCCTGTGCATCCGACCGGCCGTTGCCGCTGGGGTATGGACGAGGATGAGCTGCGCAGTTACGCCCCCGAATATCTCCCCGAATTCGCCTTGAACTGGACCATCGTGCCGCGCAAGCGACTGCGGTTCTCCGGTTCTCTCACACAGGGCCGTCCGGACTGGTGGCCTGCACCGTCCGGACTGGGCTTCGACCCAGACTTGGACCGGGACCACGTGGCCATGCCCGTGCACCCGCTCACCGTAGCCCGAGCCGAGCTGACCGCCGTTGCTGCGGCCGGGCCGCTCGTCGTGCCGACGTTGTCGACCCGCACAGTCGCCCTCTCCGCCAATCCCGGCGTCCACCTCAAGCTGCCCCTGCCGACAGCGACTCTCGGCCAGCGGAACCGGCGCACCATCAAGCCGGGCACACTGGCCGTCGGGGAGCAGGTCCAGCACCTGTTGGCCGAGGTACTGGGGCGGGAGCCCCGGCTTGCGGCGAAGATCCTGTTGGCGGACGAGTCGGTCTGGGCCGACAGCGACAGCGACTTGCTGGCGGTGCTCGTGCGCAGTTACCCTGCCGAGGTTGCCCAGGACACCCTTGTCCCCGTAGCCGGACTCCTGGCGCAGGACCCGGCCCGGCCGGAGCGCCGGATAGTGGAAGCGCTGGCCGCGCAGGCAGGCGGAGGCGTCGCTGAATGGTTCGACGCCTACTTCTCCGCCCTGCTGGACTGGCACGTGGCACTGTGGCTGCGCTACGGCATCGCCTTGGAAGCCCATCAACAGAACATCACTGTCGCCCAGGGGCCCGGCGGGCTGCGGCTCGTTTACAAGGACAACGACAGCGGGCGCATCGATTGCTCCCGCGCATCTGCAGCCCTTGGCCGCCCGGTGCGCTCGGAGGACTTCGCCGACTCGCGGATCACTGTCCAGGATCCTGCGGAGCTCGCCGACATGGTCACCACCATCACGCTGCATCTGTGCGTCGCTGCCCTGGTGGTTGAGGAAGCCGGCGAGGACCGACGTCGTCGGGCAGAGCTGCTGGGCCTCGCCCGCGGCCGCCTCCTGGAGGCGGTGGAGCGGTGGTGCGATCCCGGCGACGCCGGATCCCGCCAGGCTGCGGAACTGATGCGTTCGAGTGTGCTCGATGCCGACCGTCTGCCGATCAAGGCCATGATCACGGCTGGAACTCTGCTCCCCAAGGAGCGGCTTGGCTGTACGGACGTGAACAAGTACTACCTTCGCACGGGGCCCAACTATTTCAAGGCCACAGGATGGCAGTGATGCGCCGAGGCGAAATCGCTGCAGTGGCAGGAGCCCACTTCGCTTCGGCTTTTGCAGCCTTCGGCCTCTTCGGCCCGGCTGCCCCGCTCGCTCTACCCGTCGTTGTCGGCACCATTCTCGCCCTTGCGTCCGGCAGGTTCGCTGCCGCGCGATCCCCCATAACTGTCAAGACACTCGAACGGAGTCCGAAGTGATCACACCAATCCTCACCAGACCGCGGCTTGCCAGCGAGGCGGACCTAACATCAGCGCATACGCTGCTTGGCTGCCTCATCCGCGAAGTGTCCGCCCCTGACGGCCAGATGTGGGTCGACGGCGGCCATCTGCTGCTACGCCTTCCGCACATCGGCAGTCTCCTCCGTGCCCGCCTCCTCCGGGTCTCCACCGTGGCAGCCCACCGTTTCGCCGGTGCCATCCAGCACCAGGACGCCGCATCGGGATCGTGGGAGGACATCGACCTCCAAGAGCTTGCTGCTCTCGTTACGGCCGAACTCACCGCCCGCACCGGGGAGGACAATGAGGAGTTCGCAGCCCAGGTCCTTGCCAGCCGCGACAGCCTCGCCGACATCCTCGACGCCCGCCCGGACGTCCCTGCCCGCACGATCACTGAGCCGTTCGCTGCCTTCATCGATTCGGAGCAGTCACTCATCGCCGGGCACCCGCGCCACCCGGCCCCGAAATGGCGTTCCGGGGACGCCGGCAAGTGGCGGCAGTACTCGCCGGAGACACGCACGGCTTTCCCATTGCACTGGCTCGCAGTGCCGGAAAACCTCGTATTCGAGCAGTCCGTTGGCGGTGGCTTCGATGAGCACGCCTCGACCAACCGGCTGCTGGCCAAAGCGGCTCCGGACGTGCCCGCCGGCCACAAAGCCTTGCCGGTGCACCCGTGGCAGCACCGGTTGCTGAGTACCGACAAGGGACTTGGCCCGGTCCTGTCCGCGGCAGTGGCCGACGGTACGATCCTGGACCTCGGCCAGACAGGCCTGCCCTTCCACCCCACGGCCAGCGTGCGTACCCTCTACCAACCGGAAACGGATGTCTTCCTCAAGACAAGCCTGAACGTCCGGATCACCAATTGCCTGCGCAAAAACTCTGTATACGAGCTCTCCGGCGCCGTCGAGCTCACCCGTTTGCTACGTGAACCCTTGGCCGAAGTCGCCATAATGCACCCGAATTTCACGCTGCTCGAGGAGCCTGCCGCGCGCAGCGCCCAGCTGCCGGAAAGCTACGGAACCCCGGAGCAGCGGCTGGCGCTCCTGGAAGGACTCGGTACCATCGTCCGTACAGGCATCGCGGGCTGGGCCCTACCCGGGCAGACCGTTCACCTCGCCGCCAGCCTCACCGCCGCACCGGACCCGGCCGGCACCCGGACCCGGCTCTCGGACCTCGCGGACCCGGCGGATCCCCGGGCATGGGCCCGACAATGGTGGAAGAGATACGTCCAGCTGATGGTTCCGCCCCTGCTGCGGCTATGGGCCGAACACGGCGTCGTCCTCGAACCACACCTACAGAACGTCCTGGCCGTTCTCGGCCCGGACGGCATGCCGCTGCAGATCCTTGCCCGCGACCTCGAAGGCACCAAGCTTGTGGGTAGCCGCCACACCGACGTCCTCGCCGCATTGCCTCCGGAGATCTCCGGAGCCGTTGCCTACGACGAGGAACAGGGCTGGAACAGGATCGCCTACTGCCTCTTCGTCAACCATCTGGCCGAGATGGCCGGCGCCCTGGCTGATCTGGCCCCGGAACCGCCCGGCTTCGAGAACGAACTATGGGACATTCTGGGTGGCACGGTTGCCGAGACGAGTACTGCACTGGGCAATCCACCCCGGCTCCGCGCACTGCTCGCGGGAGTGCCCCTTCCTGCCAAGACCAATATGTTGATCCGCTGGCAGCGTCGCGCCGACAAGCTCGCGGGATACGTTGCGTTTCCCAACCCCTTTGGCGGCGCACTGACCGAGGAGCAGCGACGACCATCGCAGAAGAACTGATTTTGCGCCCGCAGGGGACGGCGCTGCCGGAGCGGGTCAGGGACGCAGCCTGCGCACTGGCCGACGGCGGCGGCGTGCCCGCTTACATTTACGACCTCGAGCACCTCGCGGGGCATCTGGCAAGGATCCGCTCGGCCTTCGATCAGGCCGGAGGCGGGATCGAGATCCTCCACGCCGTCAAGGCCAATCCCGATCCCCGGCTCCTGGCGGTCATCGGCGCCCACGTCGACGGCCTCGAAGTGGCCAGCGGGGGCGAGCTCGCCCACGTCCGTTCCCACCTGCCCGGGGTGCCGCTGGCTTTCGGCGGTCCCGGCAAGACCGACGTCGAACTGGCCGCAGCACTCGACGCCGGCGTCCACCGATTCCACGTCGAGAGCCTGCACGAGCTGCGCCGGCTCGACCTCTTCGCCCGGGCCGCCGGAACCGTGGCCCCGGTCCTTCTCCGGGTGAATATTCCGTCCGGGACCGCCGGCGACGGGGTTGCCGCCCTGACGATGGGCGGCGTCCCCAGCCCCTTCGGCATGGACCCGGCAGAGGCTGAAAAGGCCGCTGTCGAGCTGGCCCAACTGCCCGGCGTCGAGCTGTTCGGCATCCACGCCCATCTGGCCAGCGGCCACGGACCCGCAGGCTGCGTCGCCCTGGCCTCATCGGTGCTGGACTGGGCCGCCGCGTTTGCCGCACGCCATGGCCTGGATGTGAGGGAGGTCAACGTGGGCGGCGGCATGGACGTGGACTACGCGGATCCGGACCGGGTGTTCGACTGGGACGAGTACGCGCGGCTCCTTGCGCCCTTGGCTGAGGCATACACTCCCCTGACGGTGCGCATCGAGCCAGGCCGCGCGATCAGCGCATATTCGGGCTGGTATGCCACCCAGGTCCTGGACCTCAAGCGCAGTCACGGGAAGGTCTTTGCTGTCTGCGCCGGAGGCACGCACCATCTGCGCACTCCGGCGGCCAAGGGCCATAGCCAGCCCCTCGCCGTCGTACCCCGCCACGGGTGGGGGCGGCCCTGGCCGCGCCCGTCCGAAACCGGGACGGAGATGACCTTCGTCGGTCAGCTGTGCACGCCCAAGGATGTCCTGGCGCGGGACATCACCGTGCCGCGCTTGGCCGTGGGCGACGTCGTCGTCTTCGGCATGGCCGGCGCCTACGCGTACAACATCAGCCACCGCGACTTCCTCATGCATCCCGCGCCCGCGGTGGTGCACCTGGAACGAACTGTCTGAGGTGGCTGTGACAGGGGTTTGACTGGCCCCGGCCGGACGGTTGACTATGGCCCCACCTGAGGACTCTCCAGGCCGGTTTTGACGGTTCGCCGTAGATGGCAGTCGTCGGCTGCGCGACCGTCTGGTTGGGGCCTACCCCAACCAGACACGACAGCTTTACGTCTCCGTTGCTTGGAGTGGTTTCGCGCATCGGTAGGAGCGGCCGTGCAGACGGCTTCGGACATTCCGTGCAGCCGTCTTCGGAAACTGTCAGGGGCTTCACCCAGCAATTCCTCGTCACTCCCATTCCCGTATGCCCTGTCCGAGATTAAGCCCGGTGAAGGTCCCGTATACGGGACGCGGCTCGGGCCGATGCCCCCGCTCACTGGCGTCTCGAAAAACTACAGTTTTCTAGGACACCGACTCCTCACTGCCGACGCTTGAGAAATTCCCCGAGATTCCGGGATGTCGGGTGTCTTGGGAAGTCGTCTCGGTGTGAAGCGTCTCAGTAGTCGTGTCACTGGGACTTTGTAAGGCAGACTGCTTGGATGAGGCATCTTGGATACACCCGTGTGAGCACTTCGACCCAGGACGCGAAGCTGCAGCTCGACGCACTCGTCGCCGCCGGGGTGCAAAAACGTGATGTCTTCGCTGACGTCACCTCGGGAAGCAGGACCGCGCTCGAGCGGCCCGGAATGAAGAAGCTCCTCGAATACGCCGACGAGGGGGACACTGCCGTGGTGTGGCGCGTCGACCGACTAGGTCGATCCCTCATCGACGTCCTGAACACGGTGAACCTATTGCGCGAACGAGGGATTCTGGTCCGATCCCTCTCGGACGGCATCGACCCTGAAACCTCGACAGGCCGGCTGATGTTGAACATGCTGGCAACCCTGGCGGAGTACGAGCGTGAACTAATTGTCGAACGCGTCAATGCTGGCATTGTCGCTGCCAGACAGAACGGAACCCGCTTCGGTCGGCCACGTTCAGATCCGAAGGTCATCGCTGCGAAGCTCGACGTTGTTGTCGATGCCCGTCGAAAAGGGAAGACCGCTGAAGAGGCCGCGCAGCTCGTCGGTTGGAGCAGGGCGACGCTGTACAGGCACCAGCAAGCCATAGCCAGCAGCGAAACCCCGACAATCTAGGCTTGGCACACCCACAGTGCGTTGAACGGTTGAGACCGCCGTCCTTTTTGCACAGTGGCTATGCCGTCCCGTTTTGGTTGCCGGATGTACTGTCCGTCCTTCTCTTGCCTCTTTGTGGAAGATGGGGCTCTTCGGAAGACTCGCCGACGAAAGTGTTATCTAAGTGCCATTGGAAGAAGGGGGCTGTCGATTCATTATGTTGGCGGCACTCGTTGCCGGCGAGTGTATCCAGCAAGTGATCGACGTCAGGTGTTACGGGCCGGGACGAACGGACAACGTCGCCACTGGCGTCGACGGCGATCAGTCCACGTTCGTACAGACTGTCGCAGCCCAGCAAACAGATCAGCATCGCCACAGATACAAAGTCCCTGCGTTCCTCTTCACTACAGGCCCATCGCGGCTTGATATGCCCAGCCACCAGCAGACTCTCCGGCAACGCGCGGTGGCACATCGAGCATCGCAGCTCTGATCCCTCAAGCAAGACGGATCGTAGGTAATGCTGTTCTACTCTCCGCTTCGCCAGCACGAGTTTGTCCGTCTCAGTCAGATCTGCACCTGAAAACGGCTCTGCGTACTCGTTGGCGTCTGTCTCTGGGATCTCGGCGACCTCAACGCCAGATAAAGCCAGAAGCTTCTCAGCGCTGCTTTCTGATAGCGGAGACAGATAAACGGGCTCATCGTAATTGAGGGTGTAGGTGGGGTCTGAAGCCGCCTGATTCGAGCAGGCTGCGGGCGATGTAATTGGTGAGGTTACGGAAGCCGAGGGCCGAGCCGCGGAGGTGCTCGAGGCGGCCATTGATCGCCTCCGTGGGCCCGTTGGAGGTGCCGGGGCGGTCGAAGAACGCGAGCACATCGACGGCGCGTTGCTTCAGGGTCCGGCCAAGCCGGCGGATCTCGACCAGGGCGGCGGGCACGCCGTTGGTGACCGCGCCGATCACGGCCTGCATCAGCTCCTTACCCTTCGTCTTATTCGGTTCCCGGTAGGCGGCGACGATC
>NZ_KI914892.1:0-5037 GCF_000520555.1 Arthrobacter sp. Br18 | reverse complement strand
GGTATGCAGGGTCCGCCTGGCCCGATAGAGCGGGTCGCCGGCCCTGCCGCGATGCCCGGTGGTGGCTTGTTGGACGCGTTGCCGGCATCGGTCCAGCCCGTCCCCGGCGAGGCGGACGACGTGGAAGGGGTCCATGACCGGAACCGCGTCCGGGAGCTCCTCGGAGGTTGCGGTCTTGAACCCGGTGAACCCATCCATCGCGACGACCTCGATGCCGTCCCGCCACGCTTGGGGGCGGTCGTGGAGCCAGTCCTTGAACACCTGCTTGGAGCGTCCTTCGACCATGTCCAGCAGTCGCGCCGGGCCTGTCTTGTCGCGGATCGGGGTGAGATCAATGATGACTGTCACGTACTTGTCGCCGCGGCGGGTATGCCGCCACACATGCTCATCGACGCCGATAGCACTCACGCCATCGAACCGGTGAGGGTCATCGATCAGGCGGCGCTTCCCCTCGGTCATGATCGCGGTGTTCGCCGTATGCCAGGACACCCCAAGGCCTGCGGCGACCCGGGACACGGTGAGGTGATCGACCACGACGCCTTCCAGTGCCCACCGGAGTCCGCGGCGGGAGATCTTCGCCCTCCGCTCAGCTGCGAGGTCCGTGTCCTGCCGCCACGTGCGACCGCAGTTCCCGCACCGGTAGCGGCGCACCCGAACCAGCAGCGTGGTGGGCCGGTGACCGAACGGCTCATGCGCAAGCCGGCGCGTCACGGTGTCCCTGGGCGCTCCTTCCGCACCGCAGGATCGGCACCACGGATCCGCCTCGACGACACGGCACTCGATCACTGCCTGACCGGGCCCAAGGTGCTGCCCGACGGCTTCCAGGCCCAGCTCATCGAGCCGGCAGAACGTGGTGAGGTCAGGGCGAACGAAGGTAGCGTTGAACACGTCGAGGTCTTTCGGCTGGGCAGTGTGAGAACTTCCATCATCGGAAGGCCTCGACCTCTATCTCGTCACCGACGCGCCCGCCCCGGCTACACCCCGCCTGCACTCTCGTTTGCGATGAGCCAGATAAATGATTGACCTGTACTCACAGCACGGTTACTGTATGAAATTGAGACCGATTTGACATCTCAGGGTAGATCGGTTTGCTGGGGATTTATCTACAATCCTGCGTCCTTGACCGTGACTCACGGATGAGGCAGACGAATTTGCTTGTAGCGCCGGAATTTGCTTGTGGCGCCGCTTGCCGGTCGCCTACATCAGCGGCACACGTTGGGGTGCGCCTGCAGCACAATCTCTGAACCACAATCCGGCCCGTTTATTAATCCTGCCGTGGCACCGAAATCCTCTATAGGTGGTGCCAATTCCGGAAACCCCCTTGGTCTTTCTTTCACCCCGGTCGCCGGCTGGATGCATAAACGCGGGCAAAAGCCTTGGTCAAACCCTCTTATCCCTCGTCCGGCCGCGTGCACCTGTGGCCGGGTACCGGAAATTGTGTGGGCGGCCCGGGGGCGGGATCATGTGTTCAGGTAAGCCGCCGGTGGTTCCCGATTCGCCTTGACCGATTAACCTCAAGTGAGGAACCACAGTATGACTTTACTCAGCCCCACTGCTGGGACCGGCTATCAACAACTGCCCGACCCCCAACACTGCCAGTCCCAGGGGGATGAGGAAGCCCAGATAGGAACTCTCTTCCATGAACCCGTGCCGACGCGCGATAACGAACAGCTTGCCGAGCAGATACCCGCCCACCGCCCCGAAGGCGGCGGCTCCCAGCACCTCCCATAGCAGCACCTTGGTGAGCATCTCCTGCCAGGCCAGGTCCGGTTTTGTCAGTAGCAGCACCGGCAGCATCACGAAGAGGTACCCGAGTCCGTCGTTGATGCCGCTCTCGGCTGAGAGGTTGTGGCGCACCCGCTCCGGGATTCGCTGCTCGGCCAGGGACCCGGTGACCACCGGGGTGGTCACTACAGGATCGGTGGGCGCGATGATCGCCCCGAGCAACAGGGCGAGAAGGAACGGCACCCCCAGCAGTCCCCACAGCACCCCGGTGGCCACCACCAGCATGAGGGCCATGCCCAGCCCGATGATCACCGTGATCCACCGTAGATTGGTTCGCCAGTAGCCATGGGGTAGGCGCAGGGCCACGCCGGCCAAGCCCACTCCGAGGGTAATTCGCGCTGCCTGCTCCAGCAGCGTGCCGGCGGGGACCCCGAAGTCCTCGATCCGCAGCAGGCCCAGGGCGTAGGGACCGATTAGCACTCCGAAGGCCAATGCCAGCATGGGCCCGGGCAGGCTCAAGCGCTGCAGCAAGGAGGAGAACGCAGATATCCCTAGGAGTGCTCCGGCGAATAGCGCCAACACCAGATTGATGTCCATTAAGGTCCCTTCCCTCTTTGTCTCACCTCAGCCGGATGCACAGGGGGCCGTCGATGGTGAGCGTTTCGGCGCCCAGGTTTCCCTTTCCAAGCCCCCTCAGAGACCCGGGGGTTGGTCGGTCGTCTTACGTGCCCCGGCGGGGCATCAGCCCCCAGTCTAGACGGATCCGTCTAATAAGAATAGACGGATTCGTCTAGCATGGTGTTCATGACGGCAGCCATCCCCCAGACCCGCACCACTGCGCCGAACCGATCGCCCGCTAGATCCATGGGAGCTCGTGAGCGGATCATGGCCACTGCCCGCCGGCTTTTCTATACACGCGGCATCAACGCCACCGGTATCGACCTGGTGATCGCTGAGGCAGGCGTGGCCAAGGGCAGCATGTATCACCACTTCGGCAACAAACAGGCTCTCGTGGTGGCTTACCTCCAGCAGGAGGAAGCAGCCTGGAAAGCCGCATCCGAGTCCAGGGACGATCCCCGGGCCAACGCGACTGAGCGCTTGAGGATCTTCTTCGATGGGATCTCCGTCGATGTTCTGGCCGGCACGTTCCACGGATGCCCGTTCATGAACGCTGCCATCGAGCGACCGGATGACCCCGGGGTGAGTCAGGTGATCGCTCATTACCGGGAAGCACTGGCCTCACATATCGCCCAGCTGCTCGGGGAAGACGGGTCCTCGACCGTGGTGCACAAGGTGATGGTGCTCTACGACGGGGCGAAAACCTCCGCCAAGATGACACGAGATCCTGCCCTGGTCGAGCTGGCTGCCGAGATGGCCTGCGAGGTTGTTCACGAGCACGGCGCGGCTCGCTAACCGACCGCTACGAAACCGACGGGCCTGTGTGCGGGTTCCGCAGGTTGTTCGGGGAGGGCGTTGCGTCGCGGACAACACGTAAGACAGGGTGCGCAGCTCGCTGCGCCGGCGAAGAACCGCGGGTTGCCGGTGAAGAACCGGGTGCTGCATCGACATGGAGCCGTGGGTGCTTTCTAAGTCCGATTGATATCTGCAAGAAGCGAAGAGGAGACAACAAGATGATGATGAAGAACACTTCCACCACGGGGATCGAGCAGGTGGGCGCTTCGGTGCTGCGCTCTTCCCTGGCGACAAACCTCATTTGGATCGGTTCCCTGAAGTTCCAGGACTATGAGATGGAGAACATCAGGCCGCTGGTGACCTCCAGTCCCCTGTTCTCCGGGGTACTCAAGAAGCTGGGGGAAAAGAAGACGGCGCAGCTGATCGGGGTGGCCGAGATCGGGATGGGAGTTCTCATCGCCGCCAAGCCCATCGCCCCGCGGGCCTCGGCCCTGGGTAGCTTCGGGGCGATCGGGACGTTCGTCACCACCCTCAGTTTCATGGCCACGACCCCGGGTGTGCGGCAGGAAAGCCACGGCAAAACCAAGTTGTCCATGGTAGGACAGTTCCTACTCAAGGACGCCGTGCTTCTGGGTGCGTCCATCCTCACGGCTGCTGAATCGCTGCAGCAGTCCCGCCGACGGTAGCCCGGAAACAACCGTTGCCGGGATCTGAAACAAGCCGGGACGGCAATTGCTGGTGCAGTTCCCGTCCCGACTTGTCTTCTGTGCCCCGGTGCAATCGGTGCCGGCAGGCCGGGGCGCCCGATCGTGGCGCTCGACCCTAATTGAATCCACTGGACACCCCCAGAAACCCGTCGAAGGAGCACCACGTGAAGGTACGAAACTCATTGAGCGCACTGAAGAAAATTTCGGGCTCCCAAGTAGTCCGGCGCCGCGGACGAACCTTCGTCATCAACAAGAAAAATCCCCGCATCAAGGCCCGCCAAGGCTGAGCACAGGCAACACAAGCCCAACGAAAACCTAAAGAAGGAGACAAAGATGAGCACCACAAAAAACGTTACTGATGCGTCGTTCGATGCGGACGTTCTTCAGGCCACGAAACCGGTTATCGTTGATTTTTGGGCAGAATGGTGCGGACCATGCCGCATGCTGTCTCCCATCCTGGACGACATTGCCACTGAGCACGCGGAGAAAGTTGATGTCGTGAAGGTCAATGTGGACGATAACCCCGCCATTGCGGCCAGATACGGTATTACTTCCATTCCCGCCGTCTACGTCTTCAACAACGGCGAAATCGCGGCGACCTCGATCGGGGCGAAACCCAAACAGGTTCTCGAGCAGGAGTTCGCGGCCTTCATCAGCTAACAGCTACAAACGAGCGGGTGTCATCCAGACCGAGACGGAGGCTCCCTCCGTCTCGGGCGGCTGCACCTTCCGCGGTGCACGACATGGGTAGACATTATGGACGCCTGGAATTAGCTGTCATGGGCGCCCTACCTTATGGCAGCCCCGCGGTTCGGGAGAGTTCGGGGCCAGCAACGCACTTCGCTGACGGTTGCCGGGCCGTGGATTGCTGCCGGGAGGTGATCTAGGATTCTTCGGCTGGTTTGAAGACATGGTCGTAGAGCACGCCGGTCGCTGTGGCCTGGACGAATTTGTTGACCAGGTCCACGGTCCAGTCCTCTGCGGTCCAGGTGCCGGGCTTATACAGTCCAAGGGCGGTGTTGAGCAGGACGTCTCCGGTGTAGACGACAGGAAACACGACGGCGATTGCTTTGGCTCCGTGGAGGCCGGAGTGAGCTGTGACGCCGTACGCTGAACCCCACATGGTTCCCAGTGCGAAGTGGGTGATCCAGTTCAGCTGTTCGCGCCCCTGCTCGGTCGTGGGATGGATGGG
>NZ_AZSA01000257.1 GCF_000520555.1 Arthrobacter sp. Br18 | reverse complement strand
TCTCTTCACCGCTGCGAGATGTTCGAATTTCGAACCCCCTTGTAGCTGTTAGGAGCAAGCTATATCACGCGATTGGTGGCCCGACGGCGCGACTCACACGTAAGTCGCCGATTCGAATGGGTCGGTCCCCTTGCTGATATGAATTCTTCGATCCGGAATTTTGTCGATATTGAACAGGAGATGTTTCCTGCCATCGAAGCCTGTCTGCAGAGCCTTGGAGTGTTCCGTGCAGATCCTCCGCTTCATTCCGCGTGGGAGTCCAGGGGGATCGTGGAACAGCAGCAGAGCCGCCAGTGACGTCCACGGTGCCCGGCCGTGGCCATGCCGTGTCCACGGTGCCCGGCCGTGGCCATGCCGTGTCCACGGTGCCCGGCCGTGTCCGTCCCGCGGAAGCACGGCGCGGACATGGCGAAGGGCACGACCGGCGGGACATTGTTTTCAGGAAGGCCCCGCTGTGCGTCGAGGTGTTACTGGGCGAGGAATTCCAGCAGGTGCCTGTTCCATTCCTCCCTGTGGGTCACGGTCAGGCCGTGCGGGGCATCCTTGAGGAGGACGATCTGGCTGTGGGCGACGGCGTCGGCGGTGCGTTGACCGCTGACTTCGAAGGGGACGATCGTGTCCGAATCACCATGGATGACGAGGGTCGGTACCGTGATCCTGGCCAGATCCTGACGGAAGTCGGTGGTGGCAAACGCTGCCGTTGAGTCCAGGGTCCCCTTGGGAGAGGCTCCCTCGGCAATGGCCAGGTTGTAGGCGAACTGCTCATCGCTGACCGTGGGCTTGTTCAGCAGGGTCGGTTTCCCGGCGGTGAAGAACATCGTGAGGAATTCCTTGAGGAACGCCGGACGGTCAGTGGTGAGTCCGTTCCCGAACCAGTCCGCCAGTTTCTGGTCGACTCCTCCCTCGGTATTGTCCTCGGACTTCCACAGGTAAGGCGTGATCGCGCTGGCGAAGACAAGCTTCGAGATCCTTTCACTTCCGTAGGTTCCGACGTACCGGGCCAGTTCCCCGCCACCCATGGAAAAGCCGACCAGTGTGACCTCCCGTAGATCGAGTTCGTCGAGGAGTGCTTTCAGGTCGGCTGCGAAGGTGTCGTAGTCGTAACCGGACCAGGGCTGGGAGGACTTCCCGAATCCCCGGCGGTCGTAGGTGATGACCCGGTGTCCAGCCTCGACCAGGGCGGGGACCTGGCCTTCCCAGGAGCGGCCGCTGAGCGGCCAGCCATGGATCAGGACCACGGGCTTGCCTGCCCCGAAATCCTCGTAGTAGAGCTCGACGGCCTGACCGTTGGTGGACGTATCGGTGGTGATATAGGGCATGGTGCTCCTTCGATTGATGGGGGACGTTTCAGGTTTGTCCTCCCGGCGAATGTGAACATGCTCTATTCGAAGTCAGGGGCCGGACAGATGGCACCGTTCCGACGGGAAACAGGGGACGCCTAACAGAAATCGGGGGGGAGGGGTTTGGCGAGTGGCGGCCGCTGGTCTTTCTTGTCGTTGCAGGAGCTTCGGCGCCGGCTCTAACCTGACACCACCTGTTCATCACAACTATGGAGGTGCCACATGGCTACAGGAGAAACCGGGTTCGACGACGTCTCGTTCGACCTCATCTCGCTGCAGTACCACTCGCTGAAGGCCGGCCACGACTATGGGCAGTACGTACGTGATGCCCGCAATGCCGGCCGAGACGACATCGCGGACTTCTTCGAGCAGGTCATGGCGCAGGACTCGGAGCGGGCGGCCAAATGCCATGCCTTCCTGGGAGAGCTGACGGGGTCGGCGGAATCGGGGCCGGCATTGAGTTGACCCGTCCAGGCCCGCCACCCCCCGCTGATTAAGCACCTATGGCGCCTTCACCCGCAGAAAAGTCGCCATAACCGCTTAATCAGCGGGGAAGGGGGTGGCGCACCCACAAAAAGACCCCCGGCCGCGTACGGTCCGGGGGTCCTTCGTGGGCCTCCTGCCAGAGTCGAACTGGCGACCTTCTCATTACGAGTGAGACGCTCTACCGACTGAGCTAAGGAGGCATGCTTCATGATTGGGAGGTTTCCCTGGGTCAATCCACAAGGGACAACTCTATAAGAGCCTCAGCCCGCTGGTCAAAGCGGCCCTCAGCAGCGTACGCCGTCCTCGGGCACTGTTCCGTCAAGGAAGTAGGAGTCCACGATGGTTCCGATGCACTCATTGGAACGCCCGTAGGCAGTGTGCCCCTCGCCCTCCCAGGTCACGTGCACCGACGATTCCAGCTGGTCGGCAAGGGCAAGGGACCATTCGTAGGGAGTGGCGGGATCGCCCGTCGTCCCGATCACGAGCATCGGCCCGGCACCGGTAGCACTCGCGGGCTCCGGTTCGAGCACAGGACCGTATTCCCAGGGTGCGCAGTTGGCACCACCGTAGGCAAGGAGCGCCCCGAACGTCGGCGAGGCTGCGACAAGCTCTTCCTTCTCCTGCACCAGCTGCGCCGGATCGGAGGCCATGGGGTAATCAAGGCAGTTGATCGCAATGAAAGCCTCGGCGGAATTGGTGGAGTAGGTCCCGTCGGGGCTGCGCTGCGCAGCAAGGTCCGCAAGGTAGAGCATGTCACTGACATCACCGCCCAGTGCGCTGGTCAATGCCGTGGTGAGGGCAGGCCAGTTGGCATTGTCGTACAGCGGGAAGATGAAACCCTGGACGAAGGTCCCCACGGTGACCAGCCGGCCGTCCTCAGCACGCTGCGGTTCCTGCTCGATGGCGGCGAACAGCTCCTGCACCGCGGCCACGCCGTCGTCCACGGACCCCGGTAGGGGGCACTCATCGCTCGACTGGCAGTCGGCAACGTAGGCCCGGAGCGACTCTTCGAAAGCCGCGGCCTGGCCCAGCGTCAACTGCGCACTGGAGAGAGACGGGTCGATGGCGCCGTCGAGCACCATCCGGCCCACGCGGTCCGGGAACAGTTCGGCATAAGCGGCACCCAGTTGGGTTCCGTAGGAGAACCCGAGGAAGTTCAGTTGCGGGTCATTCACCACAGCGCGCAGGATGTCCATGTCCCGGGCCGCGCTCTCGGTGTCCACGTAACCCAGCAATTCCCCGGTCCGCTCGGCGCACAGGTCGGCGAACGCCCGCGCTTCCTCGGTGACGAGGGCCAGGGCATCCTCGTCGGAGGTGCCGGCGGGAATGAACTCCTCGCGCACCACATCCTTCTCGGCGTCGGTGCGGCACTCGACGGCGCTGGAGCGGTTCACGCCGCGTGGGTCGAAGCCGACGACGTCGTAGGCTTCCCTTAGCGCCTCGCTCGCGACCCGACCAAGCCCGTCCTTCACGATGTTGTAGCCCGATGCGCCGGGCCCGCCCGGATTGACCAGGACAGTGCCCTGGGCCTCCCCGCCGGCGTCGGCCCGGATTGCGGCGATCTCGATGGTGTCCCGCTCCGGGTCGCCGTAGTCCAGGGGCACCTCCACCGTGGTGCAGGCGTACTCCTCCTCGCAGGGCTCCCACACGACCTGCTGGCTGTAGAACGCGTCCAGCTCTCCTGGCACCTCGCCCACCACGGTGGGGTCGGCGCTCGCCACCCCTGTCTCGGCAGGATCGTCGTCCTGGGCCGGCAGCAAGGAGCATCCGGACAGGGCGAGCACAAGCACGGAACCAGCCGCGAGCGGACCCCAACGACAACGCCGGGGGAACGGGGCGGCGGTGCTTCCCGGTGCGGATTTCATCGCGCAAGGTCCTTTCGGGACAGGAGGCTGACTGCCATCGCTTCGATCGCAAGGAGTGGGGACACGTTGGTGGTCACCAGCCGCGTCCGCACCTCGTTGATGGTTTCGATATGGAGGAGTGTGGCCTCCGCGGTGCCGTCCGCGGCGAAGGCCTCGAGTTCGGGCCGAAGCGGCTCGTTGACGAGCTCCCGGGGACTGGAGAGCTGAAGCATGAGGACGTCCCGGTAGAACGAGATGAGGTCGGTCAGTGCACGGTCGAAATAGTCGTTCTTCGACCGCTTGGCCCGCCGCGTCTGGTCCTCCTCGAGGCGCTTCACCTGACTCCGCATCGACGGCGGGAGGGTTCCCGTTTCCGGGGCGCCGAGCGCGGTCAGCAGTGCGGTGCGCTCCTTTGCGTCCCGCTGCTCGAACGAGCTCTGGGCCTCCGCCTCGGCCAGCTTCACGAGGTCGGCGGCGGCTTTCATGGCTCCCGATACCGAGTGCAGCGTGAGCGGAAGCCGCACAATCTGGTTGCGGCGCTCGCGGGCGCCGTCATCGGTGGCCAGCCGTCGAGCCACGCCGATATGGCTTTGCGCGGCACGAGCCGCCGCTTCCGCCGTCGTCGGGTCGATACCGTCACGGGCCACCAGCAACTCGGCGACGTCGCGGACCGGCGGAAGCCGGAGGCTCACGGAGCGGCAGCGGGACCGGATGGTGACGAGCACGTCGCCCGGACTCGGCGCGCACAGCAGCCAGATGGTGCGGGGCGGGGGCTCCTCGATGGCCTTGAGGAGCACATTGGTGCTGCGCTCCTGCATGCGGTCGGCGTCCTCGACCACGATCACCCGCCAGCGTCCCGTGGAGGGTTTGTCCTGCGCCTTCCGGACCAGTTCGCGTGCTTCGTCGATGGTGATGGTCACTTTTTCGGTGGTGACGTTGGTGAGGTCGGCATGCGATCCGGCCAGCACCGTCCGGCAGGCCTTGCAGGTTCCGCAGCCGCGCTCCTCCAGCGACTCGCGGTCACACAGCAGCGCGGCAGCGAAGGCCCTGGCCGCGTTGGAGCGCCCGGAGCCGGGCGGTCCGGTGAAGAGCCACGCGTGGGTCGGGGTGCCGGACTGCGACGCACGCTTGAGCTGCTCCACCACGGATTCCTGCCCCCGCAGGTCAGCCCAGACGCTCATGCCAGCCGTCCGGTGACGGCGTCGAGGATCATCCGGCCGAGCTGGTCTTCTGCGCCGTCAGCGGGCAGCACCAGGTAGTGGTCCGGGCTGCCCCCTGCAAGATCGAGGAACTGTGCGCGGATGCGCTCATGAAAAGGGTCGGGTTCGGATTCCATGCGGTCCTCCGGGGTGTCCTGCGCCGTCCGCCGGCTGCGTCCCTCTGCGGGCTCCACGTCGAGCAGGACCGTGAGGTCGGGGCGGAGCCCGTTCACGGCCCACAGGTTCACGTCCAGAACGGTCTGCGCACCCAGTTCGCGCCCCGCGCCCTGGTAGGCGACCGAGGAGTCGACGTAGCGGTCACAAACGACGACGTCGCCGCGAGCCAGCGCTGGCAGGATCACCTGGGCAACATGGGCGGCCCGCGACGCCGCGAAGAGCAGGGCCTCGGTGCGTGCGTCGATCTCGCCCTGGCCGTGCTCGAGGACGAGGCTGCGGAGCTTCTCACCCACCGGAGTTCCACCGGGCTCACGCGTGCGCACCAGCGGAATATTCGCTGCCCGCAGAGCCTCGCACAGGAGGGAGGCCTGGGTCGATTTGCCGGCGCCGTCGCCGCCCTCGAAGGCGACGAAGAGCCCGGGCAGGCCATGGGCTTTCTCGGGAGTCACTGTGCAAGCCTACCGAGTGCCAGTGATAGATCCTTCCGCGCCAGTAACGGCCGGGCAGATCCTGCAGAGAACGAAGCACCAGACGGTGACCTGATCGAGGCAGGAGGCGGACGAGCTTCGGTTGATTCGGACAGGTCGGCGGAAAAGAGGGGATTGGCGGTGTGGTTGCTTATAGTACAGGGTTCGTCATGGCTCTCGAAGAAATCGCCGTTCCGAGCGGAGTACTCGAACCCTCAAGTCCGCTGGATTGAGGAGCCACTGCTGCGGCCGCAAAGGCCCTACCAGTGCCTCTGCCGACCGCGGATGACGGCCGACAGAGGCCCTGACGGAGTGATGGAACCAGGCTAGGTGGCATTCACCTCAGAGGCCTATTGCGGACACGACAGCCCAGACCAGCGCGGTGAGGATGAAACCTGCGACACCAAGGATGGTGGTGAGCACTGTTCAGGACCGCAGGCCCCGTCTGCCACTGAAAGGCCGAGGAAGCGGGTGACAATCCAGAACCCGAAATCGTTGATGTGGGAAAAGCCGAGGGCACCGAATCCGATCGCGATGGCGATGAGGGCGGTTTGAACCGTGGTGAATTCGCTACCACTGACCGCTGCTGCGAGAAGGCCGGCGGTAGTGATGATGGCCACGGTTGCCGAGCCTTGCGACAGGCGAAGCACAGCGGCCAGGACGAAGGATAGGAGCAGTACGGGCAGGCCGGCCGCGCTTAGCGTGTCCGCGAGGGCGGTACCAATGCCCGATGTCGTCAGGACTCTTGCGAAGACGCCGCCTGCTCCGGTCACCAGGATGACGATCGCGGTGGGTGCCAGCGCCGAGTCCATGATTTCGCCGGTCTGCTGTGATGACCAGCCGCGACGGATGCCCAGGAAGTAATAGGCAAGCGAAATGGTTACCAGGAGCGCGAAGATCGGCGGGCCGATAAAGGCGAAGACGGGCCGGATCGTGCTTTCCTCGGGCAGGAGCACGATGGAAACTGTGCCCAGCATGATCATGGCGATGGGCAGGACGATCGGGGCGATGATCATGCCCGGCGATGGCGCACTGGGTGCGGTGAGGGTTGTGCCGGGCTGGGGTGAGGCGGAAACCGAAGAACCGGTGGGGTTACTGTTTGCCTGAGCGGCCGACGCTTCGCGTTCGACGTCGGACTGGCCGGATCCGAACAGGCGGAACTGCTCAGCCGTGGCAGGGAGCATCACGAAGTCGCGGCGGTTGATCCGCTTGGCTACAAAGTACCCAAGGACGCCGACAGGCACGCAGATCATCAGGCCCAGGATGGTGATCCAGCCGATATCGGCGCCGAGGACTCCGGCGCCGCCAACAATGCCGGGGTGGGGCGGGACCACAACGTGGATTGCGAGCAGGATTCCGCCCACCGGAAGGCCGAACTTTACGGGATTGACGCCCGCTGCCTTGGCGAAGCCGTAGATGATCGGTATCAGGGTGATGAATCCGACGTCGAAGAACACGGGGATCGCCAGTACAGATGCGGCGGCGGTCAGGGCCGCGATGACGCGTCTGGGACCCAGAATCGAGGTGAACCTGCCGGCAGGTGCCTCAGCGCCTCCGGACACTTCGATCATCTTCCCGAGCATGGTGCCAAGGCCCACCAGGAGGGCCACGGAGCCGAGCGTTCCGCCCATGCCCTCGGTCACGGTGCTGACCACTTCTCCGATAGGGGCGTGGCAGTGATCATGCACCACGGCGCCACCCTGCGTGTCAGGATCGGGTGAGGCCAGTAGCTAAGAGCAAGTCCGCCGTGTCGTAGGGCGAGAACCAGGAACCGATCCACCATGTCCAGTCCATCGATCAGCGCCGTGCGCGACGATAGTCCTATGAACAACAGCATCCCTGCAGGGCCGAGGTCGGGTGGTCCGACGCGGAGGCGTTCGATCACTCCGGCGCAGAAACTCGTCCACCTTGCCGCTTACGAGGTCGCGATCGCCACGAATACGGGCGGGGCGTATCTGCGTCAGCAGGGCATCTATTCCTCCCAGATCACCGAATGGCGAAAGCTCCGTGACGCCGGCGTGCTGGAGGGCAAACAGCCCGGGGAGAAGATCGGGAAACTCACCCCGGAGCAGGCCGAGATCGCCCGGCTCAAACGAAAACTGGAGTTGACGGACCAACGTCTGGCCACGACCGAGGTGGCGTTGGAGATCATGTCAAAAATGCACGAGCTGTTGGAAAATCTTTCCAAGAGCTCGCGGGACGAACCACCGCAGACGAGACAGTAAAAACCACCTATCGTGAGCTGACCGCCCGCGGCATTTCCACCCGCACGGCCGCCACGTTGGTCGGTCTTCCCCGGGCAACCGCCACCCGGAAGCCCCGGGCGACACGTCTGCCGGCGGTCGTGGTAGTGCCGGCGAACAAGCTCAGCGATGCCGAGCGGACCCACATCCTTGACGTGGTGAACTCGCCGGAGTTCGTCGATTTGGCGCCGATCCAGATCTACGCCCAGCTGCTCGACGCGGGCGTGTATTTGGCGTCGATCTCCACCATTTACCGGGTTCTGCGGGACAACCGTCAAGTGAAGGAGCGTCGTGCCCAAGCGCGGCATTCGGCGCGAGCCATCCCGGAACTTGTCGCCGTCAAACCAGGAGACGTCATTTCGTGGGATATTACCAAGCTGCCCGGGCCGATCAAAGGCAAGTATTTCGATGCGTACGTGATGATCGATATCTACTCGCGTTACATCGTGGGCTGCGCCGTCCACGCGTCTGAATCCGCGGTGTTAGCGGCGGAGATAATGACGACAACCTTCGCTCTGCATGGCACCCCGCAGGTTGTTCACGCCGACCGGGGAACGTCGATGACGAGCAAGACCGTTGCCGCGATGTTGTCAGATTTGGAGATCATCCGGTCGCACTCCAGGCCCCGGGTGAGCAATGATAACCCGTTCTCGGAGGGCTGGTTCAAGACCTTGAAATACGCTCCCGTGTTCCCGGAACGCTTCGCCAGCCTCGGCGACGCACGCGCCTTCATGGCCGACTTCGTCGATGGTTACAACCACAATCATCGGCATACCGGCATCGGGTTGAACACCCCCGCGGACGTTCACTACGGTCTCGCGGCCGCCACGGCCCGAGCCCGCACCGCAGTCCTGCAGGCCGCCCGCGCAGCGAACCCGCACCGGTTCTCCACCACCACGGATCCGAAGATCCTCGCCCTGCCGGGCACGACCTGGATCAACAAACCCATGGAGACCACGACCGCCGAAATGAAGGACCCATCAACCGATGTCGAATTAGCTGCCTAAACTCCCGCTGGCCTCATCTGCCTTGACAAATTCCGCGGAATTTTTCAAGCTGAACGGTACCAAGGGGAGTTAGGCGGC
>NZ_KI914891.1:5400-8792 GCF_000520555.1 Arthrobacter sp. Br18 | reverse complement strand
ACAGGGGGGTGGTGGCTGGTAGCAAGGGTTACGGCGGTCACAGCGTGGAGGAAACGCCCGGTCCCATTCCGAACCCGGAAGCTAAGACCCACAGCGCCGATGGTACTGCACCCGAGAGAGTGTGGGAGAGTAGGACACCGCCGGACAACCATTACGTGAAGCCCCCACCCCCCGGTGGGGGCTTCACCCCATTAACCACCCAAAACGACCCACCAAAAACCAGAGAATCGGCTCTTCATCTCTATACCGGGATGTCTGTCAGCGTTCGGCGATGGTTGCATGACTGTAGCTAGGTCAACCCGCGTCGAACGCATCAAGACAATCAGCACGGGCCGGTTCGGGCTTCGCGGGGTGCCGCGGGAAACCCAACAGGGCCCCACCTTCACCATTGTTGAGGTCATCTGCTGGGAGAAGTTGAGGTCATCTGGTGGGAGAATCTGGCTATGACGATCTCTCCCCGTCCGAATGCCGGCGCAGTCCTCGAAGGATCGTAGCCGTGTCTGACTGGCGGCAGGTTGTCCTCAGCGTCGTCGGCGGGCTGGTGCTGATCTGGCTGGTGCTTGTTCTTGTTCTCTGGCTCGAGCAACGCAAACACCCGGGCCGTGCGTCGCTTGTGGACCTTCTTCGTCTCGCCCCGGACGTCGTTCGCTTGCTGAAGCGCCTTGCCTCAGACAGCGCCCTTCCGATCGGGGCCCGGATTTGGGCGGGCGTGCTGTTGGTGTATCTGATCTCTCCGATCGACCTCGTCCCGGATTTCATTCCGGTGCTGGGGTATGCTGATGACGCATTGGTCGTCGCGATTGCTCTCCGATACGCGGCCAGGTGTGTGGGGAGTGATGTCATCACGCGACACTGGCCAGGGACCCCGGCAGGTCTGGTAGCAGTCCTGCGTATGGCCGGGTTGCCCTCCTCCTGACACGAGGCGAAACACCTCGTAGTCGGAATCGTTCCGATCAGCACTCACTTGCCACCGGACTGCGCGACACGACAGATGCTTGTTCTAGTTAGGACGTTCAGGCGGATTGCTGCTGCTGTCCCTACGTGTGAACGAGGTGGTAGGAGACGGTATCAGTCTCGATGTCCCGGCCGGAAGTGGCTTGGTCCACGATCACGGTGCAGAGCCTGGGGTCGGTGAAGGTCTCCGTCCAGCCGGGCAATGACTTTTCTGCGCACTATTCTCCCGATGGCAGGGGTCTCCATCGTTGTGAGGTTGATGTGTGGGCTTCCGCCTTCTTCAGTCAATCCCCGGCGACGGCGTCGGAGGGTGCTGGTGATGTCGGTGTCAGCGGGAAGGCTGGCGGTCACCGCAGCCGGGTCTGCGAGGCGGCGCAGGTTCGAACTGACGAGCCGCCGCTCAAAGCGTATGCCGGTGACGCCGGATCTGCGCGGAAGCTGCCACCCGGGACTCCCGAGCTCCACCAGAGCAACCGAAAGCACGTTGCAACAACAGTGGGTCCCGGTGAGGTTGCCTGCGACACCCCGCCCAACCCGATCCGTGTACGGCTCGGATTGCCCTGATGGGTCCAAGCAACGCCGCCGTAGTCAGATCGAACGTGTTCGGCGATGACACCGTCACCGGGGTCGACCTACGACTAAGGCGACGGACCAAAGGCAGGCGCGGAGTCGCCGCCGAATCAGTGTGAGCAAAGCGGAAATCCTGTTAACGCCGACCGAAAATAGGGCCAGTAGTGCCAATTGAAAACGGGGCCACGGGGTTGTGGTTCTATTGTTCCGTACTGGCGGCGGGTTGGTGTTTTTTGAGCCGGTAGCTGTTGCCTTTGAGGCTGATGACGTCGGCGTGGTGGACGATCCTGTCGATCATGGCCGAGGCGATGGTCAGGTCTCCGAAGACGTCGCCCCAGCGGGCGAACGGGACATTGGACGTCAGGATCATGGAGGCGTGTTCGTAGCGGCTGGAGACGAGCTGGAAGAACAGGTTCGCGGCGTCCTGATCGAACGGGATGTAGCCTACTTCGTCGATGATGAGGAGCCCGTAGCGGCGGAGTTTGACCAGTTCCTGGGCGAGTTTCCCGTGGGAGTGGGCTTCCTGCAGGCGGGCGACCCAGCCGGTGGCGGAGTCGAAGAGGACCCTGTGCCCGGCCTTGGCTGCTTTGATGCCGATGCCGACCGCGAGGTGGGTTTTGCCGGTGCCGGGCGGCCCGAGGAGGACCACGTTTTTGGCTTCGGAGAGGAACACCCCGGTGCCCAGGTGCGCGATGAGGTTCCGGTCCGCGGAGGGCTGGTGGTCGAAGTTGAACTCTTCGAGGTCCTTGTGGGCTGGGAACCGTGCGGCTTTGATCCGGGTCGCCGCTCCGGAGGCTTCGCGTTCGGAGACTTCCCGGGAGAGGACCGCGGCCAGGTACTCCTCGTGGGACCAGCCGGCGTCCCGGGCCTGGTCCCCGAGCCGGCGGAACCCGTCGCTGATCCTCGGTGCGCGCAGGGCCCGGGCGTAGTACTCGATCTGTGACGGTGTCCCGGTCATGAGGCCGCCTCCAGGACCAGGTTCGGCTGCTGGCCAAGATCGATGCCGAAGATCTCGTCGTAGGCGGCCAGATCCCGCACTTGCACCGCTTCCTCGGGTTCGGTGCGGTGCACCCGCTGGGTCCGGAAGTCCCGGCGCATGACCGCCGCGCGGGCCACATGGGCCGGATCGGTCACCACCAGGTGCCGGGCCCATGCCCGGACATGGGTGGCGATGATGACACCCTCATGGGTGACCCAGACAGTGTCCAGGTCAGCGGTGACATCCACGATCCGCCCGATGTATGACGGGTCCACGGAATAGTCGTTGGAGAACACCGGCACGTAGTAATCCCGCGGCAGCCGCACCGCGTTGCGGAACACCGCGTCCGGGGTCACCGGCGGCAGTTCCCGCATCCTCTCCCGGTCCAGGACGATCAGCTCGTCAGGGCGGCCGTGGCGGGACCGCGAGTACCGGTGATTGGCCTTGGGTAGCCAGTCCTCGAGCTGGCCGTTGAAATCCGCTGGTGAGCGGAAGTCCCGGCTGGGCATGAAGCGTTGCCGGAAGAACCTGTTCATCCGCTCGACCATGCCCTTGGACTCCGGATCCCGCGGCGGAAGCAGCTTGATCTCCAGTCCCAGGGACCCGGCGAACGCGGCCACGGGTTCTGTGGGCCGGCGCCGGCCGATGCCGGATTCGTTGTCCCACAGCAGCCTGGACGGAACGGCCTGCGCGTCCTGCAGCAGAGTCCACATTCCGCCCAGAAGGTCCGGCGTCGTCCGCGACGGCAGCATCCGTGCCTGGATGAATCCAGAGAACGCCGAGGTCATCACCAAAACCGGTGGCGTGTCGCTCTGGCCCTCGCCAACGGGCAGTGGCTCGTGCGGGAACCAGAGATCGCACTGGACCTGGAAACCCGGCTCGTGGACCA
>NZ_KI914891.1:0-5300 GCF_000520555.1 Arthrobacter sp. Br18 | reverse complement strand
CCAGCCGGTCGGCCGGGTCGGGCGGCGCGTATTCAGGCCGGATCGCGGCGACCTTGGCCCGGAACAGCGACGCGGAACCAGACCAGCCCACACGCTCCGCCAGCGTCGCGGCCGGCATCGTCGGCGTCTTTACCAACAGCTCCCGCACCCTGGGAGCAAACGTATCGAAACTCGACACTCCGGCTGCCCGCTGATACTTCGGCGCCCGGTCCGACTCCAGCGCCCGGTCCACCGTTCCGCGGGAAACCCCCACGATCCTGCCGATCTCGCGCTTCGAGTGCTTGCCCGTCGAAAACAGGTGGCGTATCTCCGCCCAATCATCCAAATTGATCACCTTCCATCATGGTCGGTGGCCCTATTTTCAGTTGGCGTTTCTGGCCCTATTTTCGGTCGGCGTTAACAAATCCGGCAGATCTACCGCAGCGCACGCCGGTGGTGGCACGAGATCGGAGTCCGCATCGTCACCGGAGCGGTCATAGCGAAAGCAATACTGCGATCAAGCACATCAAATGAAGCTGGCTCCCTTACTGCAACCCGAGCAACTACCGGTCGCGTATCCTGCTGAACCGTGCCACCCGGACGACGTCATGACCAACCTCGACAGGCCGCTCCCGCGAACCGCGAAGAGCCGGAGCACCCGGAGCCGTCGTCGCCGGGCATAACCGATTCATGTCGCAGATAAGGGAAAGAGCCCTGACGGCAAGGGGCAGGGCGGTCTGGTGGGCATGCACATGCTGTCACCACGGAGGTTCTTTTCTATTGCCGGTCCCAGGGGGGCCCAGTGTAGCCACAGGCAGCCGAGTCAGATGCGCCGGGTTGGGTGTGCCGGTGTGCCGGAGGTTCACAGTGAAGCCGCTCCAAGGAGCTCGAGCACGTGAGTCTTCGGTACCCCGCCCTCTCCTTGGTGCGCAGCACCGGCCTGACTCGGGAGAAACCGCTCCTGCCCGCCCGCCGGATTTGCTCCGCCATGCCGGTCCGTGTAGTGTCTACTGGGCTGCCCCGTCGAGGGCGACCAACCCCCATTCAAAAAAATCCATGTGGTGTGTGGTCAACACAGAAGCCGATACTGGACTCTATTTGTGGTGGGCAGAACACCTGAAATCGGCGTGCGACTCCGCAGTGCGGAGAATGCGCTGATTTGACAGGGGCTCGGGGGATGGAATAAGTTGGTAACACATCGCAGCGAAGAAATAAAGAGTCTGACGAAGAAATCTTAGGAAATCTTGGAAGACCAAAAGTATTCGATCGCGTCTGTTGTTTGAGAACTCAATAGTGTGCCAAGTTTGTTGATACCGATTGTTTTTTGATTGGTTGAATTGGCTGGTTGCTGTGCCTTTGGGTGTGGTGGCTGGTTTTTTTGGCTGGTTTCGAATTTTGTGCAGCGCTGGTTTCCGTTTTCCCGGGGGTTGGTGTTGTGTCTGTAGAAGCATTTACGGAGAGTTTGATCCTGGCTCAGGATGAACGCTGGCGGCGTGCTTAACACATGCAAGTCGAACGATGAACCTCACTTGTGGGGGGATTAGTGGCGAACGGGTGAGTAACACGTGAGTAACCTGCCCTTGACTCTGGGATAAGCCTGGGAAACCGGGTCTAATACTGGATACGACCTTCTGGCGCATGCCATGTTGGTGGAAAGCTTTTGTGGTTTTGGATGGACTCGCGGCCTATCAGCTTGTTGGTGGGGTAATGGCCTACCAAGGCGACGACGGGTAGCCGGCCTGAGAGGGTGACCGGCCACACTGGGACTGAGACACGGCCCAGACTCCTACGGGAGGCAGCAGTGGGGAATATTGCACAATGGGCGCAAGCCTGATGCAGCGACGCCGCGTGAGGGATGAAGGCCTTCGGGTTGTAAACCTCTTTCAGTAGGGAAGAAGCGAAAGTGACGGTACCTGCAGAAGAAGCGCCGGCTAACTACGTGCCAGCAGCCGCGGTAATACGTAGGGCGCAAGCGTTATCCGGAATTATTGGGCGTAAAGAGCTCGTAGGCGGTTTGTCGCGTCTGCCGTGAAAGTCCGGGGCTTAACTCCGGATCTGCGGTGGGTACGGGCAGACTAGAGTGCAGTAGGGGAGACTGGAATTCCTGGTGTAGCGGTGAAATGCGCAGATATCAGGAGGAACACCGATGGCGAAGGCAGGTCTCTGGGCTGTAACTGACGCTGAGGAGCGAAAGCATGGGGAGCGAACAGGATTAGATACCCTGGTAGTCCATGCCGTAAACGTTGGGCACTAGGTGTGGGGGACATTCCACGTTTTCCGCGCCGTAGCTAACGCATTAAGTGCCCCGCCTGGGGAGTACGGCCGCAAGGCTAAAACTCAAAGGAATTGACGGGGGCCCGCACAAGCGGCGGAGCATGCGGATTAATTCGATGCAACGCGAAGAACCTTACCAAGGCTTGACATGAACCGGAATGATGCAGAGATGTGTCAGCCACTTGTGGCCGGTTTACAGGTGGTGCATGGTTGTCGTCAGCTCGTGTCGTGAGATGTTGGGTTAAGTCCCGCAACGAGCGCAACCCTCGTTCCATGTTGCCAGCGGGTTATGCCGGGGACTCATGGGAGACTGCCGGGGTCAACTCGGAGGAAGGTGGGGACGACGTCAAATCATCATGCCCCTTATGTCTTGGGCTTCACGCATGCTACAATGGCCGGTACAAAGGGTTGCGATACTGTGAGGTGGAGCTAATCCCAAAAAGCCGGTCTCAGTTCGGATTGAGGTCTGCAACTCGACCTCATGAAGTTGGAGTCGCTAGTAATCGCAGATCAGCAACGCTGCGGTGAATACGTTCCCGGGCCTTGTACACACCGCCCGTCAAGTCACGAAAGTTGGTAACACCCGAAGCCGGTGGCCTAACCCCTTGTGGGAGGGAGCCGTCGAAGGTGGGACCGGCGATTGGGACTAAGTCGTAACAAGGTAGCCGTACCGGAAGGTGCGGCTGGATCACCTCCTTTCTAAGGAGCGCCTCACATGGTCCTGGTCATCCACTGTGGTGTATCGGGGTGTGTGCAGGAGTTAGCCCATTGCGCGGGCGTTTGTTCCGCGGTGGGTGCTCATGGGTGGAATATCAACGGATAGGTGCCTGGTGGTGTCTGCTGGTGGCTGAGTACGTTCTGGTGTGGTGGTCCTCCCTTCGGGGTGGGGTGCCGGCTGGTTCTGGAAAGGGTGTTGGTGGGTGGTTCCGGGTTGATCGTTTGGCACACTGTTGGGTCCTGAGATAACAGGGCCTTATTTTTGCGTGGTCTGGTCGTGGTTGGTTCATGGTCGGGTGGCGTGGGGGTGGGGTTGGGTTGTTTCTGGGTTTTCCTGTGCATGCTTCATGCCGTGTTCTGGTGGTGTCCCTGGTGTTTGTGGGGAGTGTCTGCTGGGTGGTGTGGGGGTGTGTTGGGGTTGTTGGTTGAGAACTGCATAGTGGACGCGAGCATCTTATAAACAAGAAGCAATTTCTTGCATGGTCAGTGCGTGGTGTCCGGGGGTGGTGTTCCTCTTTTGGGAGGGGTGTTGTTCCTGGGTGTTGTGTGGTGGTTGTGCGCCGAGAAGTGTTTTTGATCTTTTGTGGTCAAGTTTTTAAGGGCACACGGTGGATGCCTTGGCATCAGGAGCCGAAGAAGGACGTGGGAATCTGCGATAAGCCTGGGGGAGTTGATAACCGAACTTTGATCCCAGGATGTCCGAATGGGGAAACCCCGCCCGGCGCGCGAGTGACCGGGTGACCCGTATCTGAACACATAGGGTACGTGGGGGGAACGTGGGGAAGTGAAACATCTCAGTACCCACAGGAAGAGAAAACAACAGTGATTCCGTTAGTAGTGGCGAGCGAACGCGGATGAGGCTAAACCAGTGGTGTGTGATAGCCGGCGGGCGTTGCATCACTGGGGTTGTGGGACTTTCCGTATCAGTTCTGCCGGACTGGTGAAATGTGTGCAGGCGTATAGGTGAACGGGTTTGAAAGCCCGGCCGGAGAGGGTGTTAGTCCCGTAACCGTAATGCGTGCTGCCGTTTGGAGAGTATCCCAAGTAGTACGGGGCCCGAGAAATCCCGTGCGAATCCGCCAGGACCACCTGGTAAGCCTAAATACTCCCTGATGACCGATAGCGGACCAGTACCGTGAGGGAAAGGTGAAAAGTACCCCGGGAGGGGAGTGAAACAGTACCTGAAACCGTGTGCCTACAAACCGTTGGAGCAAGCATGTTCTTGTGACAGCGTGCCTTTTGAAGAATGAGCCTGCGAGTTAGTGTTACGTCGCGAGGTTAACCCGTGTGGGGAAGCCGTAGCGAAAGCGAGTCTGAATAGGGCGACGTGAGTGGCGTGATCTAGACCCGAAGCGAAGTGATCTACCCATGGCCAGGTTGAAGCGACGGTAAGACGTCGTGGAGGACCGAACCCACTTCAGTTGAAAATGGAGGGGATGAGCTGTGGGTAGGGGTGAAAGGCCAATCAAACTTCGTGATAGCTGGTTCTCCCCGAAATGCATTTAGGTGCAGCGTTGCGTGTTTCTTATCGGAGGTAGAGCTACTGGATGGCTAATGGGCCCTACAAGGTTACTGACGTCAGCCAAACTCCGAATGCCGGTAAGTGAGAGCGCAGCAGTGAGACTGTGGGGGATAAGCTTCATAGTCGAGAGGGAAACAGCCCAGACCACCAACTAAGGCCCCTAAGCGTGTGCTAAGTGGGAAAGGATGTGGAGTCGCGAAGACAACCAGGAGGTTGGCTTAGAAGCAGCCATCCTTGAAAGAGTGCGTAATAGCTCACTGGTCAAGTGATTCCGCGCCGACAATGTAGCGGGGCTCAAGTACACCGCCGAAGTTGTGGCATTCACATTAGTGCTAAGCCGGAGACGTGTTCTCCTGAGTTCAGGCGTGTGGATGGGTAGGGGAGCGTCGTGTGGGCAGTGAAGTCGCGGTGTAAACCAGTGGTGGAGCCTACACGAGTGAGAATGCAGGCATGAGTAGCGAAAGACGGGTGAGAAACCCGTCCGCCGAATGATCAAGGGTTCCAGGGTCAAGCTAATCTGCCCTGGGTAAGTCGGGACCTAAGGCGAGGCCGACAGGCGTAGTCGATGGACAACGGGTTGATATTCCCGTACCGGCGAAAAACCGCCAATACTGATCGAGGGATACTAACCGCCCGAAGCATGACCGCCCGCCCTTTGGGGTGACGTGGTTTTTTGTGGAGCGCGGGACCTGATCTTGGGAGGTAAGCGTATTAACAGGTGTGACGCAGGAAGGTAGCCAAGCCGGGCGATGGTAGTCCCGGTCTAAGGATGTAGGAGGGACCATAGGCAAATCCGTGGTCCTGGTTT
>NZ_AZSA01000254.1 GCF_000520555.1 Arthrobacter sp. Br18 | reverse complement strand
GTCGCTGGCCGCCGCACTGGGGATCACGTTCCCGTTCAATGTACTGTTTGGCATCCCGATGTACCACGCGCTAGCCGTGTGGGCCCACACATTCGCGAAAGGATAAGACCGATGCAAAGCCATGCACGCAAGTTATTGACCGTCGTCACCGAAGCGGTACTTGAGGCCACCCTCACCCGTGAGATCGACCGGCTCAATGCCCGCGGATACACCATCACCGACGCCCGAGGCAAAGGTCACCGCGGCGTCCGCAGTGCCGGTTGGGAAGCGAACAGCAACATCCGCATCGAGGTGGTGTGTGACGACCGGACAGCCGGCGCAATTGCCGCCCACCTTCAGGAGCACTACTACCAGGACTACGCCATGATCCTGTTCGTGAGTGACATCGAAGTCTTGCGCCCGGAGAAATTCTAGACCCTGACCGCACCGGGCCCACGCAAAGGATCCGGCGAAGGTCCGGAGCGCCGCGGCCTCAGCTCCAGGGGCGCACGACCAGGACCGGGCAGGACGCATGCCGGACGCACTGGTCATTTACGGAGCCGAGCAGCATCCCGGCGAGACCGCCGCGCCCGCGCGATCCGACAACCAGCATTCGGGCCTCCCGTGAGACGTCAATGAGACCCTTTGCCGCCCCGGCGTTAACGGCCCTGTAGCTAATGGAAACCGTGGGGTATCTGTCAACGCTCATTTGCACATCCCGCATGAACTCCCCATGCACCGTCGCTGCGTACTCATCAAAGGACGACACATACCCGAACTTCCAGCCGGGTGGCCGCGGAGCGGTGGCGATGGACCAGGCCCGCACGATGACGACGGCGGCCTGCAGTTGCTCAGCGAGTCCAAGTGCCATGTCCAGGGCGTAATAGGCGCAGTAAGATCCATCATGACCGACCACAATGCTGTTGTTCGGTGCCGGTTTCAGCCCGTCACCCGGGCTTTCCCGGGTCACTGATGGTTCCCCTTGTTCCGGGAGGCTGCAACTGCACCGGTTGCCGGCCAGCGGATGGCACCGCGGCCGCGGGCCAGTCGCTCCAATGCTGCGGCAATACGGCGGGTCTGCCCGGACTCAGAGCCGCCGCCCCGGTAGGTCATCGAGACAGTTTCAAATGTGACCCCGGCAGGATCCAGCACCTGATGTCCGAGACGCTCCAACCGGAGCACCTCCTGCTTCCTGCGCGCGGTGACGAACCGGACCAGAGCGGGGTCGGTCGTGAAGCCCAAACGGGGCCGGATGAGAGCGACCAGCAAGCGGGCACCGACGCCGCGCGCCTGCGGGGCCGCCAGGGCCAGAAGATCGGCAGCGTCCGACTCAGCGGCGATGACGATGAGATACACCGGCGCTGTGGAATCCGCGACGGTGGCGGGAGCACCGCCCAAAAGCTGCGGTCTGAAATGCGCCTCTCGATTATTCAAGAGCGAGCTCCTTCTAAACCGCCGCCGCCCAGCCGTGCCGAGGACACGGCATCCGGCCGCCCTGCCACCCGTGCGGTAGCGTATGATTCAACCAATGAACTTAGATTAGCGAACTACAGTTCAGGTGTCTATAGTGCGGGAGGTGGGTTCAGGGACGAGAACCGCGAGGAGCTGGTCCAACTCGTGGCCGGCATCGACGGGATGGCGAAAGGGGCGGCCGGTGGCGACGGTGTAGCTGTTGCGACGCCCGGCGCGCGTTCTCGTGATATAGCCGGCCTCAACAAGGTCAGCTGCGATCTTCTGCGCTGCGCGTTCCGTCACCCCCACCCGCGCGGCGACGTCTCGCATCCGGACCTGCGGATCACGGGCGATGGTGAGCAGAACGTGGGCGTGGTTGGTGAGGAACGTCCACCGCGTCCCGCTGGCGGGCACGGGGGGTGTCCCGGAGTCAAAATCCTGGGTTGCCATTTCAAGGACAATAGCCCATCAGGCGCCCGGTCGATGTCCGGGAGTGCGCGCCGCCGGGTCCCGCGGCCGTGTTGTCCGTGTTCCGGCGCCTTTCCACTTACTGCAGGAAAAACGACCAATCAGTCTCAGTTGACAACAGGAAGGTCGACAATGCTCGAAGTCAGTGCACTCCGCTGGACGCTCACCATCGGACTTATCCTCGGGCTGCTCGCCCTGGATCTTGGACTGGCCGCCGCGCGGCCGCACGTTGTCAAGTTCCGCGAAGCCGCCATTTCATCCGTCCTGTATGTTGCCGTGGCCATTGTGTTTGGACTGGTCTTCGCCGCCCAGGTCGGCTGGGACTACGGCGCAGAATACTTTGCCGGCTATATCGTCGAGAAAAGTCTGTCCATCGACAATCTCTTCGTCTTCGTGATCATCATGTCGACCTTCGCCGTCCCCGAGAAGTACCAGCAGAAGGTCCTGATCTTCGGAATAGCCCTGGCCCTGGTCCTGCGCGGGATCTTCATCGCCCTGGGCGCAGCACTGCTCCAGTTGTTCTCCTTCATGTTCCTGATCTTCGGCTTGGTGCTGATCGTGACGGCCGTTCAACTTTACCGGCACCGCAACGCAGACCCGGATGTCCATGACAACGTGCTGGTCCGCGTGGCCCGCCGCGCGCTGACCGTCACAAAGGACTACGAGGACGGGCGGTTGTTCACGCGCAGCGCCGGGCGCCGGGCGGTGACGCCGCTTTTCATTGTGCTGGTGGCAATCGGCAGCACCGACCTGCTGTTCGCGCTCGACTCGATCCCGGCTATTTTCGGTATTACCGCCGAACCGTACATCGTCTTCACCGCCAATGCCTTCGCCCTGCTCGGGTTGCGGGCGCTGTTCTTCCTCGTTAAGGGGCTTCTGGACCGGCTGGTCTATCTCTCCACGGGTCTGGCGCTTATTCTGGCCTTCATCGGAGTGAAACTGGTTCTGCACTGGGGGCACGGCATCGATGGCCGGGTACCGGAAATCAGCACCAACATCAGCCTTATCGTCATCGCAGTCGTCCTGACTGTGACCACCATCGCAAGCCTGATCAAGGTCCGCAGGGACCCCACCGCACGCGCCCACGCCGGCTCGCTAACAGCGGAGGACCCTTCCGATTCAGGCCGGACCGGCTGACCGGGCACACGAACTCGTAGGCCATCGGCGGAACAGTTCAGCGGCGGCTGGCACTACGTGCCCTGCACGAAGCAGCAGGTTTGACGAACCGCCGGGCTGCGCGGAGCCAAAACACCAGCACCGTGATGCTGCCGGTTCCCACGGACGCCCAGCCGCTGTACAGCGTCCCTCGAACTAAGTGTTCCGAACGCGCTCCAGTGGGTTCCAGATAACGGCGCGGTTCCTCCCCTGTCGAAAAGCGACCACGCCATGGGCCGGGCTGGTGAATCGGGGATACCGGCGGAGTGCTACGTGTCGTCTTCAATACCGTCGCCGAGCCGTTGCCGTCCCGGAACCCAGACGCCCCTCATGACCGGAACCAGTCTCAAGCGACAGACGGGGAGGTCAGAGCACCGGACCCCGGCCGCCGAAGCGATCAGATCTACACCACCACGCGTCCTCGGATCGCTACAACGTCCCTAACCCCGTTCACATCCTTGGTACTGGGATGGGCTTGTCACCGGGCAGTCCAACGTCGAAGGCGCACCTCGGCGGCCCACCTACCGGGAAAGGAGCTTTTCGCCGTCGGGGCGCAGTTCCCCGGTCGGTGACACGTGCCGGTACAGGGTCTGGCGGGTGATGCCGAGTTCGGCGCAGAGGTCGCTGACTTTGGTATCCGGCTTGCCCATGGATGCCATGGCGAGGCGGAGTTTCGCGGGGGTCGTTTTGTAGGGGCGGAGGCGAGGCCGGCGAGGGTGCGTTCGGAGATGAGTTCGCGTTCGAATTCGGCGAGGGCGGCGAAGATCCCGAAGACGAGTTTCCCGGATGCGGTGGTGGTGTCGATGGCGGCGCCCTGTCCGGTGAGGACCTTGAGTCCGATGCCGCGTTCGGTGAGGTCGTGGACGATGTTGACCAGGTGGCGCAGGTCCCGGCCTAGCCGGTCGAGTTTCCAAACAATCAGGGTGTCTTCGTGGCGCAGGGCTTTGAGGCAGGCGACCAGCTGGGGCCGGTCTTCCTTCTTCCCGGAGGCCCTGTCTTCGTAGAGGGAGTCTTCGGCGATGCCGGCGGCCAGGAGTGCGTCGCGCTGCAGGTCGGTGCTCTGGGATCCGTCCGCTTTTGAGACGCGCATGTATCCGACAAGCACTGGCTTCTCCTCTGTTATTTATACGTTCGTTTAAGTGACAGCCAGGGACTTTCAGCGAGAGTGGCTGTAACTGTTAACTTCGTCTGGCGGCTTTTTACAGTTGGGAATGGCGGTTCCTGATGACGTCGGCTCCGGGATTTTTTTGGCATAGCGCCGTAAGCGGTCCGCGGGATGAAGTCCGGAACCGCCAGATGAACTGTTAAAAACCCGCCATTTCTAACTGACAGTCACACTGAGTGCCTTCGCTGCCGAGTGTTCTATGGGCGGTCGTTCAGGATGCGGTGCTCGATTCACTGGGTGATGCGCAGAATGCGGGCAGTGATTCTGTGGCGGCTTGGGTGGGGCAGGGGTCGAAGGTGAAGATGACGAGTGATCCGAGCGCGATGATGGTTGCCGAGCAGGTGAGTAGGACGGCTTTGAGCATCAGGCGGATCCTGGCGGTGTCGGCGTAGTCGTTGATGATGACGCGGAGTCCGTTGCTGCCGTGGAGCATGGCGAGCCAGAGCATGATCAGGTCGAACCATTGCCAGAAGGGGTGCGCCCATTTTCCGGCGACGAAAGCGAAATCAATTTGTTGGATGCCGTCGCCGAGCATGAGGTTTACGAAGAGGTGCACGAAGATCAGGACTACCAGGAGCGCGCCGGAGCATCGCATGAACAGCCACGCTATGAGTTCGGTGTTGCTGCCCGTTTTCGATCGGTTGCGCGGAGGACTAATCTGCGGGCCATCATAGGTGTTTCTGCGTCCAGTCCTCATTGGAGTCCCAATCCGCACACCCCGAGATTTTGCAGCATGTCCTCGACGAGCTGCTCGGAGGGGAGGCTCGCGTCGATAACGACGAAGGACGGAAAGTTCTTCAGTTCCCGGTATGCCGCATCGAACGCCTGCAAGTGCTCGAAGGTCTCGGTGTCCGCGGCTCGGCGACGGACTCTGCAGTACGCGATGTCAGCCGGGACGTCGAAGTAGAAGACGATATCCGGGGCGGGTAGGACTTTGAGCAGGAAAGGCAGCAGCCATCCTGAACGCAGCCCCCGCGCCCGGCGGAGCGCCACCTGACAGTAGAGGTACCTGTCCATGATGAGGACCCCGGATCCGACCTTGGCGCGCAGGTGAGACGCCAGCACGTTGATGCAGCGAATGCTGGTCTCTATCGCATCGAGTAGAACCACCGGAGGTTGGATGCTGCGTCGCTTACACCACGCGGTGATACTGCGTCGGCCCGAACGGTTCATGGTGAAGGTCGCCGGATACTCTGCCGCGGTGAGGCGCTGCGCGAGCAGCCGACCTGCTGTGCTTTTGCCCGCCCCGTCCACACCAACCAACACGATGATCATGGCTTATCGCCGTCGTGTCGGGGGTAGCGCCGGCAAAAACCAGCGCTTCCTGCCGTGGAGGCCACGCGCAATCCTGTTGCGGCCAAAGACAAAGCGGGTCGCCGGACATCCCAGACGCGGTGGTATGGGAGGAACCTGCACCTTCGATCCTGCTGTGCCAGCCGTTCACGGCCGCGCCGAGATGCTGGATACTCCCTCGTCATATCTGTCTCCCAACCTTTTGGGTCCCTGGATGCTTCAGACCGGCCTTGCTGCCTCTAGCCCCCGTCCTGCTCTTCGTCCTGCTGTTCGTCCTGGATGTCAGGATTATCGCCCTGGTCTTGGTCTTCGCCGTCTTGTTCTTCTATTCCTGGGGTTTGCGGCAGTTGTGCGTCGTCGCAGCTGGTCAGGAACAGGGCTCCGGTCAGGAGTAGACCGGAGCCCAGAAGGGCTGTGGCTCGGGTTCTCATGGTGATTTCCTTTCGTAGTCGTCCGTTAGTGGGGAGCGAAGATCGCCAGGAGTGCACCGACTTCCTGGTGTGCCTCGGCGGGATGGCGGAAGTGCTGGCGGGGTTGGATCACATAGCGGGTACGGCGTCCTTCCCGGATGCGTTCCAGGCACC
The DNA here is from genome assembly GCF_000520555.1 of Arthrobacter sp. Br18. Classification (GTDB taxonomy): domain Bacteria; phylum Actinomycetota; class Actinomycetes; order Actinomycetales; family Micrococcaceae; genus Arthrobacter_D. The sequence continues at coordinate 3,543 of NZ_AZSA01000254.1, read as the reverse complement.
CCGCCTCTTCGAGGTCTTTGAGGATGTGCAGGGTCGCCCTGGGAGTGATCCCAACCGTGGCAGCCACGTCATCAACGAGAACGCGGGGATTCGCGTGCACGGCCAGCAGGACGTGGCTGTGATTGGTCAGGAACGTCCACTGATGCGATGACGCCTGGGTTGGCGCTACGTCGGGGGTCGCTATTTCGTTGGCCGGTATTTCTGGGGCCGGATTCGTTGAATTCGTGCGCGACATTGGAGCGGTCCTTTCCTTGGATGAAGCTAGATCCTCTTCCGACCAGTGTGCTGTGCGTTGTGCTTGGTCATCCGTTATACGCAGGATTTCCACACCCCGTACTAACGGCCCAGGCAGCTCAATGGGAGTAACGACGGCGGCCGCGCCTGCCCTGCGCACCGCCCGGGCCAGGGCTGTGGCCCGGGCCGGACGGGAACGCCTGAATGAGAACGTGCCGTGCCATACGACGCGCGCGGGAACGGAGAATCCCGCCGCTTCCAGTACAGGCCGAACCTTGCCAGCGAGGGCTTCGGCTTCGCGCAGCGCTCGTCCATACATCCTCGCCACTATCGCCGGATCGGTGGTGAACGCCGGCCGTTGTATTGGCACCAGAAGTAGTATGGGTCTTTCCTGTTCTGAAGCAGCCCAAACCGCGCTGTGCGCCACAGTTGTAGCAACGGATTCGTCGGGGACAATGACGACGACGGGGCGCCGCGGGAAGGCAGAAGCTGCGCTCATCGTGCACCACCGTCCCTACCTGCGGACTCTCGATCGTCCTCGTCCTCGTCCCCGTCAGCGTTTACGGTCTCGGCCCGCGGGCTGGTGCGGACTTCGCCACGGTGACGCCGCCACACTGGCTCCAGCTCGGCGTTTTCTTCCTCAGTGGCGACCCGGAAAGGCGGCTCGGTTGGCTGGGGGACGGCTTTGCGGCCCTGGCCGCGGGTGGCGCGCAGGCTGGCAACGATGGAGACCGTGATGATAGTGGCGACCACAGCGAGGGAGATGGTTGTGGGGATGTAGAACAGATCGATTTTGAGGAGCATCTTGATGCCGACCCAGATCAGTACCAAGGCCAACCCGATCTTCAGGTAGATGAACCGGTGGATCGAATCTGCCAGCAGGAAGTACATCGCGCGCAGGCCCAGGATCGCGAACGCGTTGGCGGTGAAGACGAGGAAAACTTCGTCGGTGACCGCGAAAATAGCCGGGATGGAGTCGACAGCGAAAACTATGTCCGTGGCCTCGATCAGTACCAGCACCGCCAGCAGCGGGGTGGCCAGTAACACCCCGTTCCTGCGGATGAGCAACTTCTGCCCGTGGTAAGCCTCGGTCATCGGCACGAATCGCCGGAAGCCGCGAAGCACTATCGACTGCTCGGGGTTCAGGTGAGCGTTGCGCTGCCGGATCATCCTCCACCCGGTGTAGAGCAGGAAGGCCGCGAAAACGTAGAGAATCCAGGAGAAGTTCTGAATCAGCACGGCGCCGGCGGCGATGAAGATTCCGCGGAAGATCAGTGCCCCTAGCACGCCCAGGAACAAGACTCGGTGCTGGAACTCGCGCGGAACGGCGAAGTAGCTGAAGATGATTGCCCAAACAAAAACGTTATCCACCGAGAGGGACTTCTCAATGAGGTAGCCGGCGAAGTACTGCTGACCGAACTCGGCCCCCCAGTTCATCCAGACCACTACGCCGAAAGCGACACCGAAGGCCACCCACACACCGGACCAGATGGCGGCTTCTCTCACGCCGATAACGTGGGCGCGACGGTGAGCAAAAAGGTCGACAGCCAGCATCACAACTATGAAGGCCAGTACCGCAGCCCAAATCCAGAATGGGACATCCATGAAAAACCCTCCGATCGAATCGATCGGAGGTCTTTCCCGCCCCCGAAAGGGCTTGTCCGCCGGGCTGCTCATGAGCCGTAGTGACGACGGGCCGATTAGGGGATACTCCCCTCCGTGTACCAAACAAGTGAAGCACACTTCACCTACCAAGGGAAGAGCGGCACGCCATACCAGCGTCGAGGGGGGCTGCTGCGCCACCAGTAAACCAGGATTAACGCCGCTTCCGGCGCAGAAGTCAGGCCACCTGCACAATGATCGATCTGGGCGCGACGATTGCACGGGGTTTTCGCGCCAGCCCCTCATGGGCGGTGTTCTCTTCTGGTGTCAGAGCTGATCGCGTTCGGGTGATTCGTCCCCGCCACCGATGGCCCCCGACGGAAGGTGCAGGCGCGTAACGGTAATCCTCTCCACGCGGTGGTCCGATACCAGGGCCACCTCGAAGAGGTGGCCCTGTGTCTCAACGCTGTCCCCATGATCGGGGATCCGCCCCAGCCGGTCGATGATGAAACCTGCGATCGTCTCATAGGGGCCGTCATCGGGGAGTTCAATCCCGATGAGTTCCGGGACGTCCTCGATAATCAATCGGGCGTCAATCTCCCGCGACTCCCCTTCCACCAGGGCAGCGGCTTCTACTTCGTCCAACTGCTGGTCCCTATCGTATTCGTCATAGATCTCGCCAACGATTTCCTCAACGAGGTCCTCAAGGGTGACGATCCCATCAGTGCCCCCGTACTCGTCGACGACCAACGCCATGTGCTGTCCCTGCTGACGCATCAGACTCAGCGATGGAAGGAGCTTATTCGTTCCCGGTAGGGGATAAATAGGGCGGATCAGGTCCGCGACAGTTCTCTCTTCACCCCCATGGGCCTCGAAGAGGTCCCGAAGATGAACGAACCCAACAACGTCGTCCTGCGTTGCCTTATATACGGGGTATCGGGTGTACGGGTGATTTGCGATGACGGCTTTGGCGTCCTCGACAGACAGATCAGCGCGGAGAAAAACGACATCTGGCCTCGGCCGCATAACCTCACGGATCAATCGATCGCCGGCGCCGAAAACATCCGAAAGGATCCTTCGATGCTCCCGATTAAGGTTCGGGGTTTCCGTGAGCATCTGCTGCAAGTCTTCAGCGCTCACTTCCTGCGTTCGGGCATGAGGGTCACCACCGAGGATCCTTACCACCGCATTGGTAGAAACGGACAGCAACCAGATGACCGGCCGCATGAGTCGCGCGAATATGTTCAGCGGTGGCGCCAGAGCGCGGGTGAACCCCACGGCACGCTGCATAGCGAGTCGTTTCGGCACCAGCTCACCGAAGACAAGGGACAGATACGCGATGATCAGGGTCATTCCGATCAGAGCGACGGTGTCTGCTGCCTGAGGCGACAGGCCGCGACCTTCCAGGATCAGTGCGACATCGGGACCGAGTGTCGAGGCACCGTACGCGGAGGAGAAGAACCCAGCCAGGGTCACCCCGATCTGCACCGCGGACAGAAACAGGTTTGGGTTACGGACTAACGCCGCCGTCTTCGGTCCGTGCTTACCGCCGGTCTCGATCCTGCGGACCTGGTTTTCCCGCAAGGTCACTATAGCCATCTCAGTGCCTGCGAATACACCACCGATCAGGACGAACAACAGAACCAGCAAAGCATTAAGTACAGTATCGCCGTCCATACCCCGAGTCTAGAAGAACCCCCCCCCCCC
>NZ_AZSA01000253.1 GCF_000520555.1 Arthrobacter sp. Br18 | reverse complement strand
CGGGACACCCCCGGGAACCTCCCCGGGGACATCCCCGGCAGCAGCGGGCACACCCGTGCCGCCGCCGCCGGGACCGGGTGAACCCGCAGCGCGGGTGTGGGTGGGTTGTGGGGGTGGTCCGGTGGTGCAGGTGTGGGTGAGGAGGTCGGTGAGGACGTCCACGCGGAGTTGGGTGAGGGTGCGGTTCTCTGTGGGGGTTTGCAGGCCGCGGGCCAGGGCGGTGATGCGGTGCCCGATGCCGGTGGCGTGCTCGGCGGGCAGGTAGATGTTCAGCCACGCCATGCCGTCGGCGTCGGGAAGGACTTCCAGGCGGCGCTGGGTCACCGCGGCGGTGGCCCGGGCGGTGTGCGCACCCGGGTCAAGGCCCGCCCGCAGCACCCGGGCCCGATGCATGGTCCGGGTCACGGTGGTGTTCCTGGCGGTGGGCAGCAGGGCGTGTTCCAGGGTCGTGGCGGTGTGCGGGGCCAGGCCCACGCACTGCTCGATGACCGTCACCGCGTGGCGCCAGGTGATCGCCCCCTCGGCCAGGGCCCCCAGCGTGGGGGTGTACTTACGGCACAGCAGGTGCGCCTGATCCACCAGAAGCCGGGCCGAGCGCTCCGGCAGGCGCAGCGCGCACCCGATCTCGGTGGCCGCGAGGCTGTCCGCGAGGCTGTCCGAGATCGGCCGGAACCCCGGGATCGTAGTGTCATGGCAGGTCGTGGACCCCGGGGTGCGGGCATACAACCGGTCAGTGGCGAGGTTACGGATCCGCTCGATCAGCACCGCGGAACGGGCATCACACCGGTTCTTCACCACCTGCAACCCCTCCAGGGCCTCCAACGCCTCCCCCAGACCCAAGCCCAGCGCCGGAGGACCCAGCAACGACTCACCCAACGGATCCACCACCGGCTCAAACAACGACCCACCACAACCAGGACCCGTGCCACCAGACCCACCGGTACCACCGGTACCACCGCCGTCGTCGTCGCCGCCGTCGAACGCTCCCGCTTCCATACACACACCATCCCACCCACCACCGACATTCCTGGAGACACCGACATCTGCGGTTTCCACCAGAAGCGTCAGGGCGGACCGACGCCAAGCTGTCTGGCCAGATCAGTCATGCTGGTCGATGCGATGTCCCAAGCGCCCGTCGGGGACAGGTCCGATGTCTGATGAGGGCCGTGCTCGGTGCTACGCGGGATGAACGCAGTGGCCAGGCCGCTTCGCTGCGCGGCGTCCAGATCCTCATTATGTGCAGCCACCAGCATCAGTTCGCCCGGTTCCAGGTCGAGGAAGGCCGCAGTTCGCAGGTAGGACTCGGGTGAAGGTTTATAGGCGCGCGTGACATCCGAGCCGATGATGACGTCCCACGGCAAACCAGTGTTCTTTGCCATGTTCACCAGCAACGACGTATTGCCGTTGGAGAGGGGCCCGATGATGTACCTGCTGCGCAGGGCTGTAAGTCCCGGGATGCTATCGGGCCATGCCGGGAGATGGTGCCACGAGCGGTTCAGCTCCCGCAGTACTCCCGGCCCGAATCGATCAGGATTGACGTTATGGCTGTCGAGGATGCTGAGCAGGCTCTCGGAGTGAAGTTCGTCAAGCGTCGCGAAGGGCCTGGCGCCGGACCGCACGGATTCCAGTGCAGGCTGGTACAGGCCTCGCCAGTCGTCGGCGAATCGCTCAGCGTCGAGTTGCAGCCCCTGGGCAGTGGTGAAGGCACGGACGTCCCGGACGATACCCGTCCGCCAATCCACGATGGTCCCGAAAGTATCGAAGCACACTGCTCTGATGCCGCGGCCTGTGGAGGGTGACCGATACGGGGAATGGGACACATCCAACACCCTCAGGGCCCCTGAACCCCGGTTATCGCCTCTTCAGCGTCGAGGAGCCCGTACCCGTGGGACACGTCCCGCCCCGGAGCTCCAAGATCATCTGCAGTCACCTGCAACCATGCCCGGAGCTCGCCCGTACTCCATCGGCCATCTTTATTGCTGTCGGCCCCAGGATTCACCGGCGCTGCCAGCATGCCGGCCACTACCCCGGAGACGTGAGGGGCCGCCGTCGACGTGCCGTTCATCGTGCCATACCCGCCTCCGCGGGTCGAGGAGAGCACATCGACACCCGGGGCAGCTATCTCGACCTTCCCGCCGTCGGAGCTGAAGCCCGCAGCAGAGTCGCCGGCGTCCGTGGCTGCGACCGCTAGGACGCTGTCGTACTGTGCGGGCCAGAGCACATCGTCGGTTGAGGGGTCCCCGTCACCCAGATTGCCCGCGGCGGCAACGACGACGATACCGGCGCGGTCCGCGGCTTCAATCGCATCCCGAAGCACCGGCACGTCCGACCCCTCGCCCAAGCTGAGGTTGATCACCTGCATACCGTTGTTGATGGACCACTCGATACCGAGCGCAACATCACTGGCGTACCCGTAACCGGCTCCATTGAGCACCTTCACCCCGTACAGATCGGCTTCCGGGGCGACGCCGACGACGCCGATGGTGTTGTCGGATGCCGCAATGGTTCCTGCGAGATGGGTTCCGTGGCCGTTGTCATCGTTCCACGCGGCCGGGTCCGGCGCCTCGCCCGGCCCGCCCGGCCCCGCCACGTAATTCACCCCTCCTGCGAGGTTCTCCTCAAGGTCGGGGTGGCTCCGGTCAATTCCCGTATCGATGACGGCGACCTTCACCCCGGTTCCACGGCTCGTGGACCACGATTCTGCAGCGTCCACTCGATCAATACCCCAGGGCAGAATCTGCGAGGGTGGGAGGGCGGGCCCGGTTCCGTCTCCGCAGGAGGGCCAGGGACTGCAGCGTATCGGTGCTGCCGCAGCTACCCGGGCGTCTGCTTCGACAGCCGATACGCCATCCGCTCGTCTCAACCTTTCAGCAACAGCACTGTCGGGAACCGCCACGACCAGGCTCCCGGCGAACTTCAACTCCTCCAGGGGAGTAGCTCCGGCGCTTTCCACGGCCGCCCTGCTTCGTTCGTCGACACCACTGTCGAAGGTCACGATGAACTGCTGTTCGCTCTCTCCGGCGGCCTGTGCCGGCAGTCCCGGAAGGTCGGTAGCAACAAGGGCGGCGACGACCAGCACCCACGAATTCAGACTTCTCATCGTATGGATTCTCCTCAGATGCGGCATCGCCGAACGTGCTGTTCCTGCCGGAACGTGGATCCTCGGCGCGGCAAACGATATCAGGTGAAACCAGCGGGAACCAGCCTTGAACGAGTGCCACGTGCTCAAAACACCGGCACTTCAGTAACATGTTGATCATTCGTGCAGCACGCTCTGGTCGGCGGGCTCCGACGACCAGCCCTGAAGGAGCCCCATGACCTATGCCGTTCCAGTACCCGCACCCCCCTGCCTCCCAGTGAGCGCGAGTGACACGCTGTTTCCCGTGCGGCGGGTTTTCTGCGTCGGCCGCAATTACGGCGACCATGCCCGCGAGATGGGAGCCGATCCGACCAGGGAGCCGCCCTTCTTCTTCCTCAAACCGGCGGATGCTGTCTTTGCGCCGGAAAAAACCGGCACGCCGGGCAGTACTTCTTCGAAGGTTCCCTATCCGCCGCAGACTGCCGATCTCCACCACGAGGTCGAACTCGTGGTGGCGCTGGGACACACTGCTACCGGGGTTGACCCCGCAGACGCCCTGGACACCGTGTGGGGCTACGGCGTCGGGGTGGACCTGACGCGGCGCGACCTGCAGGCAGAGGCGAAGAACCTCCGCCGCCCGTGGGACCTGGCGAAAGGCTTCGACTGGTCGGGTCCGTGCTCACCCCTTTCGCCGGTCAGCGAGGTGGGGCATCCCGACCGCGGCAGGATCTGGTTGACCGTGGACGGCTCACTCCGTCAGGAGGGCGACCTCGGCGACCAGATCTGGACGGTGGCTGAAATCATCGCGTATCTCTCCCGATCCGTGACCCTACGCCCCGGAGACCTCATTTTTACCGGTACCCCGGCGGGCGTCGGAGCACTGGAGCGTGGGAGCGGAGTTACGGCCGGCATCGACGGAGTCGCCGAACTCTCCTTTACGATCGCGTGAGCCCGGCGACGGAGGTCCTGCAGGGCTGTGCCTGAGCACCAGTGCGCGCTCAACCGACCGGGGTCAGGATCATGTCGGTTCCGGCCCTGCCGCAGACTGCCCGGAGGTGTTCGAGGAGGCTCTCCGGAACAGGAATACCGTCCCTGCTGCGGCCGGTGTGCGCTTCGGCCTCAGGATCGCCGGGGATGACGACGCCGGGCTCGTCCCTGGACATCAGACGGACAAGGTCGTCGACATACCCGGCCGGAGATCCGCCCCCGGTTCCGCTGTTCGGGTCGATCACCAGGACGAAGTGCCCAAGATTGTCGCTGTCGCCGTCGTCGAGCGGCAGTGCCGCTCCTGAAAACGCCCCACTGAGCACATGGACCATCAGGCTGAGTCCGAATCCCTTGTGCCCGCCGGTCTCGGTGCTCGAGCCGCCGAGCGGAGTCAGGGTTGCCCCCTGCGTGGTGAGCAGCGAGTAGGCGAGCGAAGCATCGGTGATGGTCCTGCCTCCGCGGTCGACCACCCAGCCGACGGGCAGATCCCGGCCGCCCAGGGCGTAGGCCTTCACCTTGTTCATTGCCACGACGCTCGTCGACATGTCGATCACCAGTTCGGCCCCACCGGCCCGTGGTGCGGCGAAGGCAAGGGGGTTCGTCCCCAGGATCGGCGTCGTTCCTCCGGCCGCGGCCACCACGGGCGTCCGCGTCGTCGTTGTCATCAGAGCGACCAGGCCGCGCTGCGCGGCGCTCCTGACGTAGTAACCGAGCGCTCCCAAATGGTGCGAGTTGCCGACGGCCACCGCACCGATTCCGCAGGCCCCGGCTTTTTGGATCGCCAGCTCCAGTGCAAACAGTCCTGCCGGGTGTCCCAGCCCGGCACCGGCGTCGACGACGGCGAGGGCGGGAGTGTCGCGGATAACCCGGGGGACGGCATCAAGCTTCAGGCGATCCTCGTGCAGGAGTTTCTCGTACATCATCAGCATGGACACCCCGTGCGAATCGATGCCGGAGAGATCGGTTTCCACCATCACTGTGGCCGTGGCCTCCGCGGACTCATCAGGCATTCCCCAGGCGCGGAGGATTGCAACAACTTGCCGGTGCAGCTGCGGGGCGTCGAAGCGGCGTGTCGTCTCCTGGCTCACCGGTTCCTCTCCTCCAGTTCATCGGCGATGCGCCTGCCGATTTCGAGCGCTGCGGTCGCAGCGGGCGATGGCGCGTTGAGCACGTGGATCTGGCGGGGCGCCCTCTCGAAGTAGAAATCGTCGACGAGGTCTCCGTTCCTGCGCATCGCCTGCGCCCGGACTCCTGCGTGGGTCGGCACGAGGCTGTTGTCACCGAGTTCGGGCACCAGCTCCCGCAGGCTCGCAAGGAACTTCTTCCGCGACAGGGAGCGCGCCACCTCGGAGAGCCCTACTTTCCAGAACTTCGTACCGAGCTTCCACAGACCTGGCCAGGCAGCGCTTTCGAGGACGTCCCGCGGATTGATGGTGAGCCAGGTGTAGCCCTCACGTGCCAGGGCGAAGACCGCGTTGGGCCCTGCATGCACTCCCCCGCCGACCATTTTCGTCAGGTGGACGCCGAGGAACGGGAAACTCGGGTCCGGTACCGGGTAGATCAGGCCGCGGACCAGATGGGACTGGTCCGCGGTGAGCTCGAAATACTCGCCGCGGAACGGGATGATGCGTACCTCAGGGGTGAGTCCGGCCAGCCGGGCGATGCGGTCGCTGTGCAGGCCGGCGCAGTTGATGAGCTCATCGGCGGTGATGTCGCCCGCGGTGGTCGAAACGGCCACTGAGCGGTTGCCCCCTGAGATCCCCGTGACCTCCCTTCCGAGCAGGATGTCGCCACCACCCTCGGTGATCAGCCGTCCGAGTGCCGCGCAGATTCCCCGGTAGTCGACAATTCCCGTCGATTCGACCCGGAGGGCTGCCACACAGGCGACATGGGGCTCATAGACGCGGGCTTCCTCGGGGGTGACCATCCGGCAGGGTACGCCGTTCGCGATACCGCGGCGGTGCAGCTCTTCGAGGGCCGGGAGCTGGTCCTGGCGGGTGGCGACCACCAGCTTTCCGCAGATGTCCACCGGCACGCCGTGCTCCTCGGCAAAGCGGTGCATCGATTGCGCACCGGCGGTTCCGAGGGTCGCCTTCAGGCTGCCCGGCGCGTAGTACAGCCCGGAGTGGATCACGCCGGAATTGTTGCCGGTCTGGTGCTCCGCCAAGCGGGATTCCTTCTCGATCACGCGCACCCGGTAGCCGCGGAGGCCCAACTCGTACGCTGTGGCCAACCCGACGATCCCAGCACCCACAACCGCAACGGAACTCTTCATTTCCCGTGTTCCTCTTTCGACGTCGATGTCGTACCGGAAGCAGCAAACCTCCTCAACTGTAGGCAGTTGCCCTCCAGCAAATATAGTTCGAGACTCCGGATGCGCTAATCTGCACCCACGATGACTGGGGCTTCATTCATGGAGAACGGCGCTCCTTGCGTTGAGGATGACTCGTGATCATCATCCGGTCCAGAGCTGATGACCTAGGCAGCCTCCGCGCGGTAGCTGTTGAGCTCGGGCTGCACCACTCGACGGTGCAGAACCGCGCCAACGAACTCACCACAGACCTTAGTTTCAACGTTCGGAGGCCCTTCGGACAGGTGCGATCCACGCTCACCCATTGTTCCATCTGGCCACGACCGGGTTCGAACCGTCCTGGCCCGGGCTGCCGCTGTGCCCGGCGGGACATGTCCTTCGCAGGAACCCGTATCGTGTGGATAGGCCGGGTCGAATCAAGGGCCGCTGACATCATCTACACGACATTCTGGCGAAGGAGCCCCGCATGGCGAGGAGTGATTCCACACTGGTTCTTGGTGGCGGCGGCATCGGTGGCATCGCGTGGCAGATCGGACTGCTGGCGGGTCTCAGCCACCTGGGACTTGATCTGCGCCAGGCGAAATCGATTCTTGGTACCAGCGCCGGCTCCACGGTCGGAGCCCAACTGACGGGCAGTGCAACTCTGGAAGAACGGTACGAGGCCCAGCTCGCCGGTGTTCCCTATGAGATCTCGAAGAGCTTCGCCGGCTTGAACCTGGCAAGATACCTGCTGGCCGCTTCACTTCCCGGGTCCCTCCAACGCGCATCACAACGCATCGGACATCTCGCACGCGGTGCGGATGTCGGTCCTGTCGAGGAACGCCGGGCAGTCATCGAGAAGCGCCTACCCAATTCCGAATGGTCCGACGCCGACCTGCGGCTCGTGGTGGTGGATGCCGGAACGGGAGAGCACCGCATCCTCACCCGGAACGACGATGTGAAGCTTGCCGACGCCGTGGCCGCCAGTTGCGCCGTTCCCCTGGTGTGGCCGCCGATAGAGCTGGAAGGACGCTTCTACATCGATGGGGGAGCCCGAACGCCGGTGAACCTGGACCTGGCACCGGGAACCGGGCCGGTCGTGGCGTTGGCGCCCCTGACCATGTCGTTCAAGCGGGTCGGCACCATTTCAGCGCAACGCAGAACGCTGGGGGAACGGCCTGTCGAGATCATCAAGCCTTCACCGGAAGCCAGGAAAGCGCAGGGACGGAACCCGCTGGACAAAACCGTCGTTCCCGCAGTAGCCAGGGCAGGTTGGGAGCAGGCACGGGCCGAGATATCACGAATCAAAGCGATGCTGCTGCAAAAAGCCCAGTAGGTGTGCGACCGTCGGCGTGCATCTGGACACGCCGTTCGTGCACCAGCCACCAGTCGGGTCAGATGATCATCGCCGAGCGGCACGGAGAGTTGCTGCGCCGCCGGCCTCGAAGGTCTCACCTACCGCCGGGATCCGGTCGACGGCGGCAAGCCATGGTTCCATGATCACGGGACTCCTCCGGATGCCGTTCCCAGGGTTCCGTGGATCGCGGGTTTTCCCCAGCATGGTGTTCGAGGGCGTCGCGGTGCCGAGACCAGAACGCGCGATCGGGTCAGCCCAGTGTTGCGGCCAGCTCCCGGCATGCGGTTTCACAGCGGCGGCATGCTTCAGCGCAGATCCGGCAGTGCTCGTGCATGCTTGCGTGCTGCTCGCATTCCTCGGCGCATGCCTTGCAGGCCACCTCGCAGGCCAGCAGCATCGCTCGGGTGATGTTCGCGTCGTAGCCGGTATGGCGGGAGAGCACACGACCAGTGGTGGTGCAGATGTCGGCACAATCCGCGTCGGTCCGGATGCACGTGGTCAGCTCGGCCACCGTGTCCTCGCTCAGGCAGGCGTCTCCGCACGCTGTACAGGTTTGGGCACATTCGAAGCAGGCCGCGATACATTCGGCCAGCTTTTCGTGGTCGATGCCACCTAGGTCCTTCGGGTACGTCTCGAGCATGGAAGTGATGTGTGTCATCGCTCTGCTCCTTCTCCGTCGGTGCATTCGAGGTGGCGTATCAGGGGGTCGGAGGCCGGTGCACACCCGGTCCGTCCCTACTGTCCACCTAGCTGCTGCTGACAGTGGCAAGCGAGGCCGCGAACGGTTTCCCGATCATCATTCCACCGCTTGACATATACCCCCTGGGGGTATAGTATCGAGCTATTGGTACTCGTCCACCTGATCCAGCAGCCCAGCGATACGGACACCCAGGCGGTGCCCGATCACGTGCCCGGAGGAATGATCGTCATGACACACAATGCAGCTGGCCACCACACAACACCACCACCTCAGCACGAGGACCAGCGTGGGCCGGCGGATGAGCGGACCCACGGTCAGGCCCTGCCGGAGGATGCCCCCCACTCAGCACTGGGAGCCCAGCACCACGCGGTGGATGATGAGCACCAGGTCCACGGCCATGGGCAGCACGCCGGCCATTCCACCGCGATGTTCAAGGACCGGTTCTGGATCAGCCTGGCATTGGCGATCCCGGTGGTGGCGTTCAGCCCGATGTTCACCATGCTCCTGGGATACATGCCGCCCGAGTTTCCCGGTTCGACGTGGGTCTCCCCGGTCCTTGGCACCATCATCTTCGTCTACGGCGGCATGCCCTTCCTCAAGGGCGGGCACACTGAGCTGAGATCCCGGCAACCGGGCATGATGCTGCTGATCAGTATGGCCATCAGTGTCGCGTTCATCGCCTCCTGGGTCACCACCCTGGGGATCGGCGGGTTCGATCTGGACTTCTGGTGGGAGCTCGCACTCCTGGTGGTCATCATGCTGCTGGGTCACTGGATGGAGATGCGGGCCCTGGGCTCGGCCGCCGGCGCCCTCGACGCCCTGGCCGCGCTGCTGCCCGACGAGGCCGACAAGGTCACCGCATCCGGCATCGAAACCGTACCGGTCAGCTCCCTGGTTGCCGGGGATATTGTGCTGGTCCGCTCCGGCGCCCGCGTCCCGGCCGACGGCACCATCACCGAGGGCACCGCCGAGTTCGACGAAGCGATGATCACCGGGGAATCCCGACCCGTGCCCCGCCACTCCGGTGATCCCGTGGTCGCCGGCACCGTGGCCACCGACAATGCGGTGCGCATCAAAGTCACCGCCGTCGGATCGGACACCACCCTGGCCGGCATCCAGCGCCTGGTCGCCGAAGCCCAGGCCTCCTCCTCCCGGGCGCAGGCCCTGGCCGACCGGGTTGCCGCCCTGCTGTTCTATTTCGCCCTCATCTCGGGCATCATCACCTTCATCGCCTGGCTGGCCCTGGGAAGCCCCGACGATGCGGTGATCCGCACCGTCACCGTCCTGGTCATCGCCTGCCCGCACGCCCTGGGCCTGGCCATTCCCCTGGTGATCGCAATCTCCACCGAACGCGCAGCCAAGGCAGGGGTGCTCATCAAGGACCGGATCGCCCTGGAACGCATGCGCACCATCGACGTCGTCCTGTTCGACAAGACCGGCACCCTCACCGAAGGCAAGCACGCCGTCACCGCCGTCACCACCGTCGATGGAACCAGTGAGGCGGAGCTGTTGGCCCTGGCCGGTGCCGCCGAATCCGACAGCGAACACCCCGTCGCCCGCGCCATCGTCACCGCCGCACGGGAGAACCCCGAGGCGGCAGCCCTCTCCTACACCGGCACCGGCTTTTCC
>NZ_AZSA01000252.1 GCF_000520555.1 Arthrobacter sp. Br18 | reverse complement strand
CACGGTCCTCGACCACGACTTCCTCGAGAAGCACTGCGAAGGGCTCGAGGACCTCAAGGAGCACCTCGCCCATCTGGACGAACAGGAAGTCCTTGAAGCAACAGGGCTCCGCGCAGAGGAAATTGACGAACTCGCCGCACGCTACCTCGCCGCCGACAATGTGATCATCACGTGGGCCATGGGCATCACCCAGCAGAAGAAGGGCGTGGAGACCATCAAGGAGATGATGAATCTCCTCCTCCTCCGCGGTAACATCGGCAAACCTGGAGCGGGGGCTTCCCCCATCCGAGGCCACAGCAATGTCCAGGGCGACCGCACCATGGGTATCTGGGAGCAGATGCCGGCCACCTTTCTGGACGCCCTCGGCAAGGAGTTCAGCTTCGAGCCGCCACAGAAGCACGGAGCCGACGTCGTTGAGTCGATCCTGCGGATGCGCGACGGCGACATCAAGGTGCTCGTGGCCCTCGGCGGGAACCTGGTCTCGGCGGTGTCGGACACCGTCATGGCTTCGGCTGCCATGCAGAACCTGGAGATGTCGGCCCAGATCTCCATCAAGCTCAACCGTTCCCACCTCATCACCGGCAGGGAAGCGCTGATCCTGCCCTGCAAGGGCCGCACCGAGATCGACATTCAGGAGACCGGCGAACAGTTCGTCTCCGTCGAGGACACCGTCTGCGCCGTCCACCCCTCCTGGGGCAGCGTAGAGCCCGTGGCTCCCACGCTGCTGTCGGAGCCGGCCATTGTCAGCCGCCTTGCGCTGGCGACGTTCGGGGACAAGCTCGACGCCGACTGGGCCGGCTTCGAGAAGAACTACGACCTCATCCGCGACCACATCTCCCGTGTTGTCGAAGGGTGTGAGGACTACAACACGCGCATCCGGCAGGAGGGTGGGTTCATCCTGGCGAACGGTCCGCGGGACTCACGGACCTTCAACACGCCCACGGGCAAGGCCGTGCTGACCGTGAACGCCCTGGAGCCCGTGGAACGGCCGGAAGGGACGCTGATCCTCCAGACCCTCCGCTCCCATGACCAGTGGAATACCACCATCTACGGCCACAATGACCGCTACCGTGGCATCAAGAAGGGCCGCCATGTGGTGATGGTCAACCCGGAGGACATCGTGGAGCTGGGTCTCGAGGACGGCCAGAACGTGGATCTGCACGGCATCTACGAGGACGGCGTGGACCGGGTGTGGAGCAAGATCCGCGTGGTGTCCTACCCCACCCCGCGCGGCTGTGCTGCTGCCTACTATCCCGAGGCCAATGTCTTGGTGCCCCTCGAACATGTGGCCGACGGCAGTAACACGCCGGTGTCGAAGCAGATCATCGTGCGCCTCACGCCGGCGGTCGATACCTCCACGGACAAGGAGGACTTCACCTTCCTCGCCCGGAAACCTGCGGCAGCGCCAGGCACCCAACCCGAGGCGGTCGGCGTCTGAGACAGCAGGTGCCGGCCCCTCCCGAACCGGTGAGAGGGATTCCAGCCGGAACGGTCGGCGTCTGACACAACAGGTGCCGGCCTTTATAGACTGCTGGGACCCACCCGATACAGCGGTGGGGTTCGGGCAGTCGAGGCGAGGCAGGCACCAGGGTGAGCGGAAACAGGGCCGGCGAGCCTCGAGACCCGGTGCAGCGCAAGGTCCTTCGGGTCCTGGTGTCCGCGCAGATCCTGGGCGGGATCGGGATGGGCGCGACGCTGTCCCTCGGCGCTCTGCTCGCGGCGGACACATCCGGCTCCAGCGCGTGGTCCGGCATGGCCGCCACCATGAGCACCCTGGGCGCAGCAGCCGCGGCCGTTCCGCTCGCAACCCTCGCCCGCGAGCGCGGACGGCGGGTCTCCCTGTCGACAGGGGCAACCATCGCGGGCGCGGGCGCAGTCCTTGCCGTGACCGCGGCGTCGCTCTCCCTGTTCTGGCTCCTCCTCGTGTCCCTCGCCCTGCTCGGCGCGGGCGGGGCAACGAGCCTGCAGGCGCGCTTCGCCGCGACTGACCTTGCCACGTCCGGGACCCGCGGGCGGGACCTCTCGATCGTGGTGTGGTCCACCACGGTGGGGGCCGTGCTTGGGCCCAACCTCTTCGAACCGGGCCAGGCAGTTGCCGCCGTCCTCGGCCTGCCTGCCCTCAGCGGCGGCTTCGTGTTCTCCATCGCCGCCCAGGCAGCAGCGGCCGTCGTGTACGCGGTGGGCCTCCGCCCCGACCCGCTGCTCACCGCGCTCGAGCGGAACTCGACGACGAAGCGTCCGGCAGCGACTTTTCTGCCAACCGCCGGGGGATCAGGCACAACCGGCATCAGCGCGACAGGCATCAGCGCGACAGCCATCAGCCTGCCCGGCCCGGACGGCGGCGGCGCCGGAAACGGGGAGGGGAACGGAAACAGGGAAGCCGCATCCGCCGCCCTCAGGGACGGCGCAGCCGGCCCGAAGCCCCCCAGCCGACGCGGTCTCGCAATCCTTCGGACCAATCCGGTGGCCCGGTATGCCGTCGCCAGCATCGCGATCAGTCACGGTGCCATGGTCGCGCTCATGTCCATGACGCCGGTCCACCTCCACGACCACGGCGCAACCCTTGGCATCGTCGGCCTGACCATCAGCCTCCATATCGCTGGAATGTACGGCTTGTCCCCTATTTTCGGCTGGCTGGCGGACCGTGCGGGCCGCACCCGCACCATCGTTCTGGGGCAACTGCTGCTGCTCGGCGCACTGCTTCTCGCCTGGACCGGGGCCGAGTCCCAGGGCGCGGTGGCCGCGAGCCTGATCCTGCTGGGTTTGGGGTGGTCGGCGTCGGTGGTGGCAGGATCCACCCTCCTCTCGGACTCCGTCCAGGTCGAGGAGCGCCCGGCCGTGCAGGGTTCATCGGACCTGCTCATGAATCTGGCAGGTGCCCTCGGCGGTGCCCTGGCCGGGCCGGTCCTCACGGCTGCAGGCTATTCGGGGCTGGGTTTCTGCGCGATGTTCCTGGTGATCACGGTGCTGGTGTGGACCGCGCTGCGGACACGCTGACCGGTCCTGCCGCTACTGGGCCGAACCCGTCCAGCCCGCTTTCTCCTGCCCGTCGTCGGGATTCTGGGTCGCAATCTCGAGAACGGTCTTCGATGCCTTCTGGACTGCGGCGTCCGAGCCCCGGCGGCCTCTCGTCGGCGACGAACCGGCGGCATAGCCGACGAGGAAGGCGCTGATCGCGCCCGCGTTGGGCGAGACGGACCGTGACCGCTCGACAACCTCGACGATCTTCCCGTGGTCCACCTCGAGGTCGAGGATCTGCAGCGCCTGCGTCAGCTTGCGGCTCCACTCGCTGAGCTCGTGTTCCTCGGCATCGATATTGACGGTCATTGCTTCTCCTTGGTCGGCAGCGGATTCTCCTTCAAGGAATAGCATCAGCGGGCGCACGGCACAACGAAAATCGTCGAACGCGCCGCACTCAGGGCGGCCCGGACCGGGCACCTGCAGTGACGCCCAGCGCCCGGACCGTCCGCGGTGTGGCTCCGAACCACCGCCGGGCGCAACGGGTCAGGGCCGACTGCTCGGACAACCCCACGAGCGCCGCGACCTGGACGAACGGGAGATTCGTCCGTTGAATGAATCGCAGCGCCGCTTCCCGGCGGGCGTCATCGAGCAGGCTTCCGAACGAGGTTCCCTCCGCGGCCAGTTTCCGCTGGATGGTCCGCGGGTGCATTCCCAGCAGCCGGCCGACGGCTTCGATGCGCGGAGGAGACGAGCCGAGCGAGCGCTCGACGGCGACCCTCGCCTGCGGCGCAAGGGTCCGTCCCGGTTCTGGAAGCCGTCCCTGCAGATACGTCAGGGCGATTTCGCGGAGGGACTCGTTCCCACCGGTCACGGGGCGGTCGAGGAGGCTCCGGGGAACCCGGAGCAACGCTGACGGCTGCTGGAACCGCACCTCGGCGCCGAAAAACTCTGCATACCTCGACGCCGGAACCAGGGGCCGGTGCGGCAGGTGCACCGAATGCAGGCCGTACGGCCCACCCACCAGGAATCGGATCATGCGGTGCACAAAGGCAAGGCCCACATCCGCTCCCTGCCGGGGCGGAGGTGCGCCGCCGTCGACCGAGCCATAGCGCAGCCCCACCTCGCCGTGCCTGCCCTCCGGATCGGGAACAATGCCGAAGCTCAGCACGGGACTGTGCACGAACAGGAACTGCGAGGCGGACTCCAGCGCTGAGCCCACCGTCGGCGCATTCTGTACTGCGAGGGCGAGTGGACCGAGGATCCCGATGTCCTGGTGCAGCGCCATCCGCAGTCCGAGGTCGGGGCAGGGAAGGTCGCGGGCCGCACCTTCGAGCAACCGGGCCATCGCAATGTCGGATACCAGCACGTCATCGGAGTCCAGCGCCTCGGCGCCCACCCCGTACCGCTCCGCCAGCATCGCGGCGTCGGCCCCGTGCGCCTCGACGACGGCGCGGAAGCCCCGCATTCCTGCCGATCGGATGAATGACCTCATGTCGTTCAAGGGTAAATTACTGTCAGCTGGAGTCAAGTAAATGCTGGAGGTGTGGGAAATAATCAGAAGATGCCCCAGCACATGGAACACCTCGACGTCGTCATTGTGGGCGCCGGCCTCTCCGGCATCGGAGCCGCCTACCGCCTTCGGACCGAATGCCCCGGCAAAACCTTCGCGGTGCTGGAAGCCCGCGAATCGATCGGCGGAACCTGGGATCTCTTTCGCTACCCGGGCGTGCGCTCCGACTCCGACATGTTCACCCTGAGCTACCCGTTCCGCCCCTGGACCGGGGCCAGGTCCATCGTCGACGGGGCCTCGATCCTCAGCTATATCCGGGACACCGCCGCAGATACCGGCGTCCAGGACAGCATCCGATTCCGCACCCGGCTCGTCAGCGCGGCGTGGTCCTCGGCGGACGCGCGCTGGCTCCTGACACTCGAGGTGACAGGCAACGACGGCGTTCCCGAGCGCCGGGTGATGACCTGCGGTTTCCTCTACTCCTGCACCGGCTACTACCGCTACGACCGCGGCCACGAGCCGTCCTTCCCCGGCATCGACGACTTCCAGGGCGAGGTGGTCCGCCCGCAGTTCTGGCCGAAAGACCTCGACTACACAGGAAAGCGCGTGGTGGTGATCGGCAGCGGTGCCACCGCCGTCACACTCGTGCCCTCGATGGCCCATGACGCCGCCCACGTCACCATGCTCCAGCGCTCCCCCTCGTACATCGTTGCCGTATCGGGCCGCGACAGGTTCGCCGACGCGGTGCGCAAACATCTTCCCGCCGGTGCCGCACACCGCCTCGCGCGGGCCAAGAATGTGGTGGTCACGCAGGCGTTCTATCAGCTGTGCAGGCGCCGCCCCGAGCTCGCCAAGAAGATGTTCCGCAAGCAGGCGATGAACATCCTGGGCGACGCGCAGGTGGTGCGGGACCACTTCACGCCCCGGTACGACCCGTGGGACCAGCGGGTGTGCTTCGCCCCGAGCGCCGATTTCTTCCGCACCCTGAAGTCGGAGAAGGCGTCGATAGTGACCGACACGATCGACACGTTCACGCCGCACGGCATCCGCCTGTCCTCCGGTCGCGAGCTCGACGCCGACCTCGTGGTCACCGCCACCGGCCTGTCCCTGCTGCCGCTCGGCGGCGCGAGCTTCACCGTGGACGGGAGGGCGATCGACCTTGGTGAGAGGCGGATCTACCGCGGCCTCCTGCTCAGCGGAGTCCCCAACCTCGCGCTGTGCTTCGGCTATACGAATGCGTCCTGGACCCTGCGGGCGGACCTCAGCTCACGGTACGTCTGCCGGTTGCTCAACTATCTCGACAGGCATGGCTACCGCTCGGCGGCACCTGCGGTGAAGGACGGCATGGCCCGGCATCCGATCCTCGATTTCACGTCGGGCTACGTGCAGCGCGGGGCCGCTGCCTTCCCTCACCAGGGGAATCGCCAGCCCTGGATGCTGCGGCACAACTACCTGCTGGACGCACCGTCCGCCCTCTTCAGCAACCTCGCCACCGATATGGTCTTCGACGCGCCGGCGGCCCCACGCATCGAACGGGACCCTGCAGCCGCACGCGCCCACCTCCAGGAGGTTGCCTCATGAGCCTTCCACCCTTCACCTTCAGCGGCGGTACGGCCGTGGTCACCGGTGCCGCCGGAGGCATGGGCGAGCACCTCGCCCGCGGACTCGCTGAGCGCGGCTGCGCCCTCGTTCTGGTGGACCGTGACGCCGGCAGGCTCGAAACTGTGGCAGCGTCCATTCGGTCCGCGTTCCCGGCCCGGAATGTCGCGACGCACGTCGTCGACCTCTCGAACAGTGCCGACGTCGTCGACCTCGCCGGACAGATCCTCGAGACAACGCCGGTCATCTCCCTGCTGATCAACAACGCAGGGGTTGCGCTGGCGGGCCGGTTCGACCAGATGGGGCTCGACGATTTCGACTGGGTCATGGACACCAATTTCCGCGCTCCCGTCGTCCTGACGCATTACCTGCTGCCGCGCATTCCTCCGGGTGGCCACCTGGTCAACGTGTCGAGTCTGTTCGGGCTCGTGGCGCCCCGGGGCCAGACGGCGTACTCATCGAGCAAGTTCGCCCTCCGAGGGTTCAGCGAGTCGCTACGCCGGGAACTGGCACCCCGGGGCATCGGCGTCACCTGCGTCCACCCGGGCGGCGTGAAAACGGGGATCGCCCTGAATGCGCGGGTTGCGGGCGGGCTTCCCTCAGCGGAGCAGGAGCGGACGAAAAAGGAGTTCAACCGCCTGCTGACCTTCCCTGCCGATCGGGCCGCCGAGCTCATCCTCGGTGCCGTCCAGCACCGAAGGCGCCGCCTGCTGATCGGGACGAGCGCGAAGATCCTCGACGTCGCCACCCGCATCACACCCGGTTCCTTCGGCACCTTCGAACGGTGGGGAATCTCCGTGGCCGGCCTGCTCGGCCGCAGAATGAGCAGGGGGACATCCACGTGAGCACCGGGTCCGCCCGCTCCGCCGATGTGCTGGACGTCGACGGCGTCCGCGTCAGGTACCGCGACACCGGGGACCCTTCCCTGCCTCCCGTGCTGCTCCTCCACGGCATCGGGCGCAGCCTCGAGGACTGGGAAGGACTCTACGACCGCCTGGTCCCCGGCCATCGCGTGATCAGTGTCGACCTGCCGGGCTTCGGGCTTTCGGAGCGGACCGCGGGGAAGTACACCCTCGAATCCCTGGCCGAGTTCATCCTCGCCGTCCTGGACGGCCTCGACGAGCTCCGACCGGTGCACCTGGTCGGCAACTCCCTGGGCGGTGCCGTCGCGATGCAGGCCAGCGTGCTCGCGCCGGATCGCGTGAGGAGCCTGACGCTCGCGAACAGCGCAGGGTTCGGCCCCGACGTCATCCTCGCGCTGCGGCTCCTCGCAGTCCGGCCGGTGGGACTGCTTCTCCTGAGGAACAAATCCCGCAAGAATGCCTACCGTACCGAGCGGTCGCTTTTCTATGACAGCAGGTTCGTCACGGAGGAGCGCCTCGACCACGCGATGAAGGTGGCAGCGAACCCGGGACACGACGACGTCCTGCTCGCCGTCGTGCACCACCTCGGCACTTTCCGTGGCGTCCGGCGCCGCTGGCGGAACAGGCTGGTTCCGGCGGTCGCTGCCCAGGGCAAGCCGACCCTCGTGGTGTGGGGCGACGAGGACCGCGTCCTTCCGGCCTCGCACCTGGAGGCCGCGCGGTCAGCGTTTCCGCACGGGCGGTTCTCCATGTTTTCCGAGTGTGGACACATGCCGCAGATCGAGCGGGAAGAGGACTTCGATATCCTGGTGAGGCAGTTCATCGGCGATGTGGAGGCCTTCTCATGACCCGGACGATTTTCAGCACCGCCACCTCTCTCAACGGGTACATCGCCGACGAGGCGAATTCACTCGGCTGGCTGTTCGCCGTCGAACCCCCCGACCCACAGGACCAGCTGGATTTCCTGGCGGGAATCGGCGTGCTGGTCGAGGGCTCCACCACCTACGAGTGGGTGCTCCGGCAGGAACAGCTGCTCCAGAACCCCGGGAAGTGGAACGAGTTCTACGGCAACCGCCCGACGTTCGTCTTCACCACCCGCGACCTCCCCGTGCCGACCGGTGCCGACGTCCGCTGCGTGAATGGCCCGGTGACGGAAGTCTACGATGAACTGGAAGCTGCTGCGGACGGGCGGGACATCTGGGTGGTGGGCGGGGGCGACCTTGCCGGTCAGTTCCTCGATGCCGGACTGCTGGACGAGATCCAGCTCTTCGTCGCCCCCGTTGCGCTGTCGACGGGGGCGCCGCTGCTCCCCCGCAGGCTGGAATCGGACCGGCTGACCCTCCGCTCGGCGCAGCAGCGGGGCCAGTTCGCCTACCTGGTGTACGACGTCGCCCGCGGCTGATTTCCGTGAGCGCGCGTATCCGGAGTGCGGCGTGGAAACCGGTCCTGTCCGGGACCCGCCGGCGTCTGGTGCGCGGCGTCGTCGGCCGATGGCGGAAGTGCCGACCGAGGTGGACCATTACCCCTCGGGAACGTAGGCCGCCTGCCAGCGCATCAGTTCGTCGAAGAATTCCGACCGCGCCGGCTCCGGCGACAGTGCCAGGTCGTGGATCCCGCCCGTAATACGCACCAGTGTCACCGACCGCCCCAACTTCACCGCACCGCGCGCGATGTGGGCGACGTCCAGCACGACATCCGTGGAATCGATGCGCCCGGGCTCCTTCAGGGGCGATGAACTCGCGTCCGAACATGCCACGAACACCGGACAGTCGATGCGCAGTCCCCGTGCCAGTTCGGCATGCCCGCGCCGGATAGCCCTCAGCCAGCCGGCGAGCACGGGGAACCCGGCATGCGGCTTCCACGCGAGATCGTAGGCCCACGCGCCCCCGGAATCGGCATGGAGATAGTGTCCGTAGGCCGGGCCGAGGCTGCTCACCTGCGCGCGGGGCTTGATGGTCCCCAGCCGGTGCACGGCCGCCGTTCCGATCGTGCGCTGGAAGAGGCTCGCGTTGAGGTCGAACCACGGGCTGTTGAGGACCAGCGCATCAACCACTCCCCGGCCGGCGCGCCGGTTCGCCCAGAGGCTGGCGATCAGCCCGCCCGTCGAATGACCCATGACGGTCAGCAGACTGTGGTCGTCGTCGTTCCGGATGATCCGCGCAGCTTCGTCGAGTTCCTCGTCGTACTCCTCCAGCGAGGTGATGTAGTTGGGCGTCTGGTGCGGGCGCGTCGACCTGCCGTATTTCCGCAGGTCGAGGGCGTAGAAGTCGTAGCCGGCAGCAACCCAGGCCTCGGCGAGGTGGGTCTGGAAGAAGTAATCCACGAATCCGTGGACGTAGAGCACGGCCCGCCGGCTTGCCGCGCCGCTCCGATGCCGCACCAGGGTCGCGACGACGTCGCCCTCGGCATCGGGGCGCAGGGGGAGGGTCCGCGCCGCATAGTCCGGTCCAAGAATGTCCTCGTTCTCGAGCACTGCCGGCATGGAACGTTCCTTCCGAGAATAACTGCGCTGTTTCCCTCGATCGTATGTCCTTTCGCCATACCCCCGGCGCTATACATTTGAGCCATGACTTTCGGAACCGGGACGCGGCAATCGAGGCGCGGGATATCGGCAGCTCCATGACCGGCGCCCAGGTCATCGGCGAAGCGACCCCGGACGACGCCGCCGCTCTGGCGGAGTGCGCAGCGGTGACTTTCCCACTGGCCTGCCCGGCCGGCTCCCGCCCGGCCGATATCGCGCGCTTCGTCGCGACGCACCTCTCGGCCGAGCGCTTCATGGAGTACGTCGAGGACCCGGACCGCACAGTGCTGTGCATCCGTGAGACCCATGTACCCGACGGTATGCCCGGTGAGGTCGTGGCGCGACGGGATGGCAGTGACCCACGGCTCTTCCCCGGAGAGCCGGGCAGGTCCGGTCGGCTCGGCGGCTACAGCATGCTGGTGCGCACCCAGCCCACCGACCCGGACGTAGTCGAAGCCCTGACGCTCTCCCCGGTCGTGGAGCTCAGCAAGTTCTACATCCACCCGGACAACCACGGGCGGGGCACGGCAGCTGCCCTGATGCGCGAGACGCTGGATCACGCGCTCCGCAACGGCTTTCCGGGGATCTGGCTCGGCGTGAACCAGGAGAACGAACGCGC
>NZ_AZSA01000251.1 GCF_000520555.1 Arthrobacter sp. Br18 | reverse complement strand
GCAGGACACGCAGGCCGGCCTCCGCGCCGACCGGGGCAAGATCGAACAGCCGGACGAGGTAGCCGAGCAGGTTGTCGAGCACGAGGCGCACCAGCGCGTACACGGAGTGCATCAGCAGGAGCGCAGCGATCAGCAGGCCGCTCGCACCAGCGGCCGGCACCAGGGGACGCCGGCTGTGCCGCCCGCCCGCTGCGTGCAGCGCTATCGACACCAGCGGGAGGGTCAGCACCACGGCAAGGCTCGCCGCGATCCACAGTGCCATCGCGTCGAGCCTCGCTCCGTCTGCGCCCTCCGAGGACGGCCACCCCGAGTAGGCGAACTCACTCGGCGGCCGCCACGCGAGCGCAGCGCCCCCGGAGATGATCACCGCGCCGTGCACCAGGATCGTGACCGGCCCGCGGTGGGAGGTTCCCCTCTGCCGCCGGATCACCAGGAACCACTTGCCGGCAAGGAGCGCCAGGAGGACCGCCGTCGCCACGAGAGGAACAAGTCGGCCGGCCGCAGCCACGGCCGGCAGGGGAAGGTGGACCACCACCGTTTCAAGAAGCACCACGAGCCACGCCAGGGAACTGAGCGTCAGCACCAGCGAGCCGAGCTGCACCACCCACCAGGCACGCCCGGTGCGGCCCTCCCGTCCGTCGGTCATCCTGCCCGCGAGGTTGGCCAGCGTGAAGGGGAAGGCCAGGTACCACAGGAACCCCGTGCGCTTCCGGTTCGACCGGGACCAGTTGATGAGCCTCAACCGGTGGCGCGGCAGGATCGGCGCTTCGGCGACCTCCACCCACTGGTTGATCCGTGTCACCCGGGGGGTCGACAGACTGTTGAGGTACTCGACCTCCCCGATTCCGTGGACCCGGAGTTCGAGGAACGCGCTTTCATCAGCCGGCGGCTTCTCCGGCACCGGCTTCGTCTGCACCTTCTAGGCGTGCCCGGCGGACTGCATCTGGCGGAGTTCCTTCTTCAGATCCCCCACCTCGTCCCTCAGCCTGCCCGCCAGTTCGAACTGGAGCTCGGCCGCCGCGGCATGCATCTGGTCAGTGAGCTGCTGGATGAGGTCGGTCAGGTCCTCGGCCGGGACCGCTGCCAGTCCGTCATGCCGCACCGCCTTGCCGCGGGACTTCTTGCCCTTCGACGCCGCCTCCAGCAGGGCCCTGGTGTCGGCGTCCTCACGGTTGATGGTGTCAGTGATGTCGGCGATCCGCTTCCGCAGGGGGGTTGGATCGATACCGTGCTCGAGGTTATGGGCCACCTGGATCGCGCGCCGGCGGTTCGTTTCGTCGATGGCGTGGGCCATCGAGTCGGTGATCCGGTCTGCGTACATATGCACCTCACCGGAAACGTTGCGGGCTGCGCGGCCGATGGTCTGGATGAGCGAGGTGGAGCTGCGCAGGAATCCTTCCTTGTCCGCGTCGAGGATGCTGACGAGTGACACCTCGGGCAGGTCGAGGCCCTCACGCAGCAGATTGATGCCGACCAGGACGTCGAACGTGCCCATCCGCAGTTCGCGCAGCAGTTCGACGCGGCGCAGGGTGTCGACGTCGGAGTGGAGATACTCCACCTTCACCCCGTGTTCGAGCAGGTACCCCGTGAGGTCCTCCGACATGCGCTTGGTGAGCGTGGTCACGAGGACGCGCTCGTTGCGCTCCACCCGGGTGTGGATTTCACCGAGAAGGTCATCGATTTGGCCCTTGGTGGGCTTGACGACCACCTCGGGATCCACGAGACCCGTGGGGCGGATGATCTGCTGGACATAGCCGTCCCCCTTGGCGAGCTCGTACTTGCCGGGAGTGGCGGAGAGATACACCGTCTGGCCGATCCGGTCGAGGAACTCGTCCCACTTGAGCGGGCGGTTGTCCATGGCCGACGGCAGGCGGAACCCGTGGTCCACGAGGGTCCGCTTGCGGGACGCATCCCCCTCGTACATGGCGCCGATCTGCGGGATGGTGACGTGCGACTCGTCGACCACGAGCAGGAAGTCGTCAGGGAAGTAGTCGAGGAGGCAGTGGGGAGCGGAGGCGGTATCGCGGCCGTCGATGTGGCGTGAATAGTTCTCGATGCCGTTGCAGAACCCCATCTGCTCCATCATCTCGAGGTCGTAGGTCACGCGCATGCGCAGCCGCTGGGCCTCGACCAGCTTGTTCTGGGATTCGAATTCGGTGAGCCGCTGCTGCAGTTCGTCCTCGATGGCCTTGATCGCGCGCGACATGCGGTCCGGGCCGGCAACGTAGTGCGACGCAGGGAAGACGTACATCTCCTCTTCCTCGCGGATCACGTTCCCGGTCAGGGGGTCGAGGGTGTAGATGTTCTCGACTTC
This sequence comes from Arthrobacter sp. Br18, assembly GCF_000520555.1. GTDB lineage: Bacteria > Actinomycetota > Actinomycetes > Actinomycetales > Micrococcaceae > Arthrobacter_D. The sequence continues at coordinate 9,021 of NZ_AZSA01000251.1, read as the reverse complement.
GTCGCCGAAGAATTCGATCCGGAGCGCGTGCTCCTCATACATGGGAATGATCTCGACGGTGTCGCCGCGCACCCGGAAAGTGCCGCGGTGGAAGTCCATGTCGTTGCGGGTGTACTGCATGCCCACGAACTGGCGCAGCAGTTCGTCTCGGTTCTTGTGCTGACCCCTGCGCAGCGTCACCATCTTGTTGATGTATTCCTCGGGAGTGCCGAGGCCGTAGATGCAGGACACGGTAGCCACCACGATGACGTCACGCCGGGTGAGGAGCGCATTGGTGGCGGAGTGCCTGAGCCGTTCCACTTCCTCGTTGATGGAGGAGTCCTTCTCGATGAAGGTGTCGGTCTGCGGTACGTACGCTTCGGGCTGGTAGTAGTCGTAGTAGGACACGAAGTATTCCACCGCGTTGTTCGGCAGAAGCTCCCGGAACTCGTTGGCGAGCTGCGCCGCGAGCGTCTTGTTCTGCACCATCACCAGCGTGGGGCGCTGGACCTGCTCGATCAGCCAGGCCGTCGTCGCGCTCTTGCCGGTGCCCGTCGCGCCCAGGAGGACCACGTCCTTCTCCCCGGCCTTGATCCGTTCGCTCAGCTCCGCGATCGCCGTGGGCTGGTCGCCCGCGGGGGTGTAGTCACTGATGACTTCGAAGGGAGCTACGACCCGCTTGATATCCTGCGCAAGACTCATGATTCAACGTTAGCCCCTGCCACTGACAATTCCGGGCCGCTTTGCTGGAGGCGGAACGACCACGAGGTGCAGGTCCGCGTGCCGGCCGGGATCCGCACTGGCATGGAGCCTTTCTCCCGAAGCGCCGTCGGTGGATCCCGCCGTCGCCGTCGTCGCTGCGGGTGGATAGCCGGCCGCGCCCAGGGAGACGGACACCGCGGGGAGATCGGCGCGGTGGTCGATCTCCACCAGGAAGTCGAGGACATCCACGGCAGCGGAGCCGGACACTGACGTCGGACCGATGTGTTCGACGCGCACGATGCGCTCATCGGCCACCAGCAGCCTCGCGCGGATTCGTTCCGCCTGCCCAACCCAGGCGGAATCGCTGGGAACCGGGTGCAGCGTCCAGCGGGCGGCAGGCCGCGCTGCAAGGAGGTTGCGGTTGAACGGGAGGAGCCGTGAGCGCCACAACTCCCGGATCATCTCCCGTGCGGCGTCCGGTGTGCCGGTGTTGTCCACAACGACGTCGGCCTGCCGGTTCCGCTCCGGCGTGGACGCCTGCGCGGCAATCCGCTCACGCGCGGCATGGTCGGTCATTCCTCGCTGGGAGACCATCCGCTGCACCCGCAGCTCCTCGGGAGCGTCGACGACGAGAACGAGGTGGAAGCGCGGCGCCTGACCCGTCTCGACGAGCAGTGGGATGTCCTCGACGATGATCGAGCCGGGTGAAGCCTCCGCGACCAGCCCGGCGGCCCGCTCCCGCACGCGGGGGTGGACGATCGAGTTCAGCTGCTCCCGTGCCGCGGCATCCCCGAACACCCGGCGGCCCAGGGCAGCGCGGTCGAGGGCACCGGTGGGAAGGAGCACCTGGGGCCCGAACGCCGCCATGATCTCCCGAAGGGCCGGCCTGCCGGGCTCCACGACCTCCCTGGCGATGGCATCGGCGTCGACCACCACCGCCCCCAGCTTCTCCAGCTCCCGTGCAGCCAGCGACTTTCCCGCGGCAATTCCTCCGGTCAACCCCACCCTGAGCATCTGCCCACCCTAACCCGTCACCCCTTTGTCAAACACCGATACCTCCTTTCCGGTCCTTTGCCGGCCCCCACGCTGGAAATTCATTGATCAGGGGAAAGGGACATCGTGAGCTGCTCGCTGCGCAACCTTGAGGAGACGGCGTCGTCGATCTTCGGCTGGAAGGAATTGCGTCCGGGTCAGCTGACCGCCATGGATGCCGTGGTCAACGGTCGCAGCGCCCTCTGCGTCATGCCCACCGGCTTCGGCAAGTCGGCGATCTACCAGGTGCCGGCAATGGTGCTGCCGGGCGTCGTCGTCGTCGTGTCGCCGCTCATCGCACAGCAGCACGACCAGGCCGAGGCGATCAACGAAAGCACGGGGACGCGGCGCGCGTACGTGATGAATTCCGACCTCAGCGATGCCGACCGGGAGGAGGCCTGGGCCGCTGCGTCCGACCCTGACGAGTCCCGGCGCGCCAAGTTCCTGTTCCTCGCGCCGGAGCAGACAGCACGCGACGACGTCGCCAAGAAGCTGCGCTCGCTCGACGTCTCCCTGCTGGTCATCGACGAGGCGCACTGCGTCTCGGCCTGGGGTCATGACTTCCGGCCCGACTACCTGCAGCTGGGCTCGCTCGTCAGGTCTCTGAACTGCCCCGCGCTGGCGCTGACCACGACGGCCTCCACACCGGTGCAGCAGGAGATCGCCGAAAGGCTCCGCGTCGAATCACCGCTGACCCTGGTGACGGGTTTCGACCGCCCGAACCTGTTCCTGCAGGTGGAACAGCACACCGATGCCGCATGGAAACGGAAGGCCGTCGTGGAACAGGTCCACCAGCTCCAGCTGCCCGGGCTCATCTACAGCGCCACGCGCAGGGCCGCGGAGCTCCTCGCGGCAGAGCTGTCCGACGCCGGCCTGCGCGCGGATTCCTACCACTCCGGCAGGCGCAAAAGCGACCGTGAGCAGGTCCACGCGGCATTCCTCGACGGAGGTCTCGACGTCGTCGTGGCCACCACCGCGTTCGGCATGGGAATCGACAAACCGAACGTGCGTTTCGTGCTGCACGAGAATGTCGCTGATTCCCTTGACAGCTACTACCAGGAGATCGGAAGGGCAGGCCGGGACGGGCTGGATGCCCTCGCGTGGCTGCACTACCGGCCGGAGGATCTGTCCCTGCGGCGCTTCTTCGCGGCCAAGTCAGCCGACCCCGCCGAGCTTGCGCAACTGTTCGCCGTTCTTCGGGCGCAGGACCGCCCAGTGACCGTCAAGGAGCTCCGGGATCTGTCGGGTCTCAGCCAGCGCAAACTCGCGGGGCTGCTCAACCTTCTGGAGCTGGCGGGCATGATCGAGGATGGAACCGGCGGGTACACGGCAGGTGACCATTCGACGAAAGCTGCCGTGCAGGCCGCCGTCGAGCAGGCCGAGCACCGCGAGCTGATCGACCAGTCCCGCGTGGAGATGATGCGGCGCTACGCCGAGACGAGGACCTGCCGGCGGCAGTTCCTGCTGGCCTTTTTCGGTGACGAGTTGGATGGTCCCTGTGGGAACTGCGACAACTGCGCAGGTGGCGTCTCTAAGGACGTCTCCAGCGTCTCCGGCGTCTCCGGCGTCTCCCATGGAGCGTCCGGTGGAGCGTCCGGCGATGCCGATTCCACGGACGCCGCGAAGTACCCGTATGCCCTGCAGTCGCGCGTTCAGCACAGCAAGTGGGGGCCGGGGGTGGTCATGGGCTATGAGGAGGGTACGGTGACCGTCCTCTTCGAGAGCGTGGGGTACCGAACACTATCGGTCGAACTGGTCGAGGAAAAGGGGCTTCTGGCGGAGGCGCCGGCCTAGCGGGGTTGGGCGGGATTGGTCGGGTCTCCCTGCGACGGCGGGTTGATCGGCGGGCCCGAGCTGGCCGGGGTAACCGGCGATCCGGAACGTGACTGGCTCACCTCCGGCATGCTGCTTGCAGCGTTGTCCGACAACGCGGCGCCGTCACGTACAGCCTGCAACCGCTGCTCGAGGACGAGCTTCACGGGAAGCCTGTCCCCGTGCTGCTGCTCGGATGACAGCAACACCCCGAGGGCGTTTTCGTCCAATCCTGTGATGCGGGTCGGAAGCGTTCTCAACGGAATGTGGTCGTAATCCGCCAGGGGCAGGTCGTTGTGCCGGGGAGACTGGTTCACGTGGTCCTCCTTGATGGGGCGTGCCTTCAGTTCCTGAAGCGTATGAAGCCGATTCCGCGGACGGCAAGCTCTTCCTTCCATGCTGTACAGGCATTGAAGCACCCCGACAGCTGAGCAGTTCCCCGGCCGTCTAGGATTGCAGGGATGACTGCTTCCCGGTGTACGGCAACCGCATATCCGACCGTCTTTGGCGGACGCCGCTTCGGGGTCGACTGCTTACGCTTCATTCCCGTGCCCGAGCCCGTTCTCGTCGGACGGCGGGTCGACCGGTGACTCGGTTCGACTTTTCACTCCTCACCCGCGCACCGGATGTCGAAGCTCCGAACCTCCAGGCCCACGACGCCGCAGACCGTCTGCTGCTTGACTCCTCCGCGGCCCGCCTGAGCCCGGATCCCAACGGTATCGTGACCATCGGTGACCGGTACGGTGCACTGACGCTCGGCGCCATCAGTAGATTCGGCGCCCGTGACCTCCGGGTACACCAGGATGCGCTGTCCCAGCAACGCGCCCTGGCCGTCAACGCCGCCCGGTTCGGGCTGCAGCAGGACTACTCCTCGCACGGCCTGGGACCTGAGCTGCTCCAGGGTGCCCGGACTGTGCTGCTCCAGCTTCCGCGGTCCCTCGACGCCCTGGACGAGATGGCCTGCGCGATCGTCTCGTTCGCCGGCAACGAGGTCGTCGTATTTGCGGGGGGTCGGGTCAAGCATATGAGTGTCAGCATGAACGGCGTCCTGGAGCGCTACTTCGGGACGGTAACGGCCGGGCTGGCGCGCCAGAAGGCGCGGGTGATCTGTGCATCCAGCCCCCTCGGCAGCCTCCCGTCCCGCTTCCCCGTCACCGCGTCGCACGACGTCGGGCTGGGCCGCGAGCTCGAATTGTACGCGTACGGCAGCACCTTCGGAGCGGCCGCCCTGGACGCGGGGACCCGTTTCCTCCTGCCATTCCTTGCCCAGGCGCGACCGGCGGATGAAGCCATCGACCTGGGCTGCGGCAACGGGGCGATCGCCGCCTACCTCGCCCTGCTCCGTCCATCCCTCCGCGTGATCGCTACTGACCAGTCGTCATCGGCTGTGGCCTCGGCGCTCCGGACGGTACAGGCGAACGGTGTCTCGGGACGTGTTCACGTGGTCCGGGACGACGCGTTGTCCGCACGGCCCGACGGCTCCGCGCAGCTGATCGTGCTGAATCCGCCGTTCCATATCGGCGGCACCATCCATACGGGGATCGCCCGCAAGCTGTTTGCCGACGCCGGCCGGGTGCTTGCTCCGGGCGGTGAGTTGTGGACGGTCTGGAACAGCCATTTGCAGTACCGACAGGCGCTCGCATCCCTCGTGGGCCCCACCCGTCAGGTCGCCCGCTCCCCGAGGTTCACGGTGACCTGCTCCACCCGCGACCGCTGACCTGAACCCGGATTCCGGACCCCGGACTCCGGCCCCGAACACTCATCGACTGCGCAGCACTTACCGCCCACAGCCGAAAAACCCGTCATTACTGCGCACTGGATGGATCCGGGGCGCGCCGCCCTACAAAACCCGACAAAAAGAGCCCCCACCGGACGGTGAGGGCTCTTCCTGATGCAACTAACGGCGGATGCTTACGCTCCGGTCAGCTTTTCGCGCAGTGCTGCGAGTGCCTCGTCGGACGCGAGCGTTCCCGAACCGGTGTCGGTGACAACCGGCTCCGAGGAGTAGCTCGTCGAGTTGGATGACTCGGCAGGCTCGGATGCCGCAGCGGCGTCGTCGGACGCGTGCTGCACAACCTGCTTCTTGTGCGACTCCCAGCGGGACTGGGCCTCGGCGTACTGGGCTTCCCAGGTAGCGCGCTGGGTCTCGTACCCTTCGAGCCACTCGTTGGACTCGGGGTCGAAGCCCTCGGGGTACTTGTAGTTGCCCTCTTCGTCGTACTCGGCAGCCATGCCGTACAGCGCCGGATCGAACTCGGTGCTGTCGGCGTCGACGCCCTCGTTGGCCTGCTTGAGGCTGAGGGAGATGCGGCGGCGCTCGAGGTCGATGTCGATGACCTTGACGAAGAGCTCGTCGCCGACCGAGACGACCTGCTCTGCCAGTTCAACGTGGCGCACTGCAAGCTCGGAGATGTGCACGAGGCCCTCGATGCCGTCTTCGACGCGGACGAACGCACCGAACGGAACAAGCTTCGTGACCTTGCCCGGGACAACCTGGCCCAGGGCGTGCGTCCGGGCGAAGGTCTGCCATGGATCCTCCTGGGTGGCCTTCAGCGACAGCGAAACGCGCTCGCGGTCCAGGTCGACCTCGAGAACCTCGACGGTGACTTCCTGGCCGACCTCGACAACCTCGGACGGGTGGTCGATGTGCTTCCAGGACAGCTCGGAGACGTGCACGAGTCCGTCGACGCCGCCGAGATCCACGAACGCACCGAAGTTGACGATCGAGGACACGACGCCCGGACGGACCTGGCCCTTCTCGAGCTTGTTGAGGAAGGTCGAGCGGACCTCGGACTGGGTCTGCTCGAGCCAGGCACGACGCGACAGCACAACGTTGTTGCGGTTCTTGTCGAGCTCGATGATCTTCGCTTCGATCTGCTGGCCGATGTACGGAGCCAGATCCCGCACGCGACGCATTTCCACCAGCGAAGCGGGCAGGAAGCCACGCAGACCGATGTCGAGGATGAGTCCACCCTTGACGACCTCGATGACGGTACCGGTGACGACGCCGTCTTCTTCCTTGACCTTCTCGATGTCGCCCCAGGCGCGCTCGTACTGAGCGCGCTTCTTGGACAGGATCAGACGGCCTTCTTTGTCTTCCTTGGTGAGGACCAAAGCTTCGACCTGGTCGCCCACGGAGACGACATCTCCGGGATCGACGTCGTGCTTGATGGACAGCTCACGGGAAGGGATGACACCCTCGGTCTTGTAACCGATGTCGAGCAGGACCTCATCGCGGTCGACCTTGACGACGGTACCTTCGACGAGATCTCCGTCGTTGAAGTACTTGATGGTGGCGTCGATGGCTGCGAGGAAGTCCTCAGCGGTACCGATGTCGTTGATCGCGACCTGCGGGGTACCTTGCTTCTCGGTGGTGGTGATGGTCATGTAGGTGGGGCTCCGTAGTGGAATATTTACTTAATCCGGACATTTCGACATGGCCGGAAGCGGACAGATTGGATAAAACCTGAAACGGCCTTATAGGTAGCGCGCGTCGGTTACCAGGACGAAGCCGGGCACCACGCAGCGCACTACGCGCCCGTTCAGTCTAGCTTCAGCGGGCAAGGCCAGTCAAAGCGGGGCAGGGCATGGGGACGCGGAAAAGTCCCTAGAAATGCGTGATGCAATGGGGGCCCACCGGCGCGGCGAACAGCTGGTCCAGAAGGACGACGACATCATCGGCGGCGGTCAGCCGGCCGGCCGCCGCGAGCACCGACGGCGCTACCCCGCCCAGGTACAGCGACCCGAGCGCGGCGACGTCGAGCGTGACATCGGGCGATGCCGCTGCGGCCACCCGCTCCACCACCGCCGCTCCGTTCACCACGGTCAGGACGTAGGTTCCCCCGACCAGGTCGAGGGTGTCGGTCACGTCAAGAACCAGCCGGCCGTCGCCGGAGTACGGCCGGGCCTCGAGCGCGGTCACGACGTCGAGGAGTCTCACCCACAGCACGTCCTCGGTTCCGGTGTGCCGATAGCAGCGCCGGTCGTGGAGCGCCCATGGCAGCGGGTCGTTCCCGGGTGCGCCACCCCAGGTGATGCGCTGCACCAGGTCGAGGTTCCCCAGGTAGCGCCACAGTTCGCGGTAGGCGGAGTCGGTGGATGCCACGAGGTCAACGATCTTCATGGTGTAGGGCTCGGTGTCCCAGCCCAGGAAACGATAGGAGACGTAACCCGCAGGTGTTCCGTCGTCGTCGTAGTGCACTGCCATCCGGACCGCCCTGTCCTCCACCGGCCGGTCACGCCCCCAGATCCCCGATGCTCGTCGGGGGTACGCGAACTGGCGTCCCACCGAGCCGGGAGTGCGGGCTTGGAACCGCTGGAAGATTTCCGCGCTCAGTGCGACCCCGTGCTCGGGCGCGATGAGCGTGGTGTGCCCGGTCGGGGGCGAGATGAGGGCGAACCGTTCGCGGACGTCGACCTCGACGCCGTACTCGAAGGTTGCGCAGCCGAAGCCGAACCTCCCGTAGATGGTCGCCTCGGATGCCGTCAGCACTGCGACGGCATGTCCGCGGCCCGCCGCTTCGGTGAGGTCGCGGGTGATCATGCCCCGGAGGATGCCCTTCCTGCGATGGCTCGCCTGGACCGTGACTGCAGTGATGAGATGGGCGTCGAGAATGCGGCCGCCGCCCACGTTGAGGCCGTTGACCATCGAGCCGTACGTCGCCACCGGCGCATCCACGCCGAGGGAGTGCTCGACCCTTGCGGAATCATGAACGCCCCACATCACGCGCCGGTCGGTGGAGAAGGCCTCGATGTAGGCGGGGAGGTCCCCCTCCTCGACGCGCGGATCATGGAACCCGGTGTTCTCGGCGTTCAGCCAGCGCGCGAACCTGCCCGCGCTCGTGGCGTCGTCGTCGGCCGCGACGGCGAAGATCCGGGTTTCGAGGGATGGATCGGATGGGACGTTCGGTGCAGATGTGCTCACGCTCATCCACACTAGACGGCCGTCCGGTACGGAACCACCACTGGGTAGCCCGGGCCTGCTCACGTGTCCGCGGAGCGGAAATCGTCGTCGTGTCTGTCGCGTTCGTCCGGGGATGCTCAGGAATCGGCTGGCGACGCGCTGACGACGACGTTCTTGCCCTGCGGATCCTCGGTGTAGCAACTGATGATGACGAGCCGGTTCGGCACGATGTTCCAGATCTCGCTGGTTTTCAGGGAGTCCTTATCGTGCGTGGTGATGGTGTCCACGACGTAGTCCAGCGTGCCCGTGTCCGTCGTCACGGTGATGGTGTCCCCCACCTCGGTGTCGGTACTGAACCGGTCGAACGGCGCTTCACGGCCCTCCCAGCTGTGACCGGTGATGTAGGTGGTGTTGGTGCTGCCTCCGCCGGGGGCGCCGTACGACGTCAGCCAGTAGCCGTCGTCGGTGAAGGGCGGCACGATTGACTGGCTTGCGAGGTCGGCGCCGGTAGGACTCAGCGCCAGAACTGCGACATCGATCCCGGCGGCGTCGACGGTAATCCGGCTGGGGGCGGCAGCAGCCGGTGCGGCAGG
>NZ_AZSA01000250.1 GCF_000520555.1 Arthrobacter sp. Br18 | reverse complement strand
AGACCTGCATCCCAGCGTCGATCAGCCGGACATCTACCTGCTCCGTGTGGGGTGGGAATCGCTGAGCGACCATACGGAAGTCTTTCCCGAGACGGATCAGGGCCGCAATGTGCTGACCCTGCTTCAATCACACGTCACCTCGGTGGAAATGATTCATTTCGACGCTGACACCGTGCAACCCGATTAGATGTCACGAAGCGGCTGATCGGAATGGTGGTTATGTTGCGGGCTTAGCCTAGATCCACCGATCAATTCTTGGGTCGCCCGGCGTTCTAAAGACGAAATACCCGTCTCTTCGGGGAAAATAGAGGTTGTCTAAAGCAATTTTCGCCATGAGGAGAGGGCATCTCGCAGATGCGAGTTTTCCACAAGCAATCCGCTGTGTCAGCTTCCTTCGATGAATGCAACCTTGTGTCCTCCGCCGGGCTGCTGCCCGTCATGACCTTGGCCCGTGATACCGGGCTGCACGAACTGGCTGATCAGTGGCTGTCGGTACCCACGGACAAGGGCACGAACGCCGGGGTGAAGGTCGCATCTCTGGTCGCCGGGATGGTTGTTGGTGCGGATTCGATCGATGGCCGCCACGTGAGTCGAAACCACAACCGCGGGCTTTGTCCGCAGCCGAGCAGGTCGAGGTGAGTCCGTACTTGACGATGGCCGAAGGTATCAAGGTCACCGCGCAGTCCTTTACCCGAGATGTGTCCCAGCTGTCCTGCTGCGCCGCCTGACCAAAGCGAAGCCCCGCACCAACATTTAGAGAATCGACGCAGAGGAGTTATTTCGTGAGTGAGCATTTTGACGTTGTTGTGCTGGGCATGGGGCCGGGTGGCGAGGTTGCCGCTGGGCGTCTGCTGAAGGCGGGCAAGAAGGTTGCTGTTATTGAACGAGAGCTCATTGGCGGGGAGTGTGCCTATTGGGCGTGTATTCCGTCCAAGACGGTCCTGCGGCCAGCCGAAGCCCGCATCGGGGTGGAACGGGCGGCTGGGGTGTCGGGCGCGGAACTCGACTGGGCGAAAACCGGTGCTTACCGTGATTCGATGATCCGTAACCTTGATGACACCGCACAGGCCGAAGGGTACGAGGATCAGGGAGCCACCGTCATCAGGGCTGAAGCCCGCATCACCGGGCCCGGCCGGGTTCGGGCCGGAACACGGGAACTGACCGCTGAGCACATCATTATCGCCACGGGCTCAGAAGCCATCATCCCGCCGTTGGAGGGCATCGGTCAGGTCAGGGCGTGGACCAACCGTGAAACTTATACGGCGAAGACCCTGCCCGGGCGGGCGGTAATTGTCGGCGGCAGCGCTGTGGGTGTTGAAACGGCGACCTTCTTGGCCCGGTTCGGGGTTCAGGTTATCCTGATCCACCGTGGAGAGCGTTTGATGGACCGGGAGGAGGCCAAGGTCGGTGAACTGGCACGCACCTATCTGAAGGAAGCCGGCGTCGACATCCGGCTGCGAGCCTCGGCCCAGGAAGCCCGCCGTCAGGGCGATGACAGCATCATTGAACTCGACGACGGGACCGAGGCCGCCGGTGACGTCGTCATCTTCGCCACCGGAAGGAAACCGCGTACCGAAGGATTGGGTTTCGAGGAGGCAGGGGTTGAACTCGGCGACAAGGGGCAGGTCCTGGTCGATGAGCACCTGCGGGCAAAAGCCAACGTATGGGCGATCGGTGATGTCACCGGCATCATGCCGTTCACCCACGTCGCCAAGTACCAGGGAAGAATCGCCGCCGATGCAATCCTTGGACAAGCTCACCCGGCAACCTATGACGGGATACCGCGCGTGGTGTTCTCCGACCCGGAGATCGCCGCCGCCGGTCTCACCCGGGACCAGGCAGAAGAACAGGGAATCCGTATCGAGGCAGTGGAGCTTGATTTGGCCAAGGCGATCGCCCGGCCCTGGACTTATGATCAGGACCCCCGCGGCCACCTGGGATTGCTGGCTGATGCTGACCGGAAGGTACTTGTCGGAGCCTGGGCGGTGGGGCCACAAGCCGGTGAATGGATTCACCACGCGTCGCTGGCCATCCGCACCGGCATCCCACTGGAGGTACTGCGCGATCAGATAGCACAGTTCCCCACCTTCCACGAAGCATATTTCGAGGCCCTTGAGAAGTTCGGTTCGTAAATCCTTGGGCGGGAAGGACGGCGCGAAGGGTAAAGCCTATGGTGGGGTTCAAGGCTTGGAAGCAATGCCGTGGTGAGGATCGTTGCGCCGGGGAGGCGCTGCAGCAAGACACGTGTAGTCGGGCAGGAAAAATCGGAAGGACGTGTATGAATACGAGGAATTCCGGTGGGGAGGAGCAGGCGGCGGCGGTCATTTCGGATTATGGTCTGCTTGGTGACTGTCAGGGAGCTGCTCTGGTCTCACGGGAAGGATCGGTGGACTGGTGGTGCCCAGCGCGGTTTGATGCGCCCAGCGTCTTTGGCCGCCTGCTTGATGTGGATGCCGGGTACTGGCTCATCCGTCCGACGGAGGATTTCACGGTCAACCGGCGGTACCTACCGGGCACGATGGTCGTGGAAACGGACTTTCACTGCGAAAGCGGGGATCTCCGGCTCACCGATAGCCTTTCTTTGGGAATGGGGGAGCGGGGGCACCAGATCGGGCACAGCTCCCCGCACCTGCTCGTCCGGCGGCTGGAGGTAAGCCGGGGGCACGTCCAGGTGAGGGTCGAGTTGGCGCCAAGGCTGGAATACGGGCTCATCACACCGGGCTTCACACGGACTGCAGCAGGGTGGGAGATAGCAGGAGGCGCTGACCGGTTGTCCCTGACCGGCGACATCGTTCTCGACGTCGAAAACGGGTGTGCGGGCGGAACTTTCACCCTTAATGCCGGTGAGAGCGCGGCGTTCGCCCTGCAACACCGTAGTTCGGTCGACAGCTCGGTTGATGGTTCGGTTGACGATGTTGGTGGAGAGCCGGGCAGTGCGGCCCGGCTGAGTGACACGATCGCGGCGTGGCGGTCCTGGGGCGAGATCCATCAAAGCTATGAGGGGCCTTACCGGGAGCAGGTGCAGCGCAGTGTGCTGGTGCTGCAGGCTCTGACGTACCGCCCGACCGGGGCAGTGGTCGCTGCGGCGACGACTTCGTTGCCGGAGGAACCTGGAGGAAGCGCTAACTGGGATTACCGGTTCGGGTGGCTGCGCGATGGCAGCCTGACCCTTAAAGCGCTGTGGATCGCTGCGTGCGCCGATGAGGGACAGCAGTTTTTTGATTGGATCACTTCTTCAGCCGGCCCGACGCGGGAGGGCCACCTGCAGATCATGTTCGGTGTCGGCGGGGAACACGACCTGAGCGAACATTCCCTCGACCACCTCACCGGGTACGCGCAGTCCCGCCCGGTACGGGTCGGTAATGAGGCCTGGAGCCAGACGCAGCTCGATGTCCTCGGGGAGGTCTTCGAATGCGCATGGATACTGCGTGATCAGCTCGGGGAACTATCAGCCCAGACAGCGGGGTTTCTGGTGGCGGTCGCTGACCGGGCCGCGGGGACCTGGCACGAAAAAGACTCAGGAATATGGGAAGGACGCGAAGGTGATCGGAATTACCTGACATCGAAGCTGATGTGCTGGGTCGCACTGGACCGGGCGGTGAAACTTGCTGACCGCCTCGATGCCGCTGACAGGGTGGCGGGGTGGGAATCCGAGCGCGATAAAATTCGGGCGGCAATTCTGGAGCGGGGTTGGAACAGCGACGTCAATGCGTTCACCGGTGCCTTCGATTCCGATCACCTCGACGCCGGTGTCCTCCTGATGCCGATGATGGGATTCCTGCCCGCCACCGACAACCGTGTCCTGGCCACGATGGACACCATCGAACGGGATCTTTCCACCGGGGCTCTGGTCCAACGGTGGACGGATGCAGGAGATGAGGGCGCGTTCATTATCTGTTCCTACTGGCTGGCCGCTGGACGGGCCATGGCAGGCCAAATCGGGCAGGCGAAAAAAATCTTCGAGACCGTCACCGGGTACGCCAACGATCTTGGGCTTCTCTCCGAAGAGGTTCACATTCATGAGGGGACCCTGATCGGTAATTTCCCCCAGGGACTCTCACACATCGGCCTCATCACTGCCGCCTCGGCTATCGCGCAGGCCGAACACCCCGAAAACCAGCAGGACCGCCAACGCTAACCCCCAAACCACCAATCAGCACTAACTAAAGGAGATGGAAAGAAGTTATGGGAAAACTGGAGAACAAGGTCGCATTCATCACCGGATCCGACTCAGGGATAGGTCAGGCCACAGCCGTCGAATTCGCCCGTGAAGGCGCCGACATCGTCGTGCACTACCTCGAGGACGAAAAAGGCGCCAACACCACCCGGGAGCAGGTCGAAGCCCACGGTCGTAAAGCGATCGTGGTTCAAGGAGATCACGGCGACGAGGCCAAGGTGCAGGAAATGTTCCAAGCCGCATTCGAAACATTCGGTCGGATCGACATCCTCATAAATAACGCCAGCGTCGACGCGTCCGGCACCTATGTCGCGGATCTGGAGATCGCCAACTTCGAACGTACGATGCGCAGCAACCTCATCGGGCAGGTTATCTGCTGCAAACACTTCATCAACCATCGCAAGCAGCAGGGCGGCGGCGGAAAAATCATTAACATAACCTCGGTCCATCAGGAGCAGGCACGGGCGGGCGCGGCAGATTATGACTGTTCCAAAGGTGCCCTGCGTAACCTCACCCGCACCCTCGTGCTGGAGGTTTCCGAGATGGGGATGACGGTCAACAACATCGCCCCCGGCATGGTTCTGACCCCGTTCAACCAGAAAGCGATCGATGACCCCGAATACCGCAAGGAGCAAGTTGAGAGCATTCCGCTGAAGCGAGCCGCTGAGCCCGGGGAGATCGGTCGTCTGGCTGTATTCCTGGCTTCGGCCGACGGAGATTACGTGACCGGGGCAACGTACGTGATGGATGGCGGGCTGATGCAAATGTCTGGTCAAGGCGCCTGATCCCGCACTGCACAACAAGCAGCACAGGCCGGGATTCTGGTGACCCGACAGGTTTTGCCCCGGCATGCCCATCCCGCCTGTCGGAGGGCCCGCGCCGGGCGGAGTGAAAACCTCAGTCCGGCGCGGACTCTCAAGTGAATCACGAAGTCGGGCGCTCTTTGGCCGGGCTGGGCAGGAGAGGCGCCGGAAAACAATCGGTACAGCCGCCCGCAAGAGAATCACGAACCGCGCTGGAAAGAACGTGTTGTTGCCGACGGATAGGAACAGGAACTACACGGGCTTCGTTGCAGGTTGAAGGACTGTTCAGCTATTGAAGTGATCGCGTCACGATGAAAGGATTATTGATGGTGTCGGGGTTGGAGCGGGATTCCAGAGCGCTGTCTGAGACCGAGGCGGAAATTTATGTCGCTTCCGTTTGTTTCAAGACCGGCCCGCCAGGTGCAGTGGGCGTGGAAATCGAACGGATTGTGCACGATCCATCCGACCTGCGGCGGCCCGTGCCGGTAGCGGAAGTCCGAGCCGCAACTGCCGGAGCGGGACGCAAGCTTCCCGGTGGTGGTGTGATCACCTATGAACCGGGAGGGCAGCTCGAGTTGAGTTCGGCCTGCGGGGCGGACCTTCCCTCGGTCATTGATGCTGTAAGAGCTGATCTGAGCGTTATTGACGGTACTTTCGAGGATGCGGGACTCTCTTTCAGCGGTGTTGCACTGGATCCAGTCCGTCCGCCGGTGCGAACGCTGGATCATCCGCGCTATGCGGCCATGGAAGCCCATTTCGATCGGACGGGTCCGGCCGGCCGCACCATGATGTGTTCCACCGCATCCCTGCAGGTGTGCCTGGACGCCGGTCTCCCCGGAAGCGGTACCGGCAGCGCCGTGCAGCGCTGGCAACGCCTCCACCGTCTTGCACCGGTGCTCGTCGCGCTTTTTGCCAACTCACCCTTCCAGCAGGGGGCACCCAGCGGCTGGCAAAGCACCCGGCAGGCAGTGTGGTTGAACACCGATCCTTCCCGCACATCGCCGGTTCCCGATTCCGATGATCCACCGGTCGCGTGGGCCCGCTACGCCCTCGATGCGTCAGTCCTGTGCATACCCGCGCCGCGGGGTTCGTGGGAAGCTCCGCGCGGCTTGACCATGCGGGGCTGGCTGCGCGGGCACGGCCCCCGCCCCGTCACGCGGGAGGACCTCGACTACCATCTCAGCACGCTCTTTCCCTTCATCCGCCCCAGGGGCTTCCTCGAGATCCGGGTGATCGACGCTCAAGCCGGATCCACCTGGGAAGCCGCCGCAGCAATAACTACTGCACTGGTGGAGGACGAACGGGCAGCTGACATCGCCGCGGAAGCCTGTACGCCGGTAACCGCGCTGCCCGATCCGATGACCGTCGCGGCCCGGGATGGGCTGGCAGATCCCGTCCTCGCGCAGGCCGGGCTTGCTTGTGCTGAGGCAGCGCTGGATTCACTGGAACGGCTCAAGGCGGACGCCGACACAAGATTCCGGGTCGAATCCTTCGTTGAGGACTACACCGCGCGGGGCCGCTCTCCCGCAGACCAGCGGATCGACGATTGGCGCCGCACCGGACGGTTCTCCGGGCCCCTACAGCGAAAGGAAACAATCCGATGACAAATTCGGTCCCGGCAGCTACCGGCGCTGTCCCTGGCACACTGCGCGCTTTCATTGCGGAGGGTTTGGAGCGTGCGCGGGGGCGTACGCACTCCCTCACCGCGTGCGACGAGGAGGAGTTGCTCAAACAGCATTCACCGCTAATGTCTCCACTGGTCTGGGATCTGGCGCATGTCGGCAGCCAGGAGGAACTCTGGCTGGTCCGCGACGTCGGCAGGATGGAGCCTCTTCGCCCGGAGATCGACAGGCTTTACGACGCCTTCGAGCATTCGCGCAGCAGCCGCCCCTCACTGCCGTTACTGACCCCTCGGGACTCCCGTGGCTATCTTGCCGAGGTCCGGTCGAAAACGTTGGACATCCTGGACCGGGTTCCCCTCGAGGGTTCGCCGCTGCTGGACGGCGGGTTCGCCTTCGGCATGATGATCCAGCACGAACAGCAGCATGCCGAGACCATGCTCGCGACGCATCAGCTCCGGGTAGGCGAACCCGTGCTGCACCCGGTGAAACCGGAGCCCGGTGTGCTGGCCCACGGTGTCAGCGGACTTCCGCCGGAAGTCCATGTGCCGGCCGGCTCCTTCACGATGGGCACCTCGGTGGAGCCCTGGGCGCTGGATAACGAACGGCCTGCCCACGAGGTGGACGTTCCCGGCTACTGGATCGACACGGTTCCCGTGAAGAACGGCGCCTTTCTTGATTTCATCAACGACGGCGGATATTCGAACCCGGACTGGTGGACCGCTGAGGGATGGAGCCACCGCAACGATGACGGGCTGACGGCACCGAAGTACTGGAAGCAGGACGGTAGCCAGTGGTGGCGCACCCGTTTCGGTGTCCTGGAGCCGATTCCCCTCGACGAACCCGTCCAGCATGTCTCATTCTTCGAAGCCGAGGCCTACGCCCGGTGGGCCGGACGGCGCCTGCCCACCGAGGCAGAGTGGGAGAAAGCCGCCCGGCACGACCCTTTCAGCGGCCGCTCCCGGCGCTATCCGTGGGGTGACGAGGACCCGACGTCCAGCCACGCGAATCTGGGGGGAGCAGCGCTGCGGCCTTCCCCCGTCGGCTCCTACCCCGAGGGGGCGTCCGCGCTGGGCGTCCGCCAACTGATCGGCGATGTGTGGGAATGGACCTCCAGCGACTTCGGCCCCTACCCGGGATTCCGCATGTTCCCCTACCGCGAGTACAGCGAAGCCTTCTTCGGTGGAGGCTACAAGGTACTGCGCGGCGGGTCCTGGGCTGCTGACGGAGCAGCGAGCCGGGGCACATTCCGGAACTGGGACTACCCGATCCGGCGCCAGATTTTCACCGGCTTCCGGACAGCACGGAATGCCTCTCCAGCCGGAGGGGAGTAGCCGATGTGCCGTCACCTGGCTTTCCTTGGACCGCCGACACCGCTGGCCACGCTGCTGGTCGCCCCCGAGCACGGTCTGCTCCGCCAATCCTGGGCGCCGAGGCGCCAACGCAACGGCACCATGAACGCGGACGGGTTCGGTGTCGGCTGGTATGCCGAGGCGGATCCCCTGCCGGCCCGCTACCGGCGCGCCGTCCCCATGTGGACTGACCAGTCCTTCGCCGACCTGGCGCGGGTCACCACCAGCACAGCGGTGCTGGCCGCCGTCCGTTCGGCCACACCCGGAACGACGCCGGACGAGGCAGCCGCAGCCCCCTACACCGCCGGGAAGTGGCTGTTCAGCCACAACGGGCGCATCGACGACTGGCCCCGGTCCGCGGAGGCACTGGCTGCCACGCTGCCGCCGGCACGGCTCCTCGCCCTCGAGGCCCGGGTGGATTCGGCACTGCTATGGGCACTGGTCCTTCAGCGGCTCGACGCGCTGGACCCCGCGGCCGGGAATTCAGCTGCGGACGCCCTGGCGCGGGTAGCGGCCGATGCCGCCGCGCACGGCACAGGGAGGTACAACTTCCTCCTGACCGACGGAACCACGATCGCTGCCACAGCGGCCGGTGATACCCTTTTCTGGCGCTCGGACAACAGGGGAACCGTCGTTGCCAGCGAGCCCTCCGATGACGGCGCCCAGTGGCATGAGGTTCCGGACCAGTCCCTGCTGGTAGCCACTTCGCACGGCGTCGACATAAGCCCGATAACCCCCGCAGAGATGGAGCCCGCGCTCACATGAACCCTTCAAAAACTGCTCTTGAAATAGTCCATCACCTGCCACCGCATTACCTTGAGCGCACCCTGCGCGAGGACGTGCGGGCGGGGCTGAGCAAACCGGCGAAGACCCTCCCGCCCAAGTGGTTCTATGACCAGCGGGGAAGCGAACTGTTCGAGCAGATCACGCAGCTTCCCGAGTACTTTCCCACCCGCACGGAACGGCGGATCCTGGAGGATCACGCAGGAGAGATGGCGGCGGCAAGTCCTACCGAGACGCTCATTGAACTGGGCTCCGGATCCTCGAGGAAAACCCCCCTGCTGCTTGACGCGCTGAAGGCAGCCGGGGACCTGCGGAGCTATGTTGCCGTTGACGTCAGCGACAGCGCGCTCACGGAGGCCAACAGCGGACTGTCCCGGAACTATCCCGATCTGGTCCTGCAGGCAGTGGCCGCCGATTTCGAATCGCAGCTGCAGCTCCTTCCACGGGACGGACACCGGATGGTGGCGTTCCTAGGCGGCACCATCGGAAACCTCGAGCCGGAGGCCCGTGCGCGGTTCCTGACCCAGGTACGCGAACTTCTGGGTGAGGAGGGCGGATCATTGCTCCTGGGCACGGGCCTGGTGCAGCCGCCGGAGATCCTGATTCCCGCCTACGACGACCCGACGGGCGTGACTGCCGACTTCAACCGGAACGTGCTGCGCGTCCTCAATGCGGAGTTGGGGGCGAATTTCGACGTCGAGGCGTTCGAGCACATGGCGGTGTGGAACAAGGATGAGGAGTGGATCGAGATGAGGCTCCGGGCCACGCGCGCCATGCAGGTGCAGCTGCCGGGCGCCGGACTCGACATCAGCTTCGACCGGGGGGAGGAGCTGCGCACCGAGGTGTCCGCGAAATTCCGGCCGGCGAAAATTTCCGCTGAGCTCGAGGCCGCCGGACTGACCATCGTCGGGCAGTGGACGGATGCCGAACAACGCTATGCGATGACACTGGCCGAACCCCGGTAAGCCACTGATCAGCGGAACGGCTGTTCAATTTTGGAGAAGCCACGTTCGCGTGTAACTGTCCGTCCAATCAAGTGAAGTGAGCACATGAATTCAGGCATTCCAAATACTTCCGTCCTGCGGCTTTTCACCTCGGAATCAGTAACCGAGGGCCACCCGGATAAAATGTGTGACCAGATCAGCGATGCCATTCTTGATGGTCTGCTGGCGCAGGATCCCAACTCGCGCGTGGCTGTCGAAACGCTGGTTACCACCGGGTTGGTTCACGTTGCAGGTGAAGTGACCACCGAGGCTTATGTTGAAATTCCGGAGATCGTACGGCGGACCATCCTTGAGATTGGGTACGACTCCTCAGCCAACGGGTTCGACGGAGCACGCTGCGGGGTTTCCGTGTCGATCGGGCAGCAGTCCCCGGAAATCGCCTCGGGGGTCTTCACCTCCATTGAAAGCCGTGAGGGCACAGGGTTGGACCCCTACGACACGCAAGGGGCAGGCGACCAGGGCATCATGTTCGGGTACGCCAGCGACGAAACTCCAGTCCTGATGCCTACACCCGTATGGCTGTCACATCGTCTTTCCGAACGGCTCACCTCCGTGCGCAAAGACGATACGCTCCCCTACCTGCGCCCTGACGGCAAAACCCAAGTCACCGTTGGTTACGACGGGGATCGTCCGGTGTCGGTCGACTCGATCGTTATATCATCCCAGCACGCGGCAGGCGTATCACTTGAGGAACTTCGGGCGGACCTCATAACGCACGTGATCAATCCCGTCCTGAAAACCACCGATCTTGATACTTCCACGGTCCGGCACATTCTGAACCCGGGCGGAGAATTTGTGATCGGAGGGCCGGTAGGGGACGCGGGATTAACCGGACGTAAGATCATTGTCGACACCTACGGTGGGATGGCCAGACACGGCGGAGGCGCATTCAGCGGCAAGGACCCCTCAAAAGTAGACCGCTCGGCCGCCTACGCCATGCGGTGGGTGGCCAAAAACGTTGTAGCTGCCGGTTTGGCCCGCCGCGTGGAGATCCAGATCGCCTACGCCATCGGAATGGCGCAGCCCGTCGGGATCTACGTCGAAACCTTCGGCACCGAAATCGTGGATCCGACCGCTATCGGAACAGCAGTGCGCGAGATCTTCGACCTGCGGCCGCTCGGAATCATCAATGCACTCGACCTCTTACGCCCCATCTATCAAAACACTGCAACCCACGGACACTTCGGCCGCGAAACCGAAGGATTTACCTGGGAGCTGACAGACCACGTGGACAAACTGCGAAGCTACTTCAACGCCTAAGTACAAAATTAACGGGTCAGAAGGGCTTCCTTCAGTGAAGGGCGTGGATCAGGCGGTCTATTTCGGAGTCGGTGTTGTAGTAGTGCACTGAGGCCCGCACGACGATGGTCTGTTTTCCGATACCGGGCCATAGGACAGCATCGGCTGTGGACGGGGGCAGTGCCGCGATGGAAACGTTTATCCGGTGCCCGGCGAGGCAGGCCTTGACTTGTTCAGCTGTCCTGCCCTGAACTGAAAACGTCACGATGCCGCACTTGATCAATCCGCGGTCATGAAGGTGCACAGAGGGGACCGAAGCAAGCCGAGACCGCATTGTGTCAGCCAGGGTTCGGACCCGATCGCGAATGGGCTCCAGCCCCAATTCGAGGGCGTAATCCACGGCTCGGCCGAGACCGAGCCTGCCTGCAATGCTGGTCTCCCAGCTTTCCAGCAGGCGTGCCTGCGCTTTGGGTTCGCGCCCGCCGGGACTGCGCATTGTGGGTTGCCGGTCCCGCAACGCTGGCTCAAGTCGTTCGAGCAGGGTCTCGCGTACATGAACGAGTGCGGTGCCGCGCGGCCCGCGCAGAAACTTCCTTCCGGTACCCACCAAAACGTCACAACCCAGTGCGTCAACGTCCAAAGGCATCTGACCGACTGACTGACAGGCGTCAAGAACGAAGGCCACTCCTGCAGCCCGACAGCGTTTACCCACCTCTGCGGCCGGGTTGACCATACCCTCACCCATAGGCACATGTGTCAGCGCCACCAATGCGATGTCGCCCCGGTCTAGCTCTCGCTGCAGGTGCTCCACGTCTACCTGCCCATGGCTGTCATTATCAAGGACCACCAACTGAAGGCCATGCCGCCACGCCAAATGCCGCAGGACAAGGACGTTGTTCACGTACTCCATGCGACTCAGCAAAACCCGCGACGTGGCGAAAGGCAAGGCCGCTACCACCAAAGCCCACCCACTGGAT
>NZ_KI914890.1:161899-168638 GCF_000520555.1 Arthrobacter sp. Br18 | reverse complement strand
GAAGGATTCATCACCTACTACAACCATGAACACCGCCATTCGGGGATCGGACACCATACCCCGGCCAGCGTGCACCTCGGCACTGCGGCAGCGGTGCATGAACAACGCCAAGCCACCCTGGACCAGGCGTATGGCAAGCATCCTGAACGGTTTGCCCGCCGTCCTGCCGCACCACCGCTACCGGTAAAGGCGGCGATCAACGACCCGGCGCAACGAGCCTAACTATCGGCTCATTAACTACCCCGAGCATGTCTCATTTGACTTGACAAGTTCCGCACCACCAGCCAGCCAGCGACGCGCTCAGCTTTCCGGCGGGAGGAGAACGCTGTGAACGGGACCTCGGCGACTTCAGCGTCGGAGATCCAGGTGTTGGTGTCCTCATCGAAGACCGCGTTCGTGTACTGGATTTTTCCCACGCGCCCGCGGGGATCGTTGCGATGGCCCGTTTCACGGCCGGGTCTATCCGCACGGTCACCGACGCCTCGGCCCCGCCAGCGAGGGCGGCCAAAACCGGGGCGTGGCCGTAGAAGGCCGAATCGAAACGGCACAGCAGCCGCGCGCCAGTTTGAAGACTCTTCAGCGTGGACAGGGCGTCGGTGACCAGCCGTTTGGCCCCTTTATTGCGGAGACACTTGGCGTCAACCTGGGTGCGCTGGCTGATGGCCGGTCCGCTTGAGCGGCTGAGTCACTAGACTGCGATTGCCCTGTACACGATGCGCGTAATTCCGCCACCTGGACCCTCCCGACCCTGTCAGAAGCGCAGCAGATTCGTCGTGGAGGAAGGAGACGAACTTACGGAGGTTGAAGCTGGTCAGCAGGATCGTGATTAAGATCTGGGTGGCCCCAAGATCCGCGTACGGGCGCGACCTGCGCGGGGACCAAAAGGGGACCAGAGACCATGCAGAACATGCAATGCATGAGGTGATTTGAACCGTTCTGCGCACCCCTGCGCCCCGGAAAATCAACGCTCCGGGCTCTTAGAGCTACCTGGGGGTGAAGGGGTCGCAGGTTCAAATCCTGTCATCCCGACAGTAGAAAGCCCCGATGAGACGGCAAATCTCATCGGGGTTTCGTCGTTTCTGAACGCGGCATGCCCCCAGGCCAGGGGACCAAAAGATCCTCTGCGGCACATTTTAGCTGTNAATCTCATCGGGGTTTCGTCGTTTCTGAACGCGGCATGCCCCCAGGCCAGGGGACCAAAAGATCCTCTGCGGCACATTTTAGCTGTCACAGACGGCGCTCCCGCTGTTGCTGTGTCGTATGCGGCGTGGACGGGGTCGCCGGGAGTGAGGGAACATTCCTGCTCTGCACCCTCCGGCTGGCCCGCGTTCTGGCGGATGCCGGACGGTTGGCCGTGCCCGAGCCGTGTTCGAGAACGCGGTGAGCCACGTCAACGACGCCGGCCTGCTGGCCGAGGAGATCGACTAAGCCACCGGCGAGCAACTCGGCAACTTCCCGCAGGCCTTCAGCCACATCGGCCTCGTCAATGCGGCCTGGTTGATCCAGCAGGCCGAACACCCAAAGCATCCTCAATCTAAGGCTCGACCCGCGTGATCTTCACGCGGGTTTTGTGCGGGCTCAGATCCTGCTCAGCTGACACTCCGTTGGCCGTCCCGTGATGATGTGAGTACGGCCTCGTCTACATCCTCCATCGCCCCGCAAATCAAGAACGTGAGGACAACTTTCTCCACGTTGGCAACCGTTTCCTGTGCCCTCCCGCTTTATGTAACGAGGCGCGCAGCAAGCGCTCCCGACTCTCCGCACCGTGCAGGGCACGGCTGGGTTGTTGCCCTCCCGGAAATCGCATAGCAAGTGTGTTCTGGAACACAGAACCCGAGTATTGCTGATATATACACTGTGACGACACACGAGCTGTGACACGAGGAGCGATTCATGAAGAAGCGAAGGTCCCCCATCGTGGTGGCGGCCGTTGCTCTCGCCGTTGCTGCTTTTTTCTTCGCACAATCGGCTGCGACAGACCCCGGGCAGGTGACCGCTGCCGGGTCGGCCCGCTCGTTTCAGGAGTACACGCCGGAGGCCGTGTCATTGGCCACTGCCGACGAGACAGTGGTTCTGTTCTTTCACGCTGTCTGGTGCTCGACCTGCAAGCTGCTCGCCGACGACATCACGGCCAATGTCGATAGAATTCCCGACGACCTGCAGATACTTCTCGTCGACTTTGACACCGCCACCGACCTGAAGCAGAGGTACGGAGTCACCCTGCAGCACACCCTTGTTCAGTTAGATTCGAATGGGGACGCTGTCGAGCAATGGCACCTCATCCGAACCCTCGACGACCTGCTCGACTCGTTGGTCTGATCGGCCGTGGAGCTCCTGCCGTTGTCGCTGCTAGCAGGAGTGCTGACCGTTCTATCGCCGTGTGTGCTACCGCTGCTGCCGGTGGTGCTCGCGGGGTCGGCGGCGGGAAACAGGCGTGCGCCCTACATTGTGATCGGCAGCCTCGCCGTCTCCGTTGTCGCATTCACCCTGCTTATCAAGGCGACCACGGCCCTGCTCGGCGTGCCGAGCAATGTGTGGCTGATCGTCTCGGGAAGCCTGGTCGCCTTCATCGGCGCCTCTCTGGCATTCCCGAAAATCTGGGACACCATCTCGAGCAGGGTGGGGCTGCAGTCGGCGGCGGGATCCCTCGCTGATCGCTCCGTGAGCAAAACCGGCACGGCGCGCAGCGTGCTGCTCGGCCTCTCCCTCGGGCCGGTGTTCACCAGTTGCAGTCCGACCTACGGACTCATCCTCGCCGTTGTGCTCCCGGCTGACCCGGGTGAGGGCATTGCGAACATCATTTCCTACACTCTCGGCCTGAGCGCGGTCATGCTCGCTGTGGCGATAGGCGGGCGCTCGGTCACCAAGCGGCTCGGCTGGGCCACCGACCCCGAGGGTACGTTTCGCCGAGGCCTCGGCGTCTTTCTCATCATCGTCGGACTGCTCATCGCCACCGGCACGATCAGGAGCGTCGAGGCCTGGTTGATCGACCGCGGTCTGCTCGGCGCGGTCGTGATCGAGCAGGGCTTCCTCGATTCGATGGGGGAGAGCGAGTCGCCGGATGCAGCGGAGGCCGAGATACCGAGCTTCCTGCGGCAGTCGTTCCCCGAAACGGATTGGTCGAAAGCCGACCCCGCGATCGCGCAGACGCTGAGCGGAGGCCCTCCGAAAGACGGCATCCCGGCCATCGACGACCCGAGCTTCGTGCCGGTCGACGACTTCGGCAACCCGGACGACGTGCAGGCGCTGCTCGTTGTCGGCAAGACCGAGGCGAAGGCCTACCCGTACAACATCCTGGTGTGGCACGAGATCGTGAACGACACCATCGATGGCACCCCGATCGCCGTGACGTTCTGCCCGCTGTGCGGCAGCGCCGTCGTTTTCGAGCGGATGCTGCCGGGCGGTCAGGTGACCACGTTCGGTGTAAGCGGCGGCCTGCTCGAGAGCAACATGATCATGTTCGATCGTGAGACCGAGACCCTCTGGCAGCAGAGCACGGGCATGGCGCTCGCCGGGAAGCACTACCCTCACGAGCTTGAGCTGCACCGATTCCAGTTGTTGACCGTCGGGGAGATCAAAGAGCTGTACCCCGAGGCCGTGATCCAGAGCGACGACACCGGTTATTCCCGCGACTACTCCCGCAACCCCTACTCCGGGTACGACGAGAGCGACAGTTTCTACTTCAGCCCGAGCGACGTCGATGCGCGGTACCCGGCCAAGGAGATCTTCGTCGCCTTCACGGTGAACGACACGACGGCCGCCGCTACGAGACGGACGTCGACGGAGAGCGGGTCACCCTCACCAAGACTGACGGCGAACTGGTGATCAGCGGGGCGGACGGCGCCGAAATCCCCTTCTATTTCGAAATGTGGTTTAGCTGGGCGGTTCAGAACGACGAGGGCGTGGTCTTCGATCCCGTGGGATAAGGCCCATCACGGACGACAGCGAGTACATCCTCGCCACGGTCATCGACGCGAACCAACGGGCAGAGGGGTAGCGTCACGGTGATCACGAGGACCTGAACCACACACCTTCCAGGCCGCAATGTCGGCCGGAAGGCTTACCGGTGACTAGGTTCGGGCGAACCGGCTCCAGATGGAAGGATCCCCGCCACATCTACGCACTGCGAGTGCTGCTGGGTCGTACCAGTCGAGAAGTCCGTGTCCGATTCTCAGTCGAAGTATTGTCAGCCCTGCCGCGCGCACCTGGATGACCCAGGCTCGCCCCGAACGAAGGGATTATCCCCAGGTTCGGTATTCCCAGTGCTACAAAGAAGACATTCGATATCAAACTGGAGACCACCCACCGCAACGAGGAAGCCAGCGGCCCGCCTCGAATGATGCTGTCTGCGGGCAACCTGAACACTGCAGCACTGTCCCTGTTCCGCGCTTCACCTCGCCGTCGAACCTGTCGTCCCGTGCCTCGTCTTCGATGACCCCGTCCAAGCTATGGACGAAGTGCATGTGGCATAGTTCGTTGGCCTCATCCGCCTCCTTTCGAAGCAGAACGACCGGCAAGTCATCATCGCCGTCCACGAACGCGAGCTGTTCGATTACTTGGCTCTCGAGCTCATCACCATTGAAGTCGGTGAACGCGCAACCGAGGAAGACCAAGGCATCACCCGCCACCTCTGGGCGCCAGACGCCACAATAGCCAACTAGCCTCGATCTTTTATCGACCGATGACTTGTGGGGAACCTCATCGGATTTTCGGACGATCTGTTTCAGGAGGCCAGGCACTCGAACCGTGCACGCGAGTGCTCGTCCACCGAGCCCTTGACCTGGTCAACTCAGACTTCGACATCACGCGGGGTTCTTCGGCCAGTTGACCTCTGCGAAGGTCCCAGATGCTGTCGGTGGCATCCCCGCCGCGCCACTGAAGAGGGGGGACCAAAAGGGGACCAGAATCATGTAATCCCTGCGTCGTATGACTTGCTCTGCATGATTTAAGGCCCGGAATCACGCAGAAGTCGGGCTAGATGGAGCGTCCTGGACGCCTGGGGGTCAAGGGGTCGCAGGTTCAAATCCTGTCATCCCGACAGGCGAAAGCCCTTGTGGGAGCTGGTTCAAGCTCCTGCAGGGGCTTTTTTCGTGTCCATCCAGAGCTGGTGCGAGCACTGCCTCCGCGGCTGGGTAGGGTAGGCGCGTTGTCCCGAGCGGGTGCTGCTGCTCAACAAATCCTTCCGCAGGCACCGCCGGCCCCAAGCGGTCAGTCGCGGCAGACCGGGGCGTACGGCGTCGCCCCCAGAAGCTCCCCCACTCCTGCTCACTGAGAAATCGTCCCGCGATCCGACACGCGCGTTCCTCCCATGCAGCCGGCTCGGCGACGACTATCTGCGTACTCCCGTCGGACTGTTCGAGCACGAGGCTGCGCTCATCGTGCTCGATAAACGCACGCTGCACAGTGAACGTGGTGGTCCGAAAGCCTGCTGACCAGTCGCCGAGGTCCGACACGATAATCGCACCGTCCGCTCCGGCCGTCGCCAGCTCGCCGCTCGGCCGGAACTCGACCGCGGTGACCGCGCCGTCGTGATAACGGAGCGTCTCCGCGATGTCGCCTGTCTCGGTGTTCACCACCACGACGCCGGCGCCGGCGGCGATGGCGAGCTGACGATTGTCAGGGCTGAAGTCGGTTACCGTCGGAAAGACCGACAGCGGTACGGTGACGGCAACCCCCGAGGGGTCGACGATGCGCACTGCGAGCAAGCCATGCCGGACAGCGATCCGCCGGCCATCCGGGCTGACGGCGAGAATCCCTTGCCCGGCGATCCGATCGAGTTCGTCGCCCGAGGCCGTCTCGAACACGACGGTCGGTCCGAATCGGCTCGCATACAGCCGTGAGCCGTCCGGTGAGAACTTCACCGCGCCGAACTGCCCACCCCACCCGGATGGGCTGCCGGGATCGGAACCGCTCACGTCCAGATCCAGGAGCATCGGGCTGGTCAAATCCCCCGCGCCGCCTCGCCAGAGGGCGATGCTCCCCGACGACTCGAACCGGGGTGTTGCCGCGAGCGCTGCGAACAAGGATCCGTCCGCCGAGTACTCGACGTCTGCCGCCGCCCCATCCAGCCCCTCGTAGGTCGTCAGGCCCGACCGACCCCCGTCCGCGAGATCGAGCGTTCCCGTTCGCCCGAGATCGCAGGGGAGGGTGGTACAGAGACCCAGTGTCGCGCTGAACGCGACGGTGCCCGAGACGGGGTCGATGGCGGATGTCACCACGATTCCTCCGGTCGGGGAGTACTCCCGAGCTGTGATCGGTTGTCCAGATCAAGGAGGCGCACATCGTCGTCGCTGTCGATCACAGATGCGCGAGTCCCGTTGTCCGAGAGCGACATGCTCGCGGGGGCCACGCCGTCTTCCCGGATGCGGATGACGCTCGTCACGCGGGCTGCGCTCGAGAAGACCCGCACGAGGTTGACACGTGTTTCGGAGCTGTCCCAGAGCTGGATGGCCTCCACGGCGAGCAACAGTGCGCGGTCGAAGTTCGGTTCTTCGACCGCGAGGGCGGCGACGCGCCGTGCCTCTGCGACCGTTGCGCGCTCCCCTGCGAGGTTCGCCTGGAACCCCGCGATGAAGCTCGCCGCGACAGCGACGATCGCGAGACCTGCTGCCCCGGCCGATACCCAGGACAATCAGCGCACCATGCGGCGCTCTTTACGCAGCTGTCGTTGAGCGGCCGCGAGTCCTGCGGTCTCGTTCGCTGCGGAGGCATTGAGAAACTCCCCCTCGGCCGCCGTGAG
>NZ_KI914890.1:156437-161799 GCF_000520555.1 Arthrobacter sp. Br18 | reverse complement strand
CCGCCGCGATAGAGTTCGCTGTCGGGTCGTCCCATCGCCTCCCAGGCGGCGGCCGCGGAGCCGAGATGTCGCATGAGCCGCTGGCCCTCGACATCATCGGCGAGCCATTCCTTCAACCGTGGCCATGCCCATGCGAGCGCTTCGTGCGACAGTTGCACCGACTCCTCATCGGCCGTGAGCAGGCGTGCATCAACCAGCCGATCGACGATCCTGGCGTGGGCGTCGTCAATCGCGATACGGGCGCGCTCGAGCCGACGGGAGATCACCGCGCCGTCCGCGGATGCTTCGACGAGGCGGAGGACGATGTCGCGCAGTAGTAGCGAGTCCTCCGTCGGGAGCGCGGTGAAGACCACTTCCGCGGTTTTCGCGACGGCACCCTCGATCTCACCGGAGGCCCGGTACGCGTCGACGGTCATGACGCGGCCCTCACGACGTGACCACACCTGGCGCAGGGCGTGAGAAAGCAGCGGAAGGGTTCGCCCATGGGCGTCGCGAATGAGGATCTCGACGAGGCCCGGCTCCAGGATGAGCCCGGCCTGCTCTGCGGGCTTTTCGATCACGGCTCGGAGTCCGTCGGGGTCCAGCGCGGTGAGCATGAGCATGTGCGATTGAATGATTTCGGCGAAGCCTTCGTAATCGGCCAAGTCTCCGAGGCGATCGGCGCGGATCGTGACGACCAGCATGCCGCGGGGGACTTCTCGCGACAGGGCGTCGAAGAACCCCCGGACCTTGGCGGGGTCGTCCACGGCGAACGCCCGCTCGCACTGATCGACGATGAGCAGTGAATCCCCGGCCGCGGGACCGAGGTTGCGAAGTGCCTCGATCGGTTGTTCGCCGGGCGTTACTGCAGTGACCTCCCAGCCGCGCGTGGCGAACTGCGCGCCGATCCCGGCCCTGACGAATGAGGACTTGCCGACGCCCGATGAGCCCGCGACGAGGAGCACACCGTGCTCCTCGAGCGCACGCTGTGCCCCGAACAGCTCCTGCTCGCGACCGAAGTACCTCTCGGCGTCGGCAACGCCCGCGGGAGGCAGACCGAAGTATGGACACTCGGGGCTCCCGGCCCGGAACACCTGGTCGGACAGAAGCGAGGGATCCTGCCGGAGGATCGCCTGCTCCAGCTCAGCCAGCTCCGTGCACGGATCCAGCCCGAGTTCGGCAGCGAGCAGCCCCCGCGCCCTGCGCACGGTGGCGATCGCATCCGCTTGCCGACCCTGGCGGTACTGCGCCACGCTCAGTACGACCCAGCGCCGCTCGCGAAGCGGTGCTTCGGCGACGCGGGCGCGCGCAGATGCGGCGACCTCCTGAACCTCACCGGCCTGGAGCCGTGCATCGAGGAGCAGCTCCTCCGCCCCGAGGCGTATCTCGTTGAGACGACCGGACGCGATCTGAGCCGGCACCCAGTCGATGAGCTCGACGAAGGGCTCGCCCCGCCACAGCGCGAACGCCTCGGACAACGTGTGCGCGGCACGTTCGGGCTCACCGAGCTTCAGCTGCTGCGTACCCCGTGTGACGTGTCGCTCGAACCGCTCGGCATCGACGTCGACATGCTCCGCGGTCAGACGATATCCGAGCGGGGTGGTTTCGATCCGCGCTGGTGCGATGAGCCGACGCAACCGCATGATGCACCCGGGAATGACATGCGACCACGATGCGGGCGGATTCTCACCCCAGAGCGCTGCCGCGAGGGATTCGACCGACAGGGAGGCACCAAGGCGGACCGTGAGCGCACCCATCACCACACGGTCACGTGGAGCTAGCAGGATCCGACCGTCGTCGAGCGTCAGCGCTCCGAGAACGCGCACCTCCATGACGTCACTGTGCGCCGGAAGCCGACGTCCGTCAAGACACCGAGTATTCCGGGGAAAGGGTTGATATCGGGCCGATACCGGGCCGGTAGGCGCCGGTATTCTGCTGATACCGGAGTGTCGTCTACTGATCGTGCAGCCTCCGCGCTGCATCGAACGAAAGGACGAGCCTCGTGGACATCAACCCGGCACTTCCGTGCCGCTCACGCTGCGCGCTCGCAGCACGCGGGTGTGGCCGTCGCATTGCTGGCATGCGTCGGCCTCTCTGCGTGCACTGCGGCCGAGACGCAGCCCCCCGCGTCGACCGCAGCGGCTCGCGAGGCCGCACCAATGCCGGAAAACGGCGAACTGGATGCTGGTACGTACCTCGTGACCGCCTTCACGGCGCCCTTCGAGATCACTGTCCCGGACGGCTGGGAGATTTCCGGCTACTGGGCACTCGGCAAGGACCCATCGGGTGAGGGGGGAGTCTTCCTGCCTTTTCAGAGCGCCGCCTATGTGCCGACGCACGCCTGCGCATGGAGGGATGCGCTCGTCGACGTCGATCCGTCAGCTGAGGCCTTCGTGGATGCGATGGCGGCGCAGGTCCTCACTTCGAGCACCCCTCCCGTCGAGGTCGTGGTGGGCGATTATTCCGGCTTTGAGTTCGACCATGCCGCCGAGAGCGACGTCGATATCACCGACTGTGACGGCGGCAAGATCTGCATCCACTCGGAGATGGTGCACGAGTGCAACCACTGGTACTCGGCTGTGACGAACATTTCCGCCACTGCATCACCGTCGCCGGCGCGCTTCCGCTGGCCGGACTGATGCTCACCGACGGGGTGAGCCGGGAGGTGCGTGATGCCTACGAGCGGCTCCTTGTCGCACCACGCCGCGCACGGTTGCGCGGCTACCTGAACGAGGCCGTGGCACGCGGCCTGGCTACCGACGGAGTCCGACGTCGACATCGCCGGAAGCCGCTTCACGGGGTCGTGGTACGCCTTCGGCATTGCACGTCGAACACCTCCCGACAACTGGGCGCACCGCATTGCGGTCCTGGTGTGGTCGGGCTGCGGCGGGCGCCCAAGCTGAACGCCGCCCGGGCGAACCAGCGAACGCACCGAGTCCGGTGGTACGGCGCGGCCGAGGTGCGGCGCGCACGGGAACCTGAGCGGAGCCCGGCTGCAGCAGACCGGCAGGCGTGTGACCGGAACCATGCCTATACTCGATCAATACCGGACCGGGCGCACAGGCCCTGGGTCCACACCACCAGCGGAGAGGCGATCATGAGCAACATCCCCGAAGGTCTGTACTACACGGCCGAGCACGAGTGGATCAGCGAGCCCAACGCGGCAGGCGTGGTGCGCGTCGGCATCACCGACTTCGCCCAGGATGCCCTGGGCGACGTCGTCTACGTCCAGCTGCCGGAGACCGGATCCGCTGTGGCGGGCGCCGACGTGGTCGGCGAGGTCGAGTCGACCAAGAGCGTGAGCGATGTCTATGCCCCGGTGACGGGCGAGGTGGTGGCGCGGAATGAGTCCCTCGACGACGATCCGTCGCTGATCAACACCGACCCGTACGGCGAAGGCTGGCTCCTCGAAATTCGCGTGGAAAGCGCAGCCGTCCTGGAGGAGCTGCTGAGTTCTTCGCAATACTCACAGCAGGTAGGCTAGAGGAACCGGCTCCGGTCGTGGCCGACCGGGATGGCCGGGCCGCGTACCTCAGGTCACGTATCGTGGGAGGAAAACCAATGGTTGGCGACAACACCGCAGCCGCGAACGGAGGGGAACCGCAGATGGGATCTTCGGAGACCACGACCATCGGTCTGCCTCCGCAGATCGAGACGACCGAAATCGAACGTAACTTCACCCGTGAGGAGCAGGGCTCGGTTGCGGCCCTTCCTGCAGGGTCGGCGCTTCTCATCGCCCATTCCGGTCCCAACGCAGGTGCCCGCTTCCTCCTGGACGAGGACGTCACCAAAGCCGGCCGCCACCCCAACGCGGACATCTTCCTCGATGACGTCACGGTATCCCGCCAGCACGCCGAATTCCGCAGGACGGACACCGGCTTCATGGTGGTCGACACGCGCAGCCTGAACGGGACTTACGTCAACAACGACCGCGTGGACAGCATCGTGCTCCGGAACGGCAACGAGGTGCGCATCGGCAAGTTCCGCCTCACCTTCTACGCGGCACGAACCGCCGCTTCGGGGCAGCCCCCGGCGCAGCACACCGCGCAGGCGTAGTCCCCTTCATGCCTGAAACCCATTCCAGCCGGCGCAGCATCGGATCGGCCGCAGCGCACCCAGGCTCCAGCGTCCGCAACATCGGCGAGGTGCTCCGTGAGCTCGCCGAGGACTTCCCGCAGGTCACCGCATCGAAGATCCGCTTCCTCGAAGAGAAGGGGCTCATCACCCCCCAGCGGACCCGTGCCGGATACCGCAAGTACGCGGCCCATGACGTCGAACGCCTCCGCTTCGTCCTGGCGCTGCAACGGGACCAGTACCTTCCCCTGAAGGTCATCAAGGACTATGTCGACGCGATCGACCGGGGGGAGCGGCCGGAATCATTGCCCGGTGGAATGACCCTGTCACCGCGAATGGTGTCCGACCAGCTCGCCCGCGAACTGAGCTCCCATGCCCGCAGCCTCACCGTCGAAACGCTCGCAGCCGAAGCCGGGGCAACCCGCAGGCTGGTGGACGACCTCGTGGGCTTCGGGCTGATAGCGCCCGCTGCGGGCCGCTTCGATGAACATGCCCTCAAGATCACGAAGGCGTGCGTGCAGCTCGAAAGCCACGGCATCGAACCGCGCCACCTGCGGCCCTTCCGTGCCGCCGCGGACCGCGAACTCGGACTCGTGGAACGGGTCATCGCACCTGAGGCATCCCGCCGCGACGTCGCCTCGAAAGCCCGGGCGGCGGAGACCGCGCGTGAAATCAGCGAACTGTGCCTCGGCCTGCACAGCGCCCTGGTCTACAGCCACATATCCAGGATGGACAGTTAGGCGCTCGCCCGATGATTGAAGTGGAAGTTGTGGGAGTGAGGATCGAACTGCCCTCAAACCAGCCCCTCGTACTCCTCAAGGAAGTCTCGGGGGCGAAGCACCTGCCCATCTGGATCGGAGCGCCCGAAGCCAGCGCCATCGCCTTCGTGCAGCAGGGCATCGTGCCGCCCCGCCCGATGACCCACGACCTGCTGGTCAACGTGGTGGCTGCGGCCGGGCGGAGCATCACCGAGGTACGGATCACCGCGGTACAGGACACCGTCTATCACGCGGAGCTGGTGCTCGACGACGGCACCACCGTGGAGTCCCGCGCCTCCGACGCCCTGGCCGTCGCCCTGCGCGTGCCGTGCTCGATCTTCTGTGCGGACGAGGTTCTCCTCGCGGCAGGCGTCGAGATTGCGGAGGCAGTCGAAGAGGATGAGGATGGCGACGAGTCCGACGACAAGCAGGAAACCGCGGAGAAGGAACTGCGGCAGTTCCGCGAATTCCTCGCTGACGTCGAGCCTGAGGACTTCGAGCGCTGATCGTCCGGCTCACCCTGCGAGCCGTGTCGGCCGCGGCTGCGTCCG
>NZ_KI914890.1:149619-156337 GCF_000520555.1 Arthrobacter sp. Br18 | reverse complement strand
GTGTCGGCCGCGGCTGCGTCCGACACGGGAATTCTTCCGGGGCAGGGTCTTTGACCTTCGAACCGCAGCGATCTAACGTCGAAGATAATAGTTCCCATTGCAACGACGCCGCACCCGGGGCACACTTGAGTTCAAATCCCCGGGCTTGCAGGCTTTCGTGGCACCATTCCGGGGAACCCAACGAGGAGGCAGCGCGTGAGTCCGAAGGGTGATGCCGGTGAATTCGCGGGCCACGCCGCGGCCGGCCCCGGCATACCCGCCAGCGCCCAGGGATTACTGTTCACCGAGGACCTTCCGGTGCTCGACGAGGACGCCGGCTACCGGGGACCCATCGCCTGCAAGGCTGCAGGAATCACCTACCGCCAGCTCGACTACTGGGCCCGGACAGGGCTCGTGGAGCCTGCTGTGCGAGGGGCGACAGGCTCCGGGACACAGCGGCTCTATGGTTTCCGTGACGTCCTGGTACTGAAGGTTGTGAAGCGCCTGCTGGACACCGGGGTGTCGCTCCAGCAGATCCGCACCGCGGTGGAGCACCTGCGGGAGCGCGGCGTCGAGGACCTGGCCCAGATCACCCTGATGAGCGACGGCGCGAGCGTCTACGAGTGCACGTCAGCAGACGAGGTCATCGACCTCGTGCAGGGCGGTCAGGGCGTGTTCGGCATTGCAGTGGGGCGGGTGTGGCGTGAAGTCGAGGGCACCCTCGCCGCACTCCCGAGCGAACACGCACCCGACCAGGGGTTCCCCGACGACGAACTGAGCAAACGGCGCACGACGGCACGCCGCATCAGCTAGCGTGATGCGAGGCGGCAATCGCGCAGTGGGCGGCGAACCGCCGTCCGCCTAACGCCGGGGGGAGCGGCGTCGAAGGCGGCCTGAATCGAACAGGTTTCCCAGCAGCTCGTCGAAGTGCGCCGATGTCTGCCGCGCCGCATCGCCCGGCCAGGAATGCACCGCATGGGCGGCGCCCTGGATCTGCTGCCAGTTCGACTGCTCCGGAATCTTCGGGCTGAGCAGGAGGTCGCCGAACATGCGTTCCATTTCCCGCAGTCGAAACGCATGCTCGTTCGACGCCGGCCGCACACGGTTCGCTACGATGCCGGCGGTCTGGAGGTTCGGCGCGAACTCCGGTCGAAACAGCTCGAGGGCATGCAGTGCGCGCTCCGTCCCCGCTACGGAGAACAGAGCCGGCTCGGCCACCAGGAGCACCTGGTTGCTCGCCGTCCACGCCATGCGGGTGAGCCCGTTGAGCGAGGGTGGACAGTCGATGAGGACCAGACTGTACTTATCCACGCGCGACAACAGGGTGGCGAGCCTCTTGAGGTCGCGGGCGCCGAGGTCGGGTCGGTCATAGCCCGCTGAGGAACCGGAACCCAGGGCCACGTCAAGCACCGCTTCCCTGCCTGCCGGGGATTGCCGTCCGGCCCCTGCAATCCAACCGGCGGGGACCGCGTTGGCCGCAAGATCGCCGCGTCGGGCGTCCTTCAGCAGGCGGCCGATGTCCAGCCGATCCCCGCGGTGGGCGCCCAACCCCCGCGTGGCATCAGCATGCGGGTCAAGGTCGACGACGAGGGTGGGGACTCCTGCCGCCAAAGCCGCTGATGCGAGCCCCAGGGTGACCGAAGTCTTGCCCACTCCGCCTTTGAGGCTGCTGATACTGACAATCTGCACGTTGGATACCATCCCTAAGCCGGTGCCGCTGCGGCAGGGTGCGCCGCAGCCAGGCACGAAAATTTCCCTGTCCATTCTAAAGGGGGCTCCTGCCTGCCGGGGACGGCCGACCTGCGCCCTGTGAACCGTCCCGAGCGGATGAAATCCTGCGCCCGCCCCGAACTGTAGGATCGGAGAAACTTCACCAGCAAACCGCAACCGAGCCGCAAGGACGCAGGAGAGCGATGTTTTCGAAGATTTTGGTAGCTAACCGGGGCGAGATCGCCATTCGGGCTTTTCGTGCCGGGCATGAGGCCGGGGCGAAGACGGTGGCGGTGTTCCCTTTTGAGGACCGTAACTCGATTCACCGGCAGAAGGCCGATGAGGCGTACTTGATCGGCGAGGAAGGCCATCCGGTGCGGGCGTACCTGGATATCGAGGAGATCGTGCGTGTCGCCAAGGAGTCGGGGTGTGATGCCATCTACCCGGGCTATGGATTTCTGTCGGAGAACCCCGGGCTCGCGAAGGCCGCGGCGGATGCCGGCATCGTCTTCGTGGGCCCGCCTGCGGATGTGCTGGAGTTGGCGGGGAACAAGGTGAAGGCGTTGGACGCGGCCCGGGCAGCAGGCATCCCGGTGCTGGCGTCCTCGCGGCCCAGTGCGGACGTCGCGGAACTTATTGCGGCGGCGGAGGAGATCGGCTTTCCGATCTTCGCCAAAGCGGTCGCGGGCGGCGGCGGGCGCGGCATGCGCCGGGTCGATACCCGGGAGGCACTCCCGGAGGCGCTGGAAGCCGCGATGCGCGAGGCGGAATCGGCGTTCGGGGATCCCACGATGTTCCTTGAACAGGCGGTGTTACGGCCGCGCCATATCGAGGTCCAGATTTTGGCCGACGCCGAAGGCAACGTGATGCATTTGTTCGAGAGGGACTGTTCGCTGCAGCGCCGGCATCAGAAGGTCATCGAGATCGCCCCGGCCCCGAACCTCGATGAGGGGATCCGGCAGGCCCTGCACCGCGACGCCGTGAAATTCGCGACCGCCCTGGGCTATGTGAATGCCGGGACGGTGGAGTTCCTGGTGGACACGGTGGGGGAGCGGGCCGGCCAGCACGTGTTCATCGAGATGAACCCCCGCATCCAGGTCGAGCACACGGTCACGGAGGAAGTCACCGACGTCGACCTGGTGCAGGCGCAGTTGCGCATCGCGGCGGGGGAGACTCTGGCGGATCTGGGGCTCAGCCAGGACACGGTGTATCTGCGGGGCGCGGCGCTGCAGTCCCGTATCACCACGGAGGACCCGGCGAACGGGTTCCGGCCCGACGTCGGACGTATTTCCGCCTATAGGTCGGCCGGTGGTGCCGGGGTGCGCCTGGATGGCGGGACGGTGTATGCCGGGGCGGAGATCAGCCCGCATTTCGACTCGCTGCTGGTCAAGCTCACCTGCCGGGGCCGGGACTACGCCTCGGCCGTGACCCGGGCCCGCCGTGCCCTGGCGGAATTCCGGGTCCGCGGGGTGTCCACGAACATCTCCTTCCTGCAGGCGGTGCTGGATGATCCCGACTTCATCGCCGGGAACGTCGCCACGTCCTTCATCGACGAGCGCCCGGAACTGCTGACGGCCCGCATTCCGGCGGACCGCGGCACGAAACTGCTCACCTGGTTGGCGGAGGTAACGGTGAACAAGCCGCACGGGGAACGCCCGGTGCACCTTGACCCGCAGGAGAAGCTCCCCCGGATCCCCCAGGAGGACCGGGATGCGCCGCTCCCCGCCGGTTCACGCCAGCGCCTCCAGGAACTCGGCCCCGAAGGCTTCGCGTCCGAGCTTCGGGCGCGGACCGCCGTCGCGGTGACGGACACGACGTTCCGGGACGCGCACCAGTCGCTGCTGGCGACCCGGGTGCGGACCCGGGATCTGGTGGCCGCCGGCGGGCCGGTGTCCCGCCTGACCCCCGAGTTGTTGTCGGTCGAGGCGTGGGGAGGAGCGACCTACGATGTGGGCCTGCGTTTCCTGGGCGAGGATCCGTGGGACCGGTTGGACGCGCTGCGCCGGGAGATTCCGAACATCTGCCTGCAGATGCTGCTGCGCGGACGCAACACCGTGGGCTACACCCCCTACCCGGAAGCCGTCACGACGGCGTTCGTCACCGAGGCCGCGGCGTCGGGGATCGATATCTTCCGGATCTTCGATGCCCTGAACGACGTCTCCCAGATGGAGCCCGCGATCCGGGCGGTCCGCGCCACCGGCACCGCCGTCGCCGAGGTGGCCCTGTGCTACACCGCCGACATGCTCGACCCGGACGAAACCCTGTACACCCTGGAGTACTACCTCGACCTGGCCCAGCGGATGGTCGATGCCGGGGCGCATATCCTGGCGATCAAGGACATGGCGGGGCTGCTCCGCCCGGCCGCGGCGGTGAAGCTGGTCACCGCACTGCGGGAACGCTTCGAGCTGCCCGTGCACCTGCACACCCACGACACCGCGGGAGGTCAGCTCGCGACCCTCCTGGCCGCCGTCGAGGCAGGCGTGGACGCCGTCGATGTCGCCAGCGCCCCCCTGGCCGGGACCACGAGCCAGCCCTCGGCCTCGGCCCTGGTCGCGGCCCTGGCCCACACGCCGCGCGAGACCGGGCTGGACCTCGACGCGGTCTGCTCGCTGGAGCCCTACTGGGAAGCGGTCCGCCGCATCTACTCACCGTTCGAATCCGGGCTGCCCGGACCCACCGGGCGGGTCTACCGGCACGAAATTCCCGGCGGGCAGCTCTCGAACCTCAAGCAGCAGGCCATCGCCCTGGGTCTGGGGGAACGCTTCGAGGCCATCGAGGACATGTACACGGCAGCGGATCGGATCCTCGGGCGCCTGGTGAAGGTCACCCCGTCCTCCAAGGTCGTGGGGGATCTCGCCCTGCAGCTCGTCGGCTCCAACGCCGACCCGGCCGAGTTCGAAGCCAACCCGCAGGACTATGACATCCCGGATTCGGTGATCGGCTTCCTCAACGGCGAGCTCGGGGATCCTCCCGGCGGCTGGCCGGAACCCTTCCGCACCAAGGCCCTCCAGGGACGCAAGGCCCGCCCCGGGATCACCGCCCTGGATCCGAAGGATGAGAAGCAGCTCGCCGGGGACTCCGCCGGGCGCAGGACCACCCTGAACCGTCTGCTGTTCGCCGGCCCCGCAGCCGAGTTCGCGGCGACCCGGGAGACCTATGGGGACGTCTCGGTGCTGGGCACCTCCGACTACCTCTACGGTCTCCAGCAGGGCTCCGAGCACGTCATCGAACTGGAGAAGGGCGTCCGGCTCATCGCCCGCCTCGAGGCCGTATCCGACGCCGACGAGAAAGGCATGCGCACCGTCATGTGCGTGTTGAACGGGCAGATGCGCCCCGTGAGCGTCCGCGACCGCAGCGTCACCAGTGACGTCAAAGCCGCCGAAAAGGCCGACCCCACCAAGCCCGGCCACATCGCCGCTCCCTTCGCCGGCGCCGTCACCATCACCGTGGAGGAGGGAGCGACGATCGCCGCCGGAGACACCGTCGCCACCATCGAAGCCATGAAGATGGAAGCGAACATCACCAGCCCCGTCGCCGGGACGGTGAAGCGCATCCCCGCGGACGCAGCCCAGGTCCAGGGTGGTGACCTCCTGCTCGAGGTCACCCCGGAGGGGACGTGACCCACTATGATCTCGCGATCGTCGGTTCAGGGTCGGGCAACACCCTGATCACGCCTGCTTGGGACGACCGGCGGGTCGCGCTGATCGACGGCGGCACCTTCGGCGGGACCTGCCTGAACGTGGGGTGCATCCCGACGAAGATGTTCGTCTATCCTGCAGAGCTCGCCACGGCGGCGCGTGAGTCGACCCGGCTGGGAGTGGACCTGACCCTCGATGGCGCGAGGTGGTCCGACATCCGCGACCGCATCTTCACCCGCATCGACGCCATCTCCCGGGGAGGGCGCAGCTACCGGGCCGACGAACTGGACAACGTCACCCTCTACGAGGATTCCTTCAGCCTGACGGGCGAGAAATCCCTGGTCTCCGGAACCGGTGAGCACATCACCGCCGACCAGGTGGTGATTGCGGCAGGATCACGCGCAGTGCTGCCCGACATCCCCGGCATCACGCTTCCGCAGGTCCACACGTCCGATACTGTGATGCGGCTTGCCGCCCAGCCCGCGCGCCTGCTCATCATCGGCGGCGGCTACATCGCGGCGGAATTCGCGCACGTCTTCGGAGCCTTCGGCACCGAGGTCACCCTGGTGGCGCGCTCCGGCGCCCTGCTCCGAGCCCTCGACGAGACGGTCTCGATGCGCTTCACCGAGGCAGCCTCGAAGCAGTGGCAGGTCCGTCTCGACTCGTCCGTCGCAGCACTGACGGAGAACCCCGACGGGTCGGTGCGGGCCCTCGTCTGCGGGCCAGGGGGAGCGGAGGCCCTCGACGTCGATGTGGTGCTGGTGGCAACGGGCAGGATCGCCAATACTGATCGACTCGGGGCATCGGAGGCGGGTTTCGACCTTGCCGCGAACGGCAGCCTGTGCGTGGACGGCCACCAGCGGGTTCTTCGGGGAGGGCAGCCCGTCACGGGTGTCTGGGCACTGGGGGACGTCAGCAGCGCGCACCAGCTCAAGCATGTCGCCAATCATGAGGCGAGGGTGGTCGCGCACAACCTGCTGCACCCGGGGGACCTGCGCCTGAGCGATCACCGGTATGTGCCCGCGGCGGTCTTCACCCACCCGCAGCTGGCCGCCGTCGGGATGACCGAGAAAGAAGCGCTTCAGCACGGTGAATCAACAGGGATCGAGATCGTGACCGCCGTCCAGCAGTACGGCTCCACCGCCTACGGATGGGCCATGGAGGACACCACCGGCTTCGTGAAGCTGCTGGCCGAGCGGGGCTCGGGCCAGCTGCTCGGCGCCCACATCCTGGGGCACGAGGCGTCGATGATCATCCAGCCCCTCATCCAGGCGATGTCGTTCGGGCTGAGCGCACACGATATGGCGAAAGGCCAGTACTGGATCCACCCGGCCCTGACCGAAGTGGTGGAGAACGCCCTGCTGTCACTGGGAACCGGCTGACGGCCCCGG
>NZ_KI914890.1:144390-149519 GCF_000520555.1 Arthrobacter sp. Br18 | reverse complement strand
GGGCCGTCAGCCGGTCCAGGGTCAGACCTTGCTCGTCGAGTAGATGGACTCGACGATCGCGGAATAGTCCTTGAGCACCTGGGCGCGCTTGATCTTGAGTGACGGTGTGAGGTGGCCGCTGGTCTCGGTGAAGTCGGTGGGCACGATCCGGAAGACCTTGATGGCCTCCGCCCGTGACACGGTGGTATTCGCGCCGTCCACGAGTTCCTGGATCTCCGCCAGCACCACGGGGTGCTCAGCGGCCTCCGCCATGGTGGTGCCGGCGGGCAGCTGATGGCGGTCGAGCCAACCCGGCAGCGCTTCCTCGTCGAGGGTGATCAGTGCGGAGATGAAGGGGCGCTGGTCGCCGACCACCACGCACTGCGATACCAGGGCGTTCGCACGGATGGTGTCCTCGAGCAACGCGGGCACCACGTTCTTTCCGCTGGCC
Source organism: Arthrobacter sp. Br18 (assembly GCF_000520555.1). Classification (GTDB taxonomy): domain Bacteria; phylum Actinomycetota; class Actinomycetes; order Actinomycetales; family Micrococcaceae; genus Arthrobacter_D. Next base: position 149,089 of record NZ_KI914890.1, on the reverse strand, counting down.
GTGACGATGATCTCCTTCTTCCTGCCGGTGATGAACAGGAACCCGTCGTCGTCGAGCTGCCCGATGTCGCCGGTACGGAACCATCCGTCGGCGAAGGCCTCGGCGGTGAGGTCGGGCCGGTTGTAATAGCCCTTCATCACGCAGACACCCTTAGCCAGGATCTCGCCGTCCTCGGCGATCCGAACGGCGTTGCCGGGCAGGGGCGCTCCCACGGAGCCGATCTTGATGCGCTTCGGGGTGTTCACCGTGATGGGAGCTGTGGTCTCCGTCAGGCCGTAGCCCTCGAGCACCATCAGCCCGATACCGTGGAAAAAATGACCCAGGCGGTCGCCCAGCGGCGCTCCGCCGGAGACTGCGTGCTCCACACGTCCGCCCATGGCGGTGCGGATCTTGCCGTAGAGGAGGCGGTCGAACACTGCATGCTTGGCCTTGAGCATCAGGGGGACCTTGCCCGCCTGGTCGGCTTTCGACCAGGCGATGGCGACGTCGGCACCGGCGTGGAAGATCTTGCCCTTGCCGCCGTCCTCGGCCTTCAGCATGGAGTTGTTGTACACCTTCTCGAACACTCTCGGCACGGCGAGGATGAAGGTCGGCTTGTAGCTCTGGAGGTCGGGCAGCAGGTTCTTGACGTCGGAGGTGTGCGCCACGGTGGCACCTGCCGAGACACACAGCACCGAGATGAACCGCGCGAACACATGCGCCAGGGGCAGGAACATGATGGTCTGCGCGCCCTCGTGGGCGACCTCCGGCAGCGCGGCGGCGGCGTTGTCGGCGAGTTCGACGAAGTTCCCGTGGGTCAGTTCGCAACCTTTGGGCCGGCCCGTCGTCCCGGAGGTGTAGATGATGGTGGCGATGTCGTCGAGCCCCGCGATCGCCCGGCGGTCCGCGACCGCCTGGTCCTCGACGCCCGCTCCGGCGGTGCGGAGCACGTCCAACCCAGTGCCGTCGAACTGCCAGACGTGCTGCAGGGCACTGAGGGGTTCCGAGGCTGCTGCTTCCCGGACCACGTTCTCGTGGCGCGCAGCCTCGACGAAAGCACCGACCGCGCCGGAGTCGCTGAGGATCCAGGCCACCTGGGCGGGGGAGGACGTCTCGTACACGGGAACCGACACAGCGCCCGCGAACCAGATGGCGAAATCCGCGAGGGACCACTCATACCTGGTCCGTGCCATGATGGCCACCCGGTCGCCCGCGTGGACACCTGAGGCGATCAGGCCCTTCGCTACCGCTTCCACCTGGCTGCGGAATTCGGTAGCACTGATGTCCTGCCACTGGCCGGCTCCGTCCTGGACGGAGAAGAGTGCGGGGTTGGACGATTTCGCTGCCTGCCGCACCACGAGGTCCGTGGTGTTGCTGCTGCGGGGTACGTCCACGAGGACGGGAACGCTGATTTCGCGCACGATAGCTCCTTCGATATCACCAATGCCTGTGGGATTTCCCCAGCCTACTGGTTTTCACGCGTAAATTACCGTCGAGTAATGTACGAAACAGTAACGGTGCGGGAAACCCCGCCCGGCCTTCCCGTGACGGAGAGAAAAACACGATGACGTCCCAGCATACGAGGGGGATCTTCCGCTCCCGCCGCGCTGACGGTCCATCGATGCTGCCGTGGAGCAGCCAGGCACCGCTCGCCGCCCGCGCACCGCGCACCGGCCTGGCCAATCCGGCGCGGCGCGGCCTCGCTGTCGGCATCGATATCGGCGGTACGAAGGTCGCAGCCGGCGTCGTCGACGTGTACGGGCGCACCCTCGCCGAAGCGACCCGCACCACGCCCGGGCAGGACGCGCGGGAGGTGGAACGGGTGATCGCCGAACTGGTGGGCGAACTGTCGCGGAACTTCCGGATCCGGTCCGTCGGGATCGGTGCGGCGGGCTGGATGGACCTGGCGAACGGGACGGTGCTCTTCAGCCCGCACCTCGCCTGGCGCAACGAGCCGCTGCGCCGCAACCTGGAGGTCCTCCTGCGGCGGCGCGTCACGGTGGTGAACGACGCCGACGCCGCGGCGTGGGCGGAATCGCGGTTCGGTGCGGGGCGCGACGAGCCGCGTCTGGTGTGTGTCACCCTTGGAACCGGCATCGGCGGTGCGATGATCATGGACGGCCGGGTGGAACGGGGCCGTCACGGTGTGGCCGGCGAGTTCGGGCACCAGATCCTGGTTCCCCAGGGCCATCGATGCGAGTGTGGAAACCGCGGCTGCTGGGAACAGTACGCGTCGGGCAACGCCCTCGGCCGTGAGGCACGTGAACTCGCCGCCGCCAATTCCCCGGTCGCCCGCAACCTGCTCGACGCAGTGGACGGCGACGTCCGCGCGATCACGGGAGCGCTGGTCACCAGCCTCGCCCTCGAGGGCGACCCGGCGTCGAAGGAGCTGGTCGACGACGTCGGCCAGTGGCTGGGGCTCGGCCTGGCCAACCTCGCGGCAGCTCTCGATCCCGGGACCTTCGTCATCGGCGGCGGTCTCAGCACGGCGGGACAGCTCCTGCTGGAGCCCACGCGCCGGGCCTTCGCACGGAACCTGACGGGCCGCGGCTTCCGGCCGGCGGCCGGCATCGAACTTGCTGCCCTCGGACCTGCAGCGGGACTCATCGGAGCCGCGGACCTCTCCCGGCAGATGCTGCGCGGCACCGTCTAGGTTCCCGCGCAGGCCCAATCCCGCACGACCCCGAAAGGCTAGACCTCGGCGCCGTCGTCGTCGCGGCTCCCGGGCAGGCGGGTCAGGAGGTAACCGGCTCCGGCCACGAACACTGCGAGCACCCCGAGCCAGACGGACAGGGGAGCGCTGCGCCAGAACATGGCAATCACCAGGAGCAGCACGGGTCCGCCCGCAGCTGCCAGCCAGGACAGCACCAGCAGGGGATCACCGGCTCCCAGCGGAGGGGGTTCGGGCGGTACGTAGCGGCCGTCGTCGTTTCCCGTTTCGGTCGCCTCATAGTCGCGGGGGCCCGGCGGACGCAGCGGTTGATTCTCGAAAACGGCATCCGCTCGCTGCCGGTCGGTCAGGAACGGGTTCGGCGGTAACGGGTCAGCGGCCGGAGCGCCGGCCGGCGTGTCCTTCCGTGCCGGTTCCGGTGCCGTTCCGGGCGGCGTCTGCTCAAGGCGCGCAACGATGTCCAGCCATACCTCATCGTCCGTGGACTCGTTGGGTTCCTGCCCTCGGGGGGTCATAAGCTGCTACCTGCTGTTCCATTACAGAATGAGTTCCGCCGGGCGGCCGAAGATCGGTGGGGTTATGATCCATCGTGGCCACAGGACAGCGGTTCGTCAACTGCACCTGCACGCTTCCATGCCCACCGGTTGGGCCGTTCCGTCCCCCTGCACCGGTTTGTCCCGGCATTCCACCCGAGTGCGGCGTGCTGGGCCCTTAGAGTAGGCTTCCACAAGGAAAAAAGGACGGCGTGCCGGTATCGAAGGCCGCAGTCCCTTCAGGGAGGCTGGCAGCGTGTTCTATTGGATTATGAAGAGGGTCATCGTTGGTCCTCTTCTGAATCTGCTTTTCCGTCCCTGGATCAAGGGCGTGGACAACATTCCGGCCTCCGGGCCGGCAGTGCTGGTCAGCAACCACCTGTCCTTCTCGGACTCGATCTTCCTGCCTATTGCGGTTCCGCGGCCTGTGGTATTCCTGGCGAAGTCCGAGTACTTCACCGGCAGGGGCCTCAAGGGGCGGATGACGGCGATGTTCTTCCGCTTGTCGAACCAGCTGCCGATGGACCGCTCCGGCGGCGCGGCGTCGTCGTCCTCACTGACCGCCGGCATGGACATTCTCAACGCCGGGGGCCTGCTGGGAATCTATCCCGAAGGAACGCGCAGTCCGGACGGGCGCCTGTACCGCGGCAAGACGGGCGTCGCCAAGCTGGTCCTCGCCACGGGGGTTCCCGTTATTCCGGTGGCGATGATCGGGACCGACAAGGTCCAGCCGATCGGCCGCAGGATCCCGAACATCCGGCGGGTCGGAGTGATCATCGGTGAGCCGCTCGATTTCAGCAGATACGAGGGCCTTGCCGAGGACCGCTTCGTGCAGCGGTCGGTGACGGACGAGATCATGTATGAGCTGATGAGGCTTTCGGGGCAGGAATACGTGGACGCCTACGCGAGCACGGTCAAGGACAAGCTTGCTGCCGAGAAGGCGGCAGGCAGGAAGGCGCCACGGCCGGGCGCCGACACCCGCCGTGCCGCGGTGCGGCTCAGCCCGGCAGAGCAGGCGTCTCCCGCACGGGGAGCTGTCACCGAGATCGGGCAGGTTCCTGACGACGGGACGGCCGACCAGAAGGTCGGGAAGAAAGCCGGCCCGGATGCCGGCCCAACAGCAGACAGCGCGGTCGACCAGAAGGTCGGGAAGAAAGCCGGCCCGGATGCCGGCCCGACAGCAGACAGCGCGGCCGACCAGAAGGTCGGGAAGAGGACCGCTTCGTGCAGCGGTCGGTGACGGACGAGATCATGTATGAGCTGATGAGGCTTTCGGGGCAGGAATACGTGGACGCCTACGCGAGCACGGTCAAGGACAAGCTTGCTGCCGAGAAGGCGGCAGGCAGGAAGGCGCCACGGCCGGGCGCCGACACCCGCCGTGCCGCGGTGCGGCTCAGCCCGGCAGAGCAGGCGTCTCCCGCACGGGGAGCTGTCACCGAGATCGGGCAGGTTCCTGACGACGGGACGGCCGACCAGAAGGTCGGGAAGAAAGCCGGCCCGGATGCCGGCCCAACAG